>JAFRZW010000005.1 GCA_017442365.1 Rikenellaceae bacterium | reverse complement strand
TGTGGGGGGTTAACCTCTCAGTCCCCCTATGTATCGTCGCCATGGTGAGCCATTACCTCACCATCTAGCTAATACAACGCATGCCCATCTCTAACCGCCGGAACTTTCAACTTCGAAAGATGCCTTTCAAAGTATTATGGGGTATTAGTACCAATTTCTCAGTGTTATCCCCCTGTTAAAGGTAGGTTGCATACGCGTTACGCACCCGTGCGCCGGTCGCCAACAAATTGTGCAAGCACAATCCCTGCTGCCCCTCGACTTGCATGTGTTAAGCCTGCCGCTAGCGTTCATCCTGAGCCAGGATCAAACTCTCCATTGTAAAAGAAAATTTAAATATCATAGCTCAATCTCAAAGGTATTGCTTTGAAATACTCTCCGAAGAGAGTGTCAAAACTTAGCTGCTCAATATCTTCAAAGAACGTTGTTCTATCTATTACAAAAGAACTTCCAAAGTTAATCGCCTCTTTCGCTGTTGCCCTCAGTTTTCACATCGTCGCAACCTCTTTCAGAAGCGCCCCTCGAAACATTCGGAAAGGGACTGCAAAGGTATGAACTCTTTTTTAATCCACCAAATTTTTCGAGAACTTTTTTCAAAAAAACTTTCTGTTAAGAACTCTGCAACCGTGTTTGCTTCTCGATTGCGGGTGCAAAGATAAGGCATTTGATTTCAATCTTCCAAACAATTTTTAAACTTTTTTCAAAATATTTTTGCCCCGATTTTTCATCATTTTGAACATCAGCAACTTAGCGCACAAACTTTTTTGAGCACATTTTCGGTCAAATATGCCACTGAGGGGCGTTTGGGGCACTTTTTCGGGATTTCGGCACTCAAAAAGTTTATGCCAGATATTCATTTTCGGAGCAAAATTATAGTTATTCCGATTACTTTTCGTATATTTGTGAGTTGTACGCTTATAAAAAACCGAAGAAAATGATGAAATTGCGCTATATATTATATATAGGTATGGCTCTGGCGGCCGTAGCTTGCGCCCCGACCACCCCGACAGACACCCCGAATTTGGAACACGGCGACCTGCTTTTTCAGGTTTTCAAGCCGAGTGATTTCGCCGAAGCGGTCGAAGGCGTGGCCGTCGGACGCGACAACATCAGCTACTCACACGTGGGTCTGCTCTCGATCAACGAGGACGACACGACCGTTATCGAGGCGGTGTTCAAGGGCGTACGCGAGGTTACGCTCGACCACTACCTCGGCAACTCGGACACCATTGGTGGGCGTC
The DNA here is from genome assembly GCA_017442365.1 of Rikenellaceae bacterium. Taxonomy (GTDB): domain Bacteria; phylum Bacteroidota; class Bacteroidia; order Bacteroidales; family Rikenellaceae; genus Alistipes. The sequence continues at coordinate 113,603 of JAFRZW010000005.1, read as the reverse complement.
CCATTGTAACCGTTGCGCGCGTCAAGCCCGAGTTTCGTCATCTGCGCGAGACTGCCGTGGAGCGTGCCCGCGAGTATATCGGCTACACCTACGACTTTGTGTTCAGCCCCGCGAACGACTCGATCTATTGCAGCGAGCTGGTTGCGTTGGCATACCTCGACGAGGACGGTAGTTCGATATTCTCGACCGTACCGATGTCGTTCCGCAATATGCAGACGGGCGAGATCGACTCGACGTGGATCGAACATTTCGAGAAATATGGCGCCGAAGTTCCCGAAGGCGTACCGGGTACCAACCCCTCGCAAATGTCGTGCGACGAGGTGATCGAGGAGGTTTATCGATTCTTTTAGCCGTCGCCACCCCACTCTCAAACACCCCAAAAGTGCCCCAAATTGAAATATTTTGGGGAGAAAAGTGTGTGTTTGAGAAAAAAGCATTATCTTTGCACGCTATGTTTAACTAAATTTAACTGTTTACTAAAATGCCCAAAATGAAAACTAATGCCGCGGCGAAGAAGAGATTTACCTTCACCGGCACAGGTAAGATCAAGCGTCAGCACGCTTATCACAGTCATATCCTGACCAAAAAAACGACTAAACAAAAGCGTAACTTGTGCTATTCGAGCACCGTTTCGGCTGCCGACGAGCCCAAGATCAAGAAGCTGTTGGTTAAGTAATTAAGTAACGCGCTTCACTAACTTATTTTATTAATCAAAGAGCAAATCAGCCCCGAAGAACGTGAGAGAATCACGTCGCTGACAGCTCGTAAAACTTTTCACACACTATGCCAAGATCAGTAAATGCTGTTGCATCAAGAGCAAGAAGAAAGAAGGTTTTAAAACTTGCCAAGGGTAACTTTGGTTCAAGGGGAAACGTATGGACGGTTGCCAAAAACACCGTTGAAAAAGGTTTGCAGTATGCTTACGCACACCGCCAAATCAAAAAGAGAACATTCCGCAGCTTGTGGATCCAGCGTATCAACGCTGCTGCACGCGCTAACGGTATGACCTACTCGCAGTTTATGGGTAAGCTCAATAAGTCGGGTATCGCTCTGAACCGTAAGGTTCTGGCTGACCTCGCTATGAACAACCCCGAGGCATTCCAGCAGATTGTTAATGCAGTTAAATAAGCCGCTTTAAGTCGCAACCGCGACCAATAAGCAAACGAAAGGCGTTCGAGTGATCGAACGCCTTTCTGATTTGATCGAAGTGTGAGGCGCAACAAACTCACGCTTTTGCGCCCACACCAAGATAGTTTACTTCGCGCTGAAACCGTTAGGCAGACCACCTGCGCTTACGGGCATAACACCCTCAGCCTCGATCTGACCCGACAGCACCTTGCGCATAGCCTTCATATTCTGATCTACCGAGCTATAACCGATCACGATACCGTCAAAATCCTTCATATCGATCTGATCGAGCACGTAGGGGTTGTTCATCACAGCCAGAATCACCTTCTGCTGGCGTGCCCACTCAGACAAGAAACCGTAGATCTCCTCGGGTTTCATATTCGAATAGGAGTTGAAATCGTTCTTCGGAGCGCGCAACTCGGGCAGATATACCACTGCATACTCAGCACCCTTGACCGACGCCTTAGCACCGTCGAGCGATGCCAACGACATACGCTTGTCGAGCACAACCTCCTTAGCGCGACCCGACTTGATCAGCTCAGCGAGCGAGCCCTCGCCCTTCAACGCAACACTCGGACGCTTAACCATCGTCATCGACGCGTCGCAAACCTGCTGAATGAAATCGACCACCTCCTTAGTTTCGGTATCCTCGTAGATATTCTTGGGATCGATAAAGGGTTCCTCTTCGAGAATGCCGAGCTGCTGCTTCATTTTCAGCACCTTACGCACGCTCTCGTCCAGACGCTCGCGCGAGATCTCACCCGACTTAACAGCCTTGATCACGTTGCGGATCGAACGGTGCCAATCCTTAGCGGGCATCAACAGCATATCCGAGCCGGCCTTGAACGACGCCAGCGGAACCATCTCGGCGGGCATATAGGTCGAAACACCCTTCATACCGAGTGCGTCGGTAACCACGATACCCTTGAAGCCCATCTCCTCCTTCAACAACTTTGTTACGATCGGATACGACAGCGAGCTGGGCATACCCGTCGGATCGAGTGCGGGAACATTCAAGTGGCCCACCATCACCATCCAAACGTCCTGATTGATAGCCTCTTTGAAAGGATAGAGCTCGATTGCGTCCAGACGAGCACGGTCGAAAGGCAGCGTAGGCAGAGCCTTGTGCGAATCGACATCGGTGTCGCCGTGGCCGGGGAAGTGCTTAGCCGAGGTCCATACGCCACCGTCCTGCATACCGCGGATCAGTGCTGCGCCATACTTAGCCACCTTCTCGGGGTTGTCGCCAAACGAACGCTGACCGATAACGGGATTCTTCGGGTTGTTATTGACGTCGATGGTCGGTGCATAGTTGATATGCACGCCCACGCGACGGAACTGATCGGCCATTGCGCGACCCACCTTATATACCATATCGGTATTCGAGAGGGCACCGAGCTGCATATTGCGCGGGAATTGGGTGAGCGTATCGAAACGCATCGAAGCACCCCACTCGCCGTCGATACTGATCACCAGCGGCACGCGCGACTGCTGTTGAAATGCGTTCATACGGTTGGCGTAATGCACCATTTCGTCCTCCATAATGATCAGACCACCAATGCGATCCTTCTTGATCATCTGCTCGATTTCGCCTTCGGGAGTGTAGTGCCCGTAGTTGATAATGAAGAGCTGACCGACCTTGTCGCGCACCGACATTTTGCGCATCATACGCTCGACGGGATCGTTTTTATGAGCGAAAGAGATCGCAGGCATAATGCAAATCAATAAGAATAAAATAATTCTTTTCATAGTTAAAATTAAATGTATGTTTGTTAGTTATACGTTGTGATGTGTACAAAGATAAGAAATATTTATCGAACTATCGAAATTTCCGATAACGATTTTCGGTTCGGGATTGAGATTTCTCAAAATTTCGTTATATTTTTGTGGTGAGAAAATTACTGAATTAAAAACTAATAAAACGACAACTATGGAGAGCAAAATCATCAAAGCATTCGAGGAGAAGGGTGCAATGCGCCCCGGCGACATCGCTACTGCGACTGGTATCGCTAAGGACGATGTCTCGAAAGTGATCAAGAAAATGGTTGCCGACGGCACCGTTTATTCACCCAAGCGTTGCTTCTACGACCTCAAAAAGTAGGTAGCTCGCGCGAAAATTACTCATAGAAAAAGCCTCACCGTTTGCAGAGCGGTGAGGCTTTAAGTTTGTAGCGTGCGGTCGTGGCGGCTACTCGGCGATCATCTGCTGTTCGCGCAACTGCTCGACCCACTTCTCGGCGTCGGCCGTAGCGGTCTGCTCATCGACATCGTAGCGCGAAGTGAGCAACGCAACCACATCTGCCACCTCAAATTCGCGCCCCGAGAGCTGCTCCAACAACCACTGCGACGAACCGTTGAGCTGGACAATACGTGTCAGGTCGGCTCCCAGATGACCCTGCATAATCACCACCTTCTCGCCCGCGATATCGCGCACCTTAACCTTCGAATCTATCTTCATAACGCACTCTGTTTTTGCTTTGTTTCGTAGGGCAAAGATGGGCAATAAAATTCATAATTCAAAATTCAAGATTCAAAATTCAAATTCGAGGATTCAAAATTATTCACGTCGCACGCCTCATCAGCCACATTTTGAATTGCGAATTGTGAATTGTGAATTAATTTATCCCTATCTTTGTCGTATGAATCGTCAGCAAGAACTTTTCAGCGAGGAGCGAATGCTCGACACGCTACGCAAATATTGGGGATACACCTCGTTCCGCCCGATGCAGCGCGAGGTGATCAGCTCCATTTTGCGCGGGCGCGACACCCTCGCGCTAATGCCTACGGGCGCGGGTAAGTCGATCATCTACCAGCTCCCGACGCTGATGCAAGAGGGTCTGTGCATTGTCGTTACGCCACTCATCGCGCTGATGAAGGATCAGGTCGATCGACTGCGCAGCCGATCAATCTCGGCTGTGGCTGTCCATTCGGGATTGTCGCCCCGACAGATCGACATCGCACTCGACAACTGCGTCTATGGCGACGTCAAATTCCTCTATCTCGCACCCGAACGCCTTGCCTCTGAGGCATTTCGACTGCGTTTGGACAAGATGCGGGTGTCGCTGCTGGCGGTCGATGAGGCTCACTGCATTTCGCAATGGGGCTACGATTTTCGACCGTCGTACCTGCGCATTGCCGAGATTCGACGCTTGATTCCCGATACGCCCGTGCTGGCGCTGACGGCCTCGGCAACCGATTTGGTAGCAAAGGACGTGATGAACAAATTGCGTTTTGGCGAGCCGAACGTGCTGCGCAGTAGCTTCGCACGACCCAATCTGCAATATGTGGTGCGCCACGTCGAGGACAAAAACGAACAGATACTGAACGTGATCGAGAAGGTCAGCGGGTCGGGCATTATCTATATGCGTACGCGCGAGGGCGTCGAGAAACTTGCCGCATTCTTGACCGAGAACGGTATCTCGGCCGACTACTATCACGGCGGGTTGGGACACGCCGAGCGCTCGATGCGACAGACAGCGTGGAGCGAAGATCGCACACGTATAATGGTGGCTACCAATGCCTTCGGTATGGGTATCGACAAAGCCAATGTCCGATTCGTAATCCACTATGCAATGAGCGAATCGCTCGAAGAGTACTATCAGGAGGCGGGACGTGCAGGACGCGACGGAGGTCGAGCCTACGCTCTGCTGCTGGTCAGCGCGAATGATCAGGCTCGAATCAACCGACGTATCGAGAGCGAATTTCCGACGCTCGACGTGGTCAAAAAATGCTACGAATCGGTCTGCAACTACCTGCAAATTCCCGTCGGCGATGGCGCAGGGGCCGCATTTACATTCAATATTCACGAATTTTGCAGTCGCTTCGGTATCTACAACGGAACGGCGATCAATGCCTTAAAACTCTTGCAGCAGAATGGCTATCTGACCCTCACCGAGGAGATGGAGAACCCCGCCCGAATCCACTTCTGCGTAAGCCGCGACGACCTCTACAAAATCCGCGTCGAGCACAACGACATCGACCTGCTATTGCGCACGATACTAAGACTTTACGATCGCGTTTTCACCGAATTTCGTCCCATTGACGAGGGCGAGATCGCTGCCGTAAGTGGTTTTACTATCGAGCGCGTTCACGAACTGATGAAACGTTTGTGGCAGATGCGCGTGATACGCTACGTCCCCTCGAATCGCTCGCCAATGATCTATTTCGACGAGGAGCGACTACCCATCTCGGACGTGCGAATTGCCCCCGAGACCTACCAACATCGCAAGCAAATGTGCTTGGAACGTTACGAGGCGATGTTGCGCTATGCTCACAACGAAGAGGTGTGCCGCAGTGCGATGATCGAGGACTATTTTGGCGGTACGGGCGACCAGGATTGTGGCGTGTGCGACGTCTGCTTGGCAAGACGCAAACGCTCTGCACAACAGCCACTTAACATCGAAGAGCAGATTCTCGAAATGCTCTCCAAAGAGCAATCGCTGACCCTGCGCGAACTCACCTCACGACTGCAAAAAGGCAACTCTTCACCACTCGATGCAGTCAATCGTTTGCTCGATGAAGGTAAAATTTCGCTCGACAAAAGCGGAATTATCACTATAAATGGGTAACTTTGCACGCTAAACAGAGAGAACAATGAGTATCGAACAGAAATTTGCACCAACAATCACCAACGAGCAGACCGCTACGTTGCCCGCTATTCGTTTCGAGGGCAAGGTGCAGATTGTCGATACCGAGCAGGGACTTATCGAGGCGTGCAACTACCTATCGCAGCACTCCGTAATCGGATTCGATACCGAGACTCGTCCCTCGTTCAAAGCGGGCATAACCAACCGCGTGGCACTCATACAGCTCTCAACCCCAGAGCGTTGCTATCTGTTCCGTCTGTGCCGAATGAAATTCGGACGAGAGTTGCAGCGCCTGCTCGAAAATCCCGACATCAAGAAAGTAGGTGCCGATGTTGCGGGCGATATCCGTTCGCTCAACCAGCTGCGACACATTCGTGCAGCAGGTTTCATCGACCTGCAAACCATCGCTCCGCAATGGGGCATCGAGGAGAAGAGCCTGCGTAAGCTGTCGGCTATCGTGTTGGGCAAACGTGTTTCGAAGGCGCAACGATTGAGCAATTGGGAGGCGGCACAATTCACCGAGCAACAGATCTCCTACGCTGCAACCGACGCGTGGGTATGCTTGGAGATTCTCGCAAAATTGGAGGCTACGCCCAAGTGTAATCCTGCGCCCGAGCAAGAGATTAAAGCACAGGCCGAGCCCCAAAAAATCGAACAGAAAGCTGAACAAAAAGCCAAATCGCGTCGTCGTCCCTTCCGCCGTCGCAAGCCCCACAACAGCAAACCCACAACCGAAACAAAAGAGTAACAAAGAGATATGTACGCACAAATTTTCTTACGTCGAGGCAAGGAGGAGTCGCTCCTGCGCCGCCACCCGTGGATCTTCTCGGGCGCAATCGAATATATCCGTTCGGAGCGCGACCATATAACCGAGGGCGAGATCGTCGATGTTCATACCAAAAATGGCGATTTCATCGCGCGTGGCCACTACCAGATCGGTTCGATCGCAGTACGAGTGCTCACCTTCGAGCAGGTCGAGATCGACCAAGCGTGGTGGAACGAGCGCATTGCAACGGCTTACGACGTGCGTCGCTCACTCGATTTAACTGATAATGAACAGACTACCTGCTACCGATTGGTGCACGGCGAGGGTGATTCGCTGCCCGGTCTGGTAGTCGATATCTATGGTTCGACGGCCGTTGTGCAGTGCCACAGCGTGGGTATGTATCGTTCGCGCAAGGAGATTTCCGAGGCCATTCGCACGGTCTATGGCGAGCGTATCGAGGCCATCTATGACAAGAGCGCGCAGACCGTTCCGTTCAAGGCGGGTCTGAACGCTGTCGATTCCTACCTCTATGGCTCGTCGGCTACCGCATCGCAAGAGGTGCTCGAAAACGGTAACCGATTCAATGTCAATTGGGAAAAGGGACAGAAAACGGGCTTTTTCATCGACCAGCGCGCCAATCGTGAGTTGGTTCGCCACTACGCCAAGGGTCGCACCGTGCTCAACACGTTCTGTTACACGGGCGGTTTTTCGGTCTATGCAATGGCTGGCGGCGCTGTGGAGGTGGTCTCGGTCGATAGCTCAGAGCGCGCAGTGCAGCTGGCCGACGAGAATATGCGTCTCAATTTTGGCGATGAGGTACGCCACTCGTCGAAGGCGGTCGATGCCTTCGAGTATCTGCACGATATTGGCGACAAGTTCGATATGATCATTCTCGATCCCCCGGCATTCGCCAAGCACCACAAGGTGTTGGGCAACGCTATGCAGGGCTATAAGAAACTGAATGCCCGCGCATTGGCTCAGATCAAGAGCGGAGGCATTCTATTTACGTTCAGCTGTTCGCAGGCCGTAAGCAAGGAGCTGTTCCGCACGACCGTCTTCTCGGCAGCAGCAATCGCAGGTCGTCGTGTGCGTATTTTGCACCAGCTGACCCAACCTGCCGACCACCCGATCAACATCTACCACCCTGAGGGTGAATATCTTAAAGGTCTGGTGCTCTACGTCGAATAACCCTCGAAAAACGTTCGCACGATGAAGATGTCCATCAAAAAGGCCGCGGCCGATCTCTACACCTCGATAGCAAGCCGCCCCGCGTTGCAATCGCTGCACGCGGCGGTGCTGAAATTCACGCTCTATGCAATGGGCATCGGCTACTCGGAGCATAGCGATCGCAACGGAGAACGTCGCTGGCTCAATGAGTTACACCGACGTTTGACGGGGTTGTCGCGTCGCGCTGTGATCTTCGATGTGGGCGCCAATGTGGGCGATTATGCCCGCGAAGTGAGCGAGGTTTTCGGTGCGCAGGTCGAGTTGCACTGCTTCGAGCCGTCGAAGGCGACGTTCGAGGAGCTGACTCGCCGCACCACAACGATCGATGGCGTGGTACTCAACCGCTTGGGCGTGGGTAGCACAACGACGACCGCCACCCTCTATACCGATGGCGACGGCTCAACCCTCGCATCGCTCTATCCACGTGATCTTGAACGCTTTGACCGCACGATGGATCAGACCGAAAGTATCGAATTGGTGTCGGTCGATGACTATTGCCGTACGCACTCGATCGACCATATCGACCTGCTGAAACTCGACATCGAGGGCAACGAATTTGAGGCTCTGCGTGGTGCCGCAAAGATGATCGACGAAGGACGTATCGACTTCATTCAGTTGGAGTTCGGTGCGACGACGTTGGCAGCGCGAGTATCGTTTCACGACCTTTGGACACTGCTCTCGCCCAAATTCGAGTTGTACCGAATCTTGAAACGCGGACTGCACCCGATTCGTCGTTACGAGGAGGTGTGCGAACTGTTTATGTACCAGAATCTTGTAGCCATTCGTCGCAAGTAACCGAGCGATGAAATCATTTCGCAACATATTGACATCAAGGGAGTTTCGAGGGGCAATGATCGTGCTCCCGTCGCTGATATTTTGCGCTTGGGTGGCACGCGAAGCTCTGCGTATCGATCCCTCATTCGAGCCGACCTCGATCACCACAGCCCAAATCGACAGCGCACAACGCCACACTTACGCTGAGGAGCGTGTAGAGCCTGACTCACTGTTTGAATTTGATCCCAATACGGTTGATTATCACACACTTCTGCGCTTAGGTTTCAAGCGAAACGAGGCGCTCGGCATAATCAAATATCGAGCTCGCGGCAAGCGTTTCGAAATCAAGGAGGACCTGGCGTCGTGCTACACCGTGAGCGAGGAGATGTATCGACGTTTGGAGCCATATATTGTTATCGGTGAAGAGTTTGCGCTCCGTCCTTTTGCGCAACGCGACTACCCCACGCGCACTTTCGATTCCACTCGTCGGGCGCGCTACAAGCGCGACTCATTGGCACTCGTGCCCTTCCGACTCGACACGGCAACGGTCGGCTACCTGTCGCAGATTGGATTTTCGGTGCGTCAAGCCGAAGTGCTGGTTAAGTATCGAGATATGCGCGGCGGACTGCGCTCGATCGATGAAGTGGCTGAGTGTTACGTTGTTAGCGACGAAATGATCGAACGGTTGCAACCTTATCTGATCTTCGAAGCGAAGGAACCGACCACTCCCACACTACTCGAATTGAATCGGGCCGATTCGGCTGCGCTCGTTGCCATTCGAGGTATCGGTGCGAAGACCGCAGCGGCGATTATCGACTACCGCCGTCGGCTCGGTGGATTCTACCGCGTGGAGCAACTGAGCGAGGTGCGAGGCATTACAGAACAAAATTATGAGCGAATTGTGCAACAAATTTGGTGCGATAGTTGTGAAATTCAAAAAATTAGTGTTATCTTTGCGCCCGCTGAGCGTTTGGCCGAACACCCGTATCTGCCACCGCGAACGCTACGAAAGTTATTGAAACAAAGACAATTGAAAGGAGGTTGGACTACAATCGAAGAGATGATCGACGAGAAAATATTCACCGTAGATGAGGCCGCACGCATTGCGCCCTATCTTCGATTTGATGTGCAACAGCCCGAATAGACTCTTTTTTGGTACGCGATGGTCAAGGCACCAGCAGCAAGCCCCGCCGAAGGTCGGACAACCTCCACAAAAACAACGAATTACACAAAAATAAGAACAATAAAAAACATTTACTACAATGATTATTATGCCTGTAAAAGAGGGCGAGAACATCGAGCGCGCTCTCAAAAAGTTTAAGAGAAAGTATGAGCGTACCGGTGTATTGAAGGAGCTTCGTCGCCGTCAGTACTTCACCAAGCCTTCGATCGCTAAGCGTGAGGCTATGCAGCACGCTATCTACGTTGAGCAGATGCAGCGCGACGAGGAGTAGTACTCAGCTCTCAAACCAATATGAAACGCCCCTAACCTTGCGGTTGGGGGCGTTTTTGATTGCCAGCTGACGAGGCGTATAATACCCCGTTTCCTGCCGCTGATAGAAGCGTATGCGCAGAGATACATCAAAGCACCAACAGAAGGGCACGCAAGGCCCGTTTTAGACGCTATCGAGCCAATGGTGGAGGCTCCCCTGCCCAAACTGCAATAGCCACAAAAAAAACGAATAGCGCGTAACTCTGTACACGCTATTCTCCACACAACGTTTCTAACTAACTATTATTGGCGGGTTAGTTCAGATGCGAATCCGGGTCGCTTGCCCACAGAAGCAAAAATAAAAAATAGTCCTTCTCAGAATTGTGCTTCATATCGATTCGCGTTGCAAAAGTATGACAACTAATTGGCTCTCACAACGCCAAGTGGTCAAAATGTAGATTAATTAGCGGTCATTTTTAACACATAAGGCTATATGACAGCAATTTACGAAGAAATTGATCTTCAAAAAAAGTGGATTGAATATACCAACGATGGGACTAAATAGGCGTTTTTAGGGATAAATTTTAGGTCAAGACCAAGGCAGAACAGTGCAAAAAGCTCTTCAAACAGCCTATTTGACACTTTTGAACGATCCGATCTTCTTGATTCGCTCCTCAAATTCCTCGCGCGACACACACGCTTTATTCTTGACCTTGGCGCGGTAATTATAGATCGTATTGACCGAATAGCGCAACAACGCTGCAATCTTCGACGAGTCGTTGATACCAAGTCGGATCAGTGCGAAAATACGCAACTCGGTATTGAGCTTCTCGTCCTTTTTCAATACGATGCGCGAATCCTCTTCAAGCAACGAGTTGAACTCGCTGACGAAATTGGGATACAGACGCAGAAAGGCGTTGTCGAACATATCGTAAAAATAGACCAACTCCTCATCAACCAAATCACTCTTCGACAATTCGCGCTTCAACTCGACCATATTTTCGTGCGTCGCCAACTTGCGCACACGTCGTTGCAGACCGTCCATCTTGTCGATACACTCAGAATAGACGCGCAAGAAGAGGGCAATGTACTCCTCCTTCACAGCATTGGCCTCGGCGATGTCGCAATTCAGCTGACTCAGCTGATTATTAACCACTTGCAGGCTCTCGTTATTCTCAACCAAATTGCGGTTGGCCTCTTGCAACTGCTGCTGAGTTCGGTCGAGTTTGTCGCGCTGGATCATCTGCACGAGGTAGATCACCACCAACATCATCGCCATAACCAGCACGATGGTCATAAATATATAGATCTGATTGTTCTGTCGCTGCTGCTTGGCACGATAAGCCGACTCGATTGTTGGCAGAATCGACGCCACCTGCCACACACGCGATTTACCGTTATATGCCAACGCAAAATCGAGTGTAGCCTGACTCAGGCGGAAAGCGCGGGTAACATCGCCATTGTCGAACAACCTGACAGCCAAGTCGTTAAGTGCAAGATTATCGCGCACCGCCAAACGGACCTCACCTAATGCAGCCAGAGTTGCGAAATGCAGTTGCAGCTCTTTATCCCCCGTACGTTCATAGACCTCCGAAAGGTGATGTGTAACGAGGATCTGCTCCTGCGTATCTACCTTAGTATCAAGCATATCGATCAACACGCGCTCGGCCTTATCGACCTCGCCGCGCTCCAAGAACTGACGCACTCGCAAGATGCGATACTCGAACGAATCGACCGACAGAATCTCTAACAACCGATTGCGATAATATTCGACCTTCTGTCCCAATGTCGTGGCCAAGTTGCCCGACTCCCTATACATCTGATTATTAAGACAATACTGAGCCCAATAATAGTCGTCCATAAGGCTATGGTCGAGAGCGAGCGTATCGAGTTGGACATTGAGCATATTGTTGGCATCGAGGTAGTAGCCCGCCATTGCGTGCACACGTCCGAGCGCTATAAGCGACTCATTCTCACGGTATTGATCCTGCAACTCACGTGCGATACCAAGATTCCAATAGTAATAGTTGATGGTCGAATCGAACTGATAGACCTCAAATTCACGTGCGATCGCCACGTTCAGGTCGTAGAGTTGTTCGTCGGTGATGTGGGGCGACAGTTGCACCTGCTTCATCGAGGCCACACGAGCGAGTCGCATCGACGCATAATCCTCGCTATGGGCCAATGCGCTATCAAGTCGATCGAGCAACGAAACGGTGCTCTCGACCCCAATCGAATAGCCCAAAACGGGCACAACCGACAATATCAAGATCAATAAACGGCGCATACATTCAATTCTTTGGAAACAAAATTACAACTTTTTTATGAGCTTTGCAAATCTGGCCGCAGAACCCTCCAAAAACAAATATCACAAAAAAAATAGTACGTTTGGTCGCTCATATTTGGTAGTTCCGTATTTTCTTTGTAAATTCGACCAAAATTTACACTTAAATACTTAAAACTATGGCATACAAAATTATCGACATCGAAGGCGTAGGTGAGGTATATGCAGAGAAGCTCATCGCCGCAGGTATCAAGACCCCCGAGCAGTTGCTCGCAAAGTGCGCTAACCCCAAAGGCCGCAAAGAGTTGGAAGAGGCTACCGAGATCTCGGGTAAGCTGATCTTGAAGTGGACCAACCACGCTGACCTGTTCCGTATCCACGGCGTAGGTCCTCAGTTCGCTGAGTTGTTGGAGGCTGCCGGCGTTGATACCGTTAAGGAGCTGTCGCACCGCGTACCCGCTAACCTCGTTGCTAAGATGGAGGAGGTTAATGCTGAAAAGAACCTGGTAGGCCGCGTGCCCGCTGTAAAGGAGGTTCAGAAGATGGTGGACGAGGCTAAGACGATGCCCGCTGTTATGACCTACTAATCAACCAACTCGTTGAGTTACAGAGCAAACCTCGCTTCGGCGAGGTTTTTTTTATTGCTTCCACACCAGCGAATCGACACCGAGTTAGAACACCTGCGCTGAAATTATACACGCACACGCGCGTTTTTTATATTGTGATTTCGAATTGTTTATCGTATCTTTGCGAATGTGAAATTTTGTACAAAAATTAAAACTATTCGAAATATGAAGAAATTTATCGCACTGCTACTGCCCCTGCTCTGTGGTATGGTAGCAATGGCACAACCCGCACCTGCGCCCGTCAAGTGGTCGGCAACGGCCATCGAGGCTGACGACACGACCTATGAGGTGCGCCTGACGGCTACAATCGAAGAGGGTTGGCACATCTACGACTTCGGCCCCTACGCCGAGGATCTCTTTATCTCGACTACCGAGATCACCATTGATGGCGCCGAGAAGGTGGGCGAAATCACCGCAAGCAAGGCCCCTCACCGCGCCTTCGACGATGTCTATGAGGCCGAGATCGGCACGTGGGAGGGTACGGTCGTTTTCACCCAGAAAGTGAAGGCCGATGCTGAGCCTAAGACGCTGGCTATCAATGTATATTATGGTGCCTGCAACGATCAGAGCTGTCTGCCTCCCGCAAGCGAGGATCTGACGGTTAAGATTGGAGCAGCAAAGGGTGTAAGCCAGACCGAAGAGGCTACTAATGAGGAGGTTGCAGATGACGCAACTGCTGCCGAGGAGATTGTTCCAACCACCGAAGAGCCTGCAACCGACCAGACCGTTGCACCCGTCGAGGAGGAGAAGGACAACAGCTCGTTGTGGAGCACCCTGCTGGCTGCTGCCGCTTGGGCGCTGGCTGCACTGCTCACACCGTGCGTATTCCCGATGATCCCGATGACCGTATCGTTCTTCGTCAAGGGTGGCGAGGGCGGCAAGATGCGCGCGCTGCTCTACGGAGTGTTCATCGTTGCGCTCTACACGCTGCCCATTGCGGCGCTGATTCTGATCACGCGCGTAGTTGGTGGCGCAACGGTTACGGCCGACATTTTCAACTGGCTGGCAACACATTGGCTGCCCAATACGATCTTCTTCCTGGTATTTATGGTCTTCGCGGCATCGTTCTTCGGTGCATTCGAGATCACGCTGCCCAACTCGTGGGTCAATAAGAGCGACCAGAACTCGGATCGCAAAGGTCTGTTAGGCGTATTCTTCCTGGCGCTGACGCTGGTACTCGTATCGTTCTCGTGCACAGGTCCGATCGTGGGAGGTGCAATCATCGGCGCCGTATCGACCAACAACGATATCTGGACTCCGATCCTGACGATGTTGGTATTCTCGACCGTCTTTGCCCTGCCCTTCGTGCTGTTCGCACTCTTCCCTTCGGTGCTCCAAAAGATGCCGAAGAGTGGCGGCTGGCTGAACTCGGTTAAGGTTGTGTTGGGTTTCATCGAGATCGCTCTCGGTTTCAAGTTCCTCAGCACCGCCGATCAGACCTACCATTGGGGACTGCTCGACCGTGAGATCTACTTGGGTATCTGGATCGTAGTCTTCACGTTGCTCGGTCTCTATCTGCTTGGCAAGTTGAAGTTCGCACACGATAGCGAGGTGAAGTATATCTCGGTTCCGCGTTTGGCTCTGGCCATCGCGTCGTTCACCTTCGTAACCTATATGATCCCCGGTCTGTGGGGTGCTCCGTTGAAGAAGATGACGGGCTACCTGCCCCCGATGGCAACGCAGGATTTCGTGCTCACTTCGGGTGGAACGGCAGCAGCTGTTACTACTGACGACGTGCTGACGGTCGATGGCAAGGCACCCAAATATAGCGACGTACTGCATATGCCTCACGGCTTGTCGGGTTTCTACGACTATGAGGAGGCATTAGCAGCAGCTCGCAAGGCAGGCAAGCCCCTGTTCCTCGACTTTACGGGTCTGGGTTGTGTCAATTGCCGCGAGATGGAGGAGCGCGTTTGGTGCGACAGCCGTATCTTGGAGAGTATGCGCGAGGACTTCGTGCTGCTGGCACTCTTTGGCGATAGCCGCCAGAAGGCTGCCGAAGAGGACTGGACAACCAATGCCAATGGCAAGGTGCTCAAAACCATCGGCGAGATCAACTCGAACTTGGTTTTCGAGCGATACAACATCGCGGCTCAGCCCAACTACCTGATCCTCGATGGCGAGGGCAACGTGTTGGCATCGCACTCGTACGACCTTGATATCGAAAACTTTATCGATTTTCTCAACCGAGGCAAGGAGGCTTACTCGGCATTGAAATAGGTCGCGAGATCGACACAAAAAAAACGACGATCTGCTCAGGTGTGGTCGTCGTTTTTTTGTACAATATTTGTAACACGAAACGATTATGCGAAAATTCATTCCAACCATTATCTTCTCGGCAATCCTGATCGCTTTTGTAATCCAGGAGCACAAGGAGAGGGAGAGTGAGGCTCTCACGCCTGCAACAGATCAACTCGCACCTGCGACCTATCGCGGTCTGCTCCCCGCAGCCGACTGCTCGGGGATCGATTACACACTGACGCTCAACGACTCGATCGTGGGCTCGGATACGCTTTTTGCGCTACGAATGGTCTATATCGATGGCAACGGGGCAGGGCTCGACGCGACATTCGACAACCACGGACGTCAGCAACAGATCACGATCGGCACGCGACGTGGCTACCATCTGATATCGGACGATGGTGATCCCGACACCTATTTACAGATCATCAACGACTCGACACTCAGAATGTGCGACAGCACACTGACCGCACCTCAGAGCTCGCTCAACTACGACTTGGTACGAGTGGTCAAGTAATCGCCACTCAAACAAAACAGAACTCCCCGCCCTTCTGTATCGGAGGGCGGGGAGTTTTTCAATTCGATCGACGCTCGATTAGAATCGGAAAGTGATATAGACACGCATTCCTTCAAGCAGATTGTTCTTGCTGAAAAATGGATTAACCTCGGTCGTACCTTCGGTCGAACCCTCGGTTGCGCGACTTACGAATGCCTCGGTCGGTTCATCTTCGCCACCGATAATATTATCAATAACGCCTTTCAACTTGCCGCCGCCAAACTCTTTGTAGCCCATCTTGGGGCCCTTGCGGTACTCGACACCAACACCAAAGAAACCGAACGACAGATTACCACCGGCTACGAACATCGAAGCGTAGTTACCGCCCACCTTCTTATCCACATAGCGGAGTGCAAAAGTAGGAGCAAAACGACCGTAGAGGTGCAATTGCAGTCGTTTAGCGGGTGTCAGCGTGATCGACGGACCAACCTGCATAGCGATTTCGGCTTGGTGCAGAGAGGTTTCGTCGTAGGTCATAAACTTGTGGGGCTTATACATTGCGTAGTTCAGATCGATCCACGTTGCGTCGATACCGAAGCTGAGGAATTTAGCAATCGGGCGCTTATGCAGATAGTAGGTACGACCGCGATTGAGCGTAGCTCCAAACTCAGGTTTCAACACTTCGCCCGTTTCGAGCGTTACGTCCTGCTGCAATACGTAGCCCAGATTGACATACTTCGGACGACGAGTTTTGATCGCTTTTTCATCTTGTGCCATTGCACTCAAACCACACAGCACAGCCAAAATCACAAGTAATGTTTTCTTCATTTTCTATTTGGTTTAATGATTAGTTTCAAGTGAATTACATAACAAATGTATCACTTTTTGGCTACTCCGCCAAACTTTTCGGCAACTTTTACTCGCTGCACCACAAAAAAACGAGCGATTCTCCCATCACGAGAGTATCGCTCATTTCGTTCGACAGGCCTTGCATCGCGCCACAATTCACATAGGCACGCCCACTATTGGTGCATACCTATATTATATATGCAGCTTACGATCCACCGCGCTATACCCAGAGTGTGGATCGTACTAACGACGACCCTCCTTAGCCTCGATGCACTGCGTAGCGTGCGGAACACGCATCAGGCGCTCCTTCGGGATCAGCTTACCCGTATCCTTGCAGATACCGTAAGTCTTATTCTCGATGCGCACCAACGCCATTTCGAGGTTGCGGATAAACTTCAACTGACGCTGTGCCAAGCGACCGCACTCCTCCTTCGAGAGAGTCGCTGCGCCCTCTTCGAGCACTTTGAACGTCGGTGAAGTATCTTCGGTATCATTACCGGCGCTATGTGTTATGGTAGCGCGTAACTGCTCATAGTCGTGGCGTGCGCTCTCCAACTTCTGCAAAATCAGCTCCTTAAATTCGGCCAACTCAGCATCGTTATATCTGGTCTTCTCAATTTCTGCCATAACTTTTAAGGTATTAATTGGTTAGTTCATTTGTTAAAATTAACAATAAAAAACCACACTACCAAATATTACGCCATAATTTTCTTTCTATCGGCGCGAGAGTGCTATACGGAGCGGCTTTTCGTCCAGATCGGTCGTGGTCG
Organism: Rikenellaceae bacterium; assembly: GCA_017442365.1. GTDB lineage: Bacteria > Bacteroidota > Bacteroidia > Bacteroidales > Rikenellaceae > Alistipes. Next base: position 96,424 of record JAFRZW010000005.1, on the reverse strand, counting down.
CAAATTCGCCCGCGGGCTCCGCTACAACCTTGATCTCGACTGCCAGCACCTGCTGAGCTACATAGTCGCCAAACTCAGCCAGCGACTCGCTCAACTCGTCCAGAGCCTCAACCTCAACCGCGATCTTGTCCGTAACCTCCAAGCCGCTATCCTTACGCAGATTCTGGATACGGTTGATCAACTCACGTGCCACGCCCTCACGACGCAACTCGTCCGTAACCGTAATATCCAGCGCAACGGTCAGCTTGCCCTCCGAAGCAACCAGCCAGCCGGGCATATCCTCGCTCGTGATCTCGAAATCCTCGCGGGTAACCTCCAACTGCTCGCCTGCAACCTCCAACATCAACTTCTCCGACGACTCGATCTCGGCGATACGCTGCTGATCGAACGTTGCAACCAACGCCGCAATCTGCTTCATATACTTGCCATAGCGCGGGCCGAGGGTCTTGAAGTTGGGCTTAATGCGCTTGGTGATCACGCCTGCCGTCTGCTCGATCAGTTCGATCTGCTTGACATTCACCTCGCTCATAACCAGCGCACGTGCAGCCTCGATATGTGCCGCCATCTTCTCGTCCAGCACGGGCACCATAGCCTTCATCAGCGGCTGACGCACCTTGATATTGACCTTACGACGCAGCGCAAGAACCATCGACGAGAGCTTCTGAGCCAGCGACATCATCTGCTCCAAATCGCCATTAACCAACTTCTCGTCAGCTACGGGGAACGACGACAGGTGTACCGACGAATCCGCGTGGCGACCGCTCACTGCATTCAGATCGCAGAAGATACGATCCGAGATGAACGGCGCGAACGGAGCCGACAGCTTAACAACGGTTTCGAGGCAGGTGTAGAGAGTCTGGTATGCAGCCAGCTTATCCTCGGTCATACCACCGCCCCAGAAACGCTTACGATTCAGACGTACGTACCAGTTCGAGAGGTTCTCGCCCACAAACTCCTGAATCATACGTGCCGCAGGCGTCGGGTCGTAACCCTCCAAGCACTCCGTTACGTTCTTAACGAGCGTATTGAGCAACGAGATGATCCATCGGTCGATCTCGGGGCGCTTCTCAACGGGGATCTCCTCCTCCGAGCCTGTAAAGCCATCGACATTGGCGTAGAGCGCGAAGAAGCTATAAGTATTGTAGAGCGTACCGAAGAACTTACGACGTACCTCATCAACGCCCTCGACATCGAATTTCAGGTTATCCCACGGCTGCGAGTTCGAGATCATATACCAACGAACAGCGTCGGCACCATACTTATCCATCACCTCGAACGGATCGACAGCGTTACCCAGACGCTTCGACATCTTGTTGCCATTCTTATCGAGCACCAGACCATTCGAAATGATGTTCTTGAATGCTACCGAGTCGAACAACATCGTAGCGATTGCGTGCAGCGTGAAGAACCAACCGCGTGTCTGATCGACACCCTCAGCGATGAAGTCGGCAGGATAGACGTCCTTGAACTCCTCGCCACCATTCTCGAACGGATAGTGCAACTGAGCATAAGGCATCGCGCCGCTATCGAACCAAACGTCGATCAGGTCGGCCTCGCGACGCATCGGCTTACCCGACTCGCTCACCAGCACGATGTTATCAACGTAGGGACGGTGCAGGTCGATTGTCGAGTAGTTCTCCTTCGACATATCGCCCACCTTGAACTCTGCGTAGGGATTCTCGCTCATCACACCCGCAGCAACCGCCTTCTCGATCTCCGCAACCAGCTCCTCAACCGAGCCGATGCACTTCATCTCCGCGCGATCCTCCGTAGCCCAGATCGGCAGCGGAGTACCCCAGAAACGCGAGCGCGACAAGTTCCAATCGTTCAGATTCTCCAACCACTTACCAAAGCGACCCGTACCGGTCGATTCGGGTTTCCAGCGGATCGTGGTGTTGAGCTCCATCATACGCTCTTTGAGCGCCGTTGTGCGGATAAACCACGAATCCAACGGATAGTACAGCACCGGCTTGTCAGTTCGCCAGCAGTGGGGATAGTTGTGGGTATGCTTCTCAATGCGGAAAACCAAGCCCTCCGATTTGAGTTTCATACAGATATAAATATCGAGCGTCTCAGCCGCAGCAGCAGCCTTCTCGTCGTAGCGACCATCGACCGTAAACTGCGGATCGTAGGCATTCTTCACCCAGCGACCTGCATACTCCTTGTAAGCCTCCACATCGACGCACTCCTCGACGAACTTCTCGTCCAGATCTTCGACGTTGTAGAACTTACCCGTGAAATCAACCATCGGGCGCGTCTCGCCACGCTTGTTGATCATAAACAGCGACGGGATACCCGCAGCACGAGCCACGAATGCGTCATCAGCACCGAACGTCGGCGCGATATGCACGATACCCGTACCGTCCTCGGTGGTTACATAGTCGCCCGCAATCACACGGAACGCCTTCTCGGCAGCCACCTTCCACTCGCCGCTCTCGTCAGCCTCAACGGGCTTAACCCAATTGATCAGCTGCTCGTAGCGGATACCAACCAGATCGGCACCCTTATAGCAACGATCCTCCTCAACGGTGTACGTACCCTCCAACTTCTTGTTGAAGATCGAGGGCAGCAACTCGCGAGCCACGATCACCGTCTGCGGCTGCTCGTTGTAGGGGTTCAAGCACTTGACACGAACGTAGTCGATCTTCGGACCTACGGCCAGCGCAGTATTCGAGGGCAGAGTCCACGGTGTGGTGGTCCAAGCCAAGAAGAACAGCTCGCCCTGAACATCTTCGAACAGGTGCTCGCTCTTCTCATCACGAACAACACGGAACTGAGCCGTGCAGGTGGTATCCTTCACATCGCGGTAGCAACCCGGCTGGTTCAGCTCGTGGGTCGAAAGACCCGTACCCGCAGCGGGCGAATAGGGCTGAATGGTGTAACCCTTATAGAGCAGACCCTTGTCATAGAGCTGCTTCAACAACCACCACAGCGTCTCGATGTACTTGTTGTCATAGGTGATATAGGGATCGTCCATATTGACCCAATAACCCATCTGGCGGGTCAGGTTCTCCCAAACACCCGTAAACTCCATCACCGCCTCGCGGCAAGCAGCGTTGTACTCCTCGATCGAGATCTTGCGACCGATATCCTCCTTGGTGATACCCAACTTCTTCTCGACGCCCAACTCAACGGGCAGACCGTGAGTATCCCAACCTGCCTTACGATGAACGAGGTAGCCCTGCTGGGTCTTATAGCGACAGAATACGTCCTTGATCGTACGCGCCATCACGTGGTGAATACCCGGCATACCGTTTGCCGACGGCGGACCCTCGTAGAAGACAAATGTCGGGTGGCCTTCACGTGTAGTGATACTCTTATGGAACGTGTCGTCAGCGTCCCACGTTCCGAGCACCTCGGCTGCCAAACGCGGCAGGTCGAGGCCCTTGTATTCGGTGAATTTCTTGCTCATTGTTCTATGCTCGTTTTTTCATTTATTTCAACTGTTCCAGACGCTCCTTGATCGCTGCGATCTTAGCCTCAGCGTCGGCCTTCTTAGCGCGCTCGTTAGCAACAACCTTCTCGGGTGCCGAGCTTACGAAACGCTCGTTCGAGAGCTTCTTCATTACGCTCGCCAAGAAACCCTCCAAGTATGTCAGCTCCTCGCTCATCTTCTGGCGCTCGGCCTCAACGTCGATCAGGCCACCCAGCGGCACGAAGTACTGCGTAGTCTTGACGATGAATGCCGCAGCCGTTGCGTCCTTCTCCTCAACGCGCTCAACCGAGGTCAGGTTTGCCATCTTCTTGATCACAGCCTCGTACTCTGCGGGGTAGTTCTCATCAACGATAACCTTCAACGTCAGGGCGTCCTTGTTGGGCAGATTCTTCTGCTTACGCACGTTACGCACTGCCGAGATCACCTCCTTAGCCAGCTCGAAACGAGCCAACAGCTTCTCGTCAGCCTCCTCGACCACCTTTGCTGCACTCACGCAGATCGACTCACCCTCTGCTCGCTCAGCAATATCCTGCCAGATCTCCTCGGTGAGGAAGGGCATAAAGGGGTGCAACATCTGCATCAGTCGCTCGAAGATCGACTTCACGGCCTTCAACGTGCACTCGTCGATCGAATCGCCGTATGCAGGCTTGACCATCTCCAATAGCCAGCCACTGAACTCGTCCCAAAACAGACGGTAAGCAATGAGCAGTGCGTCCGAGATACGGTATGCTGCAAAATCCTTCTCGATCTGCATCTGAGCTGCTGCCAGACGCTGCTCGAACCACTCGATCGAGAGGCGGTTGCACTCGCTCTGCTCGCGTGCTGCATCTACCGACCAACCGCAAACGAGTTTATATGCGTTCCAAATCTTATTACCGAAGTTACGACCCTGCTCGCACAACGAGTCATCGAACATCAGGTCGTTGCCGGCCGACGAGCACAACATCATCGCCACGCGCACGCCATCGGCACCATACTGAGCAATCAGATCGAGCGGATCGGGCGAGTTACCCAACTGCTTCGACATCTTGCGACCGATCTTATCGCGCACGATACCCGTGAAATAGACATTGCGGAAAGGCATCTCGCCACGATACTCATAACCTGCCATAATCATACGAGCCACCCAGAAGAAGATAATATCAGGACCCGTAACCAGATCGTTCGTAGGATAGTAGTATTTGATCTCCTCGTTCTCGGGGTTGCGGATACCGTCGAATACCGAGATCGGCCACAACCACGACGAGAACCAAGTATCGAGTACGTCCTCGTCCTGACGCAGGTCGCTGAACTGCAATGTTTCGTCGCCTGCCTTCACGCGAGCCAACTCCAACGCCTTCTCCGCCGTTTCAGCAACTACGTAGCCACCCTTCGGCAAGTAGTAAGCAGGGATACGCTGACCCCACCACAACTGACGCGAGATACACCAATCCTTGATGTTCTCCATCCAGTGGCGATAGATATTCTTATACTTCTCGGGCACGAACTTAATCTCGTTCTCCAACACCGCGCGGGTTGCGGGCTCAGCCAGCTCCTGCATCGACAGGAACCACTGCATCGACAACTTCGGCTCGATGGGCACACCCGTACGCTCCGAGAAACCTACGTTGTTGGTGTATGCCTCGGTCTTCTCCAACAGATCAGCCGCAGCCAGATCCTTCTCGATCTGCTCACGAACCACAAAGCGATCCATACCTACGTACATACCCACCTTGTCGTTCACCGTACCGTTGTCGTTGAAGATATCGATAGTCTCCAAGCCATACTTCTCGCCCAACATATAGTCGTTCACGTCGTGCGCAGGCGTTACCTTCAATGCACCCGTACCGAACTCGATATCGACATACGTATCGCGGATCACGGGGATCGAACGACCCACCAGAGGCACAATCACACGTGCGTCGGCGGGCAACCAATTGTAGCGCTCGTCGTTGGGATTCACACAGAGAGCCGTATCGCCCAAGATGGTCTCGGGGCGGGTCGTAGCCACGATGATCGCGCGATCGGTACCCTCAACCTTATAACGCAGGTAGTAGAGCTTGCCGTGCGACTCCTTGTAGATCACCTCCTCGTCCGACAGCGCGGTCTGTGCCGAGGGGTCCCAATTGACCATACGAACACCGCGATAGATCTTACCCTTGTTGTAGAGATCGACAAACACCTTGATCACACCCTCGGTGCGCGGGTCGTCCATCGTGAAGCAGGTACGATCCCAATCGCACGAAGCACCCAGCTTGCGCAGCTGCTTCAAGATGATACCACCGTGCTTCTCCTTCCACTCCCAAGCGTGGCGCAGGAACTCCTCGCGCGTCAGGTCGGCCTTGTCAATACCCTCCGCTTTGAGTTTGGCAACCACCTTGGCCTCGGTAGCAATCGAGGCGTGGTCCGTTCCCGGCACCCAGCAGGCATTTTTGCCCTGCATACGTGCGCGACGCACCAGCACGTCCTGCAACGTGTTGTTCAACATATGACCCATATGCAACATACCTGTTACGTTGGGGGGCGGAATTACGATGGTGTATGCCTCGCGCTCGTCGGGCGTCGAGTGGAAAAGTTTATGCTCAATCCAATAGTCGTACCATTTGCCCTCGATCTGTTGGGGCGTGTACTTGTCTGCAATGTTCATAGCTTTTATTTTGTAATTTTTAATCGATTATCGGTTTGGGATTCGCCCGCGCGCGAGTATCGTGCGACCACGCGCAAGCGAAATATCCTGCAAAAGTAGTAAATATTTATATAAAAGCGCGCGCGAGCGTGAGAAAACTTTGGATTTTGCAGCAAAATATGGCTCTGGGTGTGGTCGGAGCACTCGACTACGCACACTCGCGGGCTGGGGCGGTCGCCCAAAGGGCGAGCCCGCGAGTGTGTGTCGATTTCAAAGAAATCGCCAATTTCAGTTCACATTTTTTCTCTCTTTATTGTAATTTTGTTGCCCGATGTGCGACTAATGTAGCAAACGATCGGAAACACAATGAACACGCAAGAGTTGGAAAAAGAGTTTACGCAGATGATCCTCGACCACCGTCAGATCATCTTCAAGGTTTGCTACATCTACACAACGGACGATTACACGATCGAAGAGCTCTCGCAAGAGTGTCTGCTCAATCTGTGGCGCGCCTATCCCCGTTTTCGTGGCCAGAGCAAACCTTCGACTTGGATCTATCGAGTGGCAATGAACACCTGCATTTCGTATATGCGACACACCTCGTCGAGGCCTCAAATGACGACACTGCCATTCGATCTACGATCGGAGATCGAAGCCGATGGCGACCGAGCTTACTACCTGCGCGAACTCTATGCGATGATCAACCGCTTGGGCAAATTGGAACGCGCGCTGATACTGCTCTGGTTGGAAGATCGCAACTATGCCGAAATAGCTGATATTCTTGGTATTTCCAGATCGAACGTGGCGGTGTTGCTCCATCGTACAAAAGAGAAATTGAAAAAGATGTCGAACCAATAAAAAATTGCAAAAAATGATGGATCTCGAACAGATGAAATCGGGTTGGAACACACTGAGTGCGCAGCTCGAACAACAGAACACAATAACCAACCGCTTGGTATGCGAAATGATCTCGTCGCGCAACCGCACCAACTACGAACAGATTGCCCGCACCCATCGAATCAGTCTTGCGGTGATGGTCTTGATGGCAACGTTAGTACTACCCTACTTCGCACGCACCGAGTTGATTCGAATGAGCAGTTTCGCGCTGATCGAGGTGGTATCGTTTGCAGGGATAGCGATGGCAGGCTCTATGCTGAACACTCTTGCGCGCCTCGGGCAGAGCGAGCGCACGGTCAGTCAACTGACGCAAGACGTACTGACCTACAAACGTTTATACGGATTGAATCAACGTTTTGGCGTGCCCGTTGCATTGGCTACAATCGGCGTGGTCTATACCATCGAGCACGCCTTTACCACCAACGCCCTCGTGCCTCTCGCGCTCTCGCTGGTGATGGCAACGATCATCGGAATCGCCCAAAGCAGACGCCACAACCGTTTGTTGCAAGAGATCAAGCAGGGGCTTGAAGAGTTGCGCGAATTTGGTGCATAACAATCCTATAAGCCGATAGTGCCCGACCTCGGAGACGTGGTCGGGCGTTTTGTTTGGTCATATCTTTGTCGAGTAGCATTCTTTTCGTACCTTTGCAACCCCACAAAACGACAAAAACGATGATACATAAATTCTCGATATATCGACCTCACTATGGCTCTCTGCTGCGCTTGGCAGCTCCCGTGGTGCTCTCGCAGCTGGGTCAAGTGGTGGTGCAATTTGCCGACAACGCAATGGTCGGACGATTGGGCGCCCTGCCCCTTGCAGCTGTTGCTTTTGGTGGTAGCGCGGCGTTCATTCTCTTCATTTTCGGACTCGGTATTTCGCTCGGTCTGACCCCGATCGTGGGTGCACTGTTCGCACGCAACGAACGACGCGAAATGGCTGCAAATCTGCGCAATGCGATTATACTTTACACATTGCTCGGTATCATTATCACCGCCTTGCAACTCGCCATACAGCCGCTGTTATACCGACTCGGACAACCCGTCGAGGTGGTCGATATGGCACTGCCCTACTACCGATATATGGCGTGGGGAATGATCCCCGTAATGCTCTACGGAGCCTTCAAGCAGTTCCTCGAAGGCGTGGGCAACACCACCACCGCGATGGTTATCGTCGTGGTCTGCAACTCGCTCAATATCTTTATGAATTGGCTCTTCATCTACGGCAATTGGGGTGCTCCCGAGCTGGGTGCGGCGGGTGCAGGTCTGGCGACACTCATCGCACGCATTGCAATGCCGATCGCTATGATCGGTTACTTCGCCACAAGCCGCCGCGTACGTCCCTACATCGCCCTGATGTCGCAGACGCGACTGCAATGGCGACGCTGCCGCAACCTGATGAAGATCGGACTGCCGATCGCCACGCAGATGACGCTCGAAAGTTCGGCATTCGTACTATCGGCAATTATGATCGGCTGGTTTGGTACGGTGGCAATCGCCGCTAATCAGATCACCACCACCCTCTCCAATGCGGCATTTATGACCTGCATCGGTTTCAGTTCGGCTGCTACGATTCGTGTCAGCCACGCCTATGGTGCGCGTCATTGGAGCGAGCTGCGATTGGCAGCAAATGCCTCGTACCATATTGGGCTCTGCTGGAATCTGTTTGCGGCGACGATGTTCATCGTGTTGCGCCACCAGCTGCCCCGAATCTTCACACCCGATGAGGCGGTTGTGGAGCTGACCTCGGCACTGTTGATCTTCTCGGCGATGTTCCAAGTGGTCGATTGCATTCAGGCAATCTCGATCGGTATCCTGCGCGGAATGAAGGACGTGAATGCGACGATGGGTATCGCCTTTCTTTCATACATCGTTGTCAATTTGCCGATCGGCTATCTGTTCGCCTTCCCGCTCGGAATGGGTCCCGAGGGCGTTTGGTTAGGCTACGTATTCGGGTTGGGCTTGGCTGCTCTGCTGCTCAACCGCCGCTACCGCCACAGCCTGCAACGACTCTCAAAAAGTGGCGGACCGGAGATTTTGTAGGCGCGGGATTTGCCAGTCCAAGAAAAATTCGTATCTTTGTCTAAATTGATTTAGATATGAAGAAGTTGATTTTCTTTGTATTACTACTAATCTCAATAGCAGGCAGCTCGTCTGCTCAGGGGCTGATTACACTGACCGATTACCGACCATTGGAGGAGTTCGGAACAGACACTCTTGCATATTTGCAAAACAATTGGGGAATTCACAGTAATAGCAAAAATAGATATCACGGCAAAACCATTGAGACTTTTCTAAATGACTTTGAATTACCAATCGTTGATATAGAATTAAGAATGGACGCATATAACACGACATTAGGCTTTGTACGTTTTTACTACCGTTCTCTTAAATACATCGAGTCGATCAATGATTATTACGATCATTACAATGTTTTGGTTCTATTAAAATTCCCAAGACTCGGAGAGGACGACCATCGTCCTACATATTTTGATGTGTCTCCTACATTTAAGGAATTGAAACCTCAGACAGATGTTGGCTATCCTTGGCGCGAGGAGTATCGAGCATTGATGAAAGATTGGTTAATAGAGGACGTGCAGTTTAATTACGTTTGGTGGAAATAATTGGGAATTAGACTTATGAAAAAGTTGTTTATATTATTTTTCGCACTCTTTCTGTTCGATACGACAATTGCACAGACTAATGTCTATTTGCAAAAAGGCGATCAGCAACTATCGTTAGGTCAAGCGATCAGTAGATTGCAACTCTCGAACATATTTGGAGCACCCAAATCGGTTTCATCTTTCGACGATGATGAGGTTTTCGATGGCAGGATCGAGATGTTGCAATTTGATTCAGTGAGCGTTACCACCCTTAACGGCGCAGTTCTCAATTTCGCAACACGATCAAAACAGACGCAAGTTGTTGTGAACAATGGCGTATTTTCGGTGCGTTCGGGCAGTCCCATTTCGTGCGTTGTGGAGCAGATACACGACTATTCGATCCTTGTTCAACAACACGAAAACTATATTATCCTGCGTTTCAAAATCCCAAATACCGACGCCTACAACGAAGATTCGCTGTCGTTGGAAGTCGATGAAAACGGCATAATCGGTGAAATCGCGTGGTCAATAGCTATATAAATTATTACACTGAGTGATTATTTTGGTTGAGATATTCGTATTTTTTCGTACCTTTGTGCGAATATGAGTTAAAGTAACCTCAACCAATGGAAGATAAAATACAACATAGCGCAGAGTGCTCGACCCCCGAAATGGGTCGTGGCTGCTCGTTCTGCAACTGCACTAACGAGTGCTCGGCAACCCCGCACGAGGGTTGCTACAAGCTCCATTCGAGCGATTGGTTGGAGCAATTCCCCAATAACCTGCCCGACGATATCGTCGAGGTGCGTTTCAAAAATACACGCCGTAGCTTCTACCGCAACGTCAATAATCTGCCCCTCAAACGTGGCGACATCGTAGCCGTCGAGGCCTCACCCGGACACGACATCGGTATCGTTTCGCTCACGGGCGATATGGTGGCGCGTCAGATGTTCCGTATCGGCTTTACGCCGATGGGTGGCGAGTTCAAGAAGATCTATCGCAAGGCCAAGCCCTACGACATCGAGAAGTGGCAGGAGGCCATCGCCCTCGAACACGACACGATGATCCGTTCGCGCCAGATCGCTGCCGAGATGGGTCTGAATATGAAGATCGGCGACGTTGAGTATCAGGGCGATAAGATCAAGGCTATCTTCTACTACATCGCTGACGAGCGCGTCGATTTCCGCGAGCTGATCAAGGTTTTTGCCGAGCAGTTCCGTATCCGCGTCGAGATGAAGCAGATCGGTGCGCGCCAGGAGGCGGGTCGCATTGGCGGTCTGGGCGCTTGCGGTCGTGAGCTGTGCTGCGCGTCGTGGATTCCCTCGTTCTCGTCGGTTACCACCAATGCCGCACGTGTGCAGGAGATCTCGCTCAACCCGCAAAAGCTTGCAGGTCAGTGCAGTAAGTTGAAGTGTTGCTTGGTCTATGAGTACGATTCGTACTCGGACGCACGCCGCGAGTTCCCGCGTGTGAAGGAGCCGCTGCAAGCGATGGACGGCGAGTATTTCCTGGTCAAGAGCGACATCTTGGCACGCACGATGAGTTTCAGCAGTGCGCCCAACTCGTTGACCAATCTGATCACACTGCCCATCGAGCGTGTGCGCGAGATCATTGCGCTCAATCGTCGTGGTGTGAAGGTCGATACGCTACTCAGCGAGGAGCTCAACACAATCGAATATGAGCCTGATTATGTGAATGTTATCGGCGAGGATAGCATCACCCGTTTCGATAAGGGCAAGAAGCGTCGTGGCGGTCGCAACCGCAATCGCAACGACCGCGACAAAGCCCCCAAGCAGACCGCCGAACAACCTCAGGAACAACCACAAGAGCAGCCCTCAGAACAGCCTCAGGAGGAGCGTCGCGCTAACCGCGAGCCGCGTCGAGAGGGAGGTCGCGAAGGTCGCAACAATCGCCAGCGCGATCGTCGTCAGCCACGCGAGAAACAGACGACCGAACAGGTGCAACGCATTGAAAATCAAGAGCAACCCGAACACACCGAGAACAACAACGAGCGACAGAACAATGACGAACGCAACTCGAATGGCGAGCGTCGTAATCATCGCGGAGGTCGCAACCACCGCAACAACCATCGTCCTCGTCGTGAGGGTGGCGAGCGCAACGGAGAGCACAACAGCAATCACAGCGAGCGCCGAGCAGAGGGTGCTGCGCCCAAACAGGAATAGCGAGCGATGTGGCGTAAGGTGTTGATAATCATAATGGCAGCCCTTATGGTCGGCTGTATTGCCGAGATTGATTCGGTGGCTACGAGTGTCGATCCTGCGGGGTGGTATAGTGGTCAGCCCAAGTCGCTCGCCTTAACCAACGATGACACCACCGCGCTCAACACGATGAGTCTGATTGTCAAGTATGACAAGCGATTGACAAACAATAGCTTGCGACTGAACGTAACGGTCATTACGCCAGATTCGCTGACGCTGACCGAGGAGATCAAGGTGGCCGTTCCGATGCGTCGCGGCGATGTGAGCCGTTCGACCATTGCCGTCGAGCCGTTCCGTTGCCACGCACACCTCGCCCGAACGGGAATTTATCGTTTCGAGATCGAGCCCACGCACCCGATTTTCGGACTGACAGGTATCGGTATCGAGATCAAAAATGAGAAACAAGATTAAACCGCAAAAATGGGAAAAGATAAACTGAGGCGTTTTGCCGAAAACCTGACATTCAAGAACTTCGTTCAACCCGAGTTCGAAGAGATATTCCACCGCGATCACCCCTTGAAGGGGCGCTGGCGCGAAGATTTCTTCCATAACGACAACCCGATCGTGCTCGAATTGGGGTGTGGTCGTGGCGAGTACACCGTCGCTCTGGCGGCAAAATTCCCCGATCGTAACTTCATCGGTATCGACATCAAAGGTGCGCGTATGTGGCGCGGAGCAAAGACCGCAACCGAAAACGAGATGCCCAATGTGGGTTTCTTGCGCACACGCATCGAGTTCATCAACTCGTTCTTTGCTGAGGGCGAAGTGGACGAAATTTGGGTAACGTTCCCCGATCCGCAGCTGCGTAAAGCACGCATTAAGAAGCGTTTGACGGGCCCGCTGTTCCTCGGCTATTATAGCCAATTCCTCAAAGAGGGCGCAGCCGTAAATCTCAAAACCGACTCGCAACATCTGCACCTCTACACACGCGCTGTGGCCGAACACAACGCTCTGCCGATTGAGGTGTGCGACAACGACATCTATGGACACGGAACGGCCGACGAGGTGCTCTCGATCAAAACCGCCTACGAGACCCGTTTCCTCAGCGAGGGTCTGCCGATCACCTATCTGCGTTTCTCGCTCGGCAACCGCAAGACATTCGAGGCTCCCGAGTTTGCTCCCGACGAGGAGTTGAGCTAAATGAGCGATACACACAAAAAAACAGCCTACCCTGCCACGACGGCGAGGTAGGCTATTTTATTATAATCCAATCCCTTACTACTTCTTACGAACGATTCGCAGCGTGGTTTGGGTGCGTTGCGAGATATAGACATTGGGCTGCTCGACAAAGCGCGCGAGCATCGCCTCCTCGTACCCGCGAATGGTCAGCAACTCCATATCCTCGATACACATCACATCGTAACCCTCGGCACGCAGCTCCGCCACCGCCTCGTCCAGACGCCACGAACGGTCGATACACAAACTCAGATTGACCGCCGAGTTGTGAATCAGATTGGTACGGATACGATGGCGATCGAGCAGACCGAAAATATCGGCAAAACGCTCCTCGATAATGAACGAGAGGTCGCGTGCACGCACCGTAACCAGCACCTGATTGTGCTTGACGATCAAGATCGGCACATCGATACGACGTGTCGTGCGACGAATCACCGTACCCGGCTTACGTCGGTCGCCAAACGGACGAACGTACAAAGGTATATTCTTGTTTTGCAGCGGTTTGACCGTCTTGGGGTGAATAATCGACGCGCCACTATACGATAGCTCGATAGCGTTCAAGTAGCTCATCTCCTCGATATGGCGCGCGTCGGGGAAGATTCGCGGATCGGCATTGAGAACGCCATCGACATCTTTCCACACCGACATACTCTCAGCGTTCAGGATATTAGCCACACCCGCTGCCGAGTAGTCCGAACCTTCACGACCGAGTGTCGAGGTCTTGCCCGACGGAGTCGAGCCGATAAATCCCTGACCAATAAACAGTTTCGCACCATCGCCCGACACAGCCTCACGCAGTGGAGCAGTCGAAGCGTCGAGGTCGATACTTGCGTCCTTATGGCGTTCGTTGGTAACGATACAGCGACGCATATCGACCCAACGGCACGGCACGCCCGACACGTTCAGAAACTCGGCAATGATCGTGGTCGAGAGCAACTCTCCGTAGCTAACAATGCGGTCGTACCACATCTCGGCATCTTGGACCTCAATTTGAGCCTCCGCAGCGATCTGTTCCAATTCGGCAAACAGCTGATCGACCGCCTCCAAACGGTCGGTTGTACGCAACAGTTCGCTGATCATCTGGCGGTGGTAACTCCTGAGTGCCGTGATATGCTCCATCGACAGGGGGCGATCACCCGTTTGCACACCCTCGAAAACACGTTCGAGAGCGTTGGTGGTCTTACCCATTGCCGACACGATGACGAACAACTCGCGCTCGTCCTTCACAATGGCACGCAGATTACGGACACCGTCAGCCGTCGAGACCGAAGCTCCGCCGAATTTGTAAACTTTCACCTCTGAAAAATGCTTTAATTTATCGGTTCAACAAAATTTTGAATCTTGAATCTTGAATTTTGAATTTTGAATCTCGAATCCTCCTTTGCCGTCTGGCTTACTTCACAGCCTTGTACTCGTGATCGGTATTCCAGAACAAGAACGAGTAGATGTCCGTAGCCTCGTCGATACGCTTCGAGGTCGGTTTGCCTGCACCGTGGCCTGCATTGGTCTCGATACGGATCAGCACGGGAGCCTCACCCGCCTGCGAATGCTGCATCTGTGCCGCATACTTGAACGAGTGCGCAGGAACAACGCGGTCGTCGTGGTCGCCCGTGGTTACGAGCGTTGCGGGATACTCCACTCCGTCCTTGATGTTGTGCAGGGGCGAATACTTATAAATATACTCGAACTGATCCTCGTAGTCGCTCGAACCGTACTCGACAGCCCAGCCCCAACCGATCGTAAATTTGTGATAGCGAAGCATATCCAGCACACCTACTGCGGGCAGGCAGACTGCATACAGGTCGGGACGCTGCACCTCGCAAGCACCCACCAGCAGACCACCATTCGAGCCACCGGCGATAGCCAACTTCTCAGACGAGGTGTAACCCTCTGCGATCAGATACTCGGCAGCTGCGATGAAGTCGTCAAAGACGTTCTGCTTGTTTTCGAGCATACCTGCCTTGTGCCACTTCTCGCCATACTCGCCGCCACCACGCAACGTTACCTGAGCATAGATACCGCCCTGCTCCATAAACATAATATGGTTGGGCGAGAATGCGGGGGTGTAGCTGATATTGAAACCGCCATAACCATAGAGATATACGGGGTTCTTGCCGTTGAGTTTCATATCCTTACGATGAACGAGAAACATCGGCACCTGCGTACCGTCCTTCGAGGTGAAGAACACCTGCTCCGAGGTGAACATTTCGGGATCGTAGCTAACCTCGGGCTGCTTGTAGAGCGTCGTCTCGCCCGAACGCAGATCATATACGTAGCTCGTAGCGGGAGCCGTGAAGCCATTGACCGAGTAGAATACCGTCGTATCCTCCTTTTCGCCACCAAAGCCCGACACAGTACCGATCGCGGGCAGCTCGACCTCGCGGATCAACTCACCCGACATATCGTACTGACGCACCTTGTTCATCGCGTCCTCCATATAGGTCGCCACCAGCACGCCACCTACGGCACTTACCGTTTCGAGCAGCACCTCGGGATTCTCCGCAATCACGTCCTCCAAACCTGCGGGGCGCACCAGATTGATCTTCGCCAGACGGAAGTTGGGTGCAGCGTCGTTGGTCAGCACGTATGCGTAATCGCCCTCAACGGTTACGATCGCATAGTCGTAAGCAAAACCTTCGAGCAGCGTGCGGAACTTGCGCTCGCCCTTCTTGCGATAGAGCACCTCGCTACCCGACGTACCCTCCGAGGCGTGAACGAACTGCCACTTGCCGTCGCCACTCTCCTCGCCCGAGAAGTAACGCAACGGGTGCTGAGCGTCCCAATAGATCAACTCGTCGGCACTCTGAGCGTCGCCCAACTTATGATAATAGACCTTCTGGAACTGGTTCTGCGACGAATAGACGCCCTTTTCGGGTTTGTCGTATGCGCTGTAATAGAAGCCCTTGCAGTCGGGAGCCCAACTTGCGCCCGAGAACTTCACCCACTCAATCTTGTCCGAGAGCTGCTCGCCCGACTCGGTATCCATCACGCGGATCTCAACCCAGTCCGAACCTGCCGAGGCAACCGAATAGGCCATATATTTACCGTCCTTCGAGAAGGCAACAGCCGACAGAGCCACCGTACCCTCGTCCGAGAGCGAGTTGGGATCGAGGAACACCTCGCCCTCAGCGTCAAGCGACGCTTTACGATAGAGCACCGACTGGTTCTTCAAACCGTCGTTATAGAAGTAGTAGTACCAATCGCCGTGGCGCGAGGGCATACCCTCCTTCGGGTAGTTCCAGAGCTGAGTCAGACGCTCGCGGATCTGATCGCGGTAGGGAATCTGCGCCAGATAGTCGAACGTAACCTCGTTCTGAGCCTTTACCCACTCGGCGGTTTCGAGGGCATTGTCGTCCTCCAACCAGCGATAGGGATCGGCCACCTCAGTTCCGAAATAGTTATCAACAACCTCACCACGCTCGGTTGCGGGATAGGGTTTCAATTCGATGGTCTTGCGACCACAGCAACTGCTCATCATAGTTGTGATGGTTAAAAGTGCCACAAGGCATACTACTAAACGTTTCATTTATACAGAGTTTTTACGGGTTTGCATAATGTTTCAATCTACAAAAATACAAAACCGCGCGCAAAGACGTATCATTTCCGCCGAAAATTTACTAAATTTGTGGTGATAAACCATTTTTTAGCTATGCCAATCACCCGTTTCGAACAGATCACCTCGACCAATGACGAGGCCCGCAACCGCCACTACTCGCACGGCGACATCATCACCGCCGAGTACCAAACTGCCGGACGCGGCCAGCGTGGCAACCGTTGGAGCAGCGTCGAGGGCAAAAACCTGATGCTCAGCCTTGTACTCGAACCGACGTTCCTGCACGCCTCGCGCCAATTTCTGCTTTCGGAGGCTGTGGCGTTAGGTCTGGTCGATACCCTTGCCGAGTTCGGAATCGGGGCGCGAATCAAATGGACAAACGACATCTATGTCGGCGACCGCAAAATCTGTGGCGTGCTGATCGAACACGACCTTCGTGGTGCGCACCTTGCCCGCACGATTGTCGGCATTGGGCTGAACGTCAATCAAGTAGAGTTCGATCCTGCGCTCCCCAACCCTACCTCGATGAGTCGGCTCGCGGGACACGAGTTCGATCGTGAGGAGGTTTTGCAGACACTCGCCCGCAAGATTATGGCACGCTACGACGAGCTTGCCGAGGGAGCGAGCGAGCAGTTGCAGAGCGACTACCACGCGCTGATCTATCGTCGTGATGAGGCGCACACCTATCGTCTACCCGACGGCACTCCGTTCGAGGGTACGATCCGTCGTGTCGAGGCCGATGGCACGCTCATTGTTGAGCACTCCGACGGCTCGGAGCGGGGCTATCTCTTTAAGCAGATTGAGTTTGTGATATAATTTTTCGCGATTTTTCGTACGGAGGGCGTTGCGAAATAGAAAATATACGCTATCTTTGTACCTCAGCAAGAGGTGCAAACAACAATAACTTAATACCAATAAAAACACTATGAACACTCCTAACAATCTGAAATACTCCAGCGACCACGAGTGGGCTCGCGTGGAGGGCGACATCTGTGTTGTCGGCATTACCGATTACGCTCAGAGCCAGCTTGGCGACATCGTTTTCGTCGATGTAACTACCGTAGGCGACACCCTCGACAAGGGCGAAGTTTTCGGCACGATCGAGGCTGTTAAGACCGTTTCGGACGCTTTCCTGCCCGTTGGTGGCGAGGTGATCGAGTTCAACGAGGCTCTCGATGGCGATCCCGCATTGGTTAATAAGGATCCCTATGGTGAGGGTTGGATGGTCAAGGTGAAGATGTCGAATCCCGCCGACCTCGACGAACTGCTCTCGGCTGAGGAGTATGAGAAGATTTGCGAGTAAGCAACTCTAAATCAAACAAGCAAGCCGCGCCCCAAAATGGAGCGCGGCTTATCTTTTCCCTCGGTCCGATGGACCTATTTCACTATTTCTGATAGATATATAGATACTCGATCTTTTGGTTGCTGTATTCGGGAGCGATCGTGTAGTGGAACGGCGCAACAACAGCCTCGCCGGTCTGGTAGTTATTCACGCGAATCGACATCTTGCCCTCGGTAAATGCCGTGCCCGTATAGTCGGTGTAATATTTATAGTTGTCATACACGATCGGCTCCATAATCTTCATATCAATACGGTAGGGAGCAACGACCTCCTCGTTTTGCACGATCTCGCACTTACCCTCAATCGTATATTGATAGACGGGGCCGCTCTGCACCTGACCCCCAACCTGGTCGCCCGCAACCACGTCGAACGTACTTGTCGTGCTGCGGCTCAGCTCGACGATATGCCGATTCAGCTGCCATTGGTTTTTGCCCGTACACTCGATCGTCCAATATTGGTCGGCGGTAATCTGTTGCTTGTCAGTTGCGACTTTGACCGTCCAAACACTGCCAAGCGTGTCGAGCGGAGTGGTGCATTCGAACGAGAGTGCGATTCTGCCATCACGTACCACATTCCAACCCTTTTCGGTTTGGCGCAGGCGCACGTTAGGCAGGTGCTGATCCTCGATAATCTCGCGCTCGCCATCGCCCGAACGGCTGTAAAGGTCGATAATCTGCGCATAGCTCAAAATATGAATCTGGTTGCGAATCTCGTCAATCGACAAGTTTGCAGCCATCTTTGCCACAAGGTCCTTATCGCTGTTCCAGCCCTCGCTGATGGTGCACGAACTCATCGCAACGAGTGCCACAAAAAGATATATAATTCGTTTCATAGTTGCTTAATTATTAATCGTTTAGAATCTGTAACCAATACCTGCTGCGCAGACACCCATCGAGCCGATGCTCAGCTCGGCAAAACCGAACAGACGGCGTCCGACGCTCACGCCCAAGAGCGTAACCTCGGCAGGGCAGAATCGCTCGTGGTAATCGTGCTCGATGTACCCCTCAACGTTTCGGGTGCGCTCGCGGCAGAAGCCCACGCCCACGCCGATCGACGAGTAGAGGCGCACAATCGGGCGGTTGAGGTAGGTGAATCGCACCGTCGGCACCAACATCAGATGTCGCTCCGAGGTTTTCGATATAACTGCTTGTGTTGTACGCAGATGTGTGGTCTGCCACTCGCTTACGTAACCCGCATAAAGACCCACCGCAAACCACTTCACGGGCGAGTACATATACGACAGAGCGTAGCCACCCGAGGTCTTCAATGCACCGCGATAGGTCAGGTCGCTGGGGTAGATCACATTGGGGTAACGTTGGGTGACGGACGGCTCGTAATCGTAAACGTAAAAGTCGTCCTCGAACAGAGGTGTAACGCCCACCGTTAGGCGAAATTCGTGCTTGTCGCTAATGCCGCTTCTGCGACTGAAATCAAACGACGGGCTGTCGTCATTCGACTGAGCCGAAACGCTCACGCCGAGCAAAAGTGCGATCGCAATCAGAATTGATCGTTTCATTGGTTGCAAAGTGTTTGTGTTAGTTTTTTTGTTTGCGTTTTATAATATAGACGCAGAAACTGCCCATTTCGTTGCACTGACATACGAAAAAATGTATGAAAAATTTCGCCCCACACACTATTCGCCTATAAATCAACCATCTGCAAATCGTGAATTGTGTGTTGTAAATTGCGAATTGCAAATCTTGATTTTTGAATATTGAATCTTGAATATTGAATTAAAAAATAGTCCGCACCCCGACAATGGGAGTGCGGACTATTTTTTCGCTCACCGAGGAGTCGAAAATCCTGACACGGAAGGTTAGATCGAGATATCGAGGATCTCGAAGTGGAGCGTGCCGGCGGGGACGGTTACATCGACGTGCTCGCCCTTCTTCTTACCCAGCAGAGCCTTCGCAATCGGGGTACCGATAGCCAGCTTGCCTTCGCGCAAGTTTGCCTCGTTCTCCGAGACGATGGTGTAGGTTACCTGCTTGCCATTGTTGTGGTTCATCAGGGTTACCTTGCTGAGGATCTGGACCTTGCTCTTGTCGATCTTCGATTCGTCGATCACGCGCGAGTTGTTCAGCGTAGCTTCGAGCTTGGCGATTCGCATCTCCAACATACCCTGTGCCTCACGTGCAGCATCATACTCGGCATTCTCCGACAGGTCGCCCTTGTCGCGCGCCTCGGCGATTGCAGCCGAGATGGCAGGACGCTCAACCGAGCGCATATGATCCAGCTCGTCTTTGAGTTTCTTGTAGCCCTCTTCGGTCAGGTAAATAATCTCGTTTGCCATTTAATTAGGTTTTTTGAAAAACATAAAAAAATAATGAATCCCGACCTTGCGGCCGGAACCCAACACTAAATTTTTTGATAGTGCAAAGGTAGGGATTCTGTTTCGACTTTCCAAATTTTTTTGTACCTTTGTTTTGTCGATACCTCGACCAAGGCACGAAATGTGTGCCACAGCCGAGTTCGGAACAGTCAAAACGGAGAGGTAAATGGCAAGTATATTGAGTGTTATATTCTCGATCATCTATACGATCGTCATCGTAGCGGTCATCGTTCTGGTGATCGAGCAGCAACGCGAACCCGTATGGAGTTTCGCGTGGGCTATGACTGTGATTTTTATCCCCGTAGCTGGTCTGATTCTCTTCATTTTGTTCGGCTACCGACCCGCACGAAAACGCCTTGTCGCACCACCACGTATCGAACGTAGCGAACGTATTCCGTTCATCACGCTGCTCGAAAATAACTCCGACGCAAAGCTCGCCCTGCACAACAATCTCGACGTGCTGCACAATGGCGACCAGACCTTCGCCTCGATCGCTCAGGCATTGGAATCGGCACGCGAGTCGATCCACATCGAGTACTACATCTTCTGCGAGGACGAGGTGGGCAACTACATCGCCGAGCAGCTCGAACGCAAAGCCCGCGAGGGTGTCGAGGTGCGACTGATTTTCGACGCGGTGGGTAGCTGGAAGCTGAGCAAAGAGTTTATCTCGCGTCTGCGTGCAAGCGGAGTCGAGGTGGGTCGTTTCTCGCCCATCACGTTCCCCTATTTCACTCACTATCTGAACTATCGCAACCACCGCAAGATTGTCGTTGTGGACGGTCGCGTGGCATTTACGGGTGGTATCAACATTGCAGAACGCTATCTCAAAGGCGACACGATGGGACTCTGGTACGACGTCCATCTGCGTATCGAGGGCGATGCCGTAGCCGACTTCCAACGACTATTCCTCGCCGATTGGACGCTCGTGAGTGGGCAAACGCTCAACGATCCACGCTATTTCCCGCCCTCGGAGATAACTCGTCAGGCCCCGATGCAGGTGGTGGGATCGAGTGTCAGTTCGCGCTGGTCGGCAATTTCGCAAGCATTCTTTGCCGCCATTACGGGTGCCGCACGAACGATCACAATCTCAACGCCTTACTTCATTCCCTCGACCTCGTTGCTCGAAGCGTTGAAGGTGGCAGCATTGAAGGGCGTCGATGTGCGAATCGTGATTCCCGCACGCTCGGACAGCCGACTGGTGCATTGGGCGACCTGCTCGTTTGTCGATGGGCTGCTCAGTGCGGGCGTGAAGGTCTATCTCTACACCGCAGGCTTCCTGCACTCGAAATTGATCGCTGTCGATGGGCGTATGGCGTCGGTCGGAACAGCCAATATGGATATTCGTTCGCTCGAAGATAATTCGGAAGTTTCGACCTTCATCTACGACCGCGAAACGGTGGCCGAACTGACCACCACGCTCGAAGATTACATCGCCCACTCGCGTCGCGTGATGCCCGACGAGTGGTACTCGCGCCCGCAGGGACAGCGATTCATCGAGGCCTTGGCGCGATTGGTCAGCCCGCTGTTCTAAACGCCCGACAAATAGGAGGGGGGGGTACGCTGTATTTTCAACGACAAATGTCCTTCTCTCAATAAAAAAGCCACGCTCCGAAAAGCGTGGCTTAATTGTGAATATCGAATTACTATTTCTCCTCCGAGATCACAACGAACGTAGGCACAACGCGCTCGATACGTTCGGGACGCTTTCCGCCATCGCTGGGGTGATTGACCAGCTCACCGTCCCAATTAACGATTGCCGACGAGCCGCCTCCATCGAGATTAACGCCCTCAACCACACCAAGTTCCATCAAGAACTCGGCCAGCTCCGACAGCGTACAGCCCACGCTACCGTTCATACCGCGACCATCGACAACCATAATCACCAGCTTGCCATCATCGGTCAAACCGATAGCGGTACGGTTGTGTCGCGCCTTGCCGCCGATAGTTCGATAATAGGACTCGCCAAGTGAGCTTTCGAGCGACACATCGCGGCCATTTTTAACCAACATCGGGCCCGCTGCTACGGCATCAACCACCTGCCACGGATAGGATCCGAGCTGCCCCACTGCGGGAGGCGCGGGCGAATACAAACGCAACGAGTCGTCGTTACCAACTGCAAAGGGATAGACGTACGGGTGATAGTCCTTTTCGGGCTGACAGAAGATCCACTGCGCCTCGTACGAGCCATCGGGCATCTGTCCGAAAGCGGCGTGAATCGGGAACACATCGACCTTTTGACCATTGGCATTGGTACGCGATACCGAACGCACATCTGCCGCCTCGACCCTACCCTCGTCCATCAACAGACTAACCGATTCGAGGGTTCGCATATTGAAGAATCCGGCATTGGCAACCACCACGGGGCGCCCCTCGCCATACTCCGACCACGCGGCATAGAGTTTCGACGGAGTGGTACCGCCCTCAACCTCTACGGCATTAAATTTCAGACGTTTGTTAGCATCTTGATCGATCACAAACGCAAACCAAACGTAGGGTTTCCCGTCGGCGTGGTTGGCGCGTCGTTCGATGAATTTCACACCTCGTGGAGCTCGTGCCGCAACGGGCAGTAACATCAACACGAGAATCGCAGTCGTAAGCAGTCGTTTCATAGGTCATAAATAGTTTTTGTTCGAAAAATCGATCTAAAATTAACTAAATAGGCGCAAAAAATTTGCAGACATAAATAAAAATTATAACTTTGTCTGCGAAAATAAGCTAAACCCAACTTTCAAACTATGACAATCATTCAACTCGAATACCTGCTTGCCGTAGCCAACTGCGGCAGTTTTTCGCTCGCATCGGAGCACTGTTTCGTAACCCAGCCCTCGCTCAGTATGCAGATCAAGGCGCTCGAAGAGGAGCTCGGCGTGGTGCTGCTCGACCGCTCGAAAAAGCCCGTTATCCCGACCGAGGCAGGCGAGGTCGTTTTGGAGCAGGCGCGACGAACCTTGGCGGCATATAACTATATCCGTGAGGCAGTTAGCGAGTTGAAAGGTGAGACCGCAGGTAAGCTCCGTCTGGGCGTTATTCCCACCATTGCGCCCTATCTGCTGCACAAATTTATCCCCGAATTTGCACAACGCTACCCGCGTGTCGAATTGGAGATCAAGGAGATGGTTACGCGCGATATTATCGACGCGCTGAAACGCGACGCCATCGACGCTGCGCTGGTTGCAAGCGGCACTTGCGGCGACGGCATCAACGAGCAGGATCTGTTCGACGATCGTTTCTATGCCTATGTTTCGACTTCGAATCCGCTCTATGAGCGCAGCAATATCCGCATCGAGGACATCGACCTCAAACAGCTGCTTCTGCTTAGCGACGGACACTGTATGCGCGACCAGATCATCGAGTTGTGTCAGGCGCGCCACCATATGCCGTCGCACTACTATTTCGAGAGTGGCTCGATCGACACACTGATCCGCATCGTCGATTCGACCTCGCTGATGACCATCATTCCCGAGATGGCAGTCGAGTTTGTGCCCGCACACCACCGCTCGCAGGTCAAGCCGTTGGCTAAGGGTGCGACCTCGCGCAAGATTGCGATTGCTGTCCGCCGAACATACGTCAAAAATTCGATTATCAACGCTTTGAAGGAGGTTATTCTCGATCGCGTGAAGAGGTAGTTTTTTTCAATTCAAGATTCAAGATTCAAAATTCACCCACCATATGGGCGGGTTTTACTTTTTTACTTTGCTTTCAATAAATGCGCACCTTCGCGGGCTGGGGCGGTCGCCAACAAAAGCATAGATGTTAGCAAACTTGTTTAAGGTTTTTGCTAAGCATTAAGTTATGCAAAACCAAAATAGCAAAACCCGCCCATATGGCGGGCGAGCCCGCGAAGGTGTGTCAAAATCGCAGATTTTGCCATTATTTGCATAAAAAGTAGATTTTCAGCAAGGAGATAATTGGATTTGTAGATTTAATTTGTTATATTTGCAAAAATCCGAAAATCACACAATTATGAAACGATTTTTATTAGTATTGGCAGTAGCATTTTTCTGCAACTCGGCAGTCGCTAACCCGCCTTTTAATCATTATCTACAACCTACGGGAGCAGAAGGAACAAACGTTGCTCACGAGGAGTTTCTGACAAATCGAAGAAAAGCGAAATTAACGAAGTTTCAAAACAAGACTAATAAAGGCTACGCAAGTTACGTAAATAGAATTCAGCAAGAGAACCAAGCATATCTCAACGCAAAGACCTCTGCCGAAATTACCGTTGATAAGGCTACGGGCACTACCACGATAAAGTGGAATGACGGTGCTGCATATCAAGGTCAGACCTATTATGGCGAGATTAAAGGTGTGGGTACGATGGTCTATCCTGACGGTAGCAAGTATTGCGGTCAATGGGAGCGCGACCTCCCCAATGGCAACGGCACTTTTCAAACTCCTGAGGGCATTATGTTCACCGTGAATTTTGAGAGTGGCTTACCCCACGGCAAAGGTGTAATTCAAGACCTCGACGGACGTATGTACTCTGCCCGTTGGGTGCGCGGAGTTCTCAAAGAGAAATCGATCAAACCCTACAAAGAGAAGAAATAAACGTAGCAGGATTAATCTTGAATTTTGAATCTTGAATTTTGAATTAAACAAAAGCCGCGCCCGTAAAGAGCGCGGTTTTTTGTTTGAGTGCGTGCCCTGACTCTTTTTGCCTTTTCGCTGCTCGAAAAGTGGGAAAAACTGCAAAAACGGAAGAATGTCGCGCACGGTTTGCAAAATATTTGATAGAAATACGTATCTTTGCAGTTTGATATAATATTGGTATTCGCGCTCGCGCGCGTTAAGACGGGCTCGGACACCAAAACAGTAACACAGAAACAAGAACAAATATTGTAACAAACGAAATTTATGGAAAAACTGATAAACACTATCGTAGGAGCTATTCAGGACAAGAAGGGTAAGAACATCGTATCGCTCGATCTGACGGGCTTCGATGGCGCCATCTGCTCGCACTTTGTGATCTGCAACGCCGACTCGACAACGCAGGTTGCGGCTATCGCCGACGGTATCGAGGAGAAGGTCTTCGAGCAGTTGCACGAGAAGGTGCACCGTATCGAGGGTATGAACAATGCCGTTTGGGTGGCAGTCGATTACATCGACGTTGTGGTGCATATCTTCCAGTCGGAACTGCGCGATTTCTACCGCTTGGAGCAGCTGTGGGCCGACGCTCCCCGCACCGAGTATCCCTACGAGGAGTAATCAGAAGTTGAACAACAATTATGGCAAAACAGAATAGAAAGAATAACCGCCAGATGATGCAACGTTCCGCATCGTTGATGGGAATGTTTTGGGGCGGATTGCTGATTTTCATCATCGGTTGGGGTATGCTCTCCGACAATAAGGGCGAGCCGGTCGAGACCGATTGGAGCGTTATCGAGCAGATGGTGGCTAATGGCGAGATCGAGCAGATCAACATCGTGAATAAGGAGAAGGCCGAGGTCGAACTGACCGAAGAGGCCATCGAAAAGTATCGCCAGCAGCCCGAATATAAGAATATCCCCGAAAGTGGCCCGATACAACTCTACTTCACCATCGGTTCGGTCGATGCCTTCCGCGAGGATCTGGCGACAGCCGAAGGGGAGGCAGAGCAGCGCGTGGTAGTCAAATATGAGAAACGCGAGGATCGCTGGTTGAATATCATTGGCGGTCTGCTGCCGTGGATTCTGATCATCGGTTTTTGGGTCTTTATGATGCGTTCGGCACGTGGCGGCGGTGGCGGCAATGTGATGAACGTAGGCAAGGCTCGCGCTCAGGTCTATGACAAGGAGAACCACGAGAATCGCGTAACGTTCAAAGACGTTGCGGGTATGGAGGAGGCGAAGCAGGAGATTATGGAGATCGTCGATTTCCTGCGTAACCCTCAGAAGTACCGCGAGTTGGGTGGCAAAATTCCGAAGGGAGCACTGCTTGTTGGCCCTCCGGGAACGGGTAAGACGATGTTGGCTAAGGCCGTTGCGGGCGAGGCTAATGTTCCGTTTCTGTCGATCAGCGGCTCGGATTTCGTCGAGATGTTCGTGGGCGTAGGTGCGTCGCGTGTGCGCGATCTGTTCCAGCAGGCCAAGGAGAAGGCTCCGTGCATTGTCTTTATCGACGAGATCGACGCAATCGGTCGCGCACGTGGCAAGAATGCAGGTTTCTCAGGCAACGACGAACGTGAAAATACGCTGAACCAGATGCTTACCGAGATGGACGGCTTTGCGACCAACTCGGGCGTAATTGTATTGGCGGCGACCAACCGCGCCGATATTTTGGATAAGGCGTTGATGCGTGCAGGTCGTTTCGACCGTCAGATCGACGTGGGTCTGCCCGATGTGAAGGAGCGCGAGGCGATCTTCGGTGTTCATACTCGCAAGTTGCGTTGTGCCGAGGGTATCAGCCACGAGTTTTTGGCTAAGCAGACGGCAGGTTTCTCGGGTGCCGACATCGCTAATGTCTGCAATGAGGCGGCACTGATCGCTGCCCGCCACAACAAGAAACATATTACTAAGGAGGATTTCCTGGCCGCTATCGACCGTATCGTGGGTGGCCTCGAAAAGAAGAATACCGTGATGACCGCCAAGGAGCGCTATGCAACAGCCATTCACGAGGCAGGACACGCAGCCGTAATGTGGTTGCTGCCCGAAAGCGATCCCGTGGTGAAGGTTACGATCATTCCGCGCGGTAAGAGCCTCGGTGCGACGTGGTATCTGCCCGAGGAGCGCACCCACATCACAAGTGGTAACCTGCGTCAGCGTATGAGCGGTATGGTTGCAGGTCGCGTGGCAGAGCAGACCTTCTTGGGCACAATCGGCACGGGCGCACTGAACGACTTGGAGCGCACGAGCAATATGGCATACGCAATGGTTGCCTACTACGGTATGAGCGAGAAGATTGGCAACGTCAGCTACTACGACTCGACGGGTCAGCGCGACGCCTTCACCAAGCCGTTCAGCGAGCAGACCGCACGCGAGATCGACGAGGAGGTACGTCGTCTGATCGACGAGGCTACGGACGAGGCTCGCACGCTGATCGAGACAAACCGCGAGAAGGTTGAGCAGCTGGCTAAGCTGCTGGTTGAGCGCGAAACGGTCTTCGCTGAGGATATCGAGAAGATCTTCGGTCGCTCGGCACACGATGAGCGCAAGGCTGCCGAGACTCCCGCAACCGAGCAGACCGACACAACCGAGCCGAGCGAGGGCGCACCCGCAGAGCCCGCAGCCGTAGCAACCGACGAACCGCAGAGCGAGGTGGCTGAGGTGGCTGCAACCGAATAACAAACCTAATTCCAAACTTTAACTCGATTGAAAGAGATGATGAATCCTAAGATTAAAGACATCTTGATACGTGCGGCTTCGGGCGTGGTGATGTTGGTCGTGATGCTGACCGCAATGTTGTGGTCAACGTGGAGTTTTGCGGCTCTGCTCGTGGCAATTACGGCAGGGGTAACGTGGGAGCACCTGCGACTGTCGGAGCACTGCGGCGCACAACCCCAAAAGGTGATGGCTATGGGCATTGCACTGCTGGTGGTTGCACCTTTTGCTCTGCTGTTCGACAGCGAGCACGCGATAACCGAAGGGGTGAGCCTGATGTTCGGAATGATGTTCGTGGTGATGATCGCAATGCTGATGGTACTCTTTGTGGAGTTGTTCCGCCAGCGCGAAACCCCGATCCAGAATGTCGGCGCGACAATCCTGCCCGCGTTGCAAGTGGCACTGCCGATCGGAATGCTCGCCTTGTTGCCCGCCATTGGCGAGGGCTACAATGCGTGGCGCGTGGTGGCATTCTTCTCGATCATCTGGGCAAATGACGTATTCGCATTCTTGGTCGGTATCACTCTCGGTCGCCACCGTCTGTGCGAGCGTATCTCGCCCAAAAAGTCGTGGGAGGGATTCATCGGCGGGATCGTGGCAGCAATGGGCGTGGCTCTGTTGGCGGCTCATCTGCTTGGTGAGAATATGTACGTTTGGGCCGGTATGGGTATCTTGACGGCGTTGGCTGCTGTGGCGGGCGACCTGATCGAGTCGATGTTCAAGCGTGCAGCGGGTGTCAAGGATAGTGGCGCGATTATGCCCGGACACGGTGGTTGGTTCGACCGTTTCGACGCGGTACTGATGGCAGCTCCGGTGGCAGTGATTTATCGACTGATGATTGAAATTTTGTAACAACTTGAATAACATACCTAAACTATGAAGATAAACAAAGAGGGACTGAAAATTATCGCAACATCGGGCTTGATCGTAGCTATCGTCTTGGCAGCCAACTGCTTGATGAGCATTTACGGTTGGTTACCGATGTGGGCGACTATTGCAATTTTGGTAGTGGCGCTGGGTCTGTGGGGCTTTATTATCAGATTTTTCCGCGAGCCGGCACGACCGCTGCTCACCGACGACGAGATCGTCTTCTCGCCCTGCGACGGCGAGGTGGTTGTGGTCGAGCAGACCGACGAAAATGAGTATTTGGGTTGCAAGTGTTTGCAGATTTCGATCTTTATGTCGATCTACAACGTGCACGTCAATTGGTTCCCCGTAGCGGGCGAGGTCGAGTACTTCAAGTACCACCCCGGTAAGTTCTTGGTGGCTTGGCACCCCAAGTCGTCGGAGGAGAACGAACGTACAACGACGGTAGTCAATACGGGCAAACACAAGGTGCTTTTCCGCCAGATTGCGGGTTTCGTGGCACGCCGAATCGTTTCGTATGCCGAGGTTGGCAAGCGAGTTGAGCAGAACACAAAGTGTGGCTTCATCAAGTTCGGCTCGCGTGTTGATCTGCTGCTGCCGCTCGATTGCGAGCCGCTGGTGAAGATCGGCGATAAGGTTACGGGTTCGATCTCGCAGATCGCACGACTGAAATAGGACAAACAACTGAACAACAGAGCAATGAATACTCAATCAATACCGACTACATTGCGTTACGTGCTGGGCTTGGCAGCTACGGCTCTGGCGTGCTATCTGTTGTGGTATTTCAGCGACATTGTGATCTATATTCTGATCTCGGCTGTGCTGGGTATCATCGGTCGCCCGCTGGTGCGTCGCATCTCGATCATCAAGATTCGCGGTCGCTACATTCCGCGTGGCGTGGCAGCACTGATAACAACGGTGCTGATGTGGGTGCTGTTCGCAACCTTCTTCTCGATATTCATACCTCTGATTTTCAATAAACTGAGCCAATTTGCAAACCTCGATATAGCACAGGTGATCAGTTCGATCAACGACCCGATCATCGCCTTGCAGGAGCACCTGAGCGAGACATTCTCGATTCCGATGCGCGAGTTCTCGCTGACCGATACGCTGGCGGTGTCGATGCGCGAATGGCTCAATCTCGATGTGGTGAATAGCGTAGTTGGCTCGTTCGTCTCGACGGCGACCGACTTTGTGATTGCACTGTTCTCGGTAACGTTCATCACGTTCTTTTTCTTGAAGGAGGACGGTCTGTTCTACTCGATGGTAACAACCGTATTCCCAAAGCGTTACGAGGATAATATCACCCGCGCGCTGGACTCGATTACCGTATTGTTGGTGCGTTACTTTACGGGCATTCTGGCCGAGTCGTTCATTATGATGGTGGTCGTGTCGCTCGGTCTGCTGTTGTTCGGCGCGAGTGGCGAAAATGCCTTCTTCACGGGTCTGATCGTGGGCGTGCTGAACGTAATCCCCTACGTGGGTCCGATGATTGGCTTTGCGATAGGTCTGTTTGTGGGTCTGGTTAGCCCGATCGAGGGTATGACCCTCGCCCAGACACTGCTGGCTACGGGCGGAACGATCCTTACGGCACAGGGATTGGACAACTTCGTGTTGCAACCCGTGCTCTACTCCAACCGCGTCAAAGCGCACCCGTTGGAGATATTTATTGTGATTCTGATTGCCGGCAATGTGGCCGGCGTGGTGGGTATGCTGCTGGCTATCCCATCTTACACGGTCATTCGTGTCTTTGCCAAGGAGTTCTTCAACAACTTCCGCGTGGTGCAGGCACTGACCGAAAATTTGACAACTGACGACGATAAACGATGACAAAACTCACCGGTAGAGTGATTCAAGGCAACCGTCTGGGTCGAACGATTGGTTTCCCGACGGCAAATATCGAAATAGCGTGCCACTACTCATCAGCCAATGGCGTCTATGCTGCGCGCGTGCGGCTGGACGACGGACGCGAGTTTCAGGCGATGGCTAACCTGGGACACCGCCCGACCGTAACCGATTGCGGCGCGTTGTGGCTCGAAGCCAATCTGTTCGATTTCGATGAGGAGATCTACGGTCGCACGATCGAGGTCAATCTGGTACAGAAGATCCGCGACGAGCGCCGTTTCGAGAGTATCGACGCTCTGCGCCAACAACTAACGAAGGATAAACAACAAACATTAAAGATATTAAACACTATGTTCATCGACACTACTATTCCCTACCGCGTTGCGGATATCTCGCTGGCTGAGTGGGGACGCAAAGAGATCGAAGTTTCGGAGCACGAAATGCCCGGTCTGATGGCTCTGCGCCGCAAGTACGGCAAGCAGAAGCCGCTCAAAGGCGCACGTATTATGGGCTCGCTCCATATGACAATTCAAACCGCCGTACTGATCGAGACGCTCGTTGAGCTGGGCGCCGAGGTACGTTGGTGCTCGTGCAACATCTTCTCGACGCAGGATCACGCCGCAGCAGCAATCGCCAAGGCAGGTGTTCCCGTATTTGCTTGGAAGGGCGAGACGCTCGAAGAGTATTGGTGGTGTACCGCAATGGCGCTCTCGTTCGAGGGTGGCAAGGGACCCAATCTGATCGTTGACGATGGTGGCGACGCTACGCTGTTGATCCACCAGGGTTTCGCAGCCGAGAACGACGCAACCACGCTCGACCGCGAGGCTGGCAGCTACGAGGAGAGCGTGATCATCGACACCCTGCGCAAACTCCTGGAGGAGGATCCCCAGAAGTGGCACCGCACCGTCGAGGAGTGGAAGGGCGTTTCGGAGGAGACCACTACGGGTGTTCACCGCCTCTACCAGATGCAGGAGCGTGGCGAGTTGCTCGTACCCGCAATCAATGTAAATGACTCGGTTACAAAGTCTAAGTTCGACAATCTCTACGGCTGCCGCGAGTCGCTGGCCGACGGCATCAAGCGCGCAACCGACGTGATGATCGCCGGTAAGGTTGTGGTTGTCTGCGGCTATGGCGACGTGGGTAAGGGCTGCGCACGCTCGATGCGCTCGTATGGTGCCCGCGTGATCGTAACCGAGATCGACCCCATCTGCGCTTTGCAGGCTGCAATGGAGGGCTTCGAGGTTATGCGCGTCGAGG
Source organism: Rikenellaceae bacterium (assembly GCA_017442365.1). GTDB lineage: Bacteria > Bacteroidota > Bacteroidia > Bacteroidales > Rikenellaceae > Alistipes. The sequence continues at coordinate 65,000 of JAFRZW010000005.1, read as the reverse complement.
ACGCTCTGCCCGAGGGTAACATCTACGTAACCACGACGGGTAACTGCGACATCATCACCTTGGAGCATATGCAGGGTATGCGCGATCAGGCTATCGTCTGCAATATCGGCCACTTCGACAACGAGATCCAGATGGCACGCTTGGAAGCCTCGGACGCTGTGAAATCGACTATCAAGCCGCAGGTTGATAAATACACCTTCCCCGATGGCCACTCGATCTTCGTTTTGGCCGAGGGTCGTCTTGTGAACTTGGGTTGCGCTACGGGCCACCCCTCGTTCGTGATGAGTAACTCGTTCACCAACCAGACCCTCGCACAGATGAAGCTGTGGGAGGATCGTGAGAATCCCGTTGTGGGCGTAACCCGCCTGCCGAAGGAGCTCGACGAGGAGGTTGCACGCCTGCACTTAGAGAATATCGGCGTTCGCCTGACCACCCTCACGCAGAAGCAGGCCGACTATATCGGCGTGAAGGTCGAGGGTCCGTTCAAGGCTGACCACTACCGATATTAGAATTAAGGATTCAAAATTCAAAATTAAGTCGCGTTCCGAAATGGGGCGCGGCTTTTTTGATTCACAATTCTCAATTCTCAATTCACAATTATTTACATTGCCTTCAATAAAAATGCACGCGGTGGCGTGGGGCGGCGCGACTGAAAGTCGCGGGCGCCACCGCGTGTGTCGATTTCGGAGAAATCGCCAAAACGCAATTCAAAATTGTTTACTTTGCTTTCAATGAATGCGCACTCTCTGTGGCTGGGGGGGCGTGCGACTTTTGTCGCACGAGCCACAGAGAGTGTGTCAAAATCGCAGATTTTGCCAATTCAAAGTTAATTAGTAATAATACATAAATAAACCGCGCCCGTATTGAGCGCGGTTTTATTGTGAATTGAAGATACTACTTTTTGAGTTTTTCGACTGCTCGGCATAGGTAGGCGTCGATGTCGTTACTCAATTTGTGATAAAGGAAACAATCCGTATAGTTCTCATTATCAAGTAGTACATCGCGCACGTTTCGCAGCTGGTTGCTATAATTGCTCAGTTCGTTGCTCAGCGCCTGACCACGTTGCGACGAGGAGTTGATACGCGACACCGACATACAACGCAGACGCTCGCAAACAGCATTCAGAGTAATCATCACCACGTTGTCCATCAGCGTATGGCCGTGCATATATAAATAGGTATCCTCGGGATAGACGCCCATATCCTGCAACTCGCGGGCGAAATCGTCGATACGCTCAGCAATATCGGGACGCGCGTTTTCGAGCGACGTGCGACGACGCGACACCTGACGCGACAACCAATCGAGCGTTGTACGGGCATTGTCGTCGGGTTCGAGATAGTTGATTTTCACACTATTACGGAAGTCTACCAACTGGAAAACATTGATATCGCTATCGCGTGCCGAGAGTGCATACCACAAAAACAGCGGGTAGATCGTGCGCGAATACTCAGCCATAAACTTCTCGAAATCGAAGATTCGGGTATCGTTCTTAGTGGCACGCACGCAGACATTGTGCAGCGACGGAGCGTAGCAGACGTAATTCTCGGTGGCATAGGCGTATGTGTGGAACATAAACGGAGCCTCGACAATCTTGCGCGACTCGGCACGATGTTTCTGGAAGAGGTAGTCGAAGTCGCCATCGACGCACAACAACATCTGCTCGTTGCTCTGCGGAATGAGTGCTTCGAGCACCTTTTTACCCTTAGCCATATCGGGGCGATTGGGCACCGAAATTTCGAATACGTAGTAGGGATTATCGAAGTGGTCGAAGATACCACGCCAGAAGGCAACGTCCTCATAACCTTCGACATAGACCCTCACCAAACGCTTCGACGGATCGATCGGCAGGCGGTTGTAATTGACCGTCTGCACTTCGCGCTTAGAGCGGTTGGCGCGCCCTCTATTGAATACCACCTTTGTCATACTTGCACACAAATATATGAAAAATTCGTATATTTGCCAAAAATTATTTAGGCCCAAATGAGCAATAACGATTGGAAAGCGCGATTAAACGTAGTTTATTCCACAAACCCTGACTTTCAGTACACCACCGATGAGCCCGAAGAGGCCTCGACCCTGCCCCCTGCGCAGCAGCAGTTGCGCGTGTGGCTCGACCGCAAACAGCGTGCGGGTAAAGTAGTTACGCTGGTACGTGGTTTCGTAGGTTCGCACGACGATTTGAAGGAGCTGGCCTCGCTACTCAAAAGCCGTTGCGGCGTGGGTGGCTCGGCAAAAGATGGAGAGATTATCATTCAGGGCGACTTCCGCGACCGCATTGTCGATATTCTGACGCGCGAAGGCTACAAAGCCAAAAAGGCCGGCGCATAATTTTTGCCCTACGCAAACGTTATCACGATATGAGGCAGCTATTCAAGATATTTCTCTGGTTTGTCGCGCTGATCGGTGCGATCGGTGCGCAGGGACAATATTACGATTGGGGAGCCGATCCCGCTTCGACGCGCTGGCAGCAGATCCGCAACGATCGTTTTCGAATAGTCTATCCCAACAATTTCGATACGATGGCTCGCCGCGCAATGCACTACCTCAACGCAGCGGGGCAGGACATCGACTACGGTTTCCGTCGCGGAGCGATGAAGATTCCGGTGGTGATGCACACCCAAAACTCGGTGTCGAACGGAATGGTGATGTGGGCACCGAAACGAATCGAGGTGCTTGCAACGCCCGACGTCGAGAGCTACTCGATGCCGTGGCTCAAACAGCTTGCGGCACACGAACAGCGCCACGCCGTGCAGTACAATAACCTCAACCGCCACACCTTCCGCGCGCTCTACTATCTTCTGGGCGAACAGGGTGCATTCGTCAGCCTGATCGGACTGCCGTTGTGGGTCATTGAGGGCGACGCGACGATGATCGAAACCGATATGAGCACCTTCGGGCGCGGACGCCAGCCCTCGTTCTCGATGATCTACCGCGCCAAGCAGGGTAAAATTGTCGATGGACGCAACCCCGACCGCTGGTTCTGCGGCTCGTACCGAGAGGCTATTCCCAATCACTATGCGCTTGGTTATCAGATCTCTGCCTACGCCTACAACAAATACAACCGAGTGATATGGGACGAGGTGGCGGACTACTCGTCGCGTTATCCGTTTCTGATCGTATCGAACTACATCGCACTCCGAAAGCGCGTCGGAACATCGACGAAAGAGCTCTTTGGCGAAACGTTCGATTCGTTGCAGGCATATTGGAGTGCGCTGCCCAAAGTCGAGCCTTCGACCCACGTAATCGCCACTCCGACAACAGCATATACCACCTATTCGCACCCGCAGGCGATAGACTCCACGCACATCGTTGCCGTCAAAAGCGACTTCGACCGCTCGGCACGCTTGGTCGAAATTGACCTCCGTACGGGCGAGGAGCACCTGATCAGCCATATCGGCTCGGTCAGCACCCGTCCCGCACTCGGCAGCGACGGTCGTTTGTGGTGGACCGAGTATCGTCGCAGTCTGCTGTGGGACGAACGTTACGACTCGCGCCTCTGCTGGGCTGACCTCAACACCGAACGCACTCACTCGATTGTAACCGATGCAAACATACTCTACCCCACCCCGATCGAGGGCGATTCGTTGGCTTGGGTCGAGTATGCACCCGAGGGTCGCTACACGATCGCAACGGGACACGCAGGCAAGGGTAATACGTTGATAAGCAAACCTTTGGGCGAGGAGATTCACGGTCTTGCGTGGGACAACTCGACCGCCCGTCTTTACTACATCGGTCTGGACGACGACGGTATGTATTTGGGCGAGGTTGATCGTGCGGGCAACGACCGTCGATTGACACGCGCGGCATACGTTACGCTGAGCGACCTGCGAGCCAAAGATGGACGACTCTACTTCGGGTCGATCCGTTCGGGACGCGACGAGGCACACGCTCTCGACATCGCATCGGGTGAGGAGTGGCAGCTCACCGAATCGGAATATGGCTCGTTCGATCCTGCCCCCGCCAACGACCAGCTGGTGGTTACCACATACGACGATCGCGGATATCTGATTGCGACCCAACCGCTCGACAGCTCAATCGGCAAGGTCGAGTGGGCACCGACACCCATCGAATTGGTCAATCCGCCACGACGTCGTATGCCCGTCGTCAATCTCGATACGGTGCGCGTCGATACAGCAATGCTCCACGCTCAGCACGAGCAACTGCCCTCGAAGCGTTATCGTAAGGGGCTGCATTACTTCAAGTTCCACAGTTGGGCCCCCGTTTCGATCGACCTGTTCGAGGCGATCGAAAACTTCACGTTCGATCCGCAGTGGGGCATAACCCTCGCCTCGCAGAATCTGCTTTCGTCGGTTACGGCATACGCCACATACGGTTGGCGACGCGATCGTGGGTCGATGATTCGCGGTGCGATCAATTTCCGCGCCCTCGGTCCTCACATCGAGTTGCAGGGTCAGTATGGCGGTGCGATGCAACCCGTCTATAAACCCTCGGACGAGGTGGCCGATCCTACGCAGAAACTCAACCGATACTATATGGTCGGAGCGCGTCTTTCGTTGCCTATGCAGCTATCGAGCGGGCACCATCTGCGTTACCTCACGCCCTTGGTTGATTGGCAATACTTCAACGGCTTGACTTACAGCGAACGTTCAAAGAGCTATCGCCAGGGTGTCAATCGTTTAACCTCACAAATTACCTTTGGCGACAACGTCCGTTCGGCCTATCGCAATATGCGTCCTCGTTGGGGCTATGCCGTGCGTCTGACCCACTCGTTCAATCCGACCAATAGCGATTTTGCGCACTCGTTCTCGATCTTTGGACAGGCTCTCACGCCCGCCATTGCCCGCAACCACTCGCTACGTCTGCGTGCCGCGTTCCAGACCACCGAGCAGGGCAAAAGCTACTCGTTCTATCAACGCGAGTTGTATCCCCGAGGTGCGGAGTACAAACTCTCGTCGAGCCCCTCGCACTATGTGGCTACGGCCATCGACTATCAGTTGCCGTTGTGCTATCCCGATTTCGGAATACCATCGGTAATATTCTTCAAACGCATCGCTCTGAACGTCGGGTTCAACTACGCCACAATGCGTACGTTCGACAGCCAGATGCAAAAGTATAATTGGCAGAGTGTCAATTCGTTCGGTGGCGATTTGATTATCGACTTCAACCTTATGCGTTCGCCCGCGGCTTCGACCTTCACGATCAATCTCTCGCTCTACAAACCGAGCAACCGCAAGGGCGTTCATTTCTCAGCCGGCGTAGGACTGCCCATCTGATCGCTCTGAATGCGAGGGCAAGTGTAGGCACTTTTCGTAGAAAAGTGGCTCGGCATTTCGTCATTTCAGTAGAAAGTTGTAACTTTGTACGATAGTTCAAAGTTCGATTACGTTATTCAGTTAAAAAGATATGGCACAAAAGACCAATAACGCAAAACCCACGACACAGCGCCCACGTATGGTTAAATGGCTGTGGATCATCGCAATGTTCCCCTTTGCATTGCTCTTTTTCCTGCTTGTGCTGACCGCCTTAGGTCTGTTCGGCAAGCTACCCTCGTTCGAAGAGCTGGAAAACCCCAAGAGCAACATCGCAACCGAAATCTACTCGGAAGATGGCAAGGTCATTGGCTCGTTCTTCGTGCAGAACCGTTCGTATGTCGAGTATGCCGAGCTCTTCCCCGAAGATAGCACCCAACTGCTGAGACTCGATGGCGAGGAGGTGCCCGCCGTTGTGGCAGCACTGATCTCGACCGAGGACGAGCGTTTCCATTCGCACTCGGGTATCGACATCAAGGCGTTGATCCGCGTGGGAGTCAAGACCATTGCGCTCGGCAATTCGGGTCAGGGCGGTGGTAGTACGATCACTCAGCAGGTAGCCAAGAACCTCTTCCCGCGCGACACGACCTCGGTCGGTCCCGTGATGCGCAAGATGCGTCTGGTGATCTCGAAACTCAAAGAGTGGATCACAGCCGTAAAGCTCGAATACAACTACACCAAGGAGGAGCTGGTGGCGATGTATCTCAATACGGTCGAATACGGATCGAATGCCTACGGCATCAAGTCGGCAGCGCGCACGTTCTTCAACAAGACGCCCGATCAGCTTAATGTTCAGGAGGCTGCGGTGTTGGTTGGCGTTGTGAACAAGCCCACGCGCTACAACCCCGTTCTGAACTACGACCACTCGATTGCACGCCGCAATACGGTGATGTCGCGTATGCGTGCCAATGGTTGCATCACACGCGAGCAGTACGATTCGCTCTCGGCACTGCCCATTCAGCTCAACTACCGCCCCATCTCGCACAACGACGGTACGGCAACTTACTTCCGCGAGATGCTGCGTCTGGTGATGAATCAGCCACGCCCCAAGCGTTCGCAGTTCAACAACGATTGGGATTTCGATCAGGCGCTCGATCAGTGGAATAACAACCCGCTCTACGGCTGGTGTCAGAAGAATCAGAAGGCCGACGGTACGGATTACAATATCTATCGTGATGGTTTGAAGATCTATACCACGATCAACTCGTCGATGCAGAAATATGCCGAGGAGGCTCTGTTGGAGCATATGACCTCGGACGTGCAGCCGCGAATGGATCGTCAGGTGAAGAATACGGGTGTGTTGTTCCGCAACCAGAGCAAAGAGGACATCGAGCGCATTCTGCGCAACGCAATGCGCTACTCGGATCGCTACTATCAGATGAACAAGGCGGGTGTGCCCGAGGAGGAGATCTATGCCTCGTTCGAGCGTCCGTGCCGAATGAAGATCTTCACCTACAAGGGCGACCGCGATACTACGATGACACCGCGCGACTCGATTCTGCACCACAAGCAGATTCTGCGCGCCTCGTTCGTAGCAATGGACCCCACGACGGGCCACGTCAAGGCATACGTCGGAGGTCCCAACTTCCGCTATTTCAAGTACGATTTGGCTAAGCAGGGTAAGCGACAGATCGGCTCGACGATCAAGCCCTTCATCTACACCTTTGCCATTGACCACTTGGGACTTACGCCCTGTACGCAGGTGATGAACGAGCCCGTAACGATCGAGACCGACAACGGTACTCCTTGGACTCCGAAGGAGGCCAACCGCGATCCGTATGACAGCAAACTTCACCCGCTGAGCTGGGGTCTGGCAAATAGCCGCAACAACTACTCGGCTTGGATTATGAAGCAGTCGAAGCAGCCCGCCGCCGTAGCCGATTTCATTCATAATATGGGTATCGACAGTTACATCGACCCGCAGTGGGCACTGTGCCTCGGCTCGTCGGAGGCGTCGCTGTTCGAGCTGACGGGTGCATTCTGTACCTTCGCCAATCGAGGTGTTCATACCGATCCCATCTTCGTAACACGTATCGAGGACCGTCAGGGCAACCTGCTGGCTACGTTCATTCCGCCCACCGAGGACGCCATCAGCGAGCAGACCGCATACACGATGCTCGGAATGTTGCAGAACGTGGTTCGTGCAGGTACGGCAGGACGTCTGCGCTGGGCCTACAATGTTACGGGCGAAGTGGGCGGCAAGACCGGAACATCGAACGAGAACCGCGACGCTTGGTTTGTGGGCGTAACGCCCAACTTGGTTGCCGGTGCTTGGTGCGGTGGCGAGGATCAGTCAGTACACATTTCGGGTGCAGGCGAAGGTGGTGCGGCGTTGGCTCTGCCCATCTTCGGACGCTTCATCACGAAGGTCTATGCCGATCCGCGTCTGGGCGTCAAGCCGACCGATACCTTCTCGCGCCCGAACAACGTGGTGGTATATGACTGCGACGAGGAGAACCGCGCACAGCAGGCCGAGGCCGCAGCCGAAGATGAATTTTTCGATTAACACTCAAATATTTATATCGTAACAAAAATGAAAGTTGCTATCGTAGGTGCAAGTGGCGCAGTCGGACAGGAGCTGATGCGCATCTTGGCCGAGCGTCAGTTCCCGATCGACGAACTGCATCTGTTCGGATCGGAGCGCAGCGCGGGCCGCGAATATATGTTCAACGGCAAGGCGGTGCGTGTCAAACTTTTACAACATAACGACGACTTCCGCGATATCGACGTGGCTTTCACGTCGGCAGGTGCAGGCACCTCGCGCGAGTTCGCCGAGACGATCACCCGCTATGGCGCGTTGATGATCGACAATTCGAGCGCATTCCGTATGGAGGAGGACGTGCCTCTGGTTGTGCCCGAGGTGAATGCTACGGACGCAGTGAATCCCCCGCGAAGAATCATCGCCAACCCCAACTGCACCACGATCCAGATGGTCGTGGCTCTGCAAGCGATCGAGCGTCTGTCGCACATTCGTCGCGTACACGTTTCGACCTATCAGTCGGCAAGTGGCGCGGGCGCCGCAGCGATGGACGAGTTGGTTGAGCAGTATGCCGAGTTGGGTCGTGGCGAGGAGCCGACGGTCAATAAATTTGCTTTCCAGCTGGCCTACAACGTCATTCCGCATATCGACGTCTTCACCGACAACGGCTACACCAAGGAGGAGATGAAGATGTTCAACGAGACCCGCAAGATTATGCACTCGGACGTGGCAGTGAGTGCTACGTGCGTGCGCGTGCCCGTTATGCGCGCCCACTCCGAGAGCATATGGCTCGAAACCGAGCGCCCGATCTCGATCGAGGAGGCTCGCAAGGCATTTGCCGAGGCCGAGGGCGTGGTGCTGATGGACGAGCCGCAGGATAAGATCTACCCGATGCCGCTGTTTATGGCGGGCAAGGATCCCGTTTATGTGGGTCGTATCCGCAAGGACCTGACCTGCGAGAATGGACTTTCGTTCTGGTGCGTGAGCGACCAGATTCGCAAAGGCGCAGCGCTGAATGCTGTGCAGATTGCCGAGTGGCTGGTGCGCAACGGACATCTTAAATAACTGAAATACAAGTAACTATGTTTCACTTCGATAGCGACTATATGGAGGGTGCGCACCCGCGGATTCTCGAACGATTGACCGAGATCAACTTCGAGAAGATCGGTGGCTACGGCTGCGACGAGTATTGTGCGTCGGCCGTGCGTCGTATCCGCGAGGCGTGTGGTGCGCCCGAGGCCGATGTCCGCTTTCTGGTGGGTGGAACACAGACCAATGCAACGATAATTCGCTCTGTTCTACGACCTTACGAGGGCGTTATGGCGGCCGATACGGGACACATCGCCGTACACGAATCGGGCGCGATCGAGGCGACGGGACACAAAGTGCTGACCATCGAGAATGTCGATGGCAAACTCACGGCCGAGCGTTTGGAGACGCACCTCGCTCGCGAACGTGGCGACGCAAACCGCGACCACGCCGTATGGAGCGGTATGGTCTATATCTCGCAACCGACCGAGTTGGGCACGATATACTCGCTCGCTGAGTTGGAGGCGCTGAGCGCAGTCTGCCACCGTTGGCAGTTGCCACTGTTTATCGACGGTGCGCGATTGGGATATGCGCTGGCAGCTCCGTCGGCCGACTTCACACTTGCCGATGTGGCTCGATTGTGCGATATATTTTATATAGGTGGCACTAAGGTCGGGGCGCTGATGGGCGAGGCGGTGGTCATTCCGCAGGGAGAGCGAATAGCCCACTTCACGACCCTCATCAAGCAGCAGGGCGCGCTGTTGGCTAAGGGGTGGCTGCTCGGTGTGCAGTTCGACACGTTGTTCACCGACAATCTCTACCTCGAGATCGCCCGCAATGCCGTTCGCCAGGCCGAGCGACTGAGCCAAGCGCTGATCGAGCGAGGTTACACGCTGACCACGCCGACGCTTTCGAATCAGGTATTCGTTACGCTCGACAAGGAGCAGCTGGCACGCCTCTCCGAAATCACCACATTCAGCACGTGGGAACAATTGGCTAATGGGCTGACGGTGATACGTTTGGCAACAAGCTGGGCCACGACCGATGAGCAAATCGACGAGTTGATCAAAGCACTATAAACGAACGATCCCCCACCGAAAGATGGGGGATCATTTTTACTATAGGGACACACTATCCTACCAAACGAACATCTGCAAAATCTTCCAAGTTGCAACCATATGGCACACATCGCCAAGTATCACAAACAGATGAAAAACCGAATGTATGTATGGCACTTTCTTGAAGCTATATAGCACTGCGCCAGCGATGTACGCCACACCCTCGCCGACAACCCACAGCACAACCTCCAATCCACAACACTCATAGAAGGGTTTGAATGCCACCAGAATCGTCAGTCCCATCAAGCAATAGCACGCCGTTTCGAGATAGCTCTGCGACTTCATCTTTCTGAAACTCAACGCCGTTCCGACCAACGCACAAAGCCAGACAAACGAGAAGATCACCAAGCCCCACATTCGTTCGCCCGAGCCACACATCGCAATCAGCGTCACGGGCGAGTAGCTACCTGCGATATGCCAATATATTGCTGCGTGGTCGAACTTGCGAGCCAACGCCTTGGCGTCGGGTTTGCTCGCGGGGATTGCGTGATAGATAGTCGATGCGGCATACGAACTCGCCACGCCAAACAGATGGAGCAACAGGCTGATAATCACCACCGAAGAGTCGGCGGCAGCGCTTCGGACAATAAACCACAAACAGACCGCGACGCTCATCACAAGAGCCGCGGCGTGCGTTGCGACGTTTACAATCTCCTCGCTAAACGAGTATGCCGTTTTTTGCTTTTTCACGTAGTGCTAACGAATGCCGTAACCACCTCTATCCCTGACGCTTGAATCGCGAAGGCGAGTAACCCGTATGCTGCTTGAAATATTTACCGAAGAACGACTGTGTTGAGAAATTAAGCGCATTGGCGATCTCCTGAATGCTCATTCCCGAATACTTCAACAGCGTCTTAGCCTCCAAAATCACATACTCGTCGATCCATCGGGCAGCCGTCTTGCCACTAATATCCTTGATCACCGACGAGAGATACTTGGGCGTGATATTCATCTGATCGGCATAGAAGCCCACGTTGCGTTCGCGTTTGTGATGCTCCTGCAACAGACGAGTGAATTGCTCGAAAATCACCTCGCATCGACCCTGCTTGGCGTGCAGCTCACGACGCTGGTTGATATCCGACAAGATGTAGAAAACGGTAGTGAAAAGCGTCTGTATAATACGACTCTTGTGCAACTCCTTATCCGAACGCAACATCGTCTTGATCAGACCAAAGAGCTGACGGATCTCGGCCACATCGGTATCGGTCAGGTCGATACAGGGCGACTTGCCGAAACGCAGATAGACAGGCAACGAGGTCGAAATATCGACCGGCACGTCCGAGATAAATTTATGCGAAAAGGCAACAAGATATGCACCCGCGTCGTGGCTGCACTCCACACGACGCAACACGCTGTCGCTATGGATATAGACCAACGTATTGGGTTTCAGATCGTAAGTTTCGGTTCCGAGCGTTACGCGCGCCGTACCCTGCATCACGATCATTGCGACAAAACCATCGAATTGGGTCGCAGTGAGGGGTGCATTGCGGTGGTTGATGTAGGCGATCACAAGATCGTCCGAGTAGTAGAACGGGTCAGCAACAAGGCTGCGAATCTTTGGAACTGAAAGCGTTTTGAAATTTGAGGTTGCCATCTATCTCTATTGGGTATTTTTATAATAATATTCAAAATGTTTAGGGGCGGATCACACGCAAAGCACCCGCACGACAATACATCTCGACGGGCAGCTCGGGACCCGGCTGACCATCGACATCGGTCGGCTCGCTGAGCAACGAACTGATCGAAATTCGGCTGCAACGGAAGTGCAACACATCGCGCGGAGGCTCCTCACCCCCACCGAAAATGTAGTGCAAAAATGCCGGCGCCGCAGCCAACGCGGGTACCACACCCGCCTTCAAAACCAGCACGTCGAGGTAGCCATCATCTACCTCTGCCATCTTTGCCAATGGGAAATTACCGGCTGTCTTACCATTGAATACCAGCACGATAAGCGCGTTGCCACTCCAATCGCCATCGTCCGAAAGGATCTCGATCGGAATGGGGTGCATTTTGACAAAATCGATCGCACCACCAACAACGTACGCCGCCTTGCCTATGGCATTTTTGAGCAACGTAGGTGTGTGTTGCGACACGTTGGTAAATAGCCCGAAACTGAACACATTGACAAAACATTGGCCATTCACCTCGCCAATATCGGTCAGCTGAGGCTTGCATTCGAGGACCTGACGGCACGCATCGATCGGATTCGACCGCATACCGATCGCTGACGCAAAATCGTTGGCCGTACCCGACGGAATGATACCAATCGGCAGATCCAACCCCTCGCGCAACATCTCGCTCACAACGTAATTGACCGTACCGTCGCCACCCGCAATGAGCAGATGGTCGTAGTTCTCGTCCAACCCCGCGAGCAATAGCGCAGCCTCCGACTCGAAGTCGATCTCGCGCGCCTCCAACTCTATGCCGTGCTCGGCATAGAGCGCAACGATACGTTCTAACGACATCGTAATCGAGGTGATCCCCAGACCCGATCGGGGATTGTATATCAATCGAGCACGTTTCATCTGCTACTTCATAATCAACTCCGCCATTGCAGGCGTGTACCACACCACAAAATCCTCTTCGGCACCTTCGGGAGCAGCCGAAATCAGATAGGCATCGACACCCGAAATACCCTCGATAACCTCCTTCGCACGCTCCAAACCCAACGACATACACATCGTACCCAATGCGTCAGCTTCGGCCGACGTCGGAGCGATGATGGTTGCCGACAACAGGTCGGTAATGACGCTCTCGCCCGTCAATGGATTGATCGTGTGAGCGATCTTACGACCGTCATTATCAATATAGTAGCGACGATAGTTGCCCGAAGTAGCCAGCGCGCGATCGGTCATCGAGATCACCACTTGGCAATTCTCACCGGGGTTCATATTGCCATCATAGGGCGAATCGACCGCAATGCGCCAATCGCCCCCCTTGGGATTGCGACCACGACAGGCGATCTCACCTCCGACCTCGACCATATAGTCTTCAATATTCAGCCGTTCGATCTCCGATGCAATACAATCGACCGTATAACCCTTGGCAATCGAGTTGAAATCAAGTTGCAGACGCGGATCGTCCTTGACAATTCGCTCCTCCTCGACACGCATCTTGTCCATTCCGACAAACTCCAACAGCGAATCGATATTGGGCTCTGCCTGCGCCTCACTCCCCGCAAAGCCGTATGCCTTGGTCAGCGGTGCAACCGTTACGTCGTACATTCCGTAGCTGATAGCGTTGATGCTGCGCGCCAACGACAACACCAATCGAATATGCAGGTCGGTCGAGTCGGTCTGGTTGCGGTTGATACGGCTGATGAGCGAGGTCGAATCGAAGATCGACATCGAGGCCGTCATCTCGTCGAAGACCCGATCGACCGACTCCTTGATTTCGGGGATTCGATCACTCTCGGCACGTGCAATGATTCGGTATGTTGTGCCGATCCCAACACCTTCGATACGCACGTATTCGTCCGAAGAGGTGGGCGCACAAGCGACCATCGAAATCAATATTACGACAGCCGCCAAACGGTTTATCAAGCTAAAATTCAGGGTTCTATTCATCTCGTAAGCAACTTGTTCGGACACCGCAAACCTCCGACAAATAGGGCGCAACGTCCAAAATTTCGGACAAAGATAACAATTTTGGTACAAATTTGCAACTCGCGCACAAAAAAATAGGTGCGAGATTGGTTGTTTCTTACAAAAAAGTAGTATCTTTGCGCCCACGCTCTGGTGGTATTCGATAAGGCGAATCCATCGTAGAGTGGAACCATAAAAAACACAAAAAATTTATGAGCTATTTATCAGCAGAGAAAAAGCAAGAGCTTTTCGGTCAGTACGGCAAGTCTAACACCGATACCGGTTCGCCTGAGAGCCAGATCGCACTGTTTTCGTACCGTATCAGCCACCTTACAGAGCACCTCAAAAGCAACAAGCACGACTACGGCACCCAGCGCGCACTGCTGCGCTTGGTAGGTAAGCGTCGTAAGTTGCTGATGTACCTGAAAGAGGTCGATATCGAGCGTTACCGCGCTATCGTTAAGGCCCTCAACCTCCGTAAATAAGAGGCAGTACACGAGGCAAAGTCGCAATGAAGGCAATTTGCAAAGAATTGCCTTCATTTGCGTACTTACACAGACCGTCCCGAGAGCAACAAACTTGCCGACGACGACACACTAAGATGACAAAACACAAGAGGTAAAAAAATAAACAAAACAAGATGTACAACGCAACACAGAAGGTGATCAAATTGAGCGGCGACCGCGAGATTATCATCGAAACAGGTAAGTTGGCTAAGCAGGCCGACGGTTCGGTTGTGGTAAAGCAGGGCGACACGATGTTGCTCGCTACGGTTGTAGCTGCAAAAGATGCTAAACCCGATACCGATTTTATGCCCTTACAGGTAGATTACAAAGAGAAATACGCATCGTGCGGACGATTCCCCGGCGGCTTCCTCAAACGTGAGGCTCGCCCCGGCGACAACGAGATCCTCGTTGCTCGTCTGATCGACCGCGCTCTGCGCCCCCTTTTCCCCTCGGATTTCCACGCTGAGGTATATGTTACGGTCAATCTGATCTCGGCCGATAAGGATATTCAGGCTGACGCTCTGGCAGGTCTGGCAGCATCGGCTGCTCTGGCAGTTTCGGATATTCCGTTTGGCGGCCCCATTTCGGAGGTTCGCGTAGCTCGCATCAATGGCGAGTTCATCATCAACCCCACCTTCTCGCAGATGAAGGATGTTGATCTGGATATTATGGTCGGCGGTACGATCGACAATATTCTGATGGTCGAGGGCGAGATGAAGGAGGTTTCTGAGGAGGTTATGCTCAACGCAATCAAGTTCGCTCACGAGGAGATCAAAAAGCACTGCGCAGTTCAGATCGAGCTGAGCAAGGAGCTGGGTAAGGACGTTAAGCGTACCTACTGCCACGAGGTGAACGACGAGGAGTTGCGTCAGCAGATCATCGCCGAGACCTACGACAAGGCATACGCAGTTGCAACCAGCGGCACAGCTAAGCACGAGCGCGCTGAGGCATTCGAGGCTATCGAGGCTGAGTTCGCAGCTCGTTACACCGAGGAGGAGTTGGAGGAGAAGTTGCCGCTGATCAAGCGCTACTTCCACGACGATGTTCAGAAGAAGGCTATGCGTAATATGATCCTCGACGAGGGTCTGCGTCTGGACGGACGTAAGTGCAACGAGATCCGCCCCATCTGGTGCGAGATCAACTATCTGCCCGCAGCTCACGGTTCGGCAATCTTCACCCGTGGTGAGACTCAGTCGCTTACAACCGTAACGCTCGGCACCAAGCTCGACGAGAAGCAGATCGACGAGGTGCTGGTACAGGGCACCGAGCAGTTCGTACTGCACTACAACTTCCCCCCGTTCTCGACCGGCGAGGCTAAGGCTGCACGCGGGTTGAGCCGTCGTGAGATCGGCCACGGCCACTTGGCTTGGCGCGCATTGAAGCCGATGGTTCCCGTTGGCGAGGAGAATCCCTACGCAGTTCGCGTAGTGAGCGATATCTTGGAGTCGAACGGTTCGTCGTCGATGGCTACCGTTTGCGCAGGTACGCTGGCACTGATGGATTCGGGTTTGAAGATCAAGAAGCCCGTCTCGGGTATCGCAATGGGTCTGATCACCGACTCGGCAAGCGGCAAGTATGCCGTTCTGTCGGATATCTTGGGCGATGAGGACCACTTGGGTGATATGGACTTCAAGGTTACGGGTACCCGCGACGGTATCACCGCAACCCAGATGGATATTAAGGTTGATGGTCTGTCGTATGAGGTGCTGGCTAAGGCATTGCAGCAGGCTAAGGAGGGTCGTCTGCACATTCTGGACAAGATGACCGAGTGCATCGCTGAGCCCCGCGAGGACTTCAAGCCCTTCGTACCCCGCATCGTACAGATCACGATTCCTTCGGAGTTCATTGGCGCAGTGATCGGCCCCGGCGGTAAGGTTATTCAGGAGATGCAGAAGCAGACCGGTACCACCATCACCATCACCGAGGCTGACAACAAAGGTATCGTTGATATCTTCGGTCAGGATAAGGAGGCTATCGACGCAGCTCTGGCTCGCATCAAGGCTATCGTAGCTATCCCCGAGGTTGGCGAGATCTACAACGGTAAGATCAAGTCGATCGTAGCATTCGGTGCATTCGTTGAGATCCTTCCCGGCAAGGACGCTCTGCTGCACATCTCGGAGATCGGCCACCGCCGCTACGAGACGATGGACGAGACAGGTCTGAAAGAGGGCGATATGATCGAGGTTAAGCTGATCGGTATCGATCCCAAGACCAACAAGCTCAAATTGTCGCGCAAGGTGCTGCTGCCCCGCGAGGAGGGTGCCGAGGAGGAGCGTCGTCCCCGCCGCGAGCACAACCACAACGAGCACCGTGGTCCCCGTCGCGAGAACCGCGAGCGTGGCCCCAAGCGCGAGGAGTAATCGCACTGAAAACGTGTTGAGCAGCGATTAAACTCGGCTCGACCATAGAAAAAAAGCAACCGAAGATTATATTTTTTAGTCAATCGGTTGCTTTTTTTTCAATTTTGGATTATATTTGCATATTCTATTGTGCGCGCATACGCCCCCGCAACGGCTAAATTAGCAGCGACGAAGGGTATTGATGCGTGGAGAATAGAGCGCAAATGATTGTGTAACAGAGAGAAACAAAACTTAAATAATTCAAAACATTTTAATTTAACACTCACTATGAAAAATTTTGCAAAGGTAGCTTTGACTCTTGCAGTTGTTGCTTTCGCTTTCACCAGCTGCGATTGCTACAAGAAGATGGGCAAGAAAATCGATCAGGTAGAGTACAGCTGTACTCCTGAGGTTCTTTCGCTGAACAATGGCGAGGTAACGGCTAACATCACCGTTAAGTTCCCTCCCAAGTATTTCAATGAGGGCGCAGTTCTGAAAATCACCCCCGTTCTGGTATTCGAGGGCGGCGAGATCGCAGGTACTCCTAAGTACGTTCAGGGCGAGAATGTAAATGACAACTACACCGTTATCTCGTGGGCTAACGGCGGTCAGTACACTCAGACCGTTACTTTCCCCTACGACGAGCGCGCTAAGATTTCGAGCTTGGAGCTCCGCACCGAGAGCAAGTGCAGCAGCAAGTGTAGCGAGAATTACAGCAACTTCGTTCCCTTCGAGTTGGCAACCGTAACCGTTGCTAAGGGTATCAACACCTTGCAGGACGACCTGAACTATGCAGCAGCAATGCAGTATATGGACGACAACTTCAAGAAGTCGGAGACCGTTGATAGCAAGCTCTACATTCTCTACAACATCAACCAGGCTAAGGTTGGCAAGAAGGCTCTGAACGACGAGCAGACTCAGCTCTTCAAGGAGTTCGTTCTGGCTAACAAGGACAAGGAGAACTCGCAGGCTGGTAACATCTTCGTTGAGGGTTACGCATCGCCCGATGGTCCCGAGAAGTTGAACAACGACCTGTCGGTTAAGCGTGGTAAGGCTGGCCGTGAGGCAGTTGAGAAGAAGTTGGCTGACATCGAGGGTCTGACCTACAACGACGAAGGCTTCGGCGAAGACTGGGAAGGCTTCCAGGAGTTGGTTGCTGCATCGGATATGGAGGATAAGGATCTGATTCTTCAGGTTTTGAAGCTCTATGATTCGCCCGTAACCCGTGAGGCTGAGATCAAGAATATGTCGGAGGTTTACAGCGCATTGAAGGAGGACGTTCTGCCCGCATTGCGTCGCGCTAAGGTTGTTTCGACCGCTGAGTTGGCAAGCAAGACCGACGATCAGTTGAAGGAGTGCGTTGCTTCGAACTTGAAGGATTTGGAGTGCGAGGAGATGATGTACGCTGCTACTCTGTATGAGGATCCCGCTATGAAGGCTAAGATCTACGAGGCTTGCGCTAAGAAGTACAACGACGCTCGCGCTTACAACAACTTGGGTGTAGCTCTGGCTAAGATGGGCGAGTACAAGAAGGCTGCTGACGCATTCAACAAGGCTGCTAAGTTGGCTGCATCGAGCGAGGTTAACAACAACATCGCTATGGTTAACGCTGCTCAGGGCAACTTGAAGGAGGCTAAGAAGTATGTTGCTGCTGCTTCGGACGAGGCTAAGGCATTGGTTGCTGCTGCTGAGGGTAACTACACCGACGCTGCTAACAAGCTGAACGGCTACAACGCTGCTATCGCTGAGTACCAGAATGGCAACTTGGCTGCTGCTAAGAAGGCATTGCAGGGCGACAACTCGGCTAACGCTGAGTACCTGCGCGCTGTAATCGCAGCTAAGGAGGGTAAGGTTAGCGAGGCTGCTGCTTACTTGAAGAACGCTATCGCTCAGAACAAGGATCTGGCTGCTAAGGCTAAGAACGATGTTAATCTGGCTAACGTAATGAAGGCTATGTAATTAGCACCTCAGCTCTAAGCTGAAAACAAAATCGAGGGTCGGTCCTGAGTGGATCGACCCTCGATTCGTCTTAGAACGCACCGAGAAGGCAATACAAAGGCAACCCACAAGGAAATAGATACTCCACAAGGACAAAGGGAATGCCACAAAGGCACCGACGCTCCACAAAGGCAAAGGAAATGACACAAGGGCAAAGGGAATGCCACGAAAAAAGAACCGCGCAATGAACTATGCGCGGTTTTTGGTTATAATCAAGTTTCCATCGACAAATCCGACTGCTACGCCCTCGGCGGCATTGAGGATTGCGGCTCGACGCCCCTCACGATGATAGCGATGCAGGAATCCTGCCACCTGTTCGAGGGCATTGCGCCAATGCTTGTCGCCCCGCCAACAGAGTGAATTGTGTCGCGTCGAGAAGAGTTCGTCGCACGCCCAATCACTATTCTGTTCATCAAACGAGGCACACCCCACCAATTCGATCGACCAACGTCCATTGCCTCCGTCGTAAATATTGATACAATAGGCCACCACCCCATCGGGAATTGTCTGTCGCAACTCTCGGTCGAGCCAATGCGCAAAGCGTCCATATTTCAAATCAAGATGACGCTGAACAGCATCATACAGCAAATACAGCATTGCGTTAAAATAAGGTTTCGGGGTTAGATTATCACAAATTTAGACATTATCCATCAAAATAAAAACAACTAAATTTTCAGATTTGTGCCTAATCACCTACCCCACCTCCATATCGCAATACCAACACAACAAAAAAAGGTCGTGTCCCAGCGTGGGGACACGACCTTTTCGTGCTAAGTTCGCTAATCGAGCGAATTAAGCAACTGCACCCGAAATAAGGAAGGTAGCAGCAACGGTCAAAATTGCATACAACTCGGGGAATGCAGCGAGGATCAGGGTCTTACCCATCACGTCGTGGCCATTACCGATTGCAGCGATACCGCTTGCACAAACCTTACCCTGATAGATTGCAGCAGCCAAGTTTACGATACCAACCAGCAAACCTGCACCGAATACAGCAGCTGCCTGCAACATCGACATATCAGCCGAGATCAGACCCTGAACCATAAAGAAGCATACGAAACCGTACAGACCCTGCGAACCGGGAAGTGCCGACAGAATCATATAGCTACCGAATGCGCTACCGTTCTTCTTCATCGATCCTACTGCTGCCTGACCGCAGATTGCAGTACCTACTGCCGATGCGATACCAGCCAAACCTACCATCAGTGCTACGCCTACATAGGCCAAAATCAAAGTTGTGTTCATAATTTTTTAAGTGTTTTTGTTTGTTATTAAATTACTTTCTTTTGTTATTTCACCTCTTTTTTCAATGGCTCGAAGTTGCGCGAGGTCATCTCGAAGCCTGCATTTTTGTAGAACTCTACGAAGGTCAATCGCATCGGGTGAACGAACGACGAAATGGCCGACATAAAAAGATTGATTCCGTGGCCAACCAGCAGAATTGCGGCTGCACCCAGAATCTGGAAAATGGTGCCGACACCAAACTGCTCAATACCGCTGTCAAGACCCGTCAGACCAAATGCCAGCTGGTTGAACACCTGCGCCAGCACACCACCCGACAGACCGATTGCAAACAGACGAATGTAAGAGAGTACGTCCGACAACAGACCCGTTATATTATTATAGGTATCCCACAGACCCGACAGAATACTCATAATCGGGTTCTTGCCGTTGAAGAGCAGCATAAATGCCAGACCGATGGCCACCGCAACATAGAACGCCACCGACGAGGTGGTGAAGAAGGGGATCACCCACTTCTCGTTCAACATCGGCAGAGCCACAGCCAGCACGCCCGACAGCAGCACGATGAACCAACCGAGCAGAGGCATTGCGCTCTTGAATCCGAATAGGCGACTCTTCATCACGATATTGATCGCCATACCGAACATAATCTGCAACACGCCAATAGCCAATGCTATCGAGAAGAAATCGTTCTGGAAATCCAAGAAGGGCGACTTCTCGATGCTCTCATAGCCCAGCATATCGGGAATACTCATTCCAAACAACGAACCTGTATAAAGACCGAACAGCGTCGTTGCACCACCGCAGACCATCGTCAGCAGCGATGCCATACGCATCTTCTCGCCACCCTTCAAGTAGAGCGCGATGCCCGCAGCGAGCAGAATCGCACCATAGCCGGCGTCGTTCAGACAGATTGCAAAGAACAACATATAGAACGGACCGAAGAACGGTGTGAGGTCCAACGTGCCATACTTCGGCAGAGCGTACATACCACCGATCAGCTCGAACAGACGCGCAAAGCGGTTGTTCTTCAACTTCACGGGGGTCTCGTCCTCCTCGGTTGGCTTACGCTTCAAGTAGATCATATTGGGGTACTCTTCGAGCATTGCATCGACCTTCTCAGCGGTCTCTTCCTCAGCCCAACCCTCCATTACAACCAACTTGTCATCGGCAACCTTCTCGCCCGAAGCTACGACCTTTGCCAAGTGCAACTTCTCGCGCGCCTCAGCAGCCTCAGCCTCAACCTTCTCGATGGTTGCCGCTGCACGTGCCACAACCTCGTCGGTCGCTGCCAACGCAGCCGTCTTCTCGGCCACCAAAGCCTCAGCCTCACGATAGTTCATCGTGGGAGCTTTCACCTCCTCGGCGTCGATCTCGATCTCAGCCTCGGGCGTCGCAACTACCACAAAGTAGGTCTGACCCGACTGCTCCGAGATCTTAGCCAACGTGTAGTTCTCGCCCCACGCCTTCTCGTTCTCGTTGTAAGCGTTTGTATTACAATTGAAATAACGCAGAACGACTCCCTGCTCAGCCATCTTGGCGATGGTTGCAGCCGAGAACTCACCCCACGGCAACAACTCCTCGGCACTCTTCGCATAGCGAGCAATCTCGCCTCGCAGTGCCGCAGCCTCAGTCGTAGCCGCTGCATAGGCAGCAAATGCCTCCTCGCCCGTAGCGTAGGGCTCACCGGCCTTGAAGTCCTCCTCCGAGAGTTTGGTTCGCAGAGCCTCGACAGCCTTGGTCTTAGCCTCAGCGTCGGCAATCAGTCGCAGGTCGGCCTCCGAAGGCTCCCAACCCGTTACCGTTACATCGACCAGACCCAACTCCTGCAAGCGCTCCAAGAAACGCTCGTGTTCGCCACTATACAGGACGAAGTCGTATCGTATCATCTTGACTATCATACCTTCTCGCCCTCCTCGGCTTGCTGATGTTTGGTTTTGACGATCTTCTGAGCACTCTTCGAGAGGTTCTCCTCGTCCTCCAAGAATCGTTTGATTTTACGTATAGCGTCCTCGTACCCGGGTATCTGTACCTTTTCGTAGAGGTTCACTTTTTGAGTAGTTTTCTTGCGGGCGTAGTCCAGCATTTCGCTCTTGCGATCGGCGATCTGCGATTCCAGACCCAGCGTAGCCAACTCCTTCAACAGGGCTACACCGTCCGAAAGCCAGATCGGCGAGCTGAACAGATCATAAGATTTCTCCTTGAACTTCACGCCTTGCAGGACAGGTATGCGAACTCCGGCAATCTTCTGTGTGGAGAGCTCCACATCTTCGACGGCCAGCAAGTCGGCATCAAACTCACCCCACAGCGCAACCATATAGTCGTAGCGAGCCGACAACTCGGCCAGACGACGCTCAAATTCCGCCGCGGTACCCTTCGCTTTCTTGACTTCGAGGCGCAACGCACTCTCCTTACTCTTGATGGTAGGGAGCGCCTTCTGCCTCATTTTGAGCTGCTTACCCAGCTCGCCAAGCGAAGTCTTGTTATATTGAAATTTAATAGCCATTTGCCTGTCGTTTACGTGGCTTGGTTACTTTTTCCAATACTTCTCGATCAACTCCTGCTTGATAGCAACCTCCGACGGAGTAAAGTACTTACCGAACAGAGTCCAAGCGATGTCAAGCATCTGAGTGATCTCGATATTTACGTCGATCGACAACAGCTTCTCCGAGTAGTCGTGAGCAAACTTCAATGCACGCTCGTCGTAGTCCGACAGGTCGAAACCGTTCTCCAACTTGGTCTTAGCGTTAGCTGCATCGGCATACAGACGCACGCAGGCATTCATCACCTGAGGGTGATCCTCGCGGGTCTTCTTACCGATTACCAACTGCTTCAAACGCGACAGCGAACGGAACGGGTCGATGATAACCTTACCCGTATCCGAGTCGTTACGCAGGAACAACTGACCCTCGGTGATGTAACCCGTGTTATCGGGCACAGCGTGGGTAATGTCGCCACCCGACAGAGTGGTTACGGCGATGATGGTGATCGAACCACCATTAGGCAGCTGAACGGCCTTCTCGTAGATCTTTGCCAGATCCGAGTACAACGAACCGGGCATCGAGTCCTTCGAGGGAATCTGGTCCATACGGTTCGACACGATAGCCAACGCATCGGCGTAGAGGGTCATATCGGTCAGCAGCACCAGCACCTTCTCGCCCTTATCGACTGCGAAGTACTCAGCAGCGGTCAGTGCCATATCGGGAACCAGCAGACGCTCTACGGGAGGATTCTCCGTAGTATTCACGAAGCTGACGATACGGTCCAACGCACCTGCATTCTCGAACACCTGCTTGAAGTACAAGAAGTCGTCGTTGGTCATACCCATACCACCCAGAATAATCTTGTCGGCCTTAGCTCGCAGAGCCACATTTGCCATTACGGCGTTGTAGGGCTGATCGGGATCGGCAAAGAAGGGGATCTTCTGACCCGACACGATCGTATTGTTAAGGTCGATACCTGCGATGCCCGTTGCGATCAACTCGCTGGGCTGGATACGACGGAAGGGATTCACCGTCGGACCACCGATCACACGTGCCTCGCCCTCGATCTGCTCACCGCCCTCGATAGGCTCGCCGTAAGCGTTGAAGAAACGACCTGCCAAAGCGTCGCTAACCTTCAACTTGGGGGGCTCACCGTGGAACACTACCTCCGAGTTGGTAGCGATACCCTCGGTGCCCTGAAAAACTTGAAGCGTAACGTTCTCGCCGTTGAGCTTCACAACCTGCGCCAACTTACCACCTACGGTAGCCAGCTCATCGTTACCTACGCCCGTAGCGCGCAGCGTTACGGTCGCTTTGGTAATATTGTCGATTTTGGTATATATCTTCTGAAATGCTCTTGTTGTCATAGCTTTCTCTCAAATTATTTGATTTTCTGCTCAATCAGCTCGTCGATCTGCTTGTCGTAAGCATAGTACTGCTCGCTCTCATAGACCGAATAGTTCATCTGACGGAAGAGGTTGATCAGCTGCTTGAAGTAGCTCGAACACTCGTCGAAATCAACAAATTCGAACTGACGCTCGCAAACCGACAGCACCTTCTCGTACATATATTTCTGACGCTCGATGGGGCAGTTAGCGTCGATCGAGTCGAATGCGTCCTGCTGCAAGATCACGAAGTCGATCAACTCGCTCTTCCAGAAACGCTCGTGGTACTCAACGGGCACACCATCATCACCCAAGATGTTGATCTGCTCCGATGCCTCCTTACCGCGCTGAACGATGGTCTTACCCTTATAGACCTTCTCAACCCAGCCCTTGCCGATACGCTCGTCGAGATACTCGCTCACCTCGGGATACTCCAAATACTTCGAGTAGCTATCCAGCGGGTCGATTGCGGGATAACGCTTCGAGTCTGCACGACCCTGCGACAGCGCGTAGAAGCAACGTGCAGCCTTCTTGGTCGATTCGGTTACGGGCTCCTTCAAGTTACCACCCGCAGGCGATACGGTACCGATGAAGGTTACCGAACCCGTTGCACCGTTGTTCAACTCAACCAAACCTGCACGAGCATAGAAGTTCGAGATGATTGCCGACAAGTCCATCGGGAATGCGTCCTGACCGGGCAACTCCTCCAAACGGTTCGACATCTCACGCAGTGCCTGTGCCCAACGCGACGTCGAGTCAGCCAGCAACAGCACCTTCAAACCCATTGCACGATAGTACTCTGCCAGCGTCATACCGGTATAAACCGACGCCTCACGAGCTGCAACGGGCATATTCGACGTGTTGCAGATGATCGTCGTACGCTCCATCAGTTTGTGGCCCGTGCGGGGGTCCTCCAACTCGGGGAACTCAGCGAAGATCTCCACAACCTCGTTTGCACGCTCACCGCACGCAACCATAATGATAATATCGGCCTCAGCCTGCTTCGAAAGCGCGTGCTGCAACACCGTCTTACCTGCACCGAACGGACCGGGGATAAAGCCCGTACCACCGTCAGCGATGGGGTTGAACGTATCGATCGAACGGATACCCGTCTCCATCACACGCGACGGACGCGGCTTGTTGGCGTATGCACGGATAGCCTGCTTCACGGGCCACTTCTGTACCATTGTGATCTGGTGCTCCTTACCCTCAGCGTCGGTAACAACTGCTACCACGTCAGTAACCTTATATTCACCTGCTGCCACAACGCTCTTCACGGTGTAGGTCTCGGTCATTACGAACGGAACCATAATCTTGTGAGCAACCCACTGCTCCTGAACCTCACCTAACCAAGCACCAGCCGAAACCTTATCGCCAGCCTTAGCCAGAGGTTTGAACTCCCACTTGCGCTCGAAGTCGATCGGATCGGTGATCGAACCGCGCTCGATGAACAGACCGTTCATCTTTTCGAGGTCATTCTGCAAACCGTCGTAGTTACGCGACAAAATACCCGGAGCCAACGTTGCCTCCAACATATGACCCTCGAACTCGACCTTATCGCCGATCTTCAAACCGCGCGTACTGTCGAATACCTGAACGTAGGCATCATCGCCTACAACTTTGATGACCTCGGCCATCATTCGGGTCTCACCGCACCATACGTGGCAAATTTCGTTCTGACCAACTGCGCCGTCAGCCTTCACGATCACGATGTTCGAGATGATACCCGATACTCGCCCTGTTGTCTTCATTAATTCTATTTTTTGTTGTTATTTATTCTGCATTAAATACTCTCAATGGCCTTGCTCACAACCTCACGACCGCTCAGCGAGGCGATCAACTCGTCGTACATCGCGCGACCTACACGCTCGTCCAGAGCAAACCAGCGCTGTACGATATTCAGTTTCGACAGGTAAGAGAGAATCGTATTGATATTAAAGTAGTCCTTCTCGGCAAGCGCGTCGGACATCGACCAGCGGATACGGTCGATCTTGCGCTCCTTCTCGACGAGGTTCTGCTCGTCAGCCACGGCTGCCATCACCTCGTCCAGATAATCCACTTCGCCCTTCAAACCGAAGTCCGAAGCCGAACTGCGCGACAGCGAGTCGGTGATGTCGTCGTGTCCAACAACAACGCCCTCGACCTCCTGACCCGCACGACGAGCTGCGTATGCAGCACACACATTACGGAGCGTACGATCGAACTCTGCCCACTCACGCAAGTAACGGCAACCCGACTCGGCACAAGCCGCATAGTAGGCTGCGTAGAGGTTACGCTCGATAGGCAGCGAGGTATCAATGCTCTCGGCCTCCTCACCCTCAGGATCGGCATAGGCGCGGAGCACATCAGCCATATACGAAGGCAACTTGGTCGGTTGCGCCACCTGCTGCTCCAACTCCTCACGCGAGAAGTTACCCAGCAGATTGAAGCGCGAGCGAGCCGCCTTCAAGCTGATGATATTCTCGATATCGTAGTAGCCATAGAACAATTCGAGCGAGTGGCGATCGTGCTTCGAGAGTTCCTCGCGGATCTCGTCGATCACCTCGCGCGCATCGAAGCCCTTGTTATCGGCATCGAGCGTGTACTCGCGCAGGCCGGCTACCAGACAATAATAGTTCTTTTCAAACATACCGACGGCTATTTACCGAAGATCAGCGTTGCAACCTTATCGCGCAGGTACTCACCCAGCAGCGCGTTGAAATCCTCGTCCGAGAAGCTGATGTAGTAGCCACCATTCTTGGCACCCACCTTGAAACCGCTCTTGACACTCTTCGAGTAACCAACCTCGACGCCAGCTGCGAGCAGCTCCTTAGCGCTCTTCTCGATTGTAGCGTCCAACTCAGCCTTCTTTGCCTCAGGCAGCAGAGCTGCGAGCGATACGCTCTCGCTCGATGCGCCATTCCAATTCTTAGCCACCGTGAGCAGCATATTCTTAATGAACTCTGCATCGAGATTAGCAGCCTTCACGCCCTCGACGGTTGACTTTGCGATGATCATCTCCGACACCTGCTCTTTGAGTTTAGCCACCGCCTGCTTACCTGCCAACGAGATCTCGGTCATCGAGTTCTTGCGCAGATCCTCAGCCTTTGCCTCAGCAGCCTTAACGATTGCCTCTGCCTCGGCCTTTGCCTCAGCTACCAGACGTGCAGCCTCAGCCTTAGCATCGGCAACGAGCTTGTCGGCATCGGCACGACCCTTTTCCAGACCTTCGTCATAGAGTTTGCGGGTCAATTCTTGAAGTTTGTTTTCCATATTCGTAAATCAATTTAGATATTTATTTTTGAGTTATTTTCACTTTGCATCAAACAATCTGCAAATGTACAAAACTTATTGCTAATGAGCCAATTTTTCAGGCGCTTTTATTACGCTTTTGACCAATTTCGGAGCGAAAAAATTCATCTTCGATTTTTTCGGCGCAGATTCTATCATTTTTCGAGCTCTTCACTCCGCTCGTGCCTAAATTTCACCGACAAAAAAAGCCGCGCCCAAATGGAGCGCGACTTAATTTTGAATCTTGAATCTTGAATTACTGATGCTCGGGACGGAGCAGGTCATTCACAACCTTCACGGGCGAGAACGTTGCCAGAGGCACATCGACAAAGATGGTAGTCCAATCGGCCATTGCACCATTCCATAAACCGGGAAGTTCCTGAGCTCGCAGCTCACGACCGTCCTTCGACTTGCTCGAAATGAAGCCCGTAGCGGGATCGGTGTACTTCGTCAGGTCGAACTTCGTGCCGTCGTAACGTGCGGGAGCACAAACCAGATCAACGGGGTTGAAGTGGGTTGCACCGCTCATCATCGGAGCGTCCTCGGGCGAGATCTGGCTCGACTCGGCGATTTGCAGAGCGCACTCACCTCGCTTACCCTCAACCCAGAACGGACCACCACCCGGCTCACCATCGTTGCGAACCATACCGCAGACGCGGATCGGACGATCGAGCAACTCGATGAGCAGTTCGGGAGTCCATTCATCGGGCAACTTGGTGCAGAGCTCCTCCTCGATCATCTGAGCGATCTCGGCAGTACGCATTGCCGACGCGCCCTCGCGCAGCTCCTTCAAAGCGGCAAAAGCACGCTCCTGCATCTCAACGAGCAGACCCGCCAAAGCCTTCTTATAGAGCACCGTAGCCTCACGACGAGCGTCGGTGGTTACGTTGTCGATATTCTTGATAAAGATCACATCAGCCGCGATCTCGTCCAAGTTTGCGATCAGCGCACCGTGGCCCGCGGGACGGAACAACAGCGTACCGTCGTCGTTGCGGAACGGAGTGTTGTCGGGATTTACAGCAACGGTGTCGGTCGATGACTTCTGCACCGAGAACGAGATGTCGTACTTCACACCGAAACGCTCCTCGTACTTAGCCACAACGCCTTCGAGCAACGAGCGGAAACCCTCGATATGCTCGGGCGAAACGGTGAAATGGATAGCCACCTTACCGTCGCAAGCAGCATACTGAGCGCCCTCAACCAGATGCTCCTCGATAGCCGTGCGAGCCTCGTCGCCATAGCCGTGGAAGAGGATCAGACCCTTCGGTTTCGAGCCGTATGCCAAGCCATCCTTGATGATAGCCGCAACGGTCTGCTCGTCGGTCGCGTCGGCGGGCAGCAGCTCGCGCAACTTCTTGCCGAATGCGAACTTATCGACATTCGCAATCAGCTTGTCGATGTCGGCACCACGCTTACCCTCGTTCACAAATTCGAACAGCGACTTGAACATACGTGTAGCAGCACCCGATGCGGGAACGAACTTTACGACGCGCTTCGAGCCACGCGCTGCATCGAACTTAGCAGCATACTCTGCCGCCTCGCTCTCGGTAAGTTTCTTCACACCGCCATTGTCGGGCGACGCAGCAGCCTTGACATTGAGGAAGGGAAATCCACGACGGAAGTTTTCGATCTGATGCTCAACAGCTTCGGGCGTCAGACCGTGTGCAGCGATCTGCTGCAAATCCTTTTCAGTAAACATTGTTTTAGATAGGTTTTTATTGTTAGTTGTTTTCGTTAGTTTGCACACTTTGGCATTGTAAATATAGGATTTATTTTCCAATCTCGCAACTTTCGATAGGAGAATTGTGCCTTTTTTCATACCTTTGTACTCTGATATGGTACGTATTTACGAAAATATTGAGCTGGCCGCACGCAATAGTTTTGGCGTAGCAGCCCGCGCCAAACGCCTTGTCGAGTTCGACGAGGCCGAGGATCTTGTGCAGATTTTTGCCGACCCGACGATGACCGACGAGCAGTGGGTTGTGTTGGCCGGCGGTAACAATACACTCTTTACGCGCGACTTCGAGGGAACGCTCATCTGCCCCCAAAATCAGAGTATCGACATCGTCGCAACCGAGGGCAACACGGTTCACGTGCGTATCGGAGCAGGTGTCGAGTGGGACGATGCCGTGGCTTGGAGCGTCGAGCAGGGGCTGTGGGGAATCGAAAACCTCTCGCTCATACCGGGCAAGGCAGGCGCTGCGCCGGTGCAGAATATCGGCGCCTATGGCACTGAGGTTAAGGACGTTATCGAGCAGGTCGAGATGTTCTGTCCCGAGACGCGCAACACGCTGATTCTGGCGAACGAATATTGCGAATTTGGCTACCGCGACAGCATTTTCAAACGCTCGTTGCGTGGTCGTGTCATCATCACCTCGATCGTCATTCGACTCAGCCGCACACCCAATCCGCGACTGCGCTATGGCGACGTGCAGCAGCGTGTCGATGAGTTGGGTGGTCCGACTCTTGCGAATATCCGCGAGGCGATCGTTGTAATCCGCAGCCACAAGCTCCCCGACACGAAGGTAACGGGCAACGCGGGCAGCTTCTTCAAGAACCCCGTTGTCGAGCGCGAGCTGGCCGAAAAGTTGCTTGCCGAGTACCCCGATATGCCGCTCTACCCCGCAGCCGAAGAGGGTAAAGCGAAGTTGGCGGCAGGCTGGTTGATCGACCGCGCAGGCTGGAAGGGCAAGAGCGACGGTCGTGTGGGCGTCCACGCTCGTCAGGCGTTGGTGCTCATCAACTTAGGAGGCGCAACAGGTGCCGAAGTGATGGCGTTGGCGCACCGTATTGTGGGTGATGTCAAGGAGCGTTTTGGCGTTGAGCTGTCGCCCGAAGTGAATGTTTTATAACAACTTACTGAAAGTATGCCTCAAAAGAATCTACTTTTCGAGAATTTCAAACGATATATCGCCGCTAACGATATGCTCGAACCGAGCGACCGCATACTGTTGGCAGTCAGTGGCGGTGTCGATTCGATGGTGCTGATGTCGCTCTTCTATCAGAGCGGCTACCATATCGGTGTGGCACACTGCAACTTTGGTCTGCGTGGCGAGGAGAGCGACGAAGACGAGGAGCTGGTGGCACGTGTGGCCGCAAGCTACGGCGTGAAGATCTACAACAAACGATTCGATACGGTGGGCGAAATGGAGCGCACGGGCGAGTCGATGGAGATGGCGGCACGCCGTCTGCGTTACGAGTGGTTCGAGCAGTTGTGCATCGAGCACGGTTACGATAAAATCGCCATCGCTCACCACGCCGACGACTCGACCGAGACCTTCTTTATCAATCTGCTGCGCGGCACAGGTCTGCGTGGTTTGACGGGTATCAGCAGCACCAACGGACGAGTGTTCCGTCCGCTGTTGTTCGCCTCACGACGCGAGATCTCGGAGTATGCCATCGCAAACCGTATCCCCTTCCGCGAAGATTCGTCGAACCGTTCGACCAAATATCTCCGCAACAAAATTCGCCTCGGATTGATCCCCCGTATCCGCGAGATCAACAAGAAATTCACCGAGATAATGAACAGCAATATCCGCCGACTGACCGATACACAGCTGTTCATCAATCGCGCTATCGAGCTGATACGCAATGAGGTATGCACCGAGCAGGAGGGTATCCACACCATACATATCGACCGTATCGACCCTCAGATGCCGCGCGGTTTTGTGATCTACGAACTGCTCAACTCGACCTTCGATTTCAAGGGCGACGTTACCGACGCTCTGTGTCGCGCGTTGGAGAGCGACACGGCAACGGGCAAGCGTTTCTACTCGCGCGAGTGGGTGGCTACGATCGACCGCGGCAATGTGGTTGTGGCACGCATCACCTCAGACGATCCGTGCGAGGTTACGGTCGAGGAGGGCACACGCAAGAGCTTCTGCGGCAACTCACGACTGATGTTCGAACGCGAGGCGATCGACACCATCGAGAACTTCCGCACACCCGAGCACATCGCCCAGATCGACGTCGATAAGTTGCAGTTCCCCTTGAAGTTACGCCGCTGGCGCGAGGGCGACTGGTTTGTACCCTACGGTATGACGGGACGCAAGAAGATCAGCGACTATCTGACCGACCGCAAGGTGTCGGGACCCGAACGCGAACGCCAATTTGTACTGCTTTCGGGCGAAGACATTGTGTGGGTTGTCGGCCGACGCATTGACGATCGCTACCGACTGACCGACGAAACCGAAACCGTACTGCGCATAACACGCGAAACGATCTAAATATCAACCAAATGGCTAAGAGCAGCAAACCCAAATTCCGCGATAGCGTGGCCGCCTATGAGCGACTGCGTAGCCATATTGCGGCGCGTCGTTTCGCCCCGATCTACCTCTTGATGGGCGACGAAGGCTACTTTATTGACGCGCTGAGCGAGCAACTCGGCTCGACGATCCTGAATGAGGCCGAGCGCGCCTTCGGGCAGGTGGTCGTCTATGGCAAAGATAGCGAAGTGGGGGCGATTGTGAATCTCTGCCGCCAAATGCCGATGATGGGTCAGTATCAAGTGGTTATCGTGCGCGAGGCTCAGCAGTTGCGACAGATCGACCAGCTCTCGCTATACACCTCTGCACCCTCGCCGACGACCATTCTGATCATCTGCCATAAGGAGAAAACCATCGACAAACGTACCGCACTCTACAAACATTGCGCGGCTGTGGGCGAGGTTTTCGAGTCGGTGCGTCCGCGCGACTACGAAATTGGCAGCTGGTTGAGCGAATTTGTGCGTTCGAAGAGCGGCTGCACGATCGAGCAGAAAGCGCTCTCGATGCTGACCGACCACCTCGGAACCGACATCTCGAAGATCTCGAACGAGCTGTCGAAATTGATGCTCTCGCTACCCGAGGGCACACGCTCGATCACCGCCACGCATATCGAACAAAATATCGGTATCAGCAAGGATTTCAATAACTTCGAGCTGATGAAGGCGATCACCTCGCGCAACCTTTCGCGTGCGTTGCTCATCGCCGATCACTTTGCTCGCAACCCCAAAGACAACCCGCTGGTGGTTACGCTGATGGCGATGTTCCGCGAGTTCCGACAACTCTTCACGATCAACTACCTCAATTGGCAACTGCGCACCAAGGGCGTCGCATTGCCATCGGATCAGGAGCTTTGCCGAATGTTGGGCGTGCCCGCGCCATTCCTGTTGGCCGAGATCAAGCAGACCGCCACTCGCTGGCCTAACAATCGAGTTTTCAACGTGTTGGGCATTATCCGCGAATACGACGCCAAGTGCAAAGGTATCGGCACGGGCGGTCTGAATGATGGCGAGCTGCTGCGCGAAATGATCCTCAAAATCCTCGTATGACCCCTACGGACTATATATCTGTAAATGGCGCTATTGTCGCACCTACGACCTCGATTGATACATTCGAACGGTTGCGTGCGGGATATGTGCACCAAGATATGCGTGTCCGCGACCGTCGTCCCCTGCACGTAGCTGCACACCTTGCGTTGCTCGGCCGAGCATTCGAGCGCGTATATGGTCGTCGTGTGGTCCTTTCGC
Organism: Rikenellaceae bacterium; assembly: GCA_017442365.1. Classification (GTDB taxonomy): domain Bacteria; phylum Bacteroidota; class Bacteroidia; order Bacteroidales; family Rikenellaceae; genus Alistipes. The sequence continues at coordinate 32,788 of JAFRZW010000005.1, read as the reverse complement.
CCGCAATGGTCGCGGCGTGGTGTGCCGATCTGCTCGCCCGAAATCGCTATCCGTCAGGCGGTTCGTGCCGAGTTTCGGCCCTGCTGATCCCTTCGGAGCGAGGTGCCGATTTGGTGCTTGTCGGTGGCGAGATCCTGCTCGACGAGGGCTACTCGGTACGTCCTGTGCGCCCGTCGGCTTCGGTCGATTGCTACGACGTCGGCTTCGGCGAAATGCCCACATCGGCAGCTTTCGAGGCAGCCGAGGCGGCTCTCCTGCGTGCCCGAAATCGTCATAAGGTGCAAGGCTCACACGTAGTTTTACGCACTGATGATGAAGGAGTTACACTCTCGGCAGGCACTGCTCCGCTCTTTGCCGTCGAAGGTCATACCATCATCACTACTCCACTCGCATACGGCGCTCCCGACACCGTCGAACGACAACTCACACTCGACGCCATTGCACGCTCGGAAATTGCTATGCGTGAGGACGTTGTAGTGGCAGATGCGCTCGATCGTTATGACGAATTATTCTTTGCCGATTATCGCGGATTGACCTCAATTGATCGAATCGGCCAGACCAACTATATGTCGCTCGTGGTCGATCGCATTGTGCGCTCAATGCGCTGATACTCAACATTTGAGTAACTACCACCCCTCTACGCCTCCTATCTTTGCGATCGAAATCAAACCGATCGCAATCCAATGAAAAAAGCACTCTTGATCTATGCTCTCACCACGACCGCACTATTGGCAATGGTGAGCCACAATCGTCGCACGTTACGTGCCGAAAATCAACGACTTAATCAAAACATCGCAACCCTCACGACCGACGTCGAAATCTACCGCACCCGAAGTGGCGAAAGCGCTGCCGAGGTACGATCGTTACGCCTCAAACAGAGCGAGTTGGAACAAACCAATGATCTGCTTGCCGATCAAATTCAGGACCTCAAAATTCGCCTCCGACACATCAACTCGCTCGCCACCGCCACGACCCAGACCAAGGTTGAATTCGGCACGCAGATTCCCGACTCCGTGCTACAACGCCCCATTGTCGATACACTGCAACTTCCGCTCTACTCCGACACGTGGAACTCACTGCAAGCCACACTGATAGGCAACCGCATCGAGGGACGTTTCACGTCGATCGACACGCTACATCAAGTAGTCTATCGCATTCCTCACCGCTTTCTGTTTATCCGCTACGGGACCAAGGAGCTACGCCAAGTGATCACCTCGTCAAACCCCTCAACGCGGCTTGTCTATTCGTCGCACATCACCATCGAACGCGGTCGAAAACGCAAGCGTTTTTAGGTTTTGCGTCCCATTTTTGGGCGAAAAATGGATAAAATTCACAAAAAAGCGAAGATTTCGGCGCGAAATTTTGTGGAATTAGAAATTATGCCTATATTTGCACGCTCAATTAGGAGTACGCCCAGATGGCGGAATAGGTAGACGCGTTGGTCTCAAACACCAATGGAGAGATCCGTGCCGGTTCGATCCCGGCTCTGGGTACCAAAAGAGAAGTTCGAAAGGACTTCTCTTTTTTTGTTGCCATTACCCAACAATACTTTCCCAAAAGTCGATTATACGGTCCTATTGGTCGAATTTCGGGGGGGGAGTGTAGGACAGATAATTTTGTTGCAGATTAAAAGTTTTATTGCTAACTTGCAGAATCTTAAAACAATTATCCAGACTATGAACAGCAAAACCATCACCATTTTTGCCACAATGTTGCTACTTACCGTAGCAACAGCTTGCGGTCAGGCGCCCGCCAAGACCGAAACCGAAGCCACTCCTCACCCACTGCCCGAGGGTGCCGTGGCGTTCAACTACGATAATCATCTTTACTTTGACGTCGTAATCCGCGACTCGATCCCCGCACTGCTGGTTTTCGACACGGGCAACACCTCTCTGCTCCTCGACTCGACCTTCTATGCCGAGCATTTTGCCGCGCAAGGCACTCTGCGCAAAGCATTTGTAGGCGGTGCAGGCGATGGACGACAGATGGCGAGCGTCGATATGAGTGGTTGGGAGTATCGAGTGGGTGAATTTGCCCATAAGGACCAGACGGCGGTGGTGCTCAACCTGCGCAAGATCCTCGGCAACAACGTGAGCGGAATGTTCGGAATGGAGTTCGTGCGTGGGCGCAAGGTCGAGTTCAACTATGCCGACCAATATATGCGCATTTTGAGCGACGAGCAGCCCGACAGCAGCTACACCTGTATCGACTGCAAGTGGCTCGACGACAGCAAGACACGCATTCTCGTTCCCGTAAAGATCGCTCTCGACGCAACGACCTCGCGCGAGGGGCTGTTTTTGGTTGATATGGGTTCATCGGGAACGATCGCCATAAATAGTAGCAGCGTGGTGAAGATGGGCTTGCAGAACCATTCGGGCACTCAGAAGATGGTCTATGCGGTGGGTGGCATTGGCGGTTCGCGCACCGACAATCTCGTCAAGTTGGCAAGCGTCGAGTTGGGCGGGCTGAGCGTAAGCAACATTCGCGCAGACTACTCAGGCAACACTACGGGAGCATTGGCGGACAAACGCTATGACGGATTGATCGGCAACGAACTTTTGGAGCGTTTCGATGTGATTTTCGACTTTGCGGAGTGCAAGATGTACCTGCGCGCAAATCGCAACTTCGACACTCCGAGCCGCTATTTCTTCGGCATTGCGCTCACTCCGCAACGAGATCATTGGACGGTCAATGGTCTGCTCGAAGGGGGCAAGGCGGAGAAGGCGGGTGTGAAGCGTGGTGATCGCATTGTGAAGATCAACGGCAAAACGCCCTCGGAGATGAGCGAGGCGGAGCGCAAGGCATTGACCCGTTCGCGCGAGCCGTGGCACGCAACGATCGACCGCAACGGAACGATCACAGAGATCGTAATCGAGTGTGAGGATTAGCGCACGTCGCACAACAACAAAAAAGGTGTTCGCGAAATTCGTGAGCACCTTTTGTTTTATAATCAACATCTTACAATATCCTTAGCGCGATTGCTGCACACGCCTCGGCATCGGCCAGCGCGTGGTGGTGCGCCGAGAGATCGAAGTCGCACGCCGCAGCAACGGTATGCAGTTGGTGGTTGGGCAGTGTGCGCCCGAAGGTGCGACGCGACGCCGCCAGCGTATCGAAGAATTGGTATTCGGGATACTCCATTGCGAAATATTCGTGCACAGCGCGCAGGCACCCCTCGTCGAAACGGGCGTTATGCGCCACAAGAGGCAGCCCCTCAATGCGGGGAGCTATCTGCGCCCACACCTGCGGAAATTGCTGAGCTGAACGGGTATCACGGTCGCAAAGTCCGTGCACACGCTGGCAGAAATAGGCGTAATAGTTGGGCACGGGGCGGATCAGTGAGTAGAAACGATCGACCACCTCGCCACCACGCACCACGACCACACCCACCGAGCAGACGCTGGTGCGCGAGCCATTTGCGGTTTCGAAATCTATTGCTGCGAAATCTCTCATAACAGCACAAAAATACAAAATTTTGTTGTTCCGCAGCACCCCACTCCGCACTTTACGCACAAAAAAATCCCGTCGGCACGCACGCACCGACGGGATACTTATATTATATATACGACACTCGATTAGTAGCCGAAGATCTGCTCCTGCGAGAGGAAGGTGATCGGACCGAGCGTGCGCAGATAGTTCAGGTCGAGGTTCTTCGAATCGCCCAAAATCAGGTAGTAGTAGTTGCGATCCTTAACCCACTGCTGCTGAACGGCCTTCACGTCGTCGAGGGTCATCGTCTGCACCTTCTCGAACACGTCGCGAGCGCGGTCGTAATCAAGACCCATATCGCGAGCATTGATAAAGGCATAGAGCACGCTCGCCTTGGTGTAGCGCAGCGTACGCACCTGGTTGATATACGACTCCTTAGCCACGTTGAAGGCAGCCTCACTCTCGGGCATCGTGTTGATAATCTCGTCGAATGCCTCGATTGCCTGCTTCATCTTGTCGTTCTGCGTAGCGATGTATGCGGTGTAAGAGTAAGTACCATCGGCATAGGTAGGCGTGCTCATATAGGCACGTGCCGAGTAAGCCAGACCGCGTGCCTCGCGCATCTCCTGGAAGACGATGCTGCTCATACCGCCACCGAAATACTCGTTGTAGAGGTCGAGGTTGGCGTCGTTGGCAACGTCGAACTTCTCGCCACGATTCGAGTACTGAATGTAGTAGATCTGATTTGCGTCGTACTCAGCGATGAAGACCTTATTCTCGGGCGTCGGAACGTTAGCCAGACGCTTGATTTCGAGCGGCTGCAACTCCTCGGGAACATTGTGGTGCTCGTTCAACGACGCAAGCAATTCGTCCTTGGTTGCGGGACCGTAATATACAACGGTGTGCTGCTTGGTGAGCAGGTCGCGCACCTTTGCGAGCAGCTCCTCCGAGGTGAGTGCCATCAACTCCTCGTTCGACAAGCGGGCATTCATACCCTCCTCGCCATAGATCACATACGACTGCAAAGCCGAGAAGTTGCTCGACTGATTCAGCTTAGCGTTTGCGCGCGATTTGAGCATATCCTGCTTAACGTTTGCCAGGATCGCCTCGTCGGCAACAGCGTTAGCCACCAGATCCTCAACGACATCCATCGCCTTGTTCATATTCTCGCCCAGACCGCTGATCGTAATTCGGCAACGCGACGTACTTGCACGCAGGTTAAATCCGCAAGCCAGACCATAGAGCTCCGACTGAATCTGCTCGGCGCTCTTTGCCAGCGTACCCAAGTACTCGGTATAGTCAAATGCAAGACCCAATGCGGGATCGTTCAACGTACCCAGATCGAACATATACTCCAACGAGAAATAGTCGGTGGTGGTGTTCTGCTTGTAGAGCACCTCGATACCCGACTGCGCCTCGAAGCGGTCCATATCCTTCTCGAAATCGACAAAGCGCGGCTCGATAGGCTTCACCTCCGACGCTGCAACAGCCTTGAAGAAGTCGCTCTGAGCGTCGCGGTTGGTTACGATCGGAGTGATCTCGGGCTTAGCGATCTTCTGCTCGTTGGGATCCTTGCCCTGACGCTTGTAGATGATGGCGTAGTTCTGCTCACCCAGCTTCTCGTTAGCGAAACGAACAACGTCCTCCTTGGTGATCTTCGACAGGCGGTCGAATACCTCAACCTCGTCCTTCCACTCGGTGCGGTTGATGAACGACTGGACATACATATCGGCACGACCATCGTTCGAATCGAGATACTGCATAGCCTCCAACTTATAGTTGTTCACCGCCGCAGCGATCAGAGCCTCGTCGAACTCGCCTGCACGCAACTTAGCAACCTCGCCGAGCAGCAGATCACGCACCTCTTCGAGCGACTGACCCTGCTTGGGACGACCTGCCAACTGCATATAACCATAGTCGGCCGAGAGCGACGGATAGCCGTAAGCGCTCAGCGTCTTCTGCTGCTGATTGATATCGAGGTCAATCAGACCTGCCTGACCGTTGTAGAGAATGCTACCCACGATGTTTGCCAGATCGGCGTCCTCCGATGCTGCGCCACCCAAACGCCAGCCGATAGCCACGTTTGCAGCGTCCAGACCCCAAACCTCCTCAACGATAGGCTCGGTGATGGGCTGCTCGGGCTCGAACTCCAATACGGGGATCTCGGGATTGGGCTGCATATCGCCAAAGTATTGGTCGATGAGCGAGATCATCTGCTCGGGATCGAAATCACCCGACAAACAGATTGCCATATTGTTGGGCACGTAGTACTGATCGTGGTAGTTCTTCACGTTGGTAATCGAGGGGTTCTTCAAGTGCTCCTGCGTACCGAGCACCGTCTGCTTACCGTAGGGGTGGTTGGGGAACAGCGCGCGATTCATCGCCTCATAGACCTTGCGACCGTCCTGCGTGAGCGACATATTCTTCTCCTCGTAGATGGTTTCAAGCTCGGTGTGAAAACCACGAATCACAACATTCTTGAAGCGGTCAGCCTCGATTTTGAGCCAATTCTCGACCTGATTCGAGGGAATATTCTCGACATACACGGTCATATCGTAACCCGTGTAGGCGTTGGTACCCTGCGCACCGATGGTTGCCATCAGCTTGTCGTACTCGTTGGGGATAGCCAACTTCGACGCCTCGTAGCTGATCGAGTCAATGCGCTTGTAGATCGCCTTGCGCTCAGCCTCGTCCTCGGTCTTGCGATAGACCTCGAACAACTGCTCGATCTCGTCGAGCATAGGCTTCTCGGCTGCATAGTCCTGAGTACCGAACTGCTCCGTACCCTTGAACATCAGGTGCTCGAAGTAGTGAGCCAAGCCGGTGGTCTCCGAGGGGTCGTTCTTACCACCCACACGCACAGCGATATAGGTCTGAATACGAGGTTCCTCCTTGCTTACCGACATATAGACTTTCAGACCGTTATCCAGCGTGTAGATACGGGTCTGCGTGGGATCGCCCTTGACGCTCTCATAGGCGTACTTCGATCCGCAAGCCGCGAACAGCATTGCCGCCACGACCATCATCAGTGTTAAAATCTTCTTCATTGTTTGGAGATAAAAATATTAATCGATCTAAAAATTCACTTAGAAAATATTTGCCACCCAAGTGGTTATCGTGCTCCACCAGCCGCCCATCGTATCGCCCCAGCCTACGAAAACACCGCCCATATCGCCAATGATATAGATGAGCATTGCGATCGAGGCGATCATCTTCAACCCCGTGCCGACGATGAACGAGAGAAATGCTCCGAATCCCACCTTGAACGCCTTGGCCGAGTCGTCGCGATTGACCGACATCTCACCCAACACCGCACCAATGAACGGACCGAGCACCAACCCCGTCGGCACGAAGAACAGACCCACGAGCATACCGATTGTGGCACCCGTTGCGCCACGTTTCGAGCCGCCAAATCGACGCGAAAGCCACGCTGGCAGCAGATAGTCGGCCACCGAAACCAAGATGGTAACGATCAGAAAGGTTACGAGGATCGGTTTCGAAAGGGTCGAGTATTCGGTGCAAGCCATCACCAGCATACCGACATAGCTGATCGGCGTACCGGGCAACACCGGCAAAATGCACCCCGCAACGCCCACAACGGCGAGCAGCAACGCGATAATAGCCAATAGTGTATCCATCTCACATCATTCTATTGAACGCACCAAACACCAAAAAATTATAAGGCGCGGTGCATAAAATTTGCTTTTAATATACAAAGGTATGAAAAATGTTCGAAATCGCACCCCTCCACCACACTAATTTTGCAGTTTGAGCCATTAGCGCGCGGTGGGAAGGATTGATTTTTCGGTTTTTATGTGTATATTTGCGACAAATTAACACACAAAATCCGAACTAAGATGAAAAAAGTTTTATTGCTGATTATGATGACATCAATCTTTGCGTCTTGCACGCAAGAACAGCAGACCGAAAGCGATTTCCAGTGGGTTATCGACCGCTTCGATGACGTGAAGGTGATTCGCTATCAGGTTCCCGAATTTGACGCTCTGCCTTTGGAGCAGAAGCTGATGGTTTACTATCTGGGCGAGGCCGCTAAGTGTGGCCGCGACATTATGTTCGACCAGAACTTCAAGTACAACCTTGCTATCCGCCGCACCCTCGAAGGTATCTATACCAACTATATGGGCGACCCCAACCACGAGGAGTGGCAGAAGGTGGTTAAGTATCTGAAAAAGGTGTGGTTTGCCAACGGTATCCACCACCATTACAGTATGGATAAGTTCCAGCCCGAGTTCTCGCAGGAGTACTTCGTGAAGCTGGTCGAGGCTACGCCCGATGAGGCTCTGCCGCTCGATTTCGGCACCCGCGAGGAGCTGCTGGCTGCTATCGTACCCGCAATGTTCGACTCGTCGCTCTATGCTCGCCGTTTGGACCAGAGCGAGGGCGTGGATATGATCACTGCATCGGCTAACAACTACTACGACGGCGTAACGCAGAAAGAGGTCGAGAAGTTCTATGCCGATATGATCGACCACAACGATCCCCAGCCCATTTCGTATGGTCTGAACTCGCAGCTGACTAAGGACGCAAGCGGCAAGGTCGTTGAGCGCGTTTGGAAGCAGGGCGGTATGTATGGCGAGGCTATCGACAAGATTCTCTACTGGTTGGAGAAGGCTTCGGAGGTTACCAACGATACCCAAAAGCCCATCATCGACGCTCTGTGCGAGTACTACCGCAGCGGTAACCTGCGCGACTTCGACAAGTATAACGTATTGTGGGTACAGGACGTAGAGTCGCCCATCGACTTTGTGAATGGTTTCATCGAGGACTATGGCGATCCGATGGGTCGCAAGGCGTCGTGGGAGGCTAACGTGAGCCTGCGTAGCGACGAGGCTACCAAGCGCACTCAGATCATCAGCGAAAACGCTCAGTGGTTCGAGGACAACTCGCCCATCAACCCCGCATTCCGCAAGCCCGAAGTTAAGGGTGTTTCAGCAAAGGTTATCAACGTGGCTATGCTCGGTGGCGACTGCTACCCCGCTACCCCGATCGGTATCAACCTGCCCAACGCCGACTGGATCCGCCGCGACTACGGCTCGAAGTCGGTAACCATCGACAACATCACCTACGCATACGATCAGGCTGCTAAGGGCAACGGCTTCGACGAGGAGTTCATTCTGCGCGAGGAGGACCGCGCCCGTATCAACGAGTTCGGCTCGCTGGGCGACAACCTCCACACCGACCTGCACGAGTGCCTCGGCCACGGCTCGGGTCAGCTGGCTCCGGGCACCAAGGGTGGCGAGTTGAAGAACTACGGCTCGACCCTCGAAGAGGCTCGTGCCGACCTCTTTGGTCTGTACTATCTGGGCGACGAGAAGCTCGTTGAGTTGGGTCTGGTTCCCTCGCTCGACGTTGCTAAGGCTCAGTATGCAAGCTACATCGTCAATGGTATGATGACCCAATACTCGCGCATCGAGCTTGGCAAGGACGTCGAGGAGGCTCATATGCGTAACCGCAAGCTGATCGCTGAGTGGTGCTACGAGAAGGGTAAGGCCGACAACGTGATCGAGTGGGTAACCGAGAATGGCAAACGCTACCTGGTTGTAAACGATTTCGACAAGCTGCGCGAGCTGTTTGGTCAGATGCTCTACGAGGTGCAGCGCATCAAGTCGGAGGGTGATTTCGAGACTGGTAAGGCTCTGGTTGAGAACTACGGTGTGAAGATCGATCCCGAACTGCACAAGGAGGTTTTGGAGCGTTACAACGCACTGAACATCGAGCCGTTTGGTGGTTTCATCAACCCCGAGTTGGTTCCCGTAATGAAGGGCGACAAGATCGTCGATGTTAAGGTTGAGTACGTCGATAGCTACGTCGATCAGATGCTCAACTACTCGAAGAACTACTCGTTCCTGCCTACTCGCAACTAAACCGCGAAAGGACAGCAAAAGCAAACCGCGCTCCGACGATTCGGGGCGCGGTTTTTTGTTAATTCAAAATGCAAAATTCAAAATTCAAAAATAATTGGCAAAATCAGAGATTTTGACACACACTCGCGGGCTCAGCCTTCGGCTGACCCCCGCAGCCCGCGAGTGTGCGTATTGTCTGTGCTTTATCTTCTTTATTAATTTGTTCTAAACGCCTCAAACAAAAAAAGCCACGTCCGTCGGGACGTGGCCTAATTTTGCATTTTGAATCTTGCATTTTGAATTAGAACAAGCGTTCAGGATACTCGCCTGCCTCAACCAGAGCCTTCAATTTCTCGATCACACCTGCGCGATCCTCAGCATAGGTTACACCGAACCACTGCGAGGTGGTATCGAGTACCTTCACGCGAGCTACACCCGTCGTGATCAAGTGATTGACCATATGGGGAATGTAGAACTCAGCCTTCGGATTCGAGATGTTGTTGCGCAGATACTCCGAGAAATACTCCTCCGAGTAGCGGAAGTAGTCGGGCGTAAAGCCCCACATATTCATCGATACGGGGGTACGCTCGTCGGTCGATACCTTGAAACCATTGTCGCCCGTGAATGACACCTTGCCATCGACACGGCAGATGTCGGTACGCTCGACAATACCTGTCAGGTAGTTGTACTCGTTGGTCGAGCAGACACCGCGCGACACCGTACCCGACTCCGAGAGGGTGTTACCTACGCGAAAACCGACCATACAGTAGTTGTTCTCGCCCTCGGTGCGTAACAGCTCACGACCGATCACCGCGAAGCTGTCGCGACCATAGAAGTCGTCGGCATTGATCACCAAGAAGGGTTCGTTGATCACCTCCTTACCCATCATCACGGCGTGGTTTGTTCCCCACGGTTTGGTGCGGCCTTCGGGTGCTTTGAAGCCCTCGGGCAGTGCGTCGATCGACTGGAAAACCAGCTCGACAGGGATATGATTTTCGTACTTGGGCAGCACCTGGCGACGGAAGTCCTCCTCGAAATCGCGTCGAATCACAAATACCACCTTACCAAAACCCGCACGTATCGCGTCGTAAATCGAATAATCCATAATGGTCTCACCGCTGGGGCCCACGGCGTCCAGCTGCTTCAAACCTCCATAGCGCGAGCCCATACCCGCAGCCATAACCAAAAGTGTTGGTTTCATACTCTCTCTATCTTTCTCTAAAAATTCGTTTCTTAAATCAATGATTCTCTCCCCATTTGGGACGGCAAAGGTACGCTTTCTTTCGGAATTTCCGCAACTTAACCTATATAATTATTTGTTTTATATATAGAAAACAGAGCCAAACATTGTTCTGAGCGCAAATCTATGCCCCAAAAAAACTTCGCGTTGCGGATTACTTTACTCACTCTTTGGGCAAACGATAGCGAAAATTCGGACGAAAATTCGTATCTTTGCCGAATGTTTTGATACTAAACGGACGCGCTGCGCCGTTTGACGGGTCGATTGAACCCGATTTATTAAACACAAAGTTAGGAAAATTAGGCAATGAAAGATTTTATTTCGCAAGCAAGCGACCTTATATGTGGTTATCCGCTCTTTATCGTGCTGATCGGAGGCGGTTTGTTTCTCTTCTTCTATTCGCGAATGGTACCATTTCGCTATTTCGGTCGCTCGATCGAGGCTCTGCGCGCAAAGGATAGCGGCGAGGGCGAAGGCGGTCAGATCACCTCGTGGCAGGCTCTGTGTAGCGCAATCGCAGCTACGATCGGTATGGGCAACATTGCAGGTGTGGCAATCGCACTGAGCATTGGCGGCCCGGGCGCAATCTTCTGGATGTGGGTGAGCACGGTGGTCGGTATGGCAACCAAATTCTTCGAGGGTACGCTGGCGTCGATGTACCGAGGTCGCGACTCGGAGGGTAACCTGCAAGGCGGTCCGATGTATATGATCGTCGAGGGTCTGGGTAAGAATTGGCGTCCGCTGGCACTCTTCTTCTCGGCTTTCGGTTGTATCGGTACGCTCTGCCTGATGCAACCCAATCAGCTGGTTGAGGCGATTGACGCAATCTTCCTTATACCGCGAGGCATCGAGCCGACATTCTGGCTGCATTTGGCTATGGGTGTGGTGATTACAATCATCACAGCTATCGTAGTTTTGGGCGGTATCGAGCGCATTGCAGCAATGGCGTCGAAGCTCGTTCCTGCAATGATTGTGATGTACTTCCTGCTGGTAGGCTACATTCTGATTCGCAACTATGAGATGATTCCGAGCGTCTTTGCCTCGATCTTCGAGGGGGCATTCTCGATGAAGGCAGGCATTGGCGGCATCATCGGCATCGCACTGCTCGGTGCCCGTCGTGCCGCACTGATCAACGAGGCAGGTACGGGTACAGCCTCGATGATGCACGGCTCATCGCGCAACAGCGAGCCCGTGCGTGAGGGTTTCGTGGCGATGATCGCCCCGCTGACCGACTCGGGTCTGGTCTGCACGCTCACCTCGCTGGCAATTCTCTCGACGGGATACACCGCAGGCGAGGGTATGAAGGGTCTGCAAATCGCAATCGACGCCTTCGGTAAGGCAATTCCGGGTGTGGGAGAGTATCTTTTGTTGGCAATTTTGTTTATCTTTGCATTCTCGACGATGTTCTCATACTCGTACTACGGTATGAAATGTACCTCGTTCCTGTTCGGTGCGAAGTATGGCAAATACTACAACTACTTCTACCTTGCGCTGCTTGTTGTGGCCTCGGTGATGTCGTTGCCTACGGTGGTGGGAATCATCGACATAGCCTACGCCTTTATGGCCTTCCCGACGATGTACACGCTGCTGCGTCTGGCACCGAAGGCTAAGGCTGCGCTGGCGAAGTACATCGAGGAGAACCCCAAACGAAAGTAAAACAAAAACAAGAAAAACCTAAACTATAAAGCTATGAAAAAGATCGGTTGCATTACGGCTCTGCTCGTGATTTTGGGCGTTGCGATTTTCGGCTACGTACGCTTCTACTACCCCTTCGGTGAGGGCGTCAAGAGTGGCGAGTTGAACTACGTTGTACATAAGGGCGTGCTGTTCAAGACCTACGAGGGCAAGTTGATTCAGTCGGGTATCCGCGCCAAGTCGGCCGGTGCGATTCAGTCGTACGAGTTCGAGTTCTCGGTCGAGAACGAGGAGGTAGCACGCGAGCTGATGCTCAATAGCGGCAACACCGTTCAGTTGCACTATACGGAGTATTTCGGCGCACTGCCTTGGAGAGGTTTCACCAAGTATATCGTCGACAGTATCGTTACGGTTCACCCCGCAGTGGAGGAGTAAAGGACTGCTACACAACAAAAAAATCGGCCCGAAATGCGAAAAAATTGCGTTTTGGGTGTCGGAATATTTGGCAGTTCGCAATTTAGTTCGTACTTTTGCGCGCTGAAAAGTGTGAAAATCACATTTTTCGTGCAGTAACAATAACTAATTAACAACTTAAATTTTTTCAGACAATGCCTGTAAAAATCAGATTGGCTCGACACGGTAAGAAAGGTTATGCTTTCTACCATATCGTAGTTGCAGATAGCAGAGCGCCACGTGATGGTAAATTTATCGAGAAGATTGGTACCTACAATCCTAACACGAATCCTGCTACAATCGACCTGAGCTTCGAGAAGGCTCTTGATTGGTTACAAAAAGGCGCACAACCCACTGACACCTGCCGTGCGATTTTGTCGTACAAGGGTGTGTTATATAAGAAGCACCTGCTTGGTGGCGTAGCTAAGGGCGCGTTCTCGGAGAGCGACGCTGAGGCTAAGTTCAACAAGTGGCTCGGCAAGAAGAACGCTAAGATCGAGGCTAAGACCAACAAGATCTCGGGCGCTGCTGCTGCTGAGGCTAAGGCTCGCAAAGAGGCTGAGGCTAAGGTGAAGGAGGCTCGCGCTGCTGCAATCGCAGAGAAGAAGGCCGCCGCTGCCGCTGAGGCTGCTGCCGCTGCTGCTGAGGAGGCTTCGGAAGAGGCTGCCGAGAGCGCAGAGTAACACAATGGGAAACCTGTTGCCGGTAGGAAAGGTCAATAAACTCTTCGGCCGTAAGGGCGAAGTGGCAATTACGCTGTATGACACCTTTCCCGACAACTTCTCAAACGAGGAACCGTTATTGGTGGAGATCGATTCACTGACGGTTCCTCTTTTTTTCGGTAGCTTCGAACGTCGCGGTGTGAGCGGCGCAATCGTTGCGTTCGACGATCTGGATACCCCGGAGCGTGCTGCCGAATTGATCGGACGCGAACTCTCAATCGAAATCGAGGCCGAGGAGGCGAACGACGATGAATTCTATATGGATGATCTCATCGGTTTCGCAGCTGAGGTGGTCGATGAGCAGGGCGCAAGCGTGGCCAAAGGTCGCGTGGCAGACTACTACGACAGCGAGGCTAACCCTCTGTTTGGGTTGGAGTTGGACGGTCGTGAGGTGCTGGTGCCTGCGGTTGAGGAGTTTATCGTGCATATCGACTTCGAGGGTGAGCGAATTGTGTTCCTGCTGCCTGAGGGGTTGATGGAACTTTGATTGATTCAAAATTCACACGCCATTGGGCGTGTTTTACCATTACTTTACTACCAAAAACAAAAATGAACGATGGCTAAGCGCGTTGTTATAGGACTTTCGGGAGGTGTCGATTCGTCGGTGGCGGCCTATCTGCTCAAAGAGCAGGGCTACGACGTGATCGGACTCTTTATGGTCAATTGGCACGACACGACAGGTACGCTCGAAGGCGACTGTCCGTGGCACGACGACCGCGTTTTTGCCGAGCTGGTAGCCAAACGATTGGACATTCCGCTGCACGTGGTCGATCTCTCGGAGGAGTACAAGCGTCGTGTGGTCGATTATATGTTTGCGGAGTATGAGCGCGGACGCACGCCCAACCCCGACGTGCTGTGCAACCGCGAGATCAAGTTCGATGTCTTTCTGAAAGAGGCACTTAAATTGGGGGCTGATTACGTTGCTACGGGACACTACTGCCGTCGCGACGAGGTGGTGGGCAGCGATGGGCAGGTGCACTATCGCCTGCTGGCGGGTAGCGACCCGAACAAGGATCAGAGCTACTTCCTCTGTCAGCTGTCGCAGGAGCAACTCTCGCGAGCGATGTTCCCCGTTGGCGGACTGCTCAAACCCGAGGTGCGACGCATTGCCGAGGAGCAACATTTAGCGACGGCCAAGCGCAAAGATTCGCAGGGCATCTGTTTCGTGGGCAAGGTCGATCTGCCCGTTTTCCTGCAACAGAAACTCGAAAAACGCAAGGGCAACATTCACGAAATTCTGCCCACGTGGCGTGGTTACGAGCGTAAGATTTCGGAGGACAATCTGCGTGCGCTGTCCGAGCCATACACCTACACGGTGCGCGATGGCAAGAAGATCGGCGAGCACAACGGCGCCCACTTCTACACCATCGGTCAGCGTAAGGGCTTAGGCGTTGGCGGACGACCCGAACCGCTGTTCATTATCTCGACCGACGTTGAGCAGAATGTGATCTATATGGGTCAGGGCGACGACCACCCCGGGCTCTATCGCCGAGCGTTGCATATCGTTGAGAATGAGATCCATTGGGTGCGTCCCGACGTAGCGATGGAGGCGGGCGAACGACGTCGCTATGCAGTTCGAATACGCTATCGACAACCGTTGCAAAATGCCGAACTGATCCGCACCGAAGGGGGGCTTTACATACGTTTCGACGAGCCTCAACGTGGCATCACGGCAGGACAATTTGCCGCGTGGTACGATGGCGACGAGTTGGTCGGCTCGGGCGTAATTGAACGATAAAAACCGCACTCTTTTCGGAGTGCGGTTTTTTCAATTCAAAATTCAAAATTAACCTGCCTCATTTACCTGCCTCATTAACCTGCCTCGTGGGCGGGTTTTGTTTTTTATTCGTTGGGTTGCCTCTGCCCGCGAGTGTGTCGATTCCAAAGAAATCGCCAATTTACAATCCCAAATTCACCTTCGCCACCACTGATTTTGCAGGCAAGAACAAAAAACTGCAAGACCCGCCCACAGGGTAGTCAAACAAGCCTGCGCAATCGAATTTAGGGTCAAAATCGGAGTGATCTGCAATTTTTTACAAAAATTCCATCGTGATTCTTTGGCATTTGCAGAAAAATTGTTAATTTCGCAAACTTGAAGCGTAATAACGACAATTAACTAATTTCATTAAAATAATCGTTACAAAAAATGTCAAACGTAAAAAGAGTCTATACCTTCGGTAACAAAGAGGCTGAGGGTAATGGCAAAATGAGAGAATTGCTGGGTGGCAAGGGTGCTAACCTGGCTGAAATGAACTTGATCGGTATCCCCGTACCCCCGGGCTTTACCATCACTACCGACGTATGCTCGGAGTACTACCAGTACGGTAAGGAGAAGATCGTTGAGATGCTCCGTCCTGAGGTCGAGAAGGCTATGAAGGGCGTTGAGGAGCTGACCGGCCGCAAGTTCGGCGACCCCGTTGCTCCGCTGCTCGTATCGGTTCGTTCGGGTGCTCGCGCATCGATGCCCGGTATGATGGATACCATTCTGAACCTCGGTTTGAACGACGACGCTGTTGAGGCTATCTCGAAGCTGTCGGGTAACCCCCGCTTCGCTTGGGACTCGTACCGCCGCTTCGTACAGATGTACGGCGACGTTGTATTGGGTATGAAGCCCGTTAGCAAGGAGGACCAGGATCCCTTCGAGGTTATTATCGACGAGTTGAAGGAGGAGCGTGGCGTGCAGAACGACACCGACCTTACCACCGACGACTTGAAGGTGCTGGTTGCGAAGTTCAAGGCTGCCGTTAAGGAGCAGACCGGTTCGGACTTCCCCGTATGTCCTTGGGAGCAGTTGTGGGGTGCAGTTTGCGCAGTATTCGGTTCGTGGATGAACGAGCGCGCAATCCTCTATCGTAAGCTCAACAACATTCCCGCTGAGTGGGGTACCGCTGTGAACGTACAGGCAATGGTATTCGGTAATATGGGCGACAACTCGGCAACGGGTGTTGCATTCTCGCGCGACGCTGCAACAGGTGAGAACATCTTCAACGGTGAGTATCTGATCAACGCTCAGGGTGAGGACGTAGTTGCAGGCATCCGCACTCCTCAGCAGATCACCATCGAGGGTTCGAAGCGTTGGGCTAAGGCTCAGAACATCTCGGAGGAGGAGCGCGCATCGAAGTATCCTTCGCTCGAAGAGGTTATGCCCGAGGTTTACAAGGAGCTGAACGAGATCCAGCACCACTTGGAGGAGTACTTTACCGATATGCAGGATATCGAGTTCACTATTCAGGACGGTAAGTTGTGGATGTTGCAGTGCCGTAACGGTAAGCGTACCGGCGCAGCTATGGTGAAGATCGCAATGGATATGCTGGCTGAGGGTCTGATCGACGAGAAGACCGCAGTTCTGCGTTGCGAGCCCGCTAAGCTCGACGAGCTGCTGCACCCCGTATTCGATAAGGCTGCAATGAAGAACGCTAAGGTTCTGGTGAAGGGTCTGCCCGCATCGCCGGGTGCTGCAACGGGTCCCGTTGTATTCTTCGCTGAGGACGCTGAGAAGGTTGCTGCAAGTGGCCAGAAGGCTATCTTGGTTCGTATCGAGACCTCGCCCGAGGATTTGAAGGGTATGTTGGACGCTGCCGGTATCTTGACTCAGCGCGGTGGTATGACCTCGCACGCTGCCGTTGTTGCACGTGGTATGGGTAAGTGCTGCGTTTCGGGTGCAGGTGAGTTGCAGATCGACTATAAGGCTCGCACCATCAAGATCGGTGAGTACACCATCAAGGAGGGTGATTGGATTTCGTTGAACGGCTCGACCGGTGAGGTTTATCTCGGTCAGGTAGCTACTCAGGCAGCTGATCTGAGCGGCGACTTCGGCAAGCTGATGGAGCTGGCAGGCAAGTACGCTACGATGAAGGTTCGCGCTAACGCTGATACTCCGAAGGACGCTGAGCAGGCATTTGCATTCGGTGCTGAGGGTATCGGTCTGTGCCGTACCGAACATATGTTCTTCGAGGGCGACCGTATCAAGGCTGTTCGCGAGATGATCTTGGCTGACGATGAGGACGGTCGTCGTGTAGCTCTGTCGAAGTTGTTGCCTATGCAGCGTGGCGACTTCGAGGGTCTGTTCAAGGCTATGAAGGGCTATCCCGTGATCGTACGTCTGCTCGATCCCCCTCTGCACGAGTTCGCTCCCAACACTCCGAAGGAGCAGCAGGAGATGGCTGACGCACTGAATATCCCCGTTGAGAAGGTTGCAGCACGTGTTGAGTCGCTGCACGAGGTGAACCCGATGTTGGGCCACCGTGGTTGCCGTCTGGGTAACACCTATCCCGAGATTACCGAGATGCAGGCTCGCGCTATCATCGAGGCTGCAATGAACGTAAAGGCTACGGGTATGGACGTGAAGGTTGAGATTATGGTTCCGCTGGTAGGTAACCACAAGGAGTTGCGCTACCAGAAGAACATCATCGACCGCGTTGCTAACGAGGTATTCACTGAGCGCAACGACAAGATCGACTACCTGGTAGGTACGATGATCGAGGTACCGCGCGCAGCTGTTACCGCAAACCAGATCGCTGAGGTTGCCGAGTTCTTCTCGTTCGGTACTAACGACTTGACTCAGATGACTCTGGGCTTCTCGCGCGACGATATCGCTAAGTTCTTGCCCGTATATCTCGACAAGGGTATCTTGAAGAACGACCCGTTCCAGATCCTCGATCGCAACGGTGTTGGTCAGTTGATCCGTGAGGCTGTATTCAAGGGCCGTGGCACTCGCGAGACCTTGAAGTGCGGTATCTGCGGTGAGCACGGTGGTGAGCCTTCGTCGGTAGAGTTCTGCCACCACGCAGGTCTGAACTACGTATCTTGCTCGCCTTTCCGTGTGCCCATCGCACGTCTGGCAGCAGCTCACGCAGCTCTGACTGAGAAATAAGAGGTTAGCATTAACCAAATATTGAGAATAAGGCCGTCCCACATAGGACGGTCTTATTTTTTTATACAAAACAAGATTTACACATTATTCTGATTAGAGCGCACACGGCGGCGTGGGGCGGCGCGACTGAAAGTCGCGGGCGCCGCCGTGCGCGACGATTTCTTCGAAATCGCGTAAAATAATTTTGAATTTCGGGTCCTTTGAATTAATAAAAAAGCCGCACCAAAAAGTGCGGCTTAATTTTGAATTTTGAATTTTGAACTTTGAATTAGAAGTACTTAACCTCCTTGCCTTCGATTGCCGAGATCAGATTGTTGGCAACCGAACTTGCACCGATACGGAACAATTCGGGGGTAAGCCACTCCTTGCCGAGCGTCTGCTCGACGATGGTGTAGTAGAGCGCTGCGTCCTCAGCCGTGCGCACGCCACCTGCCGCCTTGAAACCAACCTTGCGACCCGTCTTCTCGTAGTAGTCGCGGATAGCCTCGCACATCACAACAGCAGCCTCGGGCGTTGCTGCAACGTCGATCTTGCCGGTCGAGGTCTTGACAAAGTCTGCACCCGCCATCATCGCCAACAACGACGCCTTGCGAATCAGCTCGGGAGTTTTCAGCGCACCCGACTCGATGATCACCTTCAAAACCACCTCATCGGCCTCCTCACGCAGCACCTCGATCTCCGACGCCATCTCATCGACACGACCTGCCATCAGTTCGCCCACGTTGATCACGATGTCGATCTCGTCGGCACCGTTCTCGATCGCCATAGCCGTCTCCAAAACCTTCACTTCGAGGAACGTTTGCGACGCAGGGAAACCGCCCGACACGCTTGTAATGCGCATCGGAGTACCATCTACGGCCAATCCAACCGTCTCAACGAAAAGAGGATAGACACAAATCGACGCCACGTTCGGGATATGCGGATAGTCGATATAGAACTCCGCAGCACGACGCGCAAAACGGGTTACCGACTCCACCGAATCGGTACAAGCCAACGTCGTGAGGTCGATGGTCGAATAGCAAAATTTATAGACATCGGTCGTCTCGTTAGCCTTTGCGGCCTCGCGTGCCGCCGCCACCTTCTCGGCTACCTCCTCAACGGTCGGAGCCGCAGCATATTCTTGAAGTTTGGTTAAGTATTCCATATCTGATCACTATTTTTGTTGCACATTAGGTACTCTACCGCAAATATAGCACTTTTTTCGAGAAAAAGCGCTACCCCCGCGACGTTTTTACTACTCTTCCGAGATATTTGCCAGCAAACTACGCATCGAGGCTACGAATTTTTCGGGCGAGCTCGATCCGACTAAACGACCTACCACCTCACCATTGCCGTTCATCACCAAGCAGGTCGGGATACTACGCACACCATTGGTTCGCGCAAGCAACGCTCCCGTAGCCTTATCGACATCGTAACGCACTGATACAAAGCGTGGATTCATATACGCACCCACCTCATCGGTTGCCAACGTGCGCTCCATCATTCGGCACGGACCGCACCACGTTGCAAACAATTCGACAAAGAGATATTTCTCTTCTGCGGCAGCCTCAGCCACCATATCATCGAGCGCTCCATCGCGGAACTCTACCCCACCCTTCGCCATCGCCGACGCGAAAGTCGCCAACGCGAAAACGAGAATTAAAAGATACTTTTTCATACAATAATTATATATAAAGTTACCCGCACCATCGTTCAAATCACGTGCCCGAGCTACGCCTTATCGACCCCGAGCGTCGAGAGCAGACCGCACGCCGCCTTGATATCCTCGCCACGCGAACGGCGGATTGTGGTCATAATTCCCTTGCGGATCAGCGCATCACGGAAGGTCTCCATCTGCGGCTGCGGAGGGCTGAAATAGGGCGAATCGGGGATTTTGTGGAAACGAATCAGATTGATACGACACGCCACACCATTGAGCAAACGAGCCAGCTCGGCCACGTGGCGGGGCGAATCGTTCAACCCACTCATCACGATATACTCGAAGCTGACACGTCGCTGGTGAGTGAAATCGTACTGACGCAGAAGCTTCATCACCTCGGCAATCGGATAGGGTTTTTCGATAGGCATAATCTCCTGACGCTCATCGTGAAACGGGTTGTGCAGGCTGACTGCCAAATGCACCGACGACTCGTCCAAAAAGCGCTTCAACGAGGGCAACACACCCGCTGTCGAGAGGGTTATTCGCGTGGGACTCCAACCGTATCCCCACTCCGAGGTGAGCACTTCGAGCGAACGCAGAACATTGTCGAGATTATCCAACGGCTCGCCCATACCCATATAGACCACATTGGTCAGTCGGTCGCGTTCGGGCAGCGAGGCGATCTGATTCAGGATTTCGAGTGTCGAGAGCGAGTGATGCAATCCCTGACGCGAAGTCATACAGAAACGGCAGCCCATACGGCACCCCGCCTGCGACGAAACGCACAACGTAGCACGCTCACCATCAGGGATATATGCCGACTCGATGTGGCGACCCGACGTTTCGGTCGCATAGAGATATTTTCGTGTTCCGTCCTCCGACGCGCTGACCGCCAACGGGGCCGTCAAACCGATATCGTAACGCTCGGCCAATCGCGCACGCGCCACAGCCGAGAGATCGGTCATCGAGGCGATATCCGTAACGTGGCGCTTGTAAAGCCAACGCGCCATCTGTCCCGCAGCAAATCGCGGTAGCCCGTACTCCTCGGCCACAACTCGCAGCTCGGCGAGAGTTTTCCCGTACAAATGTTCCATAAATCGTCTTCAAAATGCCCCTCTACGAGGCTCACGAGTGCAAATATATGTATTTTTTGAGTTTTTTTTGAGCAAAACTATTTTTTTTCGGATATTGTTACTATATTTGTAGTGCAACAAATGATGTTTTTCGACGAAAACAATTAAAATTAATTAATAATGCAAATCAAAAAATCACCCAAAGCTGACCTTAACAACAAGAAAGGTCTGTTCCTCGAAATCGGCTTGATCTTCGCTCTGTTGCTGACCATCGCCGCTTTCGCTTACACTCAGAAGGAGCGTAACGTTGAGATCATCGAAGCAAGTATGGAGGTTGTCGAGGAGGAAATCACCGACATCACCACTCAGGATCAGAAACCGCCCGAACCTCCCAAGAAGGTTGAGATGCAGGTTCTGTCGGACGTGCTGAACGTCGTAACCAACGACACCAAGATCGATACCGAGTTTGACTTCTCGGAGTTCTCGGAGGATATCGAGATCGTTCAGAATATCGAAGTTGTCGAGGAGGCTGCTGAGGACGACGCTCCCTTCATCATCGCTGAGGAGATGCCTAAGTTCCAGGGTGGCGACTTGATGAAGTTCCGCTCGTGGGTTCAGGGTAAGTTGAAGTACCCGCAGATCGCTCAGGAGAACGGTATCTCGGGTAAGGTAACGCTGACCTTCGTTATCGAGCGCGACGGTTCGCTCACCAACATTCAGGTTATGCAGAGCCCCGACCGCTCGCTGGCTGATGAGGCTGTTCGCGTATTGCAGTCGTCGCCCAAGTGGACCCCGGGTAAGCAGCGTAACGCCCCCGTGCGTGTACGTTACACTCTGCCCGTTGAGTTCCGTATCCAGTAATCGAACGGATTACAATCGACAAAATATGAGGGTGTCCCAAGCAAGTGGGATACCCTCGTTTTTACAGGAGGTAATACCTTGTTTATAACTCAATTAGCCAATGGCTGACAGCAAAACAAAGAATACAAACAACACCGCAACCGAGGTCGTCGAGGTCGATCCGCGTCGTCGCGCTGTGCTCGTTACGGTCATCACCGACCGCTCGAAGCAGCGTCAGGCCGAGGAGTATCTCGACGAGTTGGAGTTTCTGGCCGAGACCGCCGGAATCGTAACCGTGCGCCGCTTTATGCAGATGCTGCCCTCGCCCAACTCGCGTATCTATGTGGGTCCGGGTAAGTTGGAGGAGATCGCCGCATTCTGCGAGGAGAACGCCATCGACGTAGTGATCTTCGACGATGAACTCTCGCCCTCACAGACCCGCAACATCGAGAAGGCACTCCCCTGCCTCACGCAGGACCGAACACGACTCATTCTCGATATCTTTGTAGCGCGCGCACAGACCGCCTACGCCAAGACGCAGGTCGAGGTGGCGCAGCTCGAATATATGTTGCCGCGACTGACGGGTATGTGGACCCACCTCGAACGTCAGCGAGGCGGCACGGGTACACGTGGCGGTGCGGGTGAGCGCGAGATCGAGACCGACCGTCGTATTGTCCGCAATCGAATCTCGAAACTCAAAGAGGATCTGAAAAAGATCGACCGCCAGATGGCTGTGCAGCG
This sequence comes from Rikenellaceae bacterium, assembly GCA_017442365.1. Taxonomy (GTDB): domain Bacteria; phylum Bacteroidota; class Bacteroidia; order Bacteroidales; family Rikenellaceae; genus Alistipes. Next base: position 10,279 of record JAFRZW010000005.1, on the reverse strand, counting down.
TAGCAACCGCGGACAGATGGTGCGTGTGTCGTTAGTCGGATATACGAACGTAGGCAAATCAACGCTGATGAACCTGCTGAGTAAGAGCGACGTATTCGCTGAGAATAAGCTCTTTGCGACGCTCGATACGACAGTGCGCAAGGTGGTTTTCGACAACCTTCCGTTCCTGCTTTCGGACACCGTTGGTTTCATTCGTAAGTTGCCTACTCAGCTGGTCGAGTCGTTCAAATCGACCCTCGACGAGGTACGTGAGGCCGATCTGCTGCTGCACGTTGTCGATATTTCGCACCCCGGATTCGAGGAGCAGATGGACGTGGTGAAGCAGACCCTGCGCGAGATTGGTGCAGGCGACAAACCAACCTTCATCATCTTCAACAAGATCGACGCCTACACCTATATTAAGAAAGACGAGGACGACCTGACTCCCGCAACGCGCGAAAATCTCTCGCTCGACGATCTAAAACGTACCTATATGGCCTCGACCGATGCGCCTTGTATCTTCATTTCGGCGCTCGACCGACAGAACATCGACAAGTTGCGTCAGGACCTCTATTCGATGGTGCGCGAGATTCACGCAGGACGCTATCCGTTCAACAACTTCCTGTACTAATTGACTAACCTTCAATAACTTCGATACGATTATGTTACACATTCTCAACCAACAAAATTCGATCGTCAATAAGTTTATCGCCGAGATGCGCGATCGTAAAATTCAGGTCGACAGTATGCGTTTCCGCCGCAACCTCGAACGTATGGGCGAGGTAACTGCATACGAAATCAGCAAGACGCTCGACTACACCCCCACCGTTGTCGAGACTCCGCTGGGCGAGGCTGCCGTGATGCAAGTAAGCGACGAGGTGGTCGTTGCGACAATTCTGCGTGCCGGTCTGCCCTTCCATCAGGGTTTTCTGAACTACTTCGACGACGCGCAGAACGCCTTTGTTTCGGCCTATCGCAAGTATAGCAAAGATGGTAAGTTCAAGATCAAGGTTGAGTACATCTCGTGTGGCAGTTTGGAGGGCAAAGTGCTGATTTTGGCAGACCCGATGTTGGCAACCGGTTCGTCGATTGTGCTCACCTACGAGGCTCTGTGCGAAAAGGGTGGCACCCCCAAACACACTCATATTGCGGCAGTTATCGCCAGCGAGGAGGGTGTTGATTACGTCAAGCAGCATATGTCCGAGAAGACCACTACGATCTGGTGCGGAGCGGTCGATGAGGAGCTGACCTCGAAGTCGTACATCGTGCCGGGCATCGGCGACGCAGGCGATTTGGCCTACGGCGAGAAGTTGTAAAACGAATACCTATATTAATAAAAGCCACTCCGTCGCTGGGGTGGCTTTTTTGTTATGAAGGTTGAGTAAGCAATTGGTCGGTTATTCACAAAAAAACTGAATTGAAATGATCACGCCGTTATGCGGCGTGTCATCATTGGCGGGTCGCCCTTCGGGCGAGCCCCCCCACCCGCCAATGATGAGCCACTAAGTGTGGATTATAATGCAATTTGTGAATCAAAAAAGCCGCCCTTTGCAGAGCGGCTTAATCATTGAGGAGCAACAAATTACACGGTCATAATCTCCTTCTCCTTAGCGTCGAGCATTGCATCGAGCTTCTTCGAATACTTTTCGATCACCTTCTGTGCTTCGCCCTCGCCCGATTTTGCCTCGTCCTCGGGCATACCGTCCTTCTGCGCCTTCTTGAACGCATCGACAGCATCACGACGAATGTTACGCAACGTTACGCGAGCATTCTCGGCACTACTGCGAACCTGCTTAACGAGCTGCTTACGACGCTCCTCAGTCAGAGGGGGCATCGTCAAGCGGATCTGCTCACCGTTGTTCGAGGGAGCGAGGCCGATGTTCGAGTCGATAATTGCCTTCTCGATGGCACGAATCAGATTCTTCTCCCACGGCTGGATAATCACCGTCTTAGCGTCGGGAACGGTTACGCTAGCAACCTGCGACACGGGGGTCGGTGCGCCATAGTAATCAACCATCACGCCATTCAGGAGGTTGGTGCTGGCCTTGCCTGCACGTACGTTCGCCAATTCATCTTCGAAATAGTCGAGCGCCTTCTGCATCTTCGACGATGCATTGTCGAGGATCTGTTTGGTCTGTTCTGTCATAACTGTATCTGTGTTTTAAGTAATTATTTCTTAGCGTTTTGGATCGTTTCGTCGATCTTATTCACAAGCTCGTCAAAGAGCTCAGCATCGTAGCCGACCTCGTAATAGACGATCGTTCCGTCGGGATCGATCAAGTAGTTGCGAGGAATATAGGTGCGGGCAAACTGCGGGAAGATCTCGGTTGCGATATCAAGACCTACATCGAACTTGTATCCCTTCTTCGTGCGCCACGCGCTGACCACCTCGGGTTTCTCGCCACGCGAAATGGGCAGGAAGACAAATTCCTCGTCGGCAAAACGCTCGACAATATCCTTCTCAACGCGCTCCATCTCCTCGTTGCAGGGCGGGCACCACGTAGCCCAGAAGTTGATCAGGACGGTCTTACCACGCAGCGAGTCGATCGAAACCACATCGCCGTCAAGCATTTGCACCTCAAACGAGGGGCACTTGTCGCCAATCACAGCAACCGCAGCGTCATCAACCGGCAGGCGCTGTGCGCGAATCACTACAAAAGATGCCAGCGCAATAGCCGCAATAAACAACACCGCAACAATTATCTTCTTCTTCATCGCACCACGAATTAAAGTTTAACCAACGTACCTATCTTCTCGTCCGACAGAACGCGCGCGAGGTTGCCCTCGGTGTCCATATCGAAGACGATGATCTGCAATCCGTTCTCGCGGCAGAGCGTGAAAGCGGTCTGATCCATCACCTTCAAACGACGATCGAGCACCTCGTCGAACGTGATTTCGTCGAACTTCGTTGCGGTCGGATCTTTCTCAGGATCAGCCGTATAGACGCCATCGACACGGGTACCCTTCAACAGCACCTCGCACTCCAACTCGACGCCACGCAGAGCCGATGCCGAGTCGGTCGAGAAGAAGGGATTCGACGTACCGCCACCGACGATCACCACGTAACCGGCCTCCATCAGTTCCAGCGCGCGAGCCTTCGAGTAGTACTCGCCAATGGGCTCCATACGGATCGATGTCAGCACACGAGCCTTGACGCCTGCGTCCTCCAATGCCGACTGCAATGCCAGCGAGTTGATGATCGTAGCGAGCATCCCCATCTGGTCGCCCTTCACGCGGTCGAAACCACGGCTCACGCCACTCAAACCACGGAAAATATTACCGCCACCGATCACAATACCGATCTGCACACCCGTTGCAGCCACGTCGCGGATCTGACGTGCATACGAGGTGAGTACGTCGGTCGAAAGACCATATTTCTGTGCGCCCATCAGCGATTCACCGCTGAGTTTGAGCAATATACGTTTGTATTTCATAGCATTTATTCGTTATTTGTTGTTTCCATCAATTTCATCAATTCGTCGTATTTCGGGGTCAAGATGATCTCCGTACGACGGTTCTTGGCACGCGCCTCGGCCGTCTTGCCCTCGGCTACGGGCAACGACTCGCCACGTCCAGCGGCAACGATTCGCTCGGGTGCTATCTCCTTGTTTTCGAGCAACAAACGCACCACGGTCGTCGCACGCTTGGCACTCAGGTCGAGGTTATCTTTGAGATAGGCATTGGGCGTATAGCGCACGTCGTCGGTATGTCCCTCGACCATAACGTTGATGTCGGGGTTGGCCGCCAGCACCTTCGCCAGATCGCGCACCGCCTTCTCGCCATCGCGACCGATCTCGTAGCTACCCGAACGGAACAGCAGTTTATCCTCCATCGAGACATAGACCTTACCGTCGCGGGTCGAGATCGTAAGTCCCTTACCCTCAAAGCCTAACAAAGCGTCGCTCACCTGACGACGGATTGCAGCGATGGCCTCCTCGCGCGCCTTCAACAGCGACTCCAACTCCTCGACACGCTGCGAACGCTCCTCCAAATCGGCTTGGTTGCGCTGCAACTCCTGCAACATTCGCGACGCCTCGGCATTACCTTTGTCGAGCATATCGCGCAGCTGATCCAGATCGCGAGCAAGTTTGGCGCGATCGGCATCGAGCGAGGCATACTGCTTACGCAGCGCATCGTGCTCGGCAGTGAGCGCCGAAAGGTTATCCTGCAAACCGAGCTTCTCGCCATTGAGCTCATTATTAAGCTGTTCGAGAGCCGAGTGGCGGGCACGCAGAGCCGACAGCTCACTTTCGAGACGCATCACCTCGGCACGCGAAGCGTTATAGACTTTGTTCGACACGCACGAGCTGCAAATGAGGCTCAATGCAACGAACATCAACAATTTTCGCATCATTCAATCGTTTTTATTCTGAATCCTTTTGCGAAGATAAGTATTTTTCTCCAATATTTAATTATCTTTGTCGAGAGAAAATGCAACTAATGGGAACGAAAGAGTATAAATATCTCACCAACGTCGATTCACCGACTGAACTTCGCGCACTGAGCGTCGATGAACTTCCGCAATTTTGCGACGAATTGCGCGACTACATCATCGAACAATGTGCCGTAAATCCGGGGCATTTGGGATCGAGCTTGGGTACGGTCGAACTGACTACGGCTCTCCATTACGTGTTCGATACGCCTGACGATCAGCTGATTTGGGACGTTGGCCACCAAGCCTATGCCCACAAGATCATCACCGAGCGTCGCGACGCATTCACCTCGAATCGCAAGTTGGGCGGACTGGGCGGTTTTCCGCGCCGCAGCGAGAGCAAGTACGATGCCTTCATCGGTGGCCACTCGTCGGTTTCGATCTCGGCAGCACTCGGTATGGCCGAGGCAATGCGACTGAAAGGCGACGAGCGTAACGTAGTTGCGGTTATCGGCGATGGAGCGATGACGGGCGGATTGGCATTCGAGGGGCTGAACAACGCAGGCGCCAGCAAGGCAAACCTGCTCATCATTCTCAACGACAACAATATGTCGATCGACGCCAATGTCGGTGCTTTGAAACATTACCTGCTGCGAATCACCACCTCGCGCCACTACAATCGGTTCAAAAATCGAGTGTGGAATATGCTTGCGTCGATGCCCTCGTTGCGACGCGCGATGCAGAAGGCAGGAAACGTCATCAAGCAGGGTATCTTGCAGAATAGCAATCTGTTCGAGAGCTTCGGATTCCGTTACTTCGGACCCGTTGATGGGCACGACGTGATCTCGTTGGCGCGCACGCTGAGCGACCTGCGCCAGATCAAAGGACCGAAATTGTTGCACGTACTGACGGTCAAGGGTAAAGGCTATGCCCCTGCCGAGCAGAACCAATCGGTGTGGCACGCACCGGGACATTTCGACCCCACGACGGGCGAGCGATTGGATAAAACCGCGCCCGACGCATCGGCACGCTATCAAGATGTTTTCGGTCAGACGTTGCTCGATCTGGCTCGCCAAGACAAGCGTATTGTCGGCATAACTCCCGCAATGCCAACGGGTTGCTCACTCAATATTATGATGGCCGAGATGCCCGAACGTTGCTTCGATGTGGGCATCGCCGAGGGACACGCCGTAACTTTTGCAGCGGGATTGGCTACGCAGGGGTTAGTACCGTTCTGCAATATCTATTCGTCGTTCTCGCAACGCGCTTTCGACAATATTGTTCACGACGTAGCGATTCAGCAACTACCTGTGGTGCTGTGTCTTGACCGTGCAGGATTGGTTGGCGAAGATGGAGCGACACACCACGGAGCATTGGATCTGGCAACGTTGGGAAGTGTGCCCAATCTGACTATTGCAACCCCGATGAACGAGATCGAACTGCGAAATATGATGTTCACTGCCTTGCAAGCCGAGCGCCCCGTTGTGATCCGCTATCCGCGTGGTCGTGGTGTGGGCACCGAGTGGCGCGAGCAGCCTTTCACAGCACTCGAAATAGGTCGCGGACGTCGCCTCGCTGATGGCGATCAGGTGGCTGTGGTGAGCTTTGGTACGGTCGGCAACTTCGTCGCAAAGGCGATTGCGCGCGCAGCAGAGGAGGGGATTTCGGTGGCACACTACGATATGCGATGGGCTAAACCGCTTGACGAAGAGCTGCTTGCAGAGATCGCTGAGCGTTTTGACCGTGTGATTACGGTCGAGGACGGCGTTGTGCGCGGTGGCGCAGGTAGTGCGGTCGAGAATTGGCTCACCGAGCACGGGCACATCAAGCAGGTGCGACGCCTCGGAATCCCCGATCAATTTGTCGAACACGGTTCGCCTGCCCAACTATATGCGATGTGCGGCTACGATGCCGAGGGTATCTATCAAGCGATCAAAGAGATGATATAATAAAGAAGGCGTTGCCGCAAGCAACGCCTTCTTTATTATCCCGCTACCGAACATTCAATGCCCAACGCCTCGACCCGTTCGGCTATCCGTCGCAACTCCTCGACCGATACCTTCGCGAGGGTTTCGAGTGGCGTATCGCGGTCGATCGTATATACCATAACTCGCTGAGGACGAATACGCTCCACAATCTTCAACCACGCCTCAACCTCTCGCTCGGTCGTATTGTCAATCGGGCACTCCCCCACTCTGCCACGCAGGAACATCGTCTGCAAGATCATTCGACCCTCGAAACGCTCCATCTCGCGCACCGTTCGCTCGACCGTATAGTCGGCCTGCTGCGGGTTGTTCATCAGTTGCACGGTCGCGTCAAATGCCGAGTCGAGCTTCAAAATATTGTTATCGACACGCTCCAACGCACGACGCACCGACTCGCGTCCGATCATCGTCGCATTGCTCAACACCGACACTCGTGCCGACGGGCAAAGCTCATCACGCAGAGCGATCGTATCGTCGATAATCGCCTCAAAATCAGGGTGCATCGTCGGCTCGCCATTACCCGCGAATGTGATCACATCGGGCGGTGTCCCCGCCTCGGCCATCTTGCGCAGTTGCTCGCCAAGCAGTTCGCGCACCGTCGCTCGGTCGTTGAATCGACGCGATCCACGATGGTCGCCATTCCAACCGCACTCGCAATAGATGCAGTCGAAATTGCACAACTTAGCCTCCGTAGGTAGCAGATTGACACCCAACGAAAGTCCCAATCGACGCGAATGGATCGGCCCGAAAATTACGTCCGAAAAGAGTGAAGTTGCCATAAAAATCGTTATCTCAATTTATTCTTATTAAAATGGGGCGTTACGCGCACCACAAACCATACCAACGCCAGCACAACCAACGCCGCACCTACGGCATAGCACAACGCAAAACTACGCTCCGAAAGCCAGCCACCGAGCAACATTCCGCAACCGATACCTACGTCCCAACCCGTCAGGTAGGTTGCATTTGCCGTCGCACGACGCGAGTTGGGCGCAAGGTTGATAAACAGCGTGTTGTATGCCGGAAACATCGTTCCATATCCATAACCAATCAGCAGCGCCGACGCAAAATAGAGCACATATCCTGCCGTCTGGTTCCACTCGGCCACGGTCGATAGCAGAGCCTCGCCCGTAACACCAACAAGAGCCACAACAATACCCGCACGAATCGTCTGCGTAACCAATCCGCGATCGACACGCTTACCCGAATTTAGACGCGACGACACCAAACCCAATGCCATCACCGTAAAAAACAGTCCCGAACTCGACGTGATACCCGACTGCTCGGCATAGAGCGCCATATACGACGAGGTCATACCATACGGAATTGCCAACATAAAGAATGCTATGCTGGCAGGGATTCCCTCGATCAGGAAGAAACGGTCGATCGACAGCGCTCGATTGGGTTGCGGAGCAGGCGCCTTGCGTGGCGCGCGCACCAACGAGCCGAACATCAATCCCAGACCGCCTGAGGCGATCGAGCTCCAAAACAGCAGATCGTAGTTGCCCGACGATATGATAAACAGACCCGCCATCGGGCCAAACGCCATCGCCATATTACCCATCACGCCATAGTAACCCAAGCCCTCACCTCGGCGCGACGAGGGCATAATATCGATCACGAGCGTATTACCCGTGGTCGTCAGAGTACCGAATGTCAAACCGTGGAAAATTCGCAACGCAATGAATATCGACAACGCCGTCGTGATGGTCAGATAGCCGAAGAAGGTCGCCACAAAGAGCGAATAGGCTATCACATACATTCGCTTTCGCGGAAACGTATCGGCCATAAATCCCGAAAACGGGCGCACACACAGCACCGCAATCGTGTAGCACGACAGCACCACTCCGACCATCGACTGCCCAATCCCGAACGTATCACGCAGATAGAACGGCAACGTGGGCACTAACAAGAAGAACGAAAACGACAGCAAAAACGCTGCTGCACATATAAATATATAGTCGCGCGTCCAAAGGCGATCCTTTGCGGGGGCGCAATTTGGAATCTGTTGCATAGTCCAATCGATATTTATCGACGACAAAGGTACATAAAATTTGGCTTTGTTGCGTTATATTTTTTACGCCACAAAGCCAAAAAGCACAATTAGCGGCAACGTTTCAGCACGCTAACCGTAGAGCACCTCCCCGCCCGACATCTATCATTTGACGACATTCGCCAACTCCGTATAGAAGCCCGAGTCTTCGCCAACAAATATCTTATGAATCTCGCCCTCGGGCGTTATGATGATCTTGGTCGGGAAACCCTCAATGGCATACTTCACACTCACATTGTCTGCGGGCGCCACATCATTCGAGTTAAACAGCTGCACCCAAGGCATCGAGTACTTATCCAATGCAGCAAGCCACGCGTCCATCGTGTCGTTACAAGCAATACCAATAAACTCGCATTTATCCTTAACCTCGTCATACGCCTGCAACATCTTCGGAATACCGTTTATGCAATAGCCGCACCAACTTCCCCAAAAATCTAATACGACCCATTTCCCACGGAACGACGAGAGTTCAACCGCACGACCATCGTTGTCGCAAAGAGTAAACTGTGGAGCCACCGCACCCTCCTTAACATTCGCCTTCGCTTGCGTCGTCGCAACCTGCATATCGGCCGCCTGCTTACGTTGCTTGACAATAGGAGCCAGCTCCGAGCACTCGATCATCGGCAACAAACTATCATAATACTCCAAAAATACATCTGCTGCAACCTCCGCTACCAATACATATATGGCAGCCGGACTATCCAAGTTATTCTTCAACCACTCCGCAGCCATTGCACGACGCTTGTCATACAGCGGTCGTATAATCTCCCAATTCTCCACTACACCACGATCAATACGATCAATTTCGAGCGCTATTGGCAATACATATCGATCAAAATCTGCAACACCTTCGGCATAGTCGCTACCCTTCGCCTCATACTCAAACTGCTCAGCGGTGCGCCACACTTTGTACTTGATACGATCCTTCGGCTGAGTTATGACGTCGATTGCACGACGTGTAAAATTCGGGCTATTATCGTCCGTCTCCTTAAACGAGAAGTGCCAATACATCGACTCGTCAGCAGCAGGAATCTGCAAAAGATTATTCTTGATGAGAAGAGTATCTATCTTTAATTCTGAGTCCGAGGAGGCACTTACATAATCTTTGATAGGGGCGCTGAAAAGTATTACCGTATCATTCGTAAACCCCTCAAAAGAGATCTCAATTTGCGCTTTGGAACACGACGCCAACCCCAAGACCAACATCGCACAATAAAATTTAATGAGATGTTTCATAACTATTAACTTTTTGGATTAATTCAGATGTACTTTATATCACAAAAGTAAGAAAAAAATTGACTCTGCAACATTATTTTCAATCAAAATCTATCAACATAGGGGATATTAAAAGCGGACGAACGGTACTTTTACGTATGGATTATTATGCGAGCAGGCTTCGTTTTCCGCAGGAGGTTTGGGACAAAAAGTGCCGAAATGGAGGGCTCGGAGGGTGTTTTTCGAAAAAAATGCGATTTTTTTGTATTTTTTTTGCAAAAAGTTTTGGAGAATGAAAAAAAGCTACTACCTTTGCACTCGCAAAACCGATAAAGGTTGAGCGGTTCAAAAACATAATGCGGAAATAGCTCAGTTGGTAGAGCACAACCTTGCCAAGGTTGGGGTCGCGAGTTCGAGTCTCGTTTTCCGCTCCAAGTCCAAAAGAATTGAGGACAAAATCAAGCAAAACCCTTTGAAACATCGTTTCAGAGGGTTTTTCATTTGTTGTCGGTCGGTATCGTTTCGACACCGTGGAGCCCCTACCCGACATAGCCAGAACCTCGAAGTGTCCCTCCGAATATCCACCGTGAAAATAAGGGACACTTACTTCGAAATGAGGGGACACTTTGATATTTTTTCGGCTTTCTACAAACTTCTCAACTGGCAGTTGCCTAC
>JAFRZW010000004.1 GCA_017442365.1 Rikenellaceae bacterium | reverse complement strand
GGAAATAAAAAATCCCGATTTTCGTTGAAAATCAGGATTTTACGTTGTTTTGCTTTTCTTTGCTGTGGTGCCACCAGGAATCGAACCGGGGACACAAGGATTTTCAGTCCTTTGCTCTACCAACTGAGCTATGGCACCATCATTTTGCAAGAAGGTTTCCCTCTCATTGCGGGTGCAAAGGTAAGCAAAATTTCTGAACACGCAAATTTTTATCTCACTTTTTCACATTTTTTATTGCCCCGATTCGCTATCTCCCTATCCCTCAAACTGATATAATAAGACGTTTTTTGAATATTTTATGCGTTGTCTCCTTTCGTTTCCGATTTATTTTTGTAAATTTGTACGATGTGAAAAACAAAAACAATCAAAAACTGAATAGAACTATGAGAAATTTTGTGATTCTTCTTTTTGCTGCGTTGGCGATTTCGTGCAGTGGTGCAGCAGATAAACCTGCGAATGTTGAAGCTGAGCCCGCGCCTGCAACGGCGGTGATCTATGGTGATACGATCGTGCTGACCCAGCCCAATCTTGCGGCGGGTAAGACTATCAATGAGGCGTTGGCTGAGCGTGCCTCGTCGCGCGAATACTCGGCTGAGCCGTTGTCGCTCGAAGAGTTGAGTGGGGTAGTGTGGGCTGCTGCGGGTGTCAATCGCCCGAATGGACACCTAACTGCGCCGTCGGCTTTGGCGCTCTATCCCGTTACGGTCTATGCATTTACGGCCGAAGGCGTGTTCCGTTACAACTCGGAGTTGCACGTGCTGGTGCGCGAGGCTGAGGGTGATTATCGCGAGCTGAGTGCTGCGCAGGATTTTGCTTATACGGCTCCGCTGAATCTGGTCTATGTGGCTGATTTGAGCAAATTTGATGGCAAGGGTATCGACCGCACCAAGGCTGAGTTCTTGGCAGGTCAGGACGCTGCGGGTTATGCCGAGAATGTCAATCTGTATGCTGCCGGCAATGGTTTGAAGGCGATCACGCGCGGCAGCTTGAAGAGTGCAGAGGTACTGAACCTGCTCTCGCTCGATCCCAAGCAGTACACCGTTGTATTGGCGCAGACGGTAGGTAAGTAGCCACCGCAAACTGAAAACAATCGAGCCGATCTCGCACAGGAGGTCGGCTCGGTTTATTTTGTATATATATTATAAAATTCGCCGAATTTTGGCTATTTTTGTGGCCTAATTATAACGAACAAATGCTCAAAGGACTAACGTTGCGACATACGCAGGCGAGCGATCTGTCCGCGATTATGGCGATTGTGGCCGATGCGCAGGCCGATTTTCGTGCTCGCGGGATCGACCAATGGCAGAATGGCTATCCCAACGAACAGGTGATACGTGGCGACATTGAGCGTGGCGAGAGCTACGTGGTGTGCAACGAGGCGAGCGACGTTGTAGCAACGGCGATGATAACCTTTGCGCCCGATCCCAACTATGCAGTGATCTACGATGGCGAGTGGCTTCTGCCCGCGGCTGCGTGCTATGCTACGATTCATCGCATTGCGGTTGCGTTGTCGGCTCGCGGGCAGGGCATTGCCGAGTGGATTGTTGGGCAGGCGGAGCGAATGTGCTACAAGCGTGGTGCTGCGAGCCTTCGTATCGACACCCACCGCGACAACCGTTCGATGCAGCGTGTGGCCGAGAAGTGCTCAATGACCCACTGCGGAACGATCCTGCTGGCCGATGGTGCCGAGCGTTTGGCATACGAAAAGATTATGACCAATAGACCCAAAATAGGTGCAGTCTTTTTCGATATCGACGGCACGCTTGTAAGTTTCAATACCCACCGTGTGAGCGATGCGACGGTGGAGGCGTTGGCCGAGTTGCGCCGACGTGGAGTGAAGGTGATCTTGGCAACGGGACGCCTGCTGAATCAAACCGAGGTGGTTAGCCGAATCAAGTTCGATGCCTACATCACGCTCAATGGTTGTTGCTGTTTGGCTGAGGACGGACAGACGGTGATCAGCGAGGCGACGATTCCGCAGAGCGACTTGGAGGCGATTGTCAGCTACCTCGAAGAGAACAACCAGCCCTTCCCCTGCTCGTTTATGGACGATAAGGGCAACTATATCAACTATGTTGATGAGCGTGTGCAGGAGGTGTGGGATCATATCGCTCTGCCTGCGCCTCCCGTTGAGGATCCGCGCGAGACGATCAAACGCAATATCTATCAGGTGAATATCTATGTCGATGCGGCTGACGAGCCGTCGATTGTCGAGGGTTATCTGCAACATTGCGAATCGACGCGCTGGCACCCGTTGTTTGCCGATGTCAATCTTCGCGGAGTGAGCAAGCAGCAGGGTGTCGATACGATACTCGAATATTTCGGTATTCCGCGCGAGGAGGCTATGGCGTTTGGCGATGGCGGCAACGATGTGAGTATGCTCGGCCACGTGAAGTGGGGTGTAGCGATGGGCAATGCGGTCGATTCGGCCAAGGAGGTGGCCGCCTACGTAACCGATACGGTCGATGACGAGGGTATCTGCAAGGCACTGCAACACTTCGGATTGATCGACTAATGCTCGGCTAATTGAATTTTATGACCACTCGTTAGAGTGGTCATTTTTTATTTTGACAAAAATATTCCGAAAAAAATCGCACGAGAATTTGGAAGTTTAGAATTTATCGCTACCTTTGCAGTGTATTAATGCACTAATACACTAAGCGCGCCAAACAAAAAACAAATTCAAAAAACTGAACAAAACTATGATCGAAATTCGCAATTTGAAATTTAGCTATTCCACCCTTAAATCTCGCACGGAGGTTTTCGACTCGCTGTCGATGATGATTCCGTCGGGTGAGATTGTCGGGTTGTTGGGTCGCAATGGTACGGGCAAGAGTACGTTGCTCAATCTGATGGCGGGTCTGCTCGATGCCGATGCGGGGACAATCGCGGTTGAGGGTGTCGATGTAACGCAGCGAGGCACGGCGCTCTACACATCGTTGATGATCGTGCCCGAGGAGTTCAGCCTTCCTCAGCTGACTCTTGATCGCTTTGTGAAGGTTACCGCACCGTTCTATCCCAATTATGACGAGGCACGTTTTGTCGATTGCTGCTCGCGTTTCGAGGTCAATCGCGCAGTGCGTCTTGATCGTATGTCGATGGGGCAGCGCAAGAAGGCATACTTGGCCTTTGCGCTTGCGTGCAATACTCCCGTGCTGTTGCTCGATGAACCAACCAACGGTTTGGATATTCCCGCGCGACAGGCTCTGCGTCAGATGCTTGCCGAGCAGGTGAATGACGAGCGCACGATCGTGATCTCGACCCACGCGGCACGCGATATCGAGAATCTGGTCGATCGTCTGGTGATCCTCGAACCGCACCGAATGGTTCTCAACGAGAGCATTGCAACGCTTTCGACGCTGTTCGGCGTGGGCGTTGTTCCTGCGGGTGTGAAGCCTCTCTATTCCGAGCCGAGTGTGGCGGGAGTGCGCGGAGTATGGGTTGCCGAGGGCGACGAGGAGAGCCGTATGGATATGGAGATGATGTTCAATGCTGCAACCCGATCGCCGCGCGAGGTTGCAGCCGTAATTGCTAACCATTCAAAACTTTAAGCCGTTATGACAACATTTAGTCTGCGCCGTGTGGCGCAATACACCGCAAAGCACTATGCCGAGTATGGTCGCAGGTATGCTTTGATATTCGGAGTTATCATTGTTGCCCTTGCAGCGATGGCTCTATTGATATGGGCAAAGTTCAAATTCTTCCTCGAAATCGAGGGCATTTTTCAAACTATGTTGGTGTGTTTGTGTGCTGTTGTGTTGGGAGTTGCGAATATGTCGTTTTGTTCGCTCGATCGAACGACCAATCGCGCCTCACTCGAAATGACCCTGCCTCTGACCTCAGCCGAGCGATACGCCTTTGTATTCCTCAATACGTTGATTATGGGCGTGTTGGTGCCGTTCGCAATCTCGTGTGCGTTCGATTTCTGGGACTGTTTCAAAGCGCCAGAGATGTTTGGGCTCTATCTCTTAGTTCACCCCTACGTGATGGTTGCCTACTGCTGGGCACGTCGTCTTAAATACGCGGTTGTTGGGTTGGTGCTGCTGTGGGCCGGAACGTTATTGTTGCTATCAGCAATCTCGCCGATGGTTGGTATTCCCACGTTTGGAGATTGGATTCATTTCAGCCTGCCCGATGGCTATGCGTTCTTCAATAGGTTAGCGCCGATGTTGTACAGCAGCGAAATCGAGTTCGAATACCCGATGTGGGCCAAGTGGCTGTTCACCACGATAATGTGGGCGTTAGCCTACGCCATTGCCTATTTCAAACTGCGCGAACGTCGCCTTGCCTAAATCCGACAAACTATGCAATTCGATAATACACAGCCCATTTGGGCACAAATCTACGAACTGCTGCTGACTCACATTGCCGACGGCGAGTGGTGCGAGGAGGAGCGTGTAGCCTCGGTGCGAGAGTTGGGTGCTACGTTGGCGGTCAATCCCAATACCGTAATGCGAGCCTACGAACGCGCCACCGACGAGCAACTGATCTACAATCGTCGCGGCATTGGTTACTTTGTGAGCGTGGGTGCGCGTGAGCGTGCAGCGACACTTCTCCGTGAGCGTTTCGAGCGTGAGCAGCTGCCGAGCATATTCCGTTCGATGCAACGCGTTGGTATCACAGCCGAGGAATTTGTTTCACTCTACAAAAATTATCAGGAAAATGAAAACAAGCAATAAACTTTTGATTCTTTTCGTCGTCATTTTGGCAGTCGTTTGGAGCACGGAGTGGTGGATTGGTTATCGTACCGTTGCTCCATTCCACAAGTTGCTCGGCAGTGAGCAGATGGAGGCGGTGCGGGTCTATAAGATGCCACATAACACCTTGTCCTCACTCACCGATACGACGGGCTATCTCAAACACAAGGTCTTTGAGATTGATCGCTCGATGAGCATCAATGATCTGAGTGTCGATGGCGACACGCTCACATTTAACTACGAAATGGAGGCGATCCCGTTTAGCTATGCCGACACGACTACTTTGGTTTTGGCCGATACTACATTAGTATATTATAGTCCCAAATTATAGTCTTAAACGAAAGAGCCGCCCCCTTTGGGGCGGCTCTTGCTCTTCAAAACGCTTACCACACAATCGGTTCCTTGCCGTGGGCGACGAGATAATCGTTGGCTCGTGAGAAGTGGCGACAACCGAAGAATCCTCGATAGGCCGACAATGGCGAGGGGTGCACCGCTTTCAAAATGCAGTTGCGTGCAGGGTCGGCAATCGCACCCTTACGTTGCGCATAGCTACCCCAAAGCATATAGACCACACCCTCGCGTCGAGCGGCGATCTCACGCACCACAGCGTCGGTAAATTGCTCCCAACCGCGACCTGCGTGCGAGGCGGCCTCGTGAGCGCGCACGGTCAGCACCGAGTTGAGCAACAGAACGCCCTGTTCGGCCCAACGGTCGAGGTTGCCACTTGTGGGTACGGGCGCACCCGTATCGCTCTCGACCTCCTGAAAGATATTGCGCAACGAGGGAGGAAACTGCACTCCGTCATTGACCGAGAAACACAATCCATTCGCCTGACCCTCACCGTGATAGGGGTCTTGTCCGATAATCACAACCTTCAACTTGTCGAAGGGGCACTTGTCGAAAGCACGAAAGATATTCCCTCCGCGCGGAAAGATCTGCCGCGAGCCGTATTCCTCGCGCACAAAACCGACCAACTCGGCAAAATAGGGTTTCTCGAACTCGTCGGCCAGCAGTGTCTTCCAATCCTCGGCAATCTTCACATTCATAGCGGGTTATCGTTTTTCTTGATACGTTCGATATTTCGTCGCAGGCTCTCGCGCCAATCGGGTTGCTCCACGCCAAAGCGCTCACATATCTTCGAACAGTTGAGCACTGAATTTCGCGGGCGTCGAGCAGCGGTGGGGTAGTCATTGGTGGTGATCGCCACAGCGCGACAATCGCACTCGGCTACGCGGAAAATCTCCTCGGCAAATTCGCACCACGTCGCTTCGCCCCTCGATGCAAAGTGGAAGACCTCGCCTCGCAGCGTGTTGTCGGCAACCACCGCTGGCAGTATCGCCACGATCGTCTCAGCCAAGTCGTCAGCCGCTGTCGGGCAACCGCGTTGGTCAGCCACCACACGCACCTCGCGCTGCTGTGTGGCAAGGCGCAACATCGTCTTTACGAAGTTCTTGCCATAGGGCGAATAGAGCCATTGCGTGCGAATAACCACGCCACGACAACCGCTCTCGGCAATCGCCTGCTCGCCTCGCAATTTGCCTGCTCCGTAGTGGTTAATCGGTGCGGTCGGATCGCTCTCGCGGTAGGGCGCGCGGCTCTCTCCGCCGAAAACGTAATCGGTCGAAATATGCACCAGCACAGCACCCGCCGTGGCAGCCACGTGAGCCAAATTCTCGACAGCGAGCCAATTCACCGCATCGGCCGTTTCGCGCTCCGTTTCGGCTTGATCGACAGCGGTATAGGCGGCACAATTGACCACAGCGTCGGGCGCAATCTCGCTGATTAATCGCTCAATCGCCTTGTGGTTTGTCAGGTCGCAATCGCTCGACGCGATGGCTTTGACACTCCATTCGTGCGGAACTGCACGCTGCAATTCTCGCCCAAGTTGTCCGTTGGCTCCCAATATTACAATTCGCATAAAATGCTGTTAATTTTTTTGTAAAAGTAACAAATTTTCCCATTTTTCGCGCTAACTTTGCCTGACTAAATAAATTTTTTCAATGAAACGCACAATTTTATTCATCTTGGCGCTCGCGGCGGCTATAGTTGTCGCTCCGATCGAGGCCAATGCTCGCAAGAAAAAATCGCAGCCCGAAGTCAAAAATGTCATTATGCTCATTGGCGACGGTATGGGCGTGGCTCACATCTCGGCACTAATGCTCGAAGAGAGATATCAGCCTATCAATATGGATCGCGCTCAGGCGGCGGCACTCATTAAGACCTACTCGGCCAATAATCGTGTAACCGATTCGGCAGCTGCGGGTACGGCTCTGGCAACGGGTACGAAGACCGGCAACCACTATCTCGGTGTAACGATCGAGGGCGATACGCTGATCTCGCTCATCACTCGTGCCGAGCGTCGCGGTATGCAGACGGCCGAGGTTGTTACCTGCTATCTGACTCACGCAACTCCCGCTGCATTCTATGCTCATACGGACGATCGCTCACGCTACGAGGATATTGCAGTTCAGTTCCTCACATCGGGTATCGATGTTGCATTTGCGGGTGGTCGTAAGGATTTTGCGGCACGCAAGGACGGTCGCAACCTCATTCCTGAACTCGAAGCTGCTGGCTATAAGGTCGTGAATACGATGGACGAGGTGAAGGATATCCACGAAGGTCGTGTCGTGGGTCTGTTTGCCGATGGACATATGCCGATGGCGACCGAGGCGGAGCGTGGCGATTATCTGCCCCAAGCAACGTCTAAGGCACTCGAAATATTGACAGCAAACTGCGCTAAGGAGAAGTGCGGATTCTTTATGATGGTCGAGGGCTCGTTGATCGACTTTGCGGGTCATAACAACGACGCCAAGCAGATCTATGCCGAGATGAAGGATTTCGACGAGGTTGTGGGCATCGCGTTCGACTATGCCGACAAGCACGAGGGTACGTTGGTTGTTGTGTGTGCCGATCACGAGACGGGCGGTCTGTCGCTGCCCTCGTCGAAGACCGACTTCACACTTTCGGAGAGTGGTGTTGAGTATCGCTATGGCACGACGAGCCATTCGGCAACGATGATCCCTGCATTGTTCTATGGTGCGTGTGCCAAGGAGTTTGCGGGCATTATGGACAACACCGAACTCAGTCGTCGTATTGGCTCTCTGCTCGGATTGTAAGAGTTGTAATGTAAGATAAAAATAGGCACCGCGTTTTCCGGTGCCTATTTTTTTATTTGGGTTACTCAACCTTGAAACCTAAACTCGTAACGGCTTTCTTGACCGCCTCGATCGAAGGCGCGCCCGTTATGGTTGCCTCGCCTGACGCCAGATCGACACTCACCGACTCCACGCCTTCGATAGCTGCAATCGCCTTCTCGACATTGGCACGGCAATGGTTGCAACGCATTCCCTCGATACGTATCACCGTCGTTGTGGGTGCAACTTGACACTCGCACTCCCCCTCGCAATGCTCCTTCTTGCCAAAGTAGCGGCGAGCCAAAGCAATGAGCAGCAGAGCTGTGAGTAGGATCGTGCAGGTCAGATTGAAGTACGACGGAGCCGTGTGATGACACGCTGTGATCGCCTCGATCGGTGCGGTGAACCACTCGCGCGGCAGCAGATAGTCGATACCCAAGCCGAACGCCATCGCACCGCCAATAATCGACGCCAAATAGATCGCCAACGTGCGACGTCCCATCACCTTATTGATGACCAAAATCGACGCCACATTAGCCGCAGGACCCGCCATCAGCAACACCAACGCAGTACCTGGCGACAAACCTTTGAGCATTAGCGCCACCGCAATCGGAATCGAACCCGTTGCGCAGAGGTACATCGGGATGGCGCACACCAGCACCAGCAACATACTCAGTAGCGAGTTGTCGGCAAAGTGTGCAAAGAACTCATCGGGCACGAAGACCGTAATTGCTCCTGCGACCAACAGCCCGATAACCAGCCATTTGCCGATATCCTGCATCATATCGACGTAGGCATATTTCAGTGCTGCACCCACGCGAGCGATGAAACTGCGCGGGCGCGAATCGGCAGTTGCATAACGTTTTTGAGCGTTCTGCTCATCGCCACGATCCTTGCCGAAAAGGTTTGCAGCCTGACCTCCTACGATGGCGGTTACCAATGCTGCTATCGGACGCAAAATCGCAAATGGCAGTCCCATCAACGAATAGGTTGCAATGATCGAATCGACGCCCGTCTGTGGGGTTGCTATCAAAAAGGCAACCGTTGCACCGCGCGATGCGCCCTCACGACGTAACGACATCGCTGTTGGAATCACACCGCACGAACATAGTGGGAGTGGTATTCCGAGCAGGGTCGCGTAGAGCACCGAACGGAACGAATCGCCACCCAAGTAGCGACGATATATGGTTTGTGGCACAAATGCGTGCATAATGCCTGCCAACAGAAATCCGAGCAACAGATATGGCGACATTTGATTCACCAATTCAAAAATCTCTCTCATTGTTTTTCGCAAATTTGGTTACTACAAAGGTAGCAAAAAATGGGCAACCAACAACTCTGTGGCAGTGCTTTTATTCATTGTTCGCTCGCTCGAAAACAACTCGCGCTGCACCGACCGAAGTCCGCGCAGCGCGATGTATGTGGCAATCTTTTGGTGCAATAAATGGTGTTTTTCGAACTGATTTAGGGTTCGTTATTTTGGGGTGCGAGGCGTTGCCGATCCTCGCGGTGAGCAGTGCGGCTCTTAGCCTTAACTACTCGTAAGATCATTTAGGCAATGTTTCATAGGCAATATTTCGTTTTTATCTACTATTTCTCAATTACGTCCCACGCCTCGATCACCCCGTGAGGGTAACCCTCGCCATACTTCGCGCGAGCCTCCTCGGCCGAGAGTGTGATCACTCGTACGGCACGATCGACCGCGTCGAGATTCTGTCGCAGGCTCACCCAACGACCTTCGAGCAGCAGTGCGGGACAGCGCGAATCGGGTCGCAAGGTTACGGCCCACACGCCACGTCGAGCCTCCTCTCCAAAACGTGCCACAGCCTCCTCGCCCGTATAGACGTTCATCGACTCGGTTAAGAATGTGGGGCGGTTGCGGAACTGTTCGGCACTTACGCGACGACCGTCGATGTAGTAGAGCGGTCGCTCCACGTGGCGATAGCTGCGCGACGATACCTTGCGTTCGAATCCCAGCAGCGTCGAAACATATATCTCGTTGCCCTCCAAGCGGTAGGTTCGGCGCGGGTTGCGAGGCAGGTAATAGATCCCGTTGTGATCAGCCGCCACGCCCACCGAAACCACATTCGATGAGGGAATGACCGCCTCGTTGGCGATGTTTTGCGACGGGTGAATGATCGTTCCGCTCACCTCGCGTCGGCTCAATCCGCAAGCTGCCACCATTGCCAGCGTTGCCACTCCGACTAAGCCCATTCGCCACCACTCACCCCTTTTGCGGCAGGGGGCGGTCATCATCTCGAAACGACGGCGCGTGAGCGAGTAGAAGCCATTCTGCACGTCGGGCGCATAACCGAAGATCTGGCGAAATATCAACGAACGATAGAGCGTCATATCGTATCCCGCGTCGAGCACGTCGCGGTCGGCCTCGAACTCCTGCACCTCGGCTAACCAGCGGTCGGCTAACCAGATGAATGGATTGAACCAGACCACCGTGCGAATAGCACCCATATAGAGCTTCTCGAACGAGTGGCGATGGGCGATGTGCGAACGTTCGTGGGCGATGATCATTTCGCGCTCCTCGGCAGGCGTGTCGGGTGCGAGGTAGATCGTGCCCCAAAACGAGTAGGGAGCTTTGATCTGATCGCTTGTGGCGATGTCGTATCCGTCGTGATGGGTTACCTTCGAGCGAAATTTCAGGTCGCGCAGGTCGCTCACGCCTTGTCGAGTGAGCAGGCCGATGACTGCGGCTAATGCTGCATAGACGCAAGCTATCAGTGCATTGCGACCATTACGTCGTGTGATGTCGCGGTCGGAGGGTTGCACCTCGTCGTAATTGACCGTGATGGTCTTGAACTCCAAGCGTTGCACCTGCTCTGGGGTTGCTGTCGCACTCGTTGCAGGTGGCAACAACGGCAGCTCGATGAGCGGTATCAGCAGCGCGAGGGTTACTGTTGCGAGCAGATAGCGACGGCACGTGCGAAACGAAAACCGATCGGCAATAAGCGTGCGATAGAGGAGTGCAAACACTCCGCTACACGCCACCATTTCGAGTGCATATCGCAGAATCGGATTCATCGTTACGTGCGGTTGTTATTTGTTCTCTTTCAGCATTTTAAGAATCTCGTCGGCCTCAGCAATCGAGATCTTCTCGTTGCGAGTGAAGAACGAGATCATTCGGCTCACCGAACCTCCGAAAAAGTTGTTCAGCACGCCGTTCATATAACCATTGGTGTACTCTTCGCGCTCGATGAGAGGGTAGTACTCGTGGGTCTTGCCGTAGGCTTTATGGCCGACGTAGCCCTTCTTTTCGAGGATACGCACCACAGTCGAAACGGTGTTGTAAGCGGGTTTGGGCTCGGTCATCTCCGATAAGATGTCGTGCACCAATACCTTCTCTTTGTCCCAGATCACCTGCATAATCTCCAATTCGGCGCGGGTGAGTTCGGGCTGGCGGTCTTTGACGATCTTTGCCATAACTTTCAATGTTTTAACTCTCGGTTTATCTCTGTTTTATCTACTATGTGCTCTAATTTGGCAGGCGGGCGGTACGTGTTATCCCTCCGTTGCTTAGTGCAAATATATAACTATTTAATTAGTTATGCAACTAAATCAACCAATAAAATAAAGAATTATCAATAAAATTTCAGTGTAGGGTCGGTGAAGTGTTGTGAGAACGGCGAATTTGAATTACTTTTGTAGTATCGAAACATATTAAAAAACATACTTTTATGAAAATTTTTAACGTTTTGGCGGCTGCGCTCTTCGTAGCGACCGCTTGCTCATCGTGTGGCAACCCCGCACCCAAGGCTGAGGAGTCGGCTCTGCCTAAGGTGTATATGACTACCGACATCTCGCCCGAGGGTCTGGTGAAGGTTTATGAGGCTTTGGGTCGTGAGGCTACGGGTCGCGTGGCTGTCAAGATCAGCACCGGTGAGCCGGGTGGCAAAAACTACCTCAAACCCGAACTGATTGGCGCTCTGGTACAGAAGGTGAATGGTACGATCGTTGAGTGCAACACCGCTTACGAGGGTCCCCGTTTTACGACCGAGGCTCATATGCAGGTGGCTAAGGATCACGGTTTTTGCGACATCGCACCCGTCGATATTATGGACGCTGAGGGCGAGATTCAGCTGCCCGTGAAGGACACTACCCGTATGAAGTACAACATCGTTGGCTCGCACTTGGCCAACTACGACTTTATGATCAACCTCGCACACTTCAAGGGCCACACGATGGGTGGTTTCGGTGGCGTGTTGAAGAACCAGTCGATTGGCGTTGCTTCGACCATCGGTAAGGTATATATCCACTCGGCAGGTCGCACGACCGACCTCGCGAAGTTCTGGGATTACACCGACGATCAGATTGGTTTCTTGGAGTCGATGGCAGTTGCTGCTGAGTCGGTTCACGCCTACTTCGGTGAAGGTGAGCGTATCCTCTACATCAACGTGATGAACAATATGTCGGTTGACTGCGATTGCAGCTCGCACCCTGCCGAGCCGTTGGTTAAGGATATGGGTATCGTTGCGTCGCTCGACCCCGTTGCGTTGGATCAGGCTTGCGTCGATATGGTGATGAATATGACTCCCGAGGAGGGTAACGACAACGGTCCGCTGGTGGAGCGTATCACGACCCGCCACGGTACTCACATCATCGACCACGCCGAGAAGATCGGTCTGGGCTCGAAGCAGTACGAACTGATCTCGATCGACGAGGAGTAGCCCATTGCCCTACTCGCAGTTATAGGTCGCGCCTTTCGGGGTGCGACTTTTTTTATTCAAAATTCAAGATTCAAAATTCAAAATTCCCGCCATATGGGCGGGTTTTGCTATTTTGGTTTTGCATAACTTAATGCTTAGCAAAAAAACGCAAACAAATTTGCGAGCATCTATCTTTTGTTGGGGACCGCCCCAGCCCACGAAGGTGCGTTTAATTGCAACAAACAAAAGACCGCACCCCTCGTCGGAGCACGGTCTAATCTTGAATTTTGAATCTTGAATTTTGAATTCGGAATTTGCCTCAGGCAATCGCCTCTTACTTTTCCAACGCCAGCGCCAGCACCTCTTCGTTGGTGCGAACGTAGTGGAAAGTCAGTCCGTCGATATACTCGGCCTTGATTTCGGCAACGTCCTTGCGGTTGTCCTCGCAGAGAATCAACGTATTGATACCCGCACGCTTAGCAGCGAGAATCTTCTCTTTGATACCACCTACGGGCATTACGCGACCACGCAGCGTAGTCTCGCCCGTCATTGCGATACGCTCGTTCACCTTGCGACCCGTGTAGGTCGAAACGATCGAGGTTACCATCGTGATACCCGCACTCGGACCGTCCTTGGGAATTGCGCCCTCGGGAACGTGAATATTGAGGTCGAATTTCTCGAACTTCTCGCGGTCGATACCCAGCTCCTCGAAGTGAGCCATCACCCATTCGTGAGCGATCGTGGCCGACTCCTTCATCACGTCGCCCAAGTTGCCCGTAAGGTTGAGTTTGCCCTTGCCGGGGGTGAGGATCGACTCGACGTAGAGAATGTCGCCACCCACCTCGGTCCACGCCAAACCTGTAACGATACCGACCATACCGCCAATCTCGTACTGATCCTGACGGAATTTGGGCATACCGAGAATCTTCTCGACATCGGCAACCGAAATCTCAGCCTCGAACTGCTCGCCGAAACCGATCTGCTTAGCACGATAGCGGGCAATCTTTGCGATGTGCTTGTCGAGCGAACGAACACCCATCTCGCGCGTATATTCCGCCACGATCTTCTCGATCACTGCTGCCGTGAAGACCATATCCTCGCGCTTCAAACCGTGAGCCTCACACTCCTTCGGAACGAGGTGATTCAGAGCGATGTGGATCTTATCTTCGAGCAGATAGCCTGCAATATTGATCATCTCCATACGGTCGCGCAGGGCGGGTGCAATCTTCTGCACGTTGTTGGCAGTTGCGATAAACATCACCTTCGACAGGTCGTACTCCGTATCGAGGTAGTTGTCGTGGAACGTGGTGTTCTGTTCGGGATCGAGCACCTCCAACAGCGCACTCGACGGGTCGCCGTGGTTGCTTACGGTAACCTTATCCACCTCGTCGAGAATGATGACGGGGTTCGACGAGCCACAACGCTTGATAGTCTGAATGATACGACCCGGCATCGCGCCGATATATGTGCGTCGGTGGCCGCGAATTTCGGCCTCGTCGTGCAGGCCGCCAAGCGAAATTCGACCGAATTTACGCTGCAAAGCTGCCGCAACCGACTTGCCGAGCGAGGTCTTACCCACTCCCGGAGGGCCATACAGACAGATGATCGGCGACTTCAAATCGCCCTTCAACTTGATGACAGCCAAGTGCTCCAAAATGCGATCCTTGACCTCCTCCAAACCGTAGTGATCGTCGTCGAGCTGCTTGCGTGCGCACTCCAAATCGAGGTTATCCTCGGTCATTTCGTTCCACGGCAGTTCGAGCATAAGTTGCAAGTAGGTCATCTGCACCGAGTACTCGGCAACAGCGGGATTCAGTCGCTCCAACTTCGCAAGCTCCTTCTCGAACAACTCGCCAACCTCCTTGCTCCAATTCTTCTTCTCGGCCTGCTCGCGCATCTGAGCAATCTCGGCATCTTCGCCCTCGCCCAACTCGTCCTGAATCGTGCGCATCTGCTGTTGCAGGTAGTAGTCGCGCTGCTGGCGATCCATATCCTGCTTAACCTTCGATTGAATCTCGTTTTTGAGCTCAATCAACTGCTGCTCGCGCACCAGAATCTCCAACAGACGGCGCGCACGAGCCAGCAAACCGGGTGCTTCGAGCAGGTGCTGACGATCGGCGTCGCTCATCTCGATATTCGAGCAGATGAAGTTGATGATACCACGGCTCGAATCGATATTCTTGATCGCAAATGCGGCCTCTTTTGGCATTATGGGCGAGATGTCGATAATGTGCAGAGCCACGTCGCGGATCGACTCGACCAAGGCATTGAACTCGACATTCGAATCGTCGGGAGCCGAATCACGAATGGGAGTTACCGTAGCGCGGAAATATGGCTCGGTCTGCTGATACTCACCAACTTCGATCTTCTCCAAACCGTTCAGAATTACGGTCAGAGTCTGATTGGGCATTTCGAGAATTTTGAGGATTCGTGCTGCCGTACCCACCTTGTACATGTCGTTCGGGGTGGGGGTTTCGATCTCGGTTTCGCGCTGCAAAACTGCACCGAGCATACCGCCCTGTGCGTTCACTTCGCGCACGAGTTTGATGCTCTTCTCGCGACCAACCGTAATCGGGGTTATCGCACCGGGGAATAGTACCGAACTGCGCAACGTCAGAATGGGCAACACATCGGGAATCGAACTCTGCTCCGTAGGAGCGTCGTCGCCCGTGATGATCGGAATGACCTGAGCTTGCCCGTCCGCGAGGTTGATGCCCGCCAGATCTTCGATTTCTAATACGCTATTTTTTTTACTCATAATCAGTCGTTTGTAATGTATATTAAGCAATTTGCGAGCCGTTTTGTAGAGGGCTTGTTCGCCAGAGGCTACAATTGCTCGCCGCAAAGATAACGAAAAACTACGATTATTTATTTTTTATATAGGTAAAATAAATCAGAATGGTTGTGATTCGAGCTATTTTTCTCTTAGGACGACTTCGCTAATACCAACAAAAAAAGCGAGAACCTTTCGATTCTCGCTTCTGTACCCCCTCAGGGGCTCGAACCCTGGACCCCAACATTAAGAGTGTCGTGCTCTACCAACTGAGCTAAAGAGGCATTCAATCATTAACTGATTGCGAGTGCAAAGGTAAGGCAAATTTTCTTATCTGCAAACTTTTTGCCAATTTTTTTTGACCATTTTTTTGCTCGTAGTGGGCTTCAAACGCCATAACTCGCTATTCGACAAAGGGTTGTGCGCGAAAAGCGTATTGCGATTTTTTTGCCTTCGGAGTGTGCCGTATGTCTAAAAAACGCGACCAGAGCTATGTTTTACGCGAAAAAATGGTAATTTTGCGCCAAACAAAACAGACTAAAACGATGAAGAAAATTCGCAATCCCTATATTGGCTTGGAGGCCGAGGGCTACAATTGCTTTGCTTGTGCGCCCCACAATCCCTACGGATTGAAGATGGAATTTTACGAGGACGGCGACGATGTGGTTTGCTATTGGACACCGCGCACGGAGTATCAGGGTTGGGTTCAGACGCTGCACGGCGGTATTCAGGCGACGCTGATGGACGAGGTTGGTGGCTGGGTCATCTCGCGTAAGATCCAGACTTCGGCAATGACGACGGCGCTCAATATGAAGTATCGCAAGCCTGTTCCGACGGGTGATGATGTGCAGGTTGAGGTGCGTGCGCATATTGTCGATCGCAAGCGTAGTTTTGTGATGATGGAGGCGACGCTCTCGTGTGGTGGTGAGGTCTGCTCGACGGCCGATATTACCTACTACTGTTTTTCGGAACAGAAATCGCGCGACGAGTTCCATTTCCGCAACTTTGAGTTGGAGGAGTAAGGGCAAAAATATCGCAAAAGTAACGCGCGACCTCTCAAAATCGGGAAGTCGCGCGGTTGATTTAATATATATTAGGAATACTATTTCTTCGCTTTCGGTTTTGCGCCATCAAATGTAGCAGTGGCGAGCACCTTGCGCGGAGCAGCCTCAGCCTCGGGCGTGTAGCGGAAGAACTCACGCACGGTGGTGATCACCTTGCCCACGCGGGTCTGTTCGGGTTGAGGGGTGGTGTCCTCGACGTGATGAACGTAGATATATTGCGGATCGGGCTGCTCAACACGTACCTCAATAGTATATGCTTTGCCATCTTTGACCTTGTCAATGGGCACGGTCAGTGTGCGCGACGATCCTGCTGCCAACATCATCTTCACCTCGCCCTCGGCAACTACCGAACGACCAACACGAACAGCATAGCAAGCCACGCCATCAATGGGAGCCAACTCGCTGCCATTCGAGATCAAAAAGTCGGTCTTATCCAACTGACGCACCGTAACGCTCAACTGTGCAAGAGCAGGGGCGGGCGTAGTCGCATAATCCAGTCGGTCGCTATTCCACTCACCGGCAGCCGATGGGTAGAGCACAGGGCGCACCTGCTCCAAACGTTTCATCGCCAAATAGCTCTCATACAGACAGTAGCCATTCGACGACTGCTCGGCAATCGAGAATGCCACCACCGAGGGGTGGTTCTTCGAGGCGTGATACATACCAACGGCACGATCGACATAAGCTGCCTCCCACGTGGGATCGTTCGACGGGTTACCACCCACACGACGCGATGCGCTGTGGCGCGAAGTATTGACATCGGCCTGATTTATAACGTAGAAACCCAAACGATCGCACAACTCATAGAGCGCATCTAACTGCGGGCCACCCTTGATTTTCAGTGCGTTGTAGCCCTGCTTGCGGAGTGCGCGCAACTGCTCGGTAGTGGTTGCGATGTCCGAGGTCATTGCGAACTCGGCAGCGTGCAATTCGACGGGAACCTCATTGACGCTCATCTTGCCCTCATTGAAATTGAGCGAGCGGAAACCAATGGGCAGCACCAGATACTCGCCAAAACGACCCTCGTATTGAGTCTTGATCACGGCAGTATAGAGGTATGGTGCTTCGTGGCTCCACGCCATCACGTTCGAGATGTTATCCAGGAAACGGACGGTATCCTCGCGTTGCATATCGAGTTTGAGGTCGCGGTGTCCGTAGCTGACGACCTTACCTGCGGGGTCGAGCAACTCGTAGTGGATTCGGTAATCTTTCGGGTTGAGCAGATGGCTTTTGAGAATGACGCCCATCGCAAACAGACCATTGTCGTGGTCGGCACGGGTATCGACTACGATGTCGCGCACACGCACACGTGGCTGCGCAACAACATAGACGTAGGGTGCTCCCGAGGGTTGATCGGCGTGCTTGATAGCGTCGGCTGCTGCTTCGCCCAAAACTCGAATAGTGAACGAGTTACGACCCTCTTTGCAATATTTCGTAATGTCGAACTCGGCAGGCGTGCGACCATCTTGGCTATATGCCACCTGCTCGCCATTCAGCTCCACGGCATACGACGCACCGACACCCTCGACGTGCAGGAATACCTCACGGTCGATCCACGCAAAGGGCATTGCGAAGTGGGTCGAATAGAGTTTTTCATCACCGAGGGTTGAGGTCTGCCACTCGCCATTCGAGGGCATTGGCTGGAAGTAACGCGAGCGATCCAAACCACCGAGCAGGGCCTCATTGCGCGAGGCGTAGCTGATGATGGGGCAGCGTGCAGGCTCTTTGCCTACGGCTGTGATGGTCGGATTTTGCCACTCTTGTGCGGTGGCGGTCGAAAAAGCTGCAAGGAGCAGCAACGAAATATATCTGCGGATCTTCATTTTTTCGCACTAATTGATTAACTTTGCCATTCAGTTGGTAAAGGTACGTAATTTTTTTGAAACAGCGCAATGAACGAGTCGCATAAACTCATTTTTCCACCGTGTTACCCGCGTCGGACCGAACGCGAGGGGCAGACTATGGTGTGGGACGAGTTGCGAGGGCGGTGGCTGGTTCTGACGCCCGAGGAGTGGGTGCGTCGACATCTGATAGCTTATCTGACGCGAGAGTGCGGAGTGCCGTTACACTCTGTCTGTCAGGAGTATGCGGTCTGTGTCAATGGCCAGCCGCAACGTGCCGATGTGGTGGTTTGCGATGTGCAGGGACAACCTTTGTTGCTGGCCGAATGTAAGGAACCGACGGTCGAACTCGACTCCTCGGTGCGTAATCAGGCGATGCGCTACAATGCGGTTGTTGGGGCACGTTATGTGATACTGACCAATGGTGTGAAGTTGCAAGGTTGGGAGCGTACACCCGATGGCTATCGCCCACTTAGACGCCTGCCCAACCTGCGTGCCAAGTAAAAAACGAACGAAGATGGAAGATGATAAGATTCGGGTGCTCGGTGCCCGCGTACATAATTTGAAGAATGTCGATGTCGAGATTCCGCGCAATCAGCTGGTTGTGGTTACGGGATTGTCGGGATCGGGCAAGTCGTCGTTGGCCTTCGATACGATCTATGCTGAGGGGCAGCGTCGCTATATGGAGACTCTTTCGACCTATGCCCGCCAATTCATCGGCAATATGGAACGTCCTGACGTCGATAAGATTACGGGTCTGAGTCCCGTTGTGGCGATCGAGCAGAAGACCACCAACAAGAACCCTCGTTCGACGGTGGGTACGGTTACCGAAATCAACGATTTCTTGCGTCTGTTGTATGCTCGTGCCTCGCGCGCTTATTCGCCCGTAACGGGCGAGCAGATGGTGCATTACACCGACGAACGCATTGTCGAATTGATCGAGGAGGGCTTTGCGGGACGCAAAATTGCGCTGTTGGCTCCTGTTGTCCGCGGACGTAAGGGACACTACCGCGAGCTGTTCGAACAATTCCAGAAGAAGGGTTATCTGTATGCTCGAATCGATGGCGAGATTACCGATATCTCGGCAGGTATGAAGCTCGACCGCTACAAGATTCACCATATCGATCTGGTTGTCGATCGACTGATTGTGGGCTCTTCGTCGCACGATCGTCTGGTTACGAGCCTCAAAGAGACAATGCGTCAGGGCAAGGGCACGATGGCTGTATATGATTATGATACAGACGCTTCACGTTTTTATAGCCGCCATTTGATGTGCCCTTCGACGGGCTTGGCGTTCAACGATCCCGCACCGCATACCTTCTCGTTTAACTCACCTCAGGGTGCTTGTCCGCATTGTAATGGCTTGGGTGATGAGGCGGTTTTCGATCTCGAACGTATTGTGCCTAATCCCAATCGATCGATCCGCGAGGGTGGTATCGAGCCGTTGGGCAAGGCGCGCGCAAATACACTCTTTGCGACGCTCGAAACGTTGGGACGTCGTTACGAATTTACGTTGGACGATCCGATCGCGGCGCTCTCGGAGGAGGCGATGAATGTGGTGCTGTATGGCGATCCGCAGCCTATGGCTGTCGATTGTGGTGCGTCGATCGGGCGCCAGATGATCGCGTGGGAGGGCGTTGCCGAGTATATCAACCGCTTGGACGATGACGATTCGCGTCGTGGAAACAAGTGGCGCGAGCAGTTCTTGGTGCGACAGAAGTGTAGCGTTTGTGGTGGCTCGCGTCTGCGCAGTGAATCGTTGCACTTCCGCGTGGGAGGCAAGAATATCGCCGAGGTGAGCGATCTGAGCATAGCGGAATTTGCCGAGTGGGCCGAGCAGGTCGAAGATAAACTGACTGATAAAGAGCGTGCTATCGCTCACGAAATATTGAAGGAGATGCGCTCGCGTGCGGGCTTTCTGGTCGATGTCGGATTGGGCTATCTGTCGCTATCGCGCGCGTCGCGTTCGCTGTCGGGTGGTGAGAGCCAACGTATTCGATTGGCGACTCAGGTGGGTTCGCAGCTGGTCAATGTGCTCTACATTTTGGACGAGCCGAGCATCGGTCTGCACCAACGCGATAATCGTCGTTTGATTCGCTCGCTCAAAGAGTTACGCGATGCGGGCAACTCGGTGATTGTAGTCGAGCACGACGAGGAGATGATTCGCTCGGCGGACTATGTGGTCGATGTCGGTCCGCGTGCCGGAATGAAGGGTGGTCATATCGTTGCCGCCGGAACGCCTGCCGAGGTGGAGCAGAGCGACTCACTGACGGCTGATTATCTGACGGGTCGCCGTTCGATTCCGATGCCCGAACGTTTGCGCGAGGGCAATGGCGAGGTGATTACGCTGCGAGGTGCAACGGGTAACAATTTGAAGAATGTAACGGTTAGCTTCCCGCTCGGCAAGTTTATCTGCGTTACAGGTGTGAGTGGTAGCGGTAAGTCGTCGATAGTGAATGAAACTCTGCGCCCGATTCTTAGTCGTGAGCTGTATCGTTCGCTCGATCAGCCTCTGCCGTATGAGTCGATCGAGGGCGTGAAAAATATCGATAAGCTCGTTGTGGTCGATCAGTCGCCCATTGGTCGTTCGCCACGAAGCAACCCCGCGACCTATTCGGGAGTGTTTGCCGATATCCGCAAATTGTTCGAGGCGACACCCGACGCTCAGGTGCGCGGATTCAAGGCGGGTCGATTCTCGTTCAATGTGCGAGGAGGTCGTTGCGAGGAGTGCCGCGGTGCAGGTGTGCAGACGATCGAGATGAATTTCCTGCCCGATGTCTATGTGTCGTGTAAGGTCTGCGGTGGTCGTCGCTACAACCGCGAAACCCTCGAAGTCAAGTATAAAGGCAAGAGTATCAACGATGTGCTCAATATGACGATCAATCGCGCGGTCGAGTTTTTCGAGTCGATACCGTCGATTGCCACAAAGCTGCGCGCGATTCAAGAGGTTGGTCTGGGTTATTTGACTCTCGGTCAGCCTTGTACGACTTTGTCGGGCGGTGAGAGCCAACGAATCAAACTCTCGGCCGAGTTAGCAAAGCGCGATACGGGTCGTACGCTCTATATCCTCGATGAGCCGACAACGGGACTCCATTTTGAGGACGTGAAACAGCTCTTGGAGGTGATTTCGAAGTTGGTCGATCGTGGCAATACGGCGATTGTGATCGAGCATAATCTGGACGTAATCAAGGTTGCCGACCATTTGATTGATATAGGTCCCGAGGGTGGTGCGGCAGGTGGTCGTGTGGTGGCTGAGGGATCGCCGCGCGAGGTGGCGAAGGTCGAGGAGAGCTACACGGGGCAATTCCTGCGCGAGATATTCGAAAAGATTGATAACTAACCACATAACACGTATAGCTATGAAGAAAATTTTAACCTCAATCGCAGTTGTATTGGCGATGATCTCGATGGTCGCTTGCAATTGCAAAACCAAGAGCGCGGCTCCCACGTTCGTAACTGATGAGTATGGCGTTGTCGAGCGCATCAACCCCGATGAGAAGTGCGTCTATCTGGTCTTTACGGCCCATTACAGCGAGTCGGATTCGGGCTATTTCGAGAATTTCGACGGTATTGTGCCTGTTCTTAACACGTTGAAAGAGAAAGATGTAAAGGGTTCATTCTTCCCTACGGGCGTATGTTTTACGGTCGATCGCTATCAGGAGCCGATCCAGCGCATTATCGACGAGGGACACTACCTTTCGGCACACTCGTTTGCGCACCTGCTGTTTGTCGATGAGAGCGATCCTACCCGCTCGCTTGTTACGGCCGACTCGATCCGCCGCGACTTTGCACGTATGGAGCAGGAGTTGGAGCGTTTTGGCTTGACTAAGGAGCAGTATTGCTGGCTGATTCCTCCCTACGAAACCTACAATCAGGAGGCTGTCGATGTGATGACCGAGTTGGGCTATCGTTTGGTCAATCCTACGGGAGGTCTGCTGACGGGTATGGATTGGACAAGCCCCGACACCAAGATCTACCACTCGACCGAGATGATTCTCGATCACTTGTGGCAGTTCGAGAGC
Source organism: Rikenellaceae bacterium (assembly GCA_017442365.1). Lineage (GTDB taxonomy): Bacteria > Bacteroidota > Bacteroidia > Bacteroidales > Rikenellaceae > Alistipes. Next base: position 240,329 of record JAFRZW010000004.1, on the reverse strand, counting down.
GAGAATACGTTTAATGGAGTCGTGCTGTTGATCCACGCGATGAACTATCCCGACCGCACCGATGAGGATCGTCCCTACAACCATCTGGGCGAGATTATCGATCGCCTGCGCGAGAAGGGCTACACGTTCAAAACGATGTTCGATGTGATCGAGGCGGAGAAGGCTGCCAAATAATCACCTCTCTCAAAAAACAGACGCGCCGTACGGACAATTCCGGCGGCGCGTTTTTTTTATTCGCAGATCAGCAGTTCGCGTAATTCGTCAAGATCATTGACGATGTAAGCAGCACCTGCCGCTTCGTGCTCTTCGCGCGAGCCGTAGCCATAGAGCACTCCGACGGTGCGAATGCCGTGCTCGCCTGCTCCCTCGACATCGTGGCGGCGGTCGCCAATCATCAAAGCTCGTGTGGGATCGAGGTGCTCTTCGGCGACGGCCTCAGCCACAACCGACGACTTGGTAATGCGTGTGCCGTCGAGCGAACTGCCGTGAATGGCGTCGAAATAGCGAGCAATGTCGAAGTGCTCGGCGATGATTCGGGCGTAATGCGTCGGTTTTGAAGTCGCCATCGAAATCTTGTAACCCGCCTTGCGACAGTCGCTGAGCAACTCGGGAATCCCCTCGAATAACTCATTCTCGTACAGACCTTTGACTGCAAAATATTCGCGATACTTCGCTACGGCAGCCACTGCGTCCTCCATCGTGAAACCATATCGCTCGGTGAGCGATTCGACCAGAGGAGGTCCGATAAAAGGTGCCAACACTCGGCGATCCTCGACCTCGATGCCGAAGGCGTTGAGTGCATATTCGACCGAGCGAGTAATACCCTCGAAGGGGTCGGTCAGCGTGCCGTCCAGATCGAACAGCAACCAATCATAGTCCAATTTTCTGTGCATAGCTCGTCTATCTGTAATATTCTGCCTCCCAAACTGTTGTATTGCCTACGCCGTCCGTTACCGTCAGACGCATTGTGTGCGTGCGATTGCGACCGAAACGCTCGTCATCGAACGTATGCACAATGGGGCTGCCCGACGATTTACGATCCCACGCAGCCCATTTGCCGTCGATTGTGAGCACAACCGAATTGACACCCGAGAAGTTGTCGCGCAGACGGAACGAGATACTCTTCGTACTGCTCATATCGGCTCCCGAAGCAAATGGAGCGACGACGGTCGGAGCCTCCAAGTCGGCCGCCAAGCAGTAGCGTCCGAACGAACGAGTCGAAACGCTCGCCTCGCCATCGCGATAGCGACCTCCCGCCTGCCAAAGTCCGCCATTGCTACCCACGCCCGCGATGGTGGTGTAGCGACGCAGATTTTCGGGCACGAATCCGCGGATCGTAATACGTGCTGCCTTTTGCAACGGAATGCTTGCGTCGCCCACCTCGTAGATGTCCGAAAGTACGACGAGTGTCGAATCGTTGCGCTCAACCATCTCGCTGTTCAGTCGGCTGTCGATCTTCTGAGTGTAGAAAATCGGCTCATAGAGCGCGCCGGCGGGAATACGAATCGAGAGTCCGTCAGCCGAGTGTGTGAATGTCGAGCGATTGCTGGCAACCAATGCCGTCGAATCGACCTTTGCACGGAACGACGCCTCGTCGCCACGACCTTCGATCACGAAGGTCAGACGCGAGATGTTTTGACACTCGTCCTCGCACTCGATCTCGATCGTACGCTGCTGACCTCGCGTGGTTGTGATTATGCCTCGATTGCGCATCTGCTTGTAGGGGAAGATGTTACCGTCGAGTTGAGCCAGACGAAAGACCTCGTTACGCGAGTTGCGCTTGATGGGGTAGTAGCTCACAGCGTTGCAGTAGCGCGACAGGTCGAACGTGAAGCCGTCCATACGATACTCATAGAACACCTCGCCATCGATTTTTGCCGTAACGCGATACAGACCGAACGTATTCGACACATTGTTGCGACGATCCGAGGCTTCGAGCACGAAGTAGCCCTTCGCGCCGACACCCATCGGTTCGGTTGATGCGGCGGTATAGACTGTCGGCTCTACACGCTTGACTCCCAACGTCCTACGCGGAGCATTAACCGCTACGCCACGCACCGTATCGACCTCGATATAATGCACTCGCATAATCAGCGGTGCGATGTCATCTACGGCAGGGATCATCTCCTTGACAATGACGTTTTGGGTCTCTTGTGTTGCTGTTTTGCGCACCTCGAAATGGACGTGGGGACCGCCCGACGAACCCGAATTGCCTGCCTTGCCAATCTGCTCGCCACGTTTCACTCGAAACTGACCGGCAGCGGGGTAGAAGTCGCCCAAGTTGCGACGCAGACGGTAACGCTCGGCTTGAATGAAACGCTCGATCGGCTCGGCAAAGCGCTGCATATGAGCATATACCGAGGTGTTGCCGTCTGTGTGCTGAATGTAGAGCACGCGACCGTAGCCACCCGGTTGCACACCAATGCGCACCACCTCGCCATCGGCAATGGCAAAGAGTGGGTGGCCCTCGACGCCCTCGGTTTTCAGATCGACACCCGAATGGAAGTGGTTGGGACGCATTTCGGCAAAGCCTGCCGAATAGAGCGGTTCGAGATTGAGCGGATAGCGATAGCGTGTCGAGTCGTTTTGAGCCGCGACGGTCGCTACTGCAAACAATGTAATCAGTAGTATTGTTAATCGTTTCATATTCAATCGTTTTCTTCTTTTATCATATCTTCAACGCGGTCTGCAACAGCCGAGTAATCGTAGCCGAGCGACAACCCGTAACGCATCAACTTTGCACGTCGCTCGTATGCCGTTCCTCCGCGCAGTGAGCCGAGCTTGCGACGCAACATCGTGTCGAGACGGTTGTCCATCTTCGTACGGTCGCACTCGTTCAGAGCCTCGTCGATAATCTCGCGCGCAACGCCCTTAGCAGCCAATGCTGTGCGGATCTTGTAGGGCCCCCAACCGCTCAGCGCAATCTTATCGCGCACGAATGCCGCAGCGTAGCGACTGTCGTCGATAAATCGCTCTCGCAGAAGTCGTTGCAGCACGCCCTCGCGCTCTGTTTCGGGCACTCCCCACGTGCGCATCAATCGTCGTGCGTCGCCTGACGATTTCTCGGCGCGGGCGCACAATCGAGCCAATGCAGCATAGGCCTCGTCGGCCGTGCGTGTGCGACGTTTGGTTATCTCTTCCGACATCTGATCATTCGATTTTTATCGTTAAAGTCGCGTCGCAGTTCGATATCTGTCCAACCACGCTCGGTGAGCATTTCGATCATCTGCTCGGCTGCCCCCTCGTAGATCTCGAAGTAGAGCGCGCCTCCCGTTCGCAGGGCGCGCGTTGCTCCGTCGGCAATCGAGCGATAGAATCTGAGCAGGTCGTCATCGGGTACAAACAGCGCCAGCTCAGGCTCATAGTCGCGCACATTGCGGTGCATTGTCGCTCGATCTGATTCGGGAACGTATGGCGGATTCGACACCACCACGTCCAGCTCCTCGAACGCGCTTGCCCAATCGCTCAGTGCATCGCCTTGCACCACTCGGACCTTCACTCCATTTGCAGCCGCGTTGCGCGAGGCATAGTCGAGTGCCACCTCCGAGATGTCCATCGCTGCAACCTCAGCCTGCGGGAGCAACTTTGCCAACGAAACGGCAATCGCTCCACTGCCCGTACCGATGTCGAGAATCCGACGCGCTGTCGGGCACTCATCGACCACCCAACGCACCAACTCTTCGGTTTCGGGACGGGGCACCAGCACCCCCTCGCCAACCGCAAATTGCAGCCCGCAGAACTCCGTCGTACCTATTATATATTGTATCGGTCGCGCCTCGGACAGCTCGCGCTCGACGCGCTCCACCTCCTCCATATCCACGTGCTCCACCTCGCGGTGGGGATCAACGAGCAGTTGCACGCGGTCGGCGCCCGTTAGAGCCTCGACTGCCCACAATGCTAACGAACGAGCCTCGCGCTCATCGTAGTTGGCTGTGGCGGCACACTTCATTCGGTTGATTATTTCGGCATACGTTGGCATTGTTTCGACTATGGTTTTACGAGCACAAAGGTACTAAAATTTGGCATTTTTCTTGTACCCCGAATGGCGTAACACGATAATAAACTATGATTATCGACTAAAAAAACGTTCTATTATGAAAAAGATTCTACTTTCACTATTAGCCGTTGTGGCTGTCAGCGCGGCTACGCAGGCTCAGACGTGGGGATTCGGTCCGAAAGCCGGTGTCTCGTTTTCGTCGGCCAACGGTGTCGAAGGCTCCAAAATGCGTGCAGGACTTGTTGTCGGTGCATTCGCGTCGCGTTGGGTCAATGATTGGTTTGCTCTTCAAGGCGAGTTGCTCTATTCGCAGCAGGGATTTAATACGAATGTCGGTGGTGTGAGCGAGAAATTCCGTATCGACTACTTGACGATGCCCGTGCTGGCTAAGTTCTATCTGATTGAAGGACTTAACTTTGAGGTTGGAGGTCAGATTGCCTACCGCGTGTCGGCCAAGCAGAAGGTTGCTAAGGCTGAGTTCCTCAGTTTGAAACAGAAGACCAATCGTTTCCACGCCGATTTCATTTGTGGTCTTAGCTACGATTTCGATTTTGGCTTGATTCTCGAAGGTCGCTATCTGTTGGGTCTTAATTCGGTCGGGGTCGGCAATGGTATCAAAACGGGAGCCTTGCAGATGTTGGTCGGCTGGCGATTCTAAACGTTTGGCTTGTAACCAAGAAAAAGCCGCGCTCAGTTTTGGGCGCGGTTTTTTGTTTAATTCAAAATTCAAGATTCAAAATTCAAGATTACTTCTTCTCTTTTAAGGGTCGGATAGAATGTTTGCGGAGTTTACCTGTTCCCCAGCTCCAACGAGCAGTGTATTTACGACCATCGACATCTTGGATAATACACTTTCCTCGCGGTATTCCATCTTCAAACTTACCCGTAAATGCAACTCCCTCAGCGGTGATAAAAGTTCCTTGTCCTTCGGGTACATTCCACATCCACTCTCCGTGATAGACGTCGCCATTCGCGTAGTACATCGAGCCAATTCCCCAACGACGATCTTTTGACCAATTGCCTATGTATTTGCTGCCATCGGCGTAGGTCATTGTGCCCTTGCCATTAAGTTCGGCATAATAAATTTCGCCAACATATACAGCTCCATTATTCCAACGTACAGTTGTTAGACCTGTTTCGGCATCTTTTGTCATTTCAGCAACAAGGCTCTCCTTTGTTATCGGAGTCGTTGTCTTTCTTGGCTTTTTTTGTTTGCTATTCCAATTAAAACCATCAGTGCCACCATATTTGCCGATAAACCACGTGCTTGCCATTGCGCCTTGACTTGGATCAATCGTTTCGCTATAATTTGCTCCCTCCCAATATTGCGCAAAACTATTGTTCGGCAAGCAGAAAATCGCTATAACGAGCAGAAATAAATATCGTTTCATAGTTGTATGATTTTCGGATTTTTGCAAATATAACAAATTAAATATACAAATCCAATTCTCTCCTTACTGAAAAGCAACTTTTTATGCTAATATTGGCAAAATCTGCGATTTTGACACACCTTTGCGGGCTCACCCGCCATATGGGCGGGTTTTGCTATTTTGGTTTTGCATAACTTAATGCTTAGCAAAAACCTTAAACAAGTTTGCTAACATCTATGCTTTTGTTGGCTGATCCCCGCAGCCCGCGAAGGTGCGCATTCATTGAAGGCAAAGTAACCAATTTTGAATTGCGTTTTGGCGATTTCTCCGAAATCGACACACGCGGTGGCGCCCGCGACTAAAAGTCGCGCCGCCCCACGCCACCGCGTGCATTTTCATTGAAGGCAAAGTAAAAAAGTAAAACCCGCCCATATGGCGGGTGAATTGTGAATTGTGAATTGTGAATCCCTCCTGCTCGCGCTATCACAAACAACAAACGACCGTCCCTCGAAAGTGGGACGGTCGTTGTACGTTACGAGTGGGGTAGTTCGACTACTCCTCCTCAGGATCAGCAACCAAAATGCGACCGCAATACTCGCAAACGATCACCTTCTTGCCCTGACGAACCTCAGCCTGACGCTGGGGCGGGATACGGTTGTAGCAACCACCGCAAGCATCGCGCTTGATGGTTACAACTGCCAGACCATTGCGAACATTCTTGCGGATACGCTTGTATGCTGTCAGCAGACGCTCGTCGATAACCTCCTGAGCCTTAGCCTCCTGAGCGCGCAATACCTCTACTTCCTTAGCGGTCTCGGCCTCAATGCCGTCCAGCTCCTTGCGCTTAGCTTCGAGGTCGATGCTACGATCGGCAGCGATAGCCTCAGCCTCTTCCGAGATACGCTTCTTGTTGCGGATATCGGCTGCGTACTCTTTCAGTCGCTTTTCAGCCAATTCGATTTCGAGGTTCTGATACTCGATCTCCTTGGTCAGCGCGTCGTACTCACGGTTGTTGCGTACGTTGTTCTGCTGCTCGGTATATTTCGCGATCATCATCTTAGCCTCTTCGATCTCGCGCTTGCGCTGTTTGGTGAGGCTTGTAAGCTCCTCGACCTCGGTATTGATATTCTCGATACGGGTTTTCAGGCCGGCGATTTCATCTTCGAGATCCTGCACTTCGAGGGGCAGTTCACCCTTGATTTTGTCGATCTCGTCGATCTTGCTATCGATCTTCTGCAACTCGTAGAGAGCGATGATTTTGTCGTGCATCGAGTAATCGACTTCGGTTGTTTTTTTCTGTGCCATATCTGTTTATACTAAATAATTTATCGGGTTAATCGCGTTTGCGCTTTTGCGGAGCGCAAAGTTAGGTAATTTTTTTGATAAAACATCAAACATCAACTGAATTGCGCAATATTCGCTCTCAAAATGTCCGATATCGGCGATAATGAGGTCGCGATCGGCGTCCAAAAAGTTGTTATATTTGAAATCGGCAGCGATATAGAGCTGTGCTCCGCTGCGTCGTGCCTCGCCCATCAGCGACGCTCCCGCACCCGTACAGAGAGCCACTCGTTCGATGGTCGGCGTGTTGATTCTGCTGTAACGTACTGCGCCAACATTCAGCGTGCGTTTCATACGTGCCAGAAAATCCAACGTCTGCTCGGGCTGAGGCAATGTGCCTACGACACCGAAACCCACCTCGGGTTGATCCTTGCGTGTCGATTCCAGCACACGCAGATTCTCGATGCCAAGCATCTCAGCCAGACGCCAGCTCATACCGCCCTCGGTGCTATCCAGATTGGTGTGGCAAGCGTAGAGCGCAATGCCGCGACGAATGGCGCGGGCAACCACTCGCTCGATGTACGTCGTTCCGTTCAAGCGCTTGATCGGATTGAAGATAATGGGGTGGTGCGCCACGATCATATCGGCACCGCACTCCTCGGCCTCGTCCATCACCTCCTCGGTAATATCGACGCAGAGCAGGGCACACGTTACCTCGTCATCAGCCGAGCCGACGATCAGACCGGCGTTGTCGTAACTCTCCTGCAAGGGCAGGGGCGCGAACTCCTCCAATGCGGCAGCTATATCTCGAACCTTCATCGTGCGTCAGTTTAGAAAAGTGTTTGATCGAAGAACGGTGCAATCGGACGCTGTTTTTCGGGCTTTACGTCGAACAATTTAGCCTCCTGCTTTTTGCTGCGACGACCTCCCTTTGCTCCACGCGGACGCGGGGTGGTGTCGGTCGGCGCGTCTTCGGTGGGCTGCTCGGTTTCGGGCAGCTCTTCCTCTGCGGATTTCTCCTCGATAACCTCCTTGACTGTCTCCTCGACAACTTTCTCGACAACCTCCTCAGCGGGCTCCTCTTCCTCAGCAGACTCCTCGATTTCGGGCTCGGGTTCTTCCTCTTCCTCCTCGATGATCAACTCAACCAACTCCTCGACTTCGACCTCGTCCTCATCGTCATCAATTGGCTCGGTTACGATCTCCTCCTGTGCGGGAATAATCACCTCATTCGTTTCGGGTGCAACCTCGACCACAGCCTCCTCCTCAGGCTCCGTTTGTGCCACCTCGACAACCGTATAGCCGTCGGGCACATCTTTCAACTGCTCGCGCACCTCGACCAACTCGGCACGAATCTTCTGCAAGCGATCGAGCAACTCCATATCGCGACGCATCGTGTCGGTGATACCGTTTTTGAGATACTGAGCAGCACCTGCAAGGGTCATACCGCGCTCCTTAACGAGGTGGTAGATCAGTTTCAGATTTTCGACATCTTCGGGGGTAAACATTCGGTTACCCTTCTTGTTTTTGTGTGGTTGCAGAATATCGAATTTTGCCTCCCAATGACGCAACAATGAGGGCTTGACGTCGAACATTTCGGCGACCTCACCCATCGAGTAGAACATCTTTTTAGCCATACGATTGACCTCTGTTTGAATTGTTTTGCGCTGGAACATCAGGCGCTCACGCGCCTGCGCGATGTTGCAAAGATAATCAAAAATTTAGAATTCGCAACGAATTGGGGTACAAATTGTTCGAGCGATTACCTACTCTTTTGATCCAACCGAGCGGCAAGCTCTCTGCGCAGAGCAGATTGATTCCCTCGACCATACCTTCGCAAACACCTATGTCGCCTCGGCGCAGGTAGTCGAGAGCCACTTTGTGCTCTACTTCGATCGCATTTACTACATTGGTATTCAGACCGATAAACATCGCCAACGAATGATCTGGTTTAAGTCGTCCCTTGAAGATTTGCCCCATACATACGCCCGAATGGATCACGGTCATCGCCTCGGCGAGTATCTTTACATCGTCCGAGTGTGCAGCGTAATAGCCGTAAAATGTGTCGTTTATGGCTGCCCACTTCATCTTTTGCGGCTCCTTGACCCATCGCTCCAACTCCGCAGCCGTACGACGATCGACTGCCGATAGTATCGACTTGCGGCTCTTGGGATTACGCGATTTACCTCCTGCGTTGGTTGATTTGCGGGCGATCGCTGCAAAGAAACCCTCGCCCTCGGCTCGATGGGGCATAAATCGGAAGGTCTGCCACGCGCCTACACGTCCGCAAACAATGCCCCAATCCTCACCAATCGCCACCTCGTCTTCGGCCTCTAACTCCTCTTCACCAACCCACTCGGTGAAGCGTTCGAGCAGCCCCTCGTCTTCGGTGCGATTGAATGTGCAGGTGCTATAAAGCAGCGTTCCTCCTGCTCGCAGTGTCGGCCAGATATCTTGCAGAATTTTCATCTGTCTTTCGGCGCACATCGCAGCCGAGCCATCGTTCCATTCGTCGCGCGCCTCGGGCGTTTTGCGGAACATACCCTCGCCCGAACAGGGAGCATCGACTGCCACCACATCGAACCATTGCTCGAAACCTCCGAAGTGCGACGGGTCGTTGTTGGTTACGACTACATTTCCCACGCCCCATTTGCGCACATTATCGGCCAAAACGGCTGCACGCTGTCGATTGATCTCGTTTGCAACCACCAACCCGTCGCAACCCACAAGCGACGAATAGAGGGTCGTTTTGCCACCCGGAGCGGCGCACAGATCGAGCAGTCGAGGGCTTGGCTCTCGCTCTACGATCGGACGCAGCACGTGTCCGACAAATTGCGACGAAGGCTCTTGCACGTAGTATGCGCCCGCGTGAAATGCCGCGTCGGTCGTGAACGATGGGCGCTCATCGAGATAGTAACCGCCCTCACTCCACGCAATCGCGCGTGCCCCCTCGGCTGCTTTCGAAGGCTTGTCGGGGTGCAGACGGATAGCGACGGTAGCGGGTGTGTCGAGTGCCTCACAAAGTGCACGGCACTCCTCCGCACCGAGCTCTGCGGTGAGCGTTGCGATGAATTTTTCGGGCAGTTGGGGCATAGCGAGCAGCGTTTATTTCGTAGCTAACTTAGCGCGCACTTTGTCAATATGGGCAACGATGGCATCAACGGCCTCAGGATTGGCAACGAAGTCGGTGTTATCGACATCGATCGTAAGTACCTCGCCCTCGTAGATATTATCGACCCAATCGTTATACTTATCGTTCAGACGCGAGAGGTAACCCTCGTCGATCGACATTTCGTAGGCACGACCGCGCTTGCGAATCTGGTTGATCAGCGTCGGAACGCTTGCACGCAGATAGATCAGCAGATCGGGCGACGGAACGAGGTTGGTGGCCATCTTGAAGATGTTCATATAGGTCGAGAAGTCGCGCGACGACATCAGCCCCATCTGGTGCAGATTGCTCGCAAAGATATGGGCGTCCTCATAGATCGTGCGATCCTGAATGATATCGCCTTTGGTGTCGAGCATTGCCACCTGCTGGTTGATCTTTGCGCCGAGGAAATAGACCTGCAAATTGAACGACCAGCGATTCATATCCTCGTAGAAATCACCGATGTAGGGATTGTTCGAATCCTCGAAGTAGGCCGTAGCCTTGTAGTGCTCGGTCAGGATCTCCGTGAGGGAGGTCTTGCCGCTACCGATGTTACCTGCTATTGCTATGTACATAATTGTGGGTTAAGTGTGTGTATGTTTTAGTGTCTATTTTCTTTTGATGAAATCCTCGATCTGATCGACATATTGTCGGTTGTTGGCCAATCGAGGCACCTTGTTCTGTCCGCCCGCTTTGCCTTGTGCCGAGAGCCAACCGAGGAACGTCCCCTCATCGACAGCGGTAAATTGCGGCGCCCCCAGCGTGCTGTGTCGCTTAGCCTCATAGTCCGAGTTCAGTCGTTGCAACTCCGCGTCGAGCAGCTGCTCGAAACGTGCCATATCGTCGGGCCGACGGGTAAATTCGATAATCCATTGGTGGCGACCCTTCTCGCGGTCGGTCATATAGACAGGTGCAACCGTGTAGTCGCCCACATCGGCGCCACACTCGCGGCAGGCGTAGCTCAGAGCCTGCTCGGTGTTCGACACCATCAACTCCTCGCCAAAGACGTTGATAAACTGCTTTGTTCGTCCCGTGATTCGGATTCGGTAGGGCTTGGTCGAGGTGAAGGTTACCGTATCACCGATGCGGTAGCGCCACAAACCGTTGCACGAGGTGATAATCAGCGCATAGTCTTCGCCCACCTTCACGCCTTCGAGCGGCACGATCTCGCGCCCATTGTCAAACTCGTAGAATGTGCCATAATCGACCATCAGCAACATATCCTCCTGCTCCGAGGCGTCGGCTATCGAGAAGAAGCCCTCCGAGGCGTTGTAGGTATTCAGGTAGCGCATTCTCTCCGAGGGGATAATACGCTTATAGTGCTCGGCGTAGGGGGCAAAGCCGACTCCGCCGTGAACAAACAGCTCCAAGTTGGGCCACACCTCACAAAGCGACTGCTTGCCCGTGTATTCCAACACCTTGCGCATCAACATCAGATTCCACGACGGCACGCCTGCAAAGCTCGTAACGTTCTGTCGCGTGGTCTGGCGGCAGATGGCCTCCACCTTCTCATCGAAGTCGGCAATCAGTGCCACATCGCGCGACGGGGTGCGGAACCAACCGCTCACACTCTTCGTATTCTCGATCAATATGGCCGACAGATCGCCCGTCAGTGCGCGTTCTCCCTCACGCTCCACGCGACGCGAACCACCCAGCGTGAGCAGTTTGCCATCGTATGCACGTGTGTCGGGAAACAGAGCCGAAACAATCGCGGCGACGTCCATCGTTCCGCGTGTATGTGCGCGACGCAATCCGTCCTGCGTTACGGGGATATATTTACTGCGGTCGGTTGTACCCGACGAACGGGCAAACCAACGCACCTCACCATTCCACACCACATCGCGTTCGCCACGACGAGCACGATCGATATAGGGACTAAAAGCGTCGTAGTCGAAGGTATCAACGCGCGCCTCGAACTGCTCGATCGACTTGATCGAATCCATCGCATAGCGGCGTCCGATCTCGGTGCGGCTGCCACGTTCGAGCAACCATCTGAGCTGTTCGCGTTGTGTGGTCAGAGGATCGGCCAGCACGCGACGCAGTTCAGCGCGACGTGGTTCGAAAAAGTATTGCAAGAATTTCCCTCTAAACGACATAGTGATTCCTAATTGAAGTATTTACCGATCTTGGCAATCGTGTTGGGCATAGCGAACACAACCACTCGGTCGTAGGCTTGAATCTCGGTGTTACCCACCGCGATAAAGACCTTATCGCCACGCACGATACCGCCGATAATGGCCTCGGTCGGGAAATCCATATCCTTAACCTTCGCTTTGGTTGCCGGCGAATTGGGCTTGACGATAAATTCGAGCACCTCGGCCTCGCTGCCCGTCAGACACTTGATCGCCTGAACGTCGGTCGAGAGCGTGAATCGGAAGATGTTACTTGCCGTGATCAACTTCTTGTTGATGATCGTGTCGATGCCGATACTCTCGGCCAACTTGATATAATTGAGATTTTCGACCTCGGCAATTACCTTCTTGACACCCATACGTTTAGCGAGCATCGCAGCCAGAATGTTGGTCTCCGAGCGACCCGTAACGGCAACGAAGGCGTCCATATTTGACAGACCCTCCTCCATCATCGCCTCGATGTTTCGACCGTCCTCGTTGATGATGAGCGTCGAGTCGAGCGTCTCGGCCAGCTTGTACGCCTTGTCGGCGATGTACTCGACCAACTTGATATTGACCTTGTCCTGCAACTCTAACGCGATGCGCTGACCGATCTGGCTACCACCCAAGATCATCAGATTGTTGATGTCGATATTGCTCTGACCCGAGAAGGCCATTACCTCCTTCACGCTATCCTCTTTGGTGATGATATAGACCATATCACCCTCCATATAGGTATCGTTGCCGTGCGGAATAATCGTGCGACCGTCGCGCGTGATTGCCACAGTTCGGTAGCTGAGCGGCTGCTGCTTCTCGGTGAACGAGAGCAGGGTATGACCCACCAGCTCCGAGGCAGGATCCAAGCGGAACACCACGAGCGAGAGCTTGCCGTTCGAGAAATCGACATACTCGGTTGTGGCCGTATGACCCAACAACTTGATCACCTGACGTGCGGCGATCTTTTCGGGATAGAACAGATAGTCGATACCCAGATTGATGAAAACCTCTTTATTGTTTGGTTCGAGATATTCGTTGTGGTCGATACGCGCGATAGACTTCTTGGCACCCATCTGCTTGGCCAAAATAGCCGAGATGATGTTGCGTTCCTCCTCGTGATTGACGGCAATAAACAGATCTGCTTTGCGCACAATCGCCTTTCTGAGCGTAGCAAACGAGGTGCAATCACCCTCAACGGTGAGCAGGTCGGCCACTGCCGAAACGTCTTCCAAGAGCTTGCGATCGCTCTCAATCACAGTTATTTCGTGGTTATCGCCGCTGAGCATACGTGCCAAATGGCAACCGACATCACCGGCACCCGCAATGATAATCTTCATATCGAATAATTTGCAAATTACGCTTACAAATTTATATATTTGCAACGTAAAGCGCAAAGTTTTTTACATTAATATTTTTAATTTGACCAAAGTTATGTCATCAGTACTTACCGTAATATTGATTTCGATAGCCGCCGTAGGGCTATTTGTATTGGGAATGTCGCTTACGTTGATCTTCAAGGGGCACAACATCGACTCCGAGATTTCGACCAACCGTCATATGCAGGAGCGCGGCATTAAATGTGCCGTTCAGGAGACCCGCGAGGATATGGCCGATGCTGATTGTAAGGACGTTGGCTGCCACGGCAACTGCTCGGCTTGCGACGTCGAGGGCAACCCTCTCGAACACCACAAAAAGCAGCCGAAATAACTCCCCACACCCCAAACCAAAACCGCCGACCTCATCACTGAGATCGGCGGCTCTAATTTTCGGCTCGTTGCGTTCGGCTATCCCCAGATACTTTTGGGCTTGCGCAGGTGGGCAATAACCTGATGAACGAATGTCGCCCCAAGCGAATCACGATAGACCAAACGATGTTTCCAACGATTGGCCCACCAGCGACGCCACTTGAACCAAACCACCTTCACGGGGTTGCCTTTCGGTTGCTGCTCGCCAAATTCGGGCACAAGAATATCGTTCAAAATGCGCTCAGCCAACGCTCGATCCTCGCCAACGAATCCTCCGCACATACTCTCGTCAATACCCAAACGATCGACGCAAATGCGATTCACCGCACCCAAGAAACGGTGCATATTGAATTGTGTTGCGGTCGTTTTGAGCAAATCCCAATCGACCTTGTCGCCATACGCGCGAACAAATACCGCCCAATCGCAAATGTGGCGGAATCCGATCTCGATAGCCGCGAAGTGCGCCGCCATATGTTTCAGCAGAAACAGCGCATTGAAATCGGGCGCGGGCAGTGTGATGGGAGTACCTTCGACATCGATCTGCTTGCTCTCGGATGCGACCGCCAACCGCTTCAATTCACGCTCAATCTCGACATTCGAGGCGTGCGAATGAACGTTGATAAAGTCGTAGTGGTTTTCCACCAAAATCCCATTCACCGTGAATGTTGTGTGGTGGTGTTTATCCTCGTCGATTTTGACACCGTGCTTTTCGCGTAGTAGCGCGTCGGCCTCCTGCTGACGACCATAGAGCCAAATATCTATGTCGCCACACGGACGGTGTTCGGGAGTGGGGTAGCAAAGGCTCAGCCCATAACCCTTCAACAGCATCATTCGGAATCCGTTACGATCGTAGAACGAGGCGAGTTTGCGAATAGCAGCCTTCTGTCGGGCGTAACTCTTTTCGATGCTGTCGATATTGGCGAGCCAGCGCAACATCTGGTCGCGCGAGGGCTGCTGCTCGGCTGGAATCTTACCCTCGGCAATCAACTTTTGCAAACCGTCCCAAGCAATCGCCAGCACGCCCTGCACCGCCGCCAATTTGATCACCTCAGCCCACTCAACCTTGCCAATCCCGCTTGACCACTCGCCCACGCCACCAAGTCCGGCGCGGGTTAAACAGAAGAGTATTTCGTGCGTATTACTCACTGATAAACTGTTTGATAGCATTAGCTACACGTATAATCTGCTCATCGCTAAGCGACGATCCTGACGGCAGACACAATCCGCGCTCGAATATTCTCTCACTTACACCATCTCCATAATATGGACAATCGGCAAAAATTGGTTGTGTGTGCATTGGTCGCCACAGAAGGCGCGATTCGATATTCTGCGTTTCGAGATATAGACGAATATCATCAGCACTCTTACCATTGCACAGCGTTGGATCAACTTCAATACAGGTAAGCCAGAAATTCGAGTCGAAATCTGTCGAAGGATTTTGCTTGACCGATATCCCCTGGCACTCTGCAAGTTGTTCGGTATAGAGCGTGTGAATTGCTCGACGACGTGCAATGTGCTCCTCCAAAACCTCCATCTGACCGCGTCCAATACCAGCACAAATATTTGACATACGGTAGTTGTAACCAATATGTTCGTGATAGTAATAAGGTCGATTCTCGCGAGCCTGCGTAGCGAAGAACATTGTACGCTTAGCCCCCTCCTCAGTGCGACAAATGAGTGCTCCACCACCCGACGTGGTGATCATCTTATTGCCGTTAAATGACAACGCTCCAAACTCACCAAATGTGCCACATTGACGTCCTTTGTAGGTTGAGCCCATAGCCTCGGCAGCATCTTCCATAATGGGGATATCGTATTTGGTAGCAATGGCGCAAATCTCGTCCATCTTTGCAGGCATACCATATAGATAAACGGGAATAATTGCTTTGGGCGATTTGCCAGTCTTGGCTTTACGATCGAGGATAGCTTTTTCGAGCCATTCGGGCGAGAGATTCCACGTATCTTCTTCGCTATCGACAAAAATCGGATTAGCACCCAGATATTTTATAGGATTTGCCGAAGCTGCAAATGTAAAAGATTGACAAATAACCTCATCGCCTGCTTCAATGCCAAGCTGTACCAATCCGAGATGAATGGCCGCAGTACCAGCAGAGAGAGCTACAACGTGGCTATCTTCGCCAAGAAATTTTGCGATATCGTTTTCAAATCCATTAACATTCGGGCCGAGAGGCACAACCCAATTAGTATCGAACGCCTCTTGAATATATTTTTGCTCGCCGCCACCCATCTGTGCCAACGATAGCCAAATACGCTCTTGCATAGAATTATTTGTTATATTGTTTCAAAACCTTACATCTGTTACCTGCGGCCATACAATTATCGGGTATGTCTTTTGTTACGACTGATCCGGCACAAATTAATGACCATTTACCAATCTTTACTCCCGGAACGATGACTGAGCCTGCTCCAATTTGTGTTCCCTCGCCTATGTGAACATTTCCACACAATGTTGCATTGGGAGAAATATGTACATAATCTTCAATAAAACATTCGTGATCAACAGTTGCTCCCGTATTGATAATGCAGTGTTTGCCGATTGTAGCTTCTGCTTGTATAATTGCACCTTGCATTACTACCGTTCCGTCTCCAATTTTAGCTGATGGCGAAACTATCGCAGACGAATGTACGCCAATACCAAAATCACAATTTAGTTTTTCGGCAATCGTTTTGCGAATAGAGTTATTGCCAATGCTGATGATTATTGGCGAAAGGCCTTCGGCGGAATGGACCACCGGCAAACCGCACAATTCCGTCAAATTATGATTGTCATCAATCAGTGCTTTAATCTCTTCTTGTTGAGAGTTCAAGATGTCAATTATCACCTTGGCGTGTCCACTTGCTCCGTATAGATACATTTTTGATTAATTGTTACCATTGAAAGGCTCCATTGTCGCTGATGTAGCAGACGATATATCGCTTCGACATAGAACCTTTTTGATTGTTATAAAAACGATTTTGATATCTGTCAGTAAATTTACATTATCAACGTACCAAACGTCCAATGTAAATCTTTCTTGCCAATTAATGGCATTTCGTCCGTGGCATTGAGCCCAACCCGTAATGCCCGGACGAACTTCGTGGCGTCGAGCTTGCGTAGGAGAGTAAAGAGGTAGATATTGTATTAGTAACGGCCTTGGCCCAATCAGCGACATATCTCCTTTGAGAACGTTGAACAGTTGAGGCAGCTCGTCAATCGAAGTTGAACGCACAAATTTGCCAACCTTTGTTAATCGAAGCGCATCGGGCAATAAATTGCCATTCTCGTCGCGTTCATCAGTCATTGTTTTATACTTGATTATCTTAAAGATTTTTGCATTTTTACCGGGACGTTCCTGTAAGAAGAATGCTCCTGCCCCTTTATTTGCAAAATGCAACCAAATCGTTACAATGATCAATAATGGCGATAGGCAAACAAGTGCAGTGAATGATATTATTATATCAAAAAAACGTTTGAAAAATCTACGATACATTGTTAATCCAAACTCTTATACATTTTCAATAATTCAGCCCAGACGTCCTCTTGGCGGTAGCGCGTTGCAATCAACTCACGGGCCGAGGCCGCCATTCGCGCAGTCAGCTCACGATCGGTAGCCAAACGTCGCATTGCATCATAGAGTGTTTCTTCGTTTTGTTTTGGAATGATCACTCCATTCTGCCCCTCAATCACAACCTCATTGCAACCGTTGATGTCGGTAACAATCTGCGCCAATCCCATTGCACCCGCTTGTATCACAACATTCGGAAATCCCTCACGGTAGCTCGGTAAAACCGCAACGTCCGATGCCACCAAGAATGGTCGCACATCATTCTGGTAACCCGCAAACTCAATTTTGGGATTATTTTCGATTATATGCTTGGTCTCGGGCAGAACGGGATCCAACTCATCCTCGAATTTACCAACCAAAAGCAACTTTGTGGCGGGCATTTCGCGGTTGAGGCGATCGAAGGCTGCGACCAATTCATTGATACCCTTGTCGCGCACCATTCGACCAATGAAGATGAAGGTGAAGTCCTCCGAACCGTTACGAATCTCTGTGGCACGTTGCATAACCTCAGGCGTGCGCGCAAAGTGCCCGAGATCAATGCCGTTGATGTTGCCGTGATGAATTTTCTGCAAGGGCTTGCGGGTGATGTGTTCGCGATGTAGAGTCTCTTTGACACCATCGCCTTCGGGGATTACCTTCGTGGCACACAGACAGGTGATACGCTCCATCGTTTTGAGAATGAATCGGAGTATGCCGTGTGTTGTTTCGAAGCGCAGACCGGTAACCAGGTAGATTCGATGAGGTACGCGTGCTGCCCACGCCGCAACCATCGAGAGCAGACTTGCTTTTGGAGTGTTCGAGTGGACGATATATGGACGTTCACGACGGAAGAGTTTGTAGAGCGCAACGAGCGAACGGCAATCGGCAGCGATGCTGATTTCGCGATGCATCGGTACGCCAATGGTGCGCACACCCTCACGTTCAGCGACCTCTTTCAATATACCTGAGTCGTTTGCAATAGCAACGACCTCAAATTCTTGATTCAAGAATCTGAGTTGCCCGCGCAACATCCCCAAACTCCAATCAATGGTATTCAGTCGAAAAAGTTTATGCATTTTTTCTGCGTAAATAATTGTATATAGGTTTGGGTAGTAAGCCAATTAAAATAGGTTTTACTGCAAAAATCTGGTAATAAAATGGTAGTTGCAACATTTTATAACCAATATGCTTCACATATGTTTCGTTTAATCGGTTGGAGAATGTACGTCTATTCATCGCATTACGATCATCTCGCATTCTGTATAGAGGTTCAGATAGATTATAGCCCCTATAACCTGCGGCATACATTTTAAACCATAAATGATAGTCCTCAACGCGCAATAATCTTTTAGAGATACTATAACCTCCTACTTTTCTGTATGCAATGGTTCGTACCATACACGGTGCGTGGCAAAATGGTGTTGATTTAACAAAATCTTCTTTTTTAGGAGATGTAGATCTTGTTATACCGATCTTATAATCGCCATTCTCATCAAAATGGATCATCGGACAACTTACAATGGCATATTCAGGGTGAGAGTCTAAGAATGAGATCTCTTTTTCAAAACGAGTAGGTAGTGATATGTCATCTCCATCCATACGAGCCACATATTCTGTATCAACGTACTCTAAACAATGATTTAAAGTATAATTCAACCCTCTATTATGCTCATTTCTAATCAGAAGAATATTGTCGCGAGTTTTAGCATATTCAGCTGCGATCTGATACGTATTATCCGTAGAACCGTCATCGCAAAGAATAATCTTAAAATTTTGATAGGTTTGAGCATATAGAGAATCCAAAGCCTCGATTAATGTTGAGGCGCAATTGTATATGCCCATTATAACCGATATACGATATGGTGTCATACGTTTTGTGTTATTTGCGGATCAGCCACATAAGATATGTGAATCCAAAATTTGCAAGCATAATCCAATTAAGTTTGTTGCCTTGATCTCGCCAAATGGGAAGTTTGAGAAGTGGGTATGCTAACAAAATTGGGTATATAAACCAAGAGAGATAAGCAAAACGAGCAGAAAAAGATGAACGAATCAGCATAACCCAGAACGAGTTGCAAAGTATATATGTATTCAACAACATCAAGTAGGTTTTATTGCTAACGTGTTTTCTAATAACGACGTACCAGCCCAAAATGATAGGCATTACACTATATAGCAAAAAGTCCCATCGGAAACCAACGCTACTAAATTGGTCGTCGTAATCATCATTTGTAATATAGCTATTCAGTCGATCGTCAAATCCTAAATTCGCAAAGAAGTTTTCCAACCAATCACCTACTGTCAAACTAAGAAAGATTGACAAAATCCAAAACGCGATGGTGAGTTTTAAGCTATTTTTGAATTTCGGCAGAACAAAAACTGAAATCACCATCATCAAAATTGGCAATGCCATTGAATGGTGAATGTTATATGCGCAGAAACAGAGTATTGCTGCTATGATTTTATCTCGATTCGAACCCAATATATATGAGAATGCCACTAACATTATCGAACACGCCAAACCGTTTCGTATACCATTAATTCCATACGAATAAAACGAGAACGCGACAAGATTCATCAATAGTGCGACCCAAACGTTATTTCTCATTAGTCGCTTACAAGCCCATAATGTGCAACCAATATATCCTAATTCAATAATAAGAAAGAACATATGAACGCTCATAAACTGAGCACACCAATCCATAAACCAAGCGAACAACCAGTCGGAATCTTCGGGGCTATATTGTGCCAGCCCAAATTGTAGAAGCCGGTATTTTTCTGCATAATTTACTGTGTCGACAAAATGATATGATACGGGTCGTAAGCCTAAGAATAAGATCAAAATTATACTCAAAACCAATGACGCTGCGTAATTATCGCGCCCGTGATATATAGCTCGAAATGATAGATCTTGATGCGATATAACGTACAAAATAGTTAAGATGAATAGCAAATTGATATAAATAGCTTGATATAGACTCGCTGGTATCATTTTCTTTCTACTTGAATAATTTACGTAATTTGTTGGTGAAATCTATTCCAAATACCCGATGAACCATTCTGGAAATCCATTGGCGCATAGGATTGACCTTAAGCCACGTTTTTGAAAACCAATGTATGGTGTAGGTGTCGGGAGTTTTATTTAGACGCCCTGTCGCGTCGTCAAAAGGGTTAAAATAGCATCTAGGATAAATGTATATTCCCCCAATGTTTTGAATCCCAATTGTATTTTGTAATCCAAACTCTTTAAGGACTGTTGTCGTATGGTGAACTACGGTAGTAGTGTCTATTGTGCCATCTTCATTCAAGAAGCGAAGCATCGCATACTTCTCCAAAATAGCTTTATACACTTGATGTCCTGCCTCGACGGCTAAGCCTAAGCCGGGCGCGACGGCAATATCTCCATAATGAGGATCTTGTCCGTCAATCTCACACCCCATAAATGCCCCACGCTCAATAATCTCGTCCAGAGGACGGATCACCTCTACGTCAGTATCGAAATAGACTCCTCCGTAATGATATAAAATCCAAAAACGAGCATAGTCGCTCACAAAAGCATATTTCTTTGCTTCGTAAGCCTCTTTCGTGTATGGGATAATATTGACGTCGAAGTTCGATTCGTTCCACTCCTTGATCTCGTAGTCGGGCATATATTTTCGCCACGAGTCAATGCACTTGATGGCAAACTCAGGCAGCGGATTCCCTCCGAACCAACAATAGTGAATAACTTTTGGGATCATTTGTTAGATTTAATTTTATATCCAATTATATATTGGGCGAATGGCAATCTGGCAATTACATAACATAAGATTAATGAACCGATAAATGTTGCAATAATCACAATGATTGTCTGGACTATATAGGAATTTATATTTTGGATAATATCCAATTTCCACAAAACATATCGCATAACGAAGATATGTGTCAGGTATATTCCGAATGAGAGATTGGAAACAAGGGCAATAGTCCCTCCTCTTTTATGTATTTGTATTTTGTTGTTAATCAGATAAAACCATCCAATTGCCATAACTACGACGAATATTGATAAATACCAAAACATTTCATACATATTCACCTCGAAACGTAGTAGTTTGCAGATGATTGGCGCGCAAGTAGCTATGATAATGGCTGGTAATAAAACGGTATGCGATATTGCTTTCGGATATTTTTTTAGGTAGTAGCCCAATAAGAAATATCCCGCAAATCCCGAAAGATAGTATAATATACTTGTTTCCCCTGTTTGCGTAGTAAAAAATAGTTCTAGAATAGGATAGCAGGTCGTTATTAGCCAAATTGATAAATATATTTCGATTTCTTTTTTTGATGTCCGCTCCAACCAAGCACTAATAATTGGCGCGATCAGATACAGACCAGCCAATGTGTACATAAACCACATAACGCCGTGGCCTTGTGGTGAGAATGGAATTGACAGAAATGATTTAGCAATACCCTCGCTTGTGTCCTCGAAAAAATATTTGCACGCAATGTAGAATATACTCCAAAAGACGGTTGGACCTGCAATCTTGGCAAATCGTTTTTTGAGGAATTCAATCCCATTACCCTTGATCGGTAAAAGAAGCGCTCCTGATACCATCAAGAACAGACCGATGCAGGGTGCTGTATAATAGCTTAGCGCCGCATTGAATATTCCGATTGCATTCTCATTTGGGATAGGAGCGTGCATTGTGATTACCATTAAACAGGCGACAATGCGAGTTATGTCGAGGTTTATATTTCGCTGATTGGACATTTTATATCAACTTATAAATTTTTCCCACTTCGGTTTCGTTGCCGTAGTCGTGTGAGCGAAGATATGTAACAATCCGCTCTTGCAACTCTTTGTTGTCAATCAGCGCCTTGATACCCTCGGCACACGCACGATTATCCATCGGAACAATCACTCCATCGACTCCGCTCTCAATTTGACTTGATGCAGTGGGATAGTTTGTAACCACAACGGGTTTGCATAACATTTGAGCCTCACGCACCGTTACCGATTTGCCCTCATAACGCGACGGCTGAACATAGATGTCGCACGCTTTGATATAGGGATATGGGTTCGATCGCTTGCCGAGAATAATCACGTGATCTTCCATTCCTGCCTCTGCGATCTTCTCGCGAATCAACGGCTCATCTCCACCGAACCCAATGATATACCACCGCACATTAAGCCCCATCTCAACCAAGTGCTTGCAGATAAATGGCAGATTGTCATAGTTTTTGGCAGTGCAGAATCGCCCAACTGACAAAAGATTGATTACCCCATTTTGCGGGACAATCTCATCGACCATACCATTTGCTCGTTTTTGCACAAACGAAGGCGAAAGAATATTCTCAATCTCGATAACCTTATCCTTCAACTCTGGGAATATCTTTACAAATGCTTCGGTTGCCGCCTCCGAAATTGATGCAATATGATCGAATCCGCTCCAATATGGCAACTCTAAACGTTTGTTAATGTGGATTCGAGTGTAGTCAGTATGTATCCACGCAACCTTTTTCTTGGCGCACACTTTGTCCAAGCATATGTTGTGTGGCGCCAGGAAACTTATTGCCAAATCGTACTCCTTATCGTTTACCTTAGGCAGAAGTGGCGTGGTGCAATTTGCTACATATTGAAAAATCGACGCATCTTCACCAGTGATGGCGTGCGTACGTCGATATATGCGATGACGGATCTTAGCCAATAGTCGAGCTGCAACGATATCGATGTGTCCCTCGCGCAGGACATCTTTCATCGGACGTTCGAGAGTTGAATATTTTGGAATCTCAGGCAATAGATTCACTCCGTCGGGAATTAGTTGCATCAATTCGCCTTGGTGGCTATAAACGAACAGATCGACATCATATTTGTTTTTGTCGATGGCGTTCAATAGCCCGATCAACGAGATCTCCGCCCCTCCAATTTCAAGGTAGTGAATCAGTATCAGTATGCGCTGAGTTATCATATAGCTTATTAGTAATGAATTTTAAACGAAATAATATATCTGTGACAACGGGCGTTTTGTGATAGAAAATGGTATAAATAACAATTGTTACTACTATAGAAATAGTACAATTTGTTATCATTTTTAATAAACAATTATTAATAGAGCAAAATGAACACAATGCATAGCTTGTTATTAAGGCAATTAAAGCAATAAGGGTATATTTTATATATAATCTAAAGTAAGTCATTACTGGCTTTCTAAAAGTGTATTTGTATATTAGCTTAGGAAACTGCCAAAAACCTATTGACAATATACTAATGCCAGTTGCTAGTAGAACGCCTGCTAACCCTATATGTTTAACTAGTAATAATGAAAAAATAAGATTTATACAGCCTTGTAAGAAAGGCGAAAATCGATCCTGCACAAAGATGCCAGATTTTGTTTTAAATGTTAAAGCTGAGCTCCTCATATTGTCAATGTAAAAATTAAAAAGAATAATACCCAATATACAATTAGGTAAAACATAAGAATCGCCTAGCCACCATTTGACAAAAGGTGTTATTGTGTTAAATAGAATTATTACTGGAATAGAAATCGTTATGTAGTTGACGAAAAACAAAGTTTGAAATATTATATAAATCTTTTCGTTGGATTCTGTTGCAATAAGGTTACCTACACTTTCAGAATAACTACAAAGTACTTGTGACGCAAAACCTTTGATCGTGGAAGTGATTAATGTATAATTTGATAGTAGCCCCACTGCCCCTAATCCTAAATAAGATGATATGATAATATTATCTGTTGAATGCATAAAATATCCACCTATGCCATGCAGAAAGAGAGCTTTCATATTGGTCGTAATATTTTTCTTTACATCAGCTGGTACATCGTATTTTTTTGAAGTTACTATGTATGGAAATAATTTATTTGCTTTACGAACAATCGCAATATTTAAACCGATGCCATATATAGACTCGATAATAAGGTATAGAATATAGTCTTGCGTTAAAGATAAAATTAATATTTTAGAGATGTTTAGCCCTAACTGATATATTAAGTTTATTTTTGCAAGTTTATAGTTTTGCTGACTAGCATTTATAATTGACCATTTATATGCGGTAAAATAATTAACTAATGAATTAAATAAATATATAACATATACTATAGTGACATATGACAAATCATTGGAGCCTTCAATAAAGTGATCAATAAATGGTAATAATGCAATAGCACATATAAAAATTCCAAGTGCAATATATCTGTATACTTTTTTATATAATTGCAATAACGCAATGATCTCCGGTTGATTGTTCTCTGCTAGAGGCTTGTACATGTTATATACAACACTACCAGCGAAGCCACTTTCTAGTATGGTCATTGCTCCTAGGATGTTTTGCAATAAACCATTCAATCCTAAATATTCAATGCCGATATTGTCAATAAAAATTCTACGGGTAATAAAACCCATCAGAATCATTATCAATGATAATCCTAATCCTGTAATTAGGTTCTTTATGCTATGAATTGTGCGCATTAAGTAGCTTAAATTCGGAAATTAGATATAGTAACATTCCCTGAGCAAATGGTAAAGTAGAAAATGTTTTAGAGTAATATCCAATGCCTCTTGTGTCTCCTTGACAGTAGTAAATTTGTCCACTGCGCAATGTCGAGGACATGAGTCTATTGATAATCCTAGAAGCCGATTCCCGATAAATCTCAAATTGTGTAAGTTGATAGCATTTTGTCATCAATATGCCAATTAGGATTGAACCTGAACTTTCTGCAAATCCTTTTCTATTAAATATCATTTCGGCATAGCCTCCATTTTCCAACTGTAAAGGCAACAATACGTTTGCAAGTGATATAGCTTTCTTGGATAATAGTATTTTATAATTATTATTTTGCTCACAGATGTTTAAACATTCGACAATAGCAAGTATGTACCAACCGATACCTCTCCCCCAATCATAGATTCCCATAGGCTTAGATAATTTTATGTCATATGCATGGCAGGGAATGTGGCAGTTAGGATGAAATGCTTGATCGTATTCCTCAATTTGTTTCATTGCTAATTCAATGGCATTTTCATTGTGGTATTTTGTGCCATATAGCATAAGAAAAGGACACGCCATCCCTAGCGTGTCAACAAATCTTATATTTGGAAGATTTGTTCGGTATGGGATTGTCCCGTTGTCTAAATTTGATGTAAAAAAGAGATATACTTTATCCATTGCTAAATGAATTTCATTAGGATGGTGGCTGTCTCTAAGTATTGCATATGCTAACAATCCTATATCAGCGTGCTGAAAGTTATATCTCCAATCACCCGTGGTTGAATTAATATTTCTTTTAATGATGTAACTGCTATAATGGCTGCCACTTTTGGATAATCCGAGCAAGAGCCCCGCTTCCTGCCAATATTGGATCGCTGGATGCTGATTCCGTCGAGCAAATATATTACAGAATGCAAATTCCCCATCTCTATTAATTTTAACAATTGGAGTTTTCCTAGCCCAATTGCAGCAAACATTATATACCGCGGACTCCCACTCTTGTGGATTATCCCATTTGCCGATATGTATCAATTTATATATGCAATTAATGCGCACAAAAATGTCGTAAGCTAGGAATGAACACGGAATAACAATAATTATAATAAGTATATAAGTAAACATGCTTTATAACTTGTTGTATTGAAGTTTGTATGCTCGCTCACGATATTCGGGCATCATCGATTGTAGATGTGCTCGAATCTGACTTTCATTTTTATAGATCCAATCGAACGCATTTTTCAGATCATCCTCCTTCGAGAGCGATTGTACAGGCAAAACATAATTATCGTAAGTCCCGAAAATATCTTTGGCAATGCCTTTGGCTTTGACTGAATAACCGACGACTAACGTAGGAACGCACGTAGAATATGCAGCGATTGAGGCGTGCGTACGGGCAGCGATCATAAATCGACATCGAGCGATATATCCCTTCAATTCCATACAGTTGTGATCCTCAATCATCACCACACGCCCCGTATGCTTATACTTTTCGAACAACATTCTCAGAGGCACTCGGTCGTCATTTTCGCACCAAACTACGTGAGGAATCAAAGCAATTTGCATATCAGTGTCTGCGATGATACCCTCGATTAATTTTTCGTAATTCCTGAAAGTAATATTCTTGCCGTTTTCGCAGTCCATAACCATTGGACTGAGATTTATACCAACGGTATTACCTTCGACGAATCCATCGGGTAACTCCAAATCAACTCGATCCAATTGAAAAGCAGGATCGGGTAATAGCTTCACATTTTTCAATCCAGCCTTCGCCATTGCCTCATACGTAATGCTTTCGCGAGCAATGATGAGAGAGTATGATTTTAAATCATCAAGCATCTCATTGTTGATGCTTGACGGTTCGATTGAACAACCCCATAATATAGTAGGAGTACCCTGTTTGCGTAATAAACGGTTGATGATATATATGTATGTTGGCACACCGTAACAATAGTTATCTCCTCCAATTGATAGTGCAATGCCATTGTTTTTAACGCTATTGGTGATAGATTTGTATGTGATTGCTTCAAAAGCATCTTGATCTTTAAAAAGGTGATATTTTATAGCCGCTTTAATATAGCTAAACGAACATTTCGATATCTGCTCTTGTTCGTTAATTAACGTGCAAATTTCATCTAATGCGTATGTCGAATCTTCGTTTTTGCTACGCGTTGCTAAAATTACATTAGCATTCTTTATAATTTTACACGTTGCTCTAACGAGGGCTTCGCAACCGTGATTACCGCTACCACCGTGAGGATATAGTACTATTTTTTGCATAGGTTTAGTATTTGAATAACTGAATGCAGTAATAAGGATTTGCGATTCAATATGCAATATTTGATAACTCTATTATACTTAATTTGATCATCAAATCTTTTGATGTCAGAAATTTCTGGTGTAGCTAATAGTTTTTTTATATATGTGTGTAAATATTTTCTGCTTTGATTCCTATTGGCGAAGATGTTGTCGTGAATAATCCAAAAAAGTTCAGTAAATTGATCCTGTTGAATTTCAGGGGTGAATGCTCTTTTATCACGATATACATCGTTCAACAATTGCCACTGCGAGTATTCTAATTCGAATAAGTTGGACAAATATATTGTCGTCAATGTCCCAAATTCTGGCTTGTAATAGTGGTATCCCGAATAGTTTAATGTTTGAATATGTTTTACGTATCTAATATACTCATAATTAAATATTCGATCTTCACCGTATGAGATGTTGTCTGGGAACTTGATCCGGTTTTGCCGAATAATTTCAGTTTTGTATAATTTGTTACACGGACCAAAGTACAACCGACTCTTAATTAGTTGATGTAATTTATATGCGTTATTGCTCAAAAAAGAATTATTCTCAATGTTTAGTATTTTTAGTGAGCCGTTGCTATAATTACAAACTATGCCAGATACAATTAAATCACAATCTGGATCAAGTTCCACAATTAAATTATGGAGATAATCAATATCTATCCAATCATCGCTGTCAATAAATGTGATATACTCTCCGTGTGCATTATCAATGCCTATATTTCGTGCTTGCGATACGCCTCCGTTTTCTTTGTGTATAATCTTAAAGCGGTTATCTAATTCAGCATATTTATCGCAAATCTCTCCACTACAATCTGTGGAACCATCATTTATAACAATTACCTCGAAATCAGTGTAGGTTTGATTCCTAATCGAATCAAAACACTTTTCGAGGTATTTACTGGAATTATAAACAGGGACTATAATGCTTATTTTAACCATTTTCGTAGCCAATGGTAAGTTTGACGCGCTTTAAGGTATAGATAAATATTCAGTTTATTATTGTTTTTAAGCTGCATACCGAGAAAATCCGATGGCTTATAATCGTTAATTAATGAATATGCTTTTCGTATCTTAATAGTATCTTTAATAATAACATTAATGTTTTTTAATGAAATACTCTTACACTCTAATAAAGCGACCCGAAATAAATCCCATAACTTTTTTTGTAGTATACTAGCGTTGCTTATATTACAAGGAGATAAAAAGTCATATATTTTTAGCCAAATTTGAATTATTGGCCAAGGATCACATTCGTAAAAAGTAGAAGAACCAGCCACATCTTGAATGTAGTTATACCCAGCATATTGAGAAAAGGCTATGCGCGGTCGTTGTGAGTATATTGAAATCCAAAAATCGAGATCTTCAGCTAGTTTTAATGATGTGTCAAATTTGAGATTGTTCTCCGTTATTATGGTGCGTTTCACTGCTTTATTGCATATATATCCATAAAGACCTTCTAAACGTTGGAATTCTAATAAAAAAGAATCCTTAAACTCCTCAAATGAAACTACGCCATATCCGCTTGGGATGATTCTTTTTGAAGAAGCATCTTGATAAATCTTAGTAAGTCCAAAAATTAGCAATTCCGCTTTATTTTGTATGATAGCATCGTATATTGAAGCTAAATAATCATCATTTATATTATCATCTGCATCGATAAATAATACATATTGACCATTAGTATTGTTTAAGCCGACGTTGCGAGCATTAGATACTCCGCCGTTGGGGATTGTCAATATCTGAAAGCGGTGATCGTTTATTACACTAAGTATAGCCCCACTTTTATCATTTGATCCATCGTTGATTACAATTACTTCGAAATCAATAAATGATTGTGCAATAATACTATCAACGCATTTTTGAATATAGCGCTCTTTATTATAAACAGGAATAATAATTGAAAAAAAAGGACTCGTCATTATATCTTTCGATATTGAATCTTTCTCCTAATGGCAATGCAAATCCCTAGCGGGTAGCAAATGCTAGCAAGCATAGGTGCATTCGACTGCAAAAAATACAACGGATTTCTGCCAATGATAGATTGTGCAATCATCTGAATTACATCGTTTATACGATCCTTTAACCTGTGGTGGTATTTGAGTTTATGATCATATAGCATAGCATAGCCCATAGGATTCTTTTTAATAAGATTCCAGGATCCCTTGGTTAATCCATCTTCAAAGTATTCGGAAATGACAATAACT
This sequence comes from Rikenellaceae bacterium, assembly GCA_017442365.1. GTDB lineage: Bacteria > Bacteroidota > Bacteroidia > Bacteroidales > Rikenellaceae > Alistipes. The sequence continues at coordinate 211,139 of JAFRZW010000004.1, read as the reverse complement.
CGATTGTGCCAACGAAGTTTATAACCATCAAGAGCCATATCGTCTAACACGATCTGTTCTGGTGTAAAGTTTTCACCCTCCCAAACTTTGAAAGGGTAATGTTTTAAGATATCAATTTTATAAGCCTCATTACAATCTACGTTGAGTCCCAATTTCACTCGTTCTAAATTTGTGGCATCAATATAATTTGTAAAAGATACGTTTGTCTTGGCTGATTTGTTAGGATATCCTTGTAGGCCTCCAACACCAACAAATGTAGCGTCATCTTTGATATTTTCGCATTCACTTGCCATAAACTCAACGACCGAGTTGTCTGCTAAGTAATCATCGGAATCAATAATAAACAAGAATGGAGAGCGGGCCCATTCGACAGCTTTGTTTATTGCACGAGGTTTGCCGCCATTGGGAACCTTGTAGTAATTGATAGCGATTTTATCCTCATTAATCCACTTGTTTACAATCTCAGAGGTGTTGTCAGATGAACCGTCATCAATAATCAACCATTCAAAAGAGTAATTAGTCTTCTGATCTATCAATGAATTATATAGAGCGGGTAGTGTATGCGCTCTATTGTAAGTCGGTGTAAAAACAGTAAACTGATACATTTTAAAATATTCCCCATCTCATCGCCAATACCTTCAACTTCCAGTAGATGGCGTTAGTGCGGAGGATTTCAATGATATGTGATCTGAGAAATTGGCGTAGTGGCGTGGCGAACTCCTTGTATTTTTGTGATGACTCTCTATGATTCATCGAAAGCAGTTTAACACAGGTTTCAACTACATTGCTCAATGCCATTGACGCATATTGCGGTGCGCGAGCCTGCATCATTTCATATACGGCTTTTACATTCTCAAATTCCTCGAATGCGCGTTTCGAAATAGCCAAGTGCGACAAACTACCTTCGTGGTATTCGTAGTAGTAGAGTGGAGCATCGGTATAGGCCATATTACCTTCTTGCAAAAAGAGTTGCGCCATAACGTAGTAATCCTCACTTAAAGTTGCGGTGGGAAACTTTGCGTTATGGAAAATCTCTCGATTGTATAATTTGGCAGGGAACCCCCAAAACTCATACTTAAAGAATCGAGGCATTAGTTTTTCGAATTGCAATAACCCTTGTTCGCCTTCAATTTGCGTAGGAATTTCACTCTCCTTGAAGATTCTTTGCACTCGGCACGCGCTTATGTTTGTGCCGTATGTTTGGATCAGTTCAAACAACTGCTCAATGTATCTCGAATCGACACAATCGTCGCAATCCATAAAGCTCACGAACTCACCCTTCGCGCGTTCCAGACCATATTTTCGCGCCAATGACGCCCCCCCATTTTTGATGTGGAACACTTTGAAACGCCCATCTTTGGTTGCAATTTGATCGCACATCTCGCCACTCTTGTCTGTTGATCCGTCATCTACCAATACAAATTCGAGGGTCGGATAGCTTTGTTCGCGCAAACAACGAAAGCAACGTTCCAAATATGTTGCGGCGTTGTAGACGGGGACGATTATCGAGATTAAAGGATATGTGGCAGCGGTGCTACTCATCAATTTTCTCCAACATTGTTGCGGGGATATAGGTTGTGGCGACTGAGATCACGTCGTTGAGGCGCACCACTACGCGGCGGTGGCCTTTGATGCGAATCAGTTCGCCCTCGACGCCCTTCATCGGACCGGCTATCACGCGCACGCGATCACCTGCTGCAAGTGGAATATCGACCAGCGTCAAGCAGTCGTCGGGCATCTCGACCAAGAATCGGAAATCGCTCATCTGTTTGTCGGTAATCGGTGCGGGGCGTCGCTCGGCACGGTCGAGTACATAGCGCACGGGCAGCGACAACTCATTCAAGATGTCATAGCAAGCGTCGGGTTCGACACGGATAAAGACGACATTCGGGATAAGCGGCACTTCGACGCGACGTTTGCGACCGTTATAAACGCGCTCTTGCCAGCGCATAGGCAAATAGCATTCGACACCGGCCTCCTCCAATCGACTTTTGACTCGTCGAGCGAAGTTGTTGCGGGTGTAAACTGCGAACCATTGAGGCTCAGTGATATTGCTCATTTGCTGGTGGGGTGGTGGAATTGAGAGGGTAGTGTCGGGCACGCTTCGCGGTTGTCAATGAACACTCTGACGCATCAATGACAAACCCACTTCTGAAAAATCACGCACCTGATCACTCACTCTTAAACAGATATAAGTTCCCAAGTTATCAACGTACAAAGATACGGTTTTTCTATATATAATCAAAGTATACCGTCCCTTTTTTGCGTTCTGTTGAGGTTAAATTTGGCGATAAAAAGTGCTGAATGTTGGGCGTGTAGGGTGAAAAGGGTGTGGGGTAGTGTTGTGGTGTCGAAAAAATTATTACCTTTGCGTCCGTTAAATCAAGTACGAACATTTCAAAAATAACGAAGAATATGGAGTTGAAAGAGATTTTGGCTATTTCGGGTCAGCCCGGATTGTTCAAATATGTTGCACGTAGCAGCAATGGCGTTATCGTCGAGTCGTTGATCGATGGTCGTCGCCACAATGCGTCGGCTACGGCACGTGTTAGCGCACTGACCGAGATCGCAATCTTCACCGAGGACGAGGATATGCCTTTGGCATACGTTTTCGAGAAGATTTACGCTTACACCGAGGGTAAGGAGGCGATCAATCCCAAGTCGGACGCAGCGGCATTGAAGAGCTATTTTGCAGAGGTTCTGCCCGAGTACGATCGTGAGCGTGTTCACGTGTCGGACATCAAGAAGGTTTTTGCTTGGTACAATATGCTGGTTTCGGCAGGTATGACCGAGTTCAAGTTGCCCGAAGAGGAGGAGCAGACCGAGGAGTAATTTCCTAACTCCGAATCCACAATGAAGCCGCGCCTATATTGGACGCGGCTTTTATTGTGCTTGTGTGTAATCATTTCTTTTTCAGTGGTTTGATACTCTTGGGTTTGAGCATTGCTCTATCCCACTTGGCTCGATACATTGTGCCGTCGCTGTCCTGAATCACGCCCTTGCCGTGGGGGAGCCCATTGTACGATTTGACCGAGAATTTGACACCGTTTGGCGCGATGTACGTACCCTTGCCGTGGGGCATATCGTTCTTCCACATTCCGCTGTAAATGCTGCCGTTGGCATAGTGCATTATTCCTGCACCCTGGATCTCGCCGAAGTACATCTGTCCGTTGTAGATACACCCATCTTTCCACATTGCGATTACCATTCCGGTATCGGGATTGGTGGCTTTTTTTGTTGGGGGCAAACCCTTACGTTTCTGTCGCGCAAATGCCCACGGGACCGGTATGTTTCTGTCGCCCCATTCGAACTCATATAATCCATTATATATCCCTGAATACCATATTGTTGCGAGCGCACCTTGCAGAGCTCGTTGTTCCGCTTTACGTTGTTGCCGATCTTGTGCCGAACTCGTATTCGGCAGGCATAACAGTAGTGCGAAAAGTATGATGGCTAAGCCTCTCATAATGCGTAGGTTGATAAGTTTTTTGTGGCAAATCTCACTTTTGGCAAATATACGTAATACTTTGCCAAAATCCAAATGCCTATCTTCCCTGAATGGTTTTTAAGGTATCGGTAATTTACAATATTATATTGTAAATATGTCGCACAAAAAAGCCGCCTCGAAGGGTGGCTTTTTGCGTAAATTTAGCTTGCGAATTACATTCTTTCGGGAACTTCGATACCCAGCAATGCCATACCTGTACGGATCACGCGAGCAACTTCCGAGGCGAGTTGCAGACGCATCTGGCGCACCTTAACGTTCTCCTCGCGCATAATCGAGTGGTCGTGGTAGTAGCTGTTGAACGACTTTGCGAGGTCGTAGATATAAGCACCGATGATCGATGGAGCGAAGTTCTCGCCAGCCGATGCAACCACCGAGGGGTAGTCGCTCAGCGTCTTGATCAGCTCGATCTCCTCCTTCAAATAGTCGATGCCGACAACGCGACCTGCGTAGTCGATATCGCTCTCGGCAGCCTTGCGCAGCACCGAGCAGATACGTGCGTGAGTGTACTGAATGAAGGGGCCCGTATTGCCGTTGAAGTCGATCGACTCGCGCGGATCGAACAGCATTGTCTTCTTAGGATCGACCTTCAAAATGAAGTATTTGAGAGCGCCCAGACCGACCATCTTCGAGATAGCCTCAGCCTCCTCGTCGGTGCAGCCGTCCAATTTGCCCAATTCCTGCGACATCTCGCGTGCCGTCGAAACCATATCGGCAATCAGGTCGTCAGCATCTACAACCGTACCCTCGCGCGACTTCATCTTGCCCTCGGGCAGTTCGACCATACCATACGAGAGGTGGGTGATGTTGTCGCTCCAATCGTGGCCCAACTTTTTGAGAATCAACTTCAAAACTTGGAAGTGGTAGTTCTGCTCGTTGCCCACAACGTAGATCATATCGTCCAGCTTGTTGTCCTCGAAACGACGGAACGCAGTACCCAAATCCTGAGTCATATAGACCGAGGTGCCGTCGCCACGCAGCAGCAGCTTCTGATCCAAACCGTCGGCAGCCAAGTCGATCCACACCGAGTTGTCCTCCTTGCGGAAGAACACGCCTGCGTCCAGGCCCTTCTGCACGATATCCTTGCCAAGCAGATAGGTCTGCGACTCGTAATAGACCTTGTCGAAATCGACGCCCAGAGCCTTGTACGTAACGTCAAAACCGTCATATACCCAGCCGTTCATCGTCTGCCACAACGAGTAAACCTCCTCGTCCTTAGCCTCCCATTTGCGCAACATTGCCTGCGCCTCCTGCATAATCGGAGCCTGCTTCTTGGCCTCCTCCTCGCTCATACCCTCAGCGACGAGCTGCTTGATCTGCTCCTTGTAATGTTTGTCGAACTCGACGTAATACTTACCTACGAGGTGGTCGCCCTTCATACCGCTCGACGCGGGGGTCTCGCCACCACCGTAGAGTTTCCACGCCAACATCGACTTGCAGATATGAATGCCGCGGTCGTTCACCAAGTTCGCCTTGATCACGTTGTGGCCGTTTGCTTTGAGAATCTGCGCAACCGAATAGCCGAGCAAATTGTTACGAATATGACCCAGGTGGAGGGGCTTGTTGGTGTTGGGCGACGAGTATTCGATCATCACCGTGCGACCCGTTGCATCGGCCTGACCGAACTCCTCATCGGCGCGCATTTCGGCAAAACGCTCTGCCCAGAAATCGGCCGAAAGCGAGATGTTCAAGAAGCCCTTAATGACGTTGAATGCGCTCACTTCGGGGTTGTTGGCCACGATGTGTTCGCCTATTTCGGTAGCGGTTGCTTCGGGCGATTTGCGGCTACGTCGCAGCAGGGGGAAGACTACGAGGGTAAAGTCGCCCTCGAACTCTTTGCGTGTCTTTTGAATTTGGAGCACTTCGCCCTCTTGCTCTCCGTAGAGTGCGCCGACGCTGCGCCCCACTACGCCCGAAATAAACTCTTCGATAATCATCTTGTTATAATGGTTTTAATTGTTTTCGCGCGACAAATTTACGCAAAATTCGTGAACAACGGTAATATTTCGCTTGATAAGCGAAAATAATTCACAAAAAAGCCGCACTCACGTGAGGTGCGGCTTTGTAAATTCAAGATTCAAGATTCAAAATTCAAGATTAAATTGCGATTTTCGTGAAAATCGCTACACTCTGTGGCGCCCGCGATTGAAAATCGCGCCGCCCCACGCCACAGAGTGTATCTTATCGCAAGCAAACAACAAAGCCGCACCCGAAAAAGTGCAGCTTTGTAAATCCAAGATTCAAGATTAAATTGCGCTTACTCTTCGAGGGGTTTGATCGATTTCTCTTTGAGTTCGCCACGCACCCAACGAGCTGAGTATTTGCGACCGTCGAGGTCTTGAATTACGCCTTTGCCGTGAGGAACGCCCCCGACAAAATTAGTGGAGTATGCTATACCATTTGCATTTACAAAAGTGCCCTTTCCATTCGGGAGATTCCACTTCCACTCGCCACTATATTGGCTCCCATCGGGATTTACGATTGTTCCAATGCCACGTATCTCTTCGAGATAGACCTGCCCGCGATAAATCGAGCCGTCCTTCCAAATAGTAGTTGCAAGTCCCGTTGTTTTGTCTATTGTGATTTCGGTAACGTGTATCGACTTTGCGCCCTTTTGCGTGAAGATTTTTACGGGATTATTTCGTCCCCATTTCGTTCCTCCATATTTGCCGTCAGCCCAAATAGATGCAAGCGCACTCTCTCTGGAATTAATTTGTTCTCCATAATAACTTGGGGTTCCATATTGTTGCGCAGAACTCACGTTCGGCAAACAGAAAATCGCGACTATAAGGATAAGTAAATACTTCTTCATAATTGTGAGTTTTTTGTGCTGAAAATCACCTTTTTGCAAGAAAGCAAAATTTACCGACAAATCCAAATTTTTCGCACTAAAAATGCAAAACAAGGCGATTTTTGCGAAAATCGCCACACTCTCGGTGGCTCGTGCGACAAAAGTCGCACGCCCTCCCAGCCACCGAGAGTGCGCCTACTCACAAACAAAAAGCCGCACCCGAAAGTGCGGCTTGATTGTAAATCCCCAATTCTAAATTCTAAATTGTGAATTGGGAATTGAAAATTGAGAATTGTGAATCAAAAAAAAGCCGCGCTCCATTTCGGAACGCGACCCTTTGCGAAAAATTCACTAAATAATTGTGAATTGTGAATCCCTCCCGTTACTCCTCCTTGAACGATCCGAAGGTGTAACCCTTCTTTTTGAGCTTGCGGATCATCTTGTCGAGGTGGTTGTAGAGCTTGTCTGTGCGCTCGTCGTTGGTTCCGGGGTGGATCAAGATGATCGCACCGTTCAGACCTTCGCGCTCCTCCTTAGCCCAGAAATCCTTCAAAATCGCCTTCGACGAACGATAGTTCGACATCGAGGGGTTGGTGTAGTCGGCATTGGTGTAGGTCTCCTCAGTCAAATTGACGGGCACCAATCCCATCTGTACAGCCACAGCATTCGACTCGGTCGAGTAGTGCTCGTAGGGCGGAATATAGGCACGAATCTTCTCGACATCGATACCCATACCTGCCAGCTCGGTCATATTGGCGTCCAGATCCACGCGCACCTCTTCGGGTGTTACGAGCGGAGTGTGCGCCTCGTCCCATTCGGCATAGAGCAGGTGCTTGTCCGAGTGGGGCGCAACGTAGTGCCCTGCGTCGATAATTGCCTGCACCTTGTCGCGATTTACGCGCACGCAGTTACCCGTAACAAACCACGAACTTTCGACGTTGTGTTTTGCGAGTGTTGCCAATACCGTAGGTACGCCCTCGAAGTTGTAATCGCCTGTGAAACAGAGGTAAATCTTCTTCTCGGCGGGATTCATACGGCGCACAGCTCCGAATCGGTCGAGCTGTGCACCATCGAATTTATCTACTTTTTTTTTACGTCCTTGCCGAGTGCGCTGAGCGTCGAGAGGTAGTAGGTCATCGACGCCGTACCGTCCATCGTCGGCTCATTGGTCGAGAAATCGCCAAAGAAGTCGTGATATACTGCGATACCGTTCTGGAAGGGTTTCAGAGGATCATCGTCGCCCTGCGAAACACCGATCATACCGTCGTTGATGGTCTTGTAGATAGGACCATCGATCAGACCGCCGTAGATCGAACCGTTGCGGGTCTTGATGTAGATTGCGTGAGGATCGGTCGGGGTATCAACACCCTCGGGATACTCGCAAATCATCGTTGTACCCCACGGGTTGCAACCGAAGATCCAGTCGAGCAGAGCTGCCTCCATTTCGAGGTACTTCTCGTCGCCCGTCAGCTCGTGGTACAGACGCAACTGAGTCAGCGCACCAAAGGTGAAGTTGTTCGAGCACCAGTGGAAAGGAACACCGTGATAGAACGGATCCTCGCCTGCGCGATTCTCGATGTGCATCAGACCCTCGCTCATATAGCTCTCATACTTTGCCTTCTGAGCGTCGTTGCCCTCCTGAGCGATCAGGTAGTGGCCCAAGTTCACGAACGGATACCACTGATAGTGGCGAGCCTTGCCGGTCTCCATCCACGGAGTGATAGGCTCCAACTCGCCCCAGTAATCAGCACGTTTGAGCCAATACTCGTTGTCGGGCTCCATCAGGTGCAGAGCGATAGCTGCCAACTCCATATCGTCGATCCAGTTAGCCTCCTCGTAGAAGTAGGGCTCTTTGTAGCATACGCCGTGGAATGCACCCGGATCGCCCTCAGCAAATGCCATTGCATCTACTGCCTTCTTCTTCATACTCTCGGCAAATTCGGGGTCGATCTTCTCGAACAGAACCGAACCCAAAGCGAATGCCGACGCATACTTAGCTGCTGCCGACGCTACACCCGTATTGCGGTTCTTGTACTTGCCGATGCCCTGAACCTTACCGGTGATGAAATATACGGGACGACCCATACCGGGCCCCCAACCGTAATCAACCTTGTCGGTGTGCGGCTCGCGAATACCGGTGTGGTCGCGGTCGTCAGCGATCTGGTTGAACATAACGGCCGAGTCGGGATTCATACGCTTCAACCACTCCAAGCCCCAACGAGCCTCGTCCAAGATGTCGGGCACGCCATTCTTGCCCTTGTTACCTGCTGCGTCGAACTTGTCAGTGAACTGATCGGGGTTCTTGTAGTAAGCGAACAACATCTGGAATGTAGCATTAGCCGAGGTCATCAGATATTGCAGCTGGTCGGTAGCATCGTGCCAACCGCCACGAACGTCGATATGCTCGCCCGTACGTGTGGGGTGATCAACGATGTAGCCATCGTGCTGGTGGCACTCCTCGCCCGTGTAGGGGTTGTAGCCACAGCGCTGCTGGCGCATATAGTACAACGGCATATTGCCTGCATCGGCATAGATGTCGTTGCCAATGCGGAAATTCTCCGAGCGGGTGTCGCCAATCTTAATGTAGTATGCACCCTCTTTGGTCAGTTCGCTGAACGGCAGACGGTAGGCACTCTTCATACCCCAAACCGAGCCATCTTTCTCGACAGCCTTGCCTGTGAAAACGACCTTGCCACTGCGAGCCTCGCAAACGTCAAAAGTTGCGACCTCGGTGGGGGTGTCAGCAATTACGACAGCCACCTTGGGCAGCGTGTTGATGTAACCAATCAAGTTGGTGCGGATCCAACTTTTGGCCGAAACCGATGCTGCGGCGAGCAACGCAACGGCCAGAATAGTAAGTTTTTTCATAGTGTTTTTATTTTACGTTGTGTGTTGTGTTAGTTTCACTATTTGTAGAGCAGGTATTTCTGTACCTTCTTCTTGAATGCGTCGATGTCGCCATTCCAGATCGGCAGAATATCCTCGACTAACCAGCGCTCGCAGAACTTGGCGCGCACGTCGCCACGACCGCACACCTTGTCGAACATATTCAGGCGCGACTTGGTCGTATCGGCAAACACGTCGTGGTCGGGCCACAACTTGTGAGCTTCCTGCAAGAAGTAGAACTGCAACAGCGTGAGGGGTGCATTTACGGGGTCGATGATGTGAATCTGCACGCCACGCAAATCCTTGCCCTGCTGTGCGCCATAATAAGGCTTATAATAGATAGGACGGAATACAACGCCCTTCAAACCGATCTTGTTCAGATTCTCAGCCAGCAATTCGGGTTTGTCGATCCACTCGGCAGCCAACAGCTCGAAGGGGAGCGTGTAGCCGACACCGATATTGAGCGAGTAGAGCTCACCGGCAATACCCGTAGCGGGGTAGAACAGACAGCTCCAAGCCTGCGGAATGTGGGGCGACGAGAGCACCCAAGGCAGACCTGTATCCTCGAACGACATATTGCGTTTCCAGCCCTTCATCTTCACGACGGTCAGCTTGCAAGGCTTTTCGAGGTAGTTCTCATTGAGGAACTGAGCCAGCTCGCCCGAGGTCAAACCGTGAACATAAGGAATGGGGAATTGGCTTACGAACGAGTAGAAACCGTCCTGCACCAAGCAGCCCTCCATACGAACGCCGCCCAGCGGGTTGGGGCGATCGAGGATAACCATTTCGAGGTCGTTCTCGGCAGCTGCTTCCATAGCCTTACCCATAGTCGAGATAAAGGTGTATGAGCGCGAACCGATGTCTTGAATATCATATACGATAGCGTCCAGACCCTTCAACATTTCGGGGGTCGGCTTGGTTGTACGACCATAGATGCTATAAACCTGCACACCTGTCGTTGCATCGACATAGTCCTCGACCTTAGCTCCGGCGGTGATATCGCCACGCACACCGTGCTCGGGGCTGTAAAGAGCCTTCAACTCGACGCCCTCGGCCTCGTTCAGAATGTCGATAGTCGATTTGAGGTTGCGATCAACGCCCGTAGGGTTGGTGATCAGACCCACCTTTTTGCCTTTGAGCTGAGCGAAGCCGTTGTCGCGCAACACTTCGATACCAGTCTTGACCTGAGCGGTAGCGGTTGTAGCCACTGCCACTGCCAGAGCCAGAATAATTGATTTGATTTTCATTGAAAAAGTTTGTTATTTGGTTAATATTTCTCGTTTACTCGTTTTGCGGAGCATACAAATATAACTCTTTTCCTCGAAATAGCACAAAAATCTGCGTTAAATATTTCGGAAAAGCGTAAAATTTACTAATTTTACATTCCGAATTATGTGCGCATTTAACGTAAAAACCATTCTATATGACACAAACTCAACAATTCAAACGTTTCCTTTCGCTTGACATCTTGCGCGGTTTGACCGTTGCGAGTATGATCACGGTGAACAATCCGGGCAGCTGGGGCGAGCCCACCTTCGCACCTCTGCGCCACGCAGCGTGGGACGGCTGCACTCCGACCGATCTGGTCTTCCCATTCTTTTTGTTCTGCGTTGGTGCGTCGATATGGTTTGCCTACCGCAAGTCGAACCACGAACTGACCACTCCCGCAGTAACCAAAATCCTCAAACGAGGTCTGTTGATCTTCCTCGTTGGCCATCTGGTGGGCTACTATCCCTTCTATCGTTTTGGTGATATCGCTCCCGAGCAGTCGTGGCTTGGTTGCTTGTGCTCGATCGTTCAGATTTTGGGTCTGGGTCTGAGTATCGGCTCTATGGTGTGGTTCTCGAATCAGAAAAAGAGCGAGGAACTCGATCCCGATTACAAACGTCGTCGCGCGTGGGCTTGGACGCTGCTCGGCGTAGGTCTGGTGTTGGCTATTCTGCCCTTCCCGCTGCTGCTCGGCACGCCGCTCAAATCGCTGTCGAGCTGGCGTATTTTGGGTGTCTTCCCGCGTATTGCGATCTGCTTCACAGTGGGTGCGCTGTTGGCTTTGTGGCTCAAAACCTATAAGCGTATCTCGATTGCTTTGGTGCTGATTTTGGCCGTTTATTGGATCGTGTCGGCAATGTTTGGCGATTTCACGCTTGAAGGCAATCTTGCACGTACGATCGACTTGGCCATTTTGGGCGACGCTCATATGTATCACGGCGAGGGTATCGCATTCGACCCCGAGGGTCTGTGGAGCACACTGCCGGCTGTTGGCACCGTGCTGCTCGGCTATATGTCGGGTAAGCTGATGGGTGAGAGCACCGAGGACGTTAAGCGCAACATTATCACGTTGGCAGCTGTGGGTGGTCTGCTCATCACGTTGGGCCTGATTATGAATCCCTACTTCCCGATCAATAAGAAACTCTGGTCGAGCAGCTATGTTCTCTATGCCGGTGGTTTGGCTATGCAGGTTTGGGCGCTGTTTGCTTTCTTGATTGATGTTCGCAAGAAGACCAAATGGACAACATTCTTCGCTGTGTTTGGCACCAATGCGCTGTTTACCTACTGCCTTTCGACCTTCTTTGTTAAGGTTTGGGGTCAGTCGTGGTTCCGCGTGCCGATGGACGGTGGCGAGCGTAAGATGACCGTCTTCTCGGCGTGGTTCACAACCTTGAAGGAGGTTATGCCCGTTGAGCTGGCGTCGTTCCTGTGTGCGCTGTCGCTGGTAGCACTGTGCTGGCTGGTAGCTCTGCCGCTCTACAAACGTAAAATCTATATTAAATTGTAATAGCAATATGAAACGTATTCTTTTACTCGTTGTAGCACTTGCCGCTGCCGTTTCGGTGTCGGCCAAGAGCGATACACTGAGCTACGCCTCGGCTGAGAGCGTAGGTATGGACGGCAAGTATCTTTCGACCACGATCGACTCGTTGGTTGAGTATGCAATGTCGCAGCACGCCTTCCCCGGTTGCCAGATTTTGGTAGCTCGCCACGGTAAGATCGTACATCACAAGAGCTACGGTCATCACACCTATCGTCGTTATCGTGCGGTTGAGAATGACCATATTTTCGACCTCGCATCGTGCTCGAAGGTGATGGGTGCAACTATCGCAATGATGAAGTTGGTCGAGGATGGTCTGATTGGTCTCGACGAGCCCTTCTCGAAGTCGTTCCCCTATTTCGTGGGCAGCAACAAGGAGGACGTAACTCTGCGTGAGTTCTTGGCTCATCAGGGCGGTTTGGTGCCTTCGGTCAATGTCTATCGAATTATGCACGACGAGCAGGGTCGTCTGCGCGAGGGCCTGTTCAGCTACACTCCGAGCGAGGAGTACCCGATTGAGGTCTACAAGAATATGTGGGCTCGCAAGGATATGCGCGAGATCGTCTATAAGGCTGTGGCCGATACGCCGCTTGGACCGAAGAAGTTCCGCTACTCGTGTATGTCGTTCTTGTGCTACCCCTATGTGGTTGAGTCGCTGACGGGTAAGGGCTTCGAGGAGTTCCTGCGCGATACCTATTACGAGCCTCTGGGTGCTGACGCTATTATGCTCAATCCTGCACACAAATACCCCAAGAATAAGATCCTTCCGACCGAGGTTGATACGGTCTATCGCAACGACCTTATTCACGGCTACGTACACGATGAGTCGGCTGCGATGTTGGGCGGTGTGTCGGGTAACGCAGGAGTCTTTGCCAATACCGAGAGTATGGCTAAGGTGCTCCAAATGTTGCTCAATGGCGGTACCTACGGTGGCAAGCGTTACTTGAAGCGTAAGACCATCGAGGAGTGGACTTCGTGCCAATATCCCGACAATCGTAACCGTCGTGGTTTGGGCTTCGATCGTCCGATTTTCAGCAACTCGCCCGAGTTGTCGTTCGATGACGCTTATCCCGCACCGTCGGCAACGCAGCAGAGTTTTGGACACTATGGTTTCACGGGTACGATGTTTTGGGTCGATCCGGCTGAGGATATTATCTACATCTTCCTGACCAACCGCGTCTATCCCAACCGTTCGATTGACGCGCTGGGTCGTGAGAGCACCCGTACCAAGTGCCAGGAGGCAGTCTATGAGGCAATTCGTCGCTTCGAGAAGTAGCCTTTAAGCTGTTTCGAAATTGAGCCGCTCGACACCAAAGTCGGGCGGTTTTTTTGTTATTTAAGATTCTAAATTATTTCCGTTGCTTACACTTTGGCTCATCATTGGCGGGTGTGGGGCTCGGCTAAAAGCCGACCCGCCAATGATGACGAAATCAACCTTTTCGATGTTTAGCCCGTACATCTTGCCTTAAATGATATAAATTTGTCTGCTATTGTAAAAAAAAATGTTCTATGTATTGCATAGTATAAATGAGTTTCGTACCTTTGCATTATGATAATTTATAATTACTAAAACAAAGAAAACGATGAAACGAATTACATTTATGGCATTAGCGGCATTGGTGTTAGTGTCGTGTGCTGACCGAAATTATTCGATTACAGCCGAATTCCCCACAAGCGCGGGACTGGATGGTCAAATGTTCCAATTGATTAATTATGATAATGATGAAGTGATCGATAGTGTTGTGGCGGTGAATAATCGAATTTGTTTCGAGGGTAAGGTTGTAAAACCATACGCAGCAGCCCTTAAAGCTCCGTCGGGTGGTCAGTTGCCATTTGTACTAGAATCGGGTGTAATTATGATTGATCCGATGGGTAATATTTCGGGCACGCCGAGTAATGATGCGTTGCGAGAGTTTAAGACCGAGATGAATGCGGTGAAATGCGATACCATATTAACACGCGCCGAGAAAGAGACGCTTATGACTAATATGCTCGATAGTACGTTCGAGGCTAACAAGGAAAATCTTGTGGGTTACTATGTGTTTTTGGCTATTATGGAGCGGAAGAACAAAGTGGAACTTGATTCGCTGTTGAAAGTGTTGCCAGCGATGTATTCAAATTCGATTCTTGTTACTGATCGTGTGAAATTTCTCGTGCAGTCGGAATTGACTGCTGAGGGACAACCATTTGTCGATTTTACGCTGATAACCGAAGATGGCAGCGAGCAAAAGCTGTCGGATTATGTTGGGCACGGTGAGTATGTCTTGGTCGATTTTTGGGCGTCGTGGTGTGGTCCGTGCCGTCGTGAGATGCCGACGATCAAAGATATTTTCGCAAAGTATAATGGTCAAGGCTTGAAGATTCTCGGCGTGGCTGTAAATGACGAGGTCGAAGATACTCAAAAGGCAATCGAGGATTTGGGAATAGAGTGGTCGGTAATCTCTGATGTTCAAGGCAAGACGTTGGACCTATATGGGATTTCGGGTATTCCTTATTTGATACTTTTTGCACCTGATGGAACTATTGTTTCGCGCGGAGCACGTGGCGAAGGTTTGAAGGCAGTTGTTGATGCGGCAATGAGCGAAAAGTAGATGATGTTTTAGTGAAAAAAGCAGGTCGCGTTCCGTTGTGGGGCGCGACCTACTTTTTGCGAAAAATTCACTAAATAATTTTGAATTTTGAATTTTCTTACTCATATTTCATTGGAACGATCTCGCCGTCGAGAGCAGCCACTGCGTTGTAAGCCAGCGCACCCAACTCATTCTCGCCAGCCTCGATCACTACGGGGGCAATGAACGAACACATCTTCGAGATGTAGTTGCAAACGTAATCGCTATACGCAATGCCGCCCGTGAGGATAATCACCTCGGCTTTGCCTTCGAGTACGGTAGCCATTGCGCCGATCTGCTTGCCGACGGTGTAGCACATCGCGTCGAGAATCAACTTCGCGTGCTCGTCGCCATTCTTAATGCGGTCAAGCACTTCGAGAATCGACGCTGTGCCCAAATGAGCCATCATACCTCCCTTGCCTGCCAAGAGTTTATCCAACTCCTTCGACGAATATTCGCCCGATTCGACCACCTCTTTCCAGCCGTCAGCAGGAAGTGTGCCTGCACGTTCGGGAGCGATCGGACCTTCGCCCATCAGTGCATTATTGACATCAACAGCTCGACCCAAACGGTGCGCTCCGACCGAAATGCCGCCGCCCAAGTGAGCTACGATCAGATTCATCTCCTCGTACTTTTTGCCGATCTTAGCGGCGTAGCCACGAGCAACGGCCTTCTGGTTCAGTGCGTGCCAAATCGAGCGACGCTCCACCATAGGCAGACCTGTAATTCGAGCGATGGGTTGCAACTCGTCGGTTACGCACGGGTCGGCGATAAATGCCTTAATGCCATACTTTTGTGCAATACCCAATGCCAACAGACCACCCAGATTCGAGGCGTGGTGCATCGTCGGATTTTTCAAGTCGTGAATAATCGCTTCGGTAACCTCATAAACGCCCGATTGCAGCGGTTTGAGCAGACCTCCGCGACCGATTACGGCATTGAGGTTGTTGAGTTCGATCCCCTGTTTGCCAAGCTCGTCGAGAATGACGCGCAGACGGAAATCGTATTGATCGAAGATCGTTTCGTAGGGGGCCAGCTCCTCGCGCGAATGGCGAACGGTGATCTCGGCGATGGGTTCCACGTCGCGGTAAAGACCCACCTTTGTTGAGGTCGATCCCGGGTTGATAACTAAGATATTGTAATTGTTACCCATTTGGTTTTTTCGAAATGTTTAGGTTGATAAATAAGCAATCCGAAGCGTGTCCCTTGTTTGAGGGTTGCGCTTCGGATTGCTCTATGTTTCGGTTGAGTGTCGTCGTGATTACTTAGCCGACAAGCAAGCCAAAGCGATCGAGTAGAGTTTGGTCTTGCTCGAATCGCCACGCGAAGTCAGCACGCAGGGAACCTTGCTACCAACAACCATAGCAGCCAGCTCGCCACCACCTACGTTAGTAGCCATCTTGAAGAACACGTTACCCGACTCGATGTTGGGGAAGAGCATACAGTCAGCCTCACCAGCGATTGCGCTACCCTTAACCTTCTTGTGCTCAGCGATGTGCTTATACATTGCAACGTCCAACGACAGCGGGCCGTCAGCCTCGATGTTACCCAACTGACCACGATCGGCCATCTTGGCCAACAGTGCAGCCTCGGTCGAAGAGATTACGGTAGGCAGCAACTGCTCGCTTGCCGAGATGATAGCCACCTTCGGGCACTTTACGCCAAGAGCATTGGCAGTCTGAGCCAAGAACTTGATCTGCTGCTGCTTCTGCTTGAAGTCGGGCAGAGGAATAATCGCCACGTCCGAGATGGTGAGCAGGCGAGGATAGTTGGGCAGATCAACAACCGTTACGTGGGTCAAGATACCTTTTGGGGGAACCAGACCATACTCCTTGTTGAGAATTGCTCTCATATACTTATCGGTCGTCAGCAGACCCTTCATCAGCACGTCGCCTTCGCCCTCAGCAATCATCTTTACGGCGATGTTAGCAGCTTTTACATCGACGCCTTCGTCAATGATGGTGAATTTATTGACGTCGATACCCTCGGCAGCGCAGACCTTCTCGATCTCCTCGCGGCTACCAACCAGAGTTGCATCAACCAACTCGGCCTCCACAGCATCATTAACTGCGGCAATGGTGTGTGAATCCTGACCGTAAGCGACGATCAGACGTTTGCGACCGCGAGCTTTCGCAGCGGTTACGACATCTTCCAAATGTCTAATTTCCATAGTCCTTATAGTTTTTTTATAAATTTTTGACAATAGCGTAGGTGTCCGAAGCGATTACCAACTCCTCGTTGGTCTCGGCAACAACAGCCTTCACGCGCGAATTAGGCTTCGACAGCACCTTGCTCTCGCCGCGCACACCCTTGTTAGCCTCGTAATCAAACTCCAAGCCAAGGAACTCCATATCCTTGCAAACATACTCACGCAGGTCGTCCGAGTTCTCGCCAACACCGCCCGTGAATACTACCAGATCCAGACCGCCCATCTCGGCAGCGTATGCACCTACGTAGCTTCTCACGCGGTTGTAGTAGAGGTCGCGACCCTCGATTGCGATCTTCACGCCGGCCTCATACGCAGCGTCGATGTCGCGCATATCGCTCGAAATGCCGGTCAGACCCTGAATACCCGACTTCTTGTTGATAAATGCGTCCATCTCGTCGTAGCTCATATTCTCGTTACGTGCGATGTGGATCAATGCGCAGGGGTCGATCTGACCCGAGCGGGTACCCATACACAGACCGTCGGCAGGGGTAAAGCCCATCGTGGTATTGAACGACTTGCCGAACTTGACAGCGGTGATCGAAGCGCCGTTACCGATGTGGCAAGTTACGATACGCGATTTCTCGACGTCCAGACCAACCATATCGGCTGCAACCTTTGCAACGAACTTGTGGCTTGTGCCGTGGAAACCGTACTTGCGAATCTTCTCTTCCGAGTAGTATTTATAGGGAATAGCGTAGAGATAGTTGTGTGCGGGAATAGTCTGGTGGAAAGCGGTGTCGAAGGTGAATACCTGCGGAACGTTGGGCAGGATCTCGGCCATCGACAGTGCGCCCTGCAAGTTTGCGGGGTTGTGCAGCGGAGCCATCTTGATACAATCGCGTACCTTCTCGATAGCTTCGGGAGTTACCAATGCGCTACCGTTGAAATGCTCGCCGCCGTGAGCTACGCGATGACCAACGGCTTTGATCTCGTCATACGAGTTGATTACGCCGTGCGCGGGATCGATCAGAGCTTTGAGGATCAGGTCGATACCTACGTTGTGGTCAGCGATAGGCTGATGCAATTCGAGGGGCTCTTTGCCTACGGGTTTGTGTTTCAGATCGCCTTCTGCCTGACCGATACGATCGACCAGACCTTTGGCCAACAATTTGTGGCTTGCCTCGTTCATATCGATCACCTGATATTTGATCGACGAACTACCGCAATTCAATACGAGAATGTTCATTGTTTTTTTGAGATTTTATTTTGTTAATTTTTTGAGTCCATTATTCGGCACACAAATATATACAAAAATTCTTATGCAACAAAGAGAGTCGAATGATAAAATTTCGCAAAATCGGCACATTCGATTATAATTCATTACCTTTCGACGAGTTTTTTGCCCCCTCGGAAGGGCGGTTGGTCGAAAGGTCGATTGCCTACCTCTCGCGACAATCGGTCGAGGTGTGCCGCTCGCCCACGCGATAAATGTGCGCGCGTGATGGTAAGTTGGTCGATTTTTGTCGAAAAGTTCTTGCACGATCGAATAAAAAGTTTTACCTTTGCTCGTTAAACTGTGTTTAGACTATGTCTAAATGCTGTAACCTGATCACTCTTAAATCTTTAATTGAAGTATGGATACCAAAGTTTCCAACCAGTCTGTTCCTGTGGAACAAGTCAGCAATGCTGAAGATGTGCACAATGTAGCTACCACGATGCAGCCCGAGGAGGTTGCCGCAACCATTAACGCCGAGGAGCCCGAAGTGGCCGAGGGTGTTGATTTTTCGGACGAGGAGGCTCGTCTTGCTGCCGACAATGCCGGCATTGATCTGGGTGAGGCCACGCCCGAAGAGGAGGAGGCTCAACCCGAAGCGCAGATGGCGACCGATGAGCAGTCGCTTGTCGGTAAGAGCAAGACCGAACTTGTCGAATTGTTTGCACAACTGTTGGAAACAAAGCCCGTGCAGAGCCTGCGTGGTGATGCCGAGGCGATCAAAATAGCATTCTACAAATTACGCCGCTCGGAGGTCGATGCTCAGCGCAAGGAGTTCCTCGATGCGGGAGGTAAAGAGGAGGAGTTCTCGCCGTCGATTGATGGCGCTGAGGTAACACTCAAAGAGCTGTTTGCTCGTTACCGCAAGATGCGCGATGAGTTCGTAGCAGGCTTGGAGCAGGCTAAGGAGGAGAACCTGAAAGTTAAGCTCGCGATTATCGACGAGTTGAAGGAGTTGGTTAATAGCGACGAGACGCTCAACCATACATTCACCAAGTTCCGTGAGTTGCAGCAGCGCTGGAAGGAGACGGGTCCCGTTCCTCAGGCCAATGTGAAGGACACGTGGGAGACCTACAACCTGCACGTCGAGAATTTCTACAACTTTATTAAGATCAACAAGGAGTTGCGTGATCTCGATTTGAAGAAGAACTACGAGGCTAAGATCGCTCTGTGCGAGCAGGCCGAGGCGTTGGTAATGGAGCAGTCGGTGGTTTCGGCGTTCCGCAAGTTGCAGAAGTTGCACGACGAGTGGCGCGAGACGGGTCCTGTGGCTAATGAGTTCAAAGAGCCGCTGTGGGAGCGTTTCAAGCAGGCAAGCTCGCGTGTCAATAAGGCTCATCAGGAGTACTTCGAATCGCTCAAAGGTGAGCAGCAGAAGAATCTCGAAATGAAGACCGAGCTTTGTGTAAAAGCCGAGGAGCTGTCGGAGCAGATGCTCACTTCGCGCAAGGAGTGGAACAAGGCCAACGATCGTCTGTTGGAGATTCAGAAGGTGTGGAAGACAATCGGTTTTGCACCGAAGAAGGATAATACCCGTATCTACGAGCGTTTCCGCAACGCTTGCGATCGTTTCTTTGCGATGAAGCGCGATTATTATGCTCAGATCAAAGCCGAGATGGATCACAACCTGCAATTGAAGAATGAGATCTGCGAGGCAGCCGAGTCGATCAAGGATAGCGAGGATTGGAAGAAGACGGCCGATGAGCTGATCGCATTGCAGAAGCGTTGGAAGGAGATTGGTACGGTGTCGCGCCGCCACTCGGACGCAGTGTGGAAGCGTTTCCGCGCAGCGTGCGATTACTTCTTCGAGCGCAAGGCGGCACACTTCTCGTCGATTGATAACGAGCAGGAGCGTAATTTGCAGGCTAAGCGCGAACTGTTGGAGCAGATGAAGGCTTGCGATGTTAAGGAGGGTGGCTACGAGGCTATCAAATCGTTCCAGCGCAAGTGGAACGAGATCGGTTATGTGCCCATCAAGCAGAAGGATGCGCTGCAAAAGCAGTATAAGGAGGTTGTCGATGCAATGTTTGCAACGTTGCGTGGTTCGGAGCACGATCGCTCGATGGATCGTTTCCGTTCGAAACTCTCGTCGATGAAGGCATCGGGCGACAAGCGTCTGCGTTCGGAGCGTGAGCGTTTATATAATAAGGTAAAGCAGCTCGAAGCGGACATCGCTTTGTTGGAAAATAACATCGGATTTTTCGCTCATTCGAAGAATGCCGAGTCGATGATTAACGATGTGCGTGTGAAGATCGAGAAGGCCAAGGCCGAGATGGCCGAAACCATCGAGAAGGTGAAGATGATTGACCGTGAGGAGGAGCAGGCTGAGAACTAAACAAATTGAAGTAAAAAAAGAAACCCAAAAAATATACAACTATGTCAATTGCAAAACCCAAGTATATCTTCGTAACGGGCGGTGTTGCTTCGTCGCTTGGCAAAGGTATCATCTCATCGTCGATTGCGCGTCTGTTGCAGGCACGCGGCTATTCGGTTGCAATCCAGAAGTGCGACCCTTATATCAACGTCGATCCTGGTACGTTGAATCCGTACGAGCACGGCGAGTGCTATGTTACCAACGACGGAACGGAGGCTGACCTCGATTTGGGCCACTATGAGCGTTTTACGGCGATCCCGACGTCGAGTGCGAATACGGTTACGACGGGTAAGATCTACCAGAGTGTAATCAACAAGGAGCGTCGTGGCGAGTATATGGGCAAGACCGTGCAGGTTATTCCTCATATTACGGACGAGATCAAGCGCCGTATCCAGCTCTTGTCGGCTAAGAAGATCTATGACGTGATCATTACCGAGATCGGTGGTACGGTGGGCGATATCGAGTCGTTGCCTTACATCGAGTCGGTACGTCAGTTGCGCTATCAGCTCGGTTATCGCAATACGGCGTTGGTTCATTTGACACTTGTGCCCTATATGACGGCAAGTGCCGAGTTGAAGACCAAGCCTACTCAGCACTCGGTTAAGGCTCTGTTGGAGAATGGTTTGCAGCCCGATGTGTTGGTACTTCGTTCGGAGCATCATCTGCCTCAGGAGGTGCGTCGCAAGGTGGCTCTGTTCTGCAATGTCGATCCTCAGGCTGTGGTTGAGTCGATGGACGTTCCTACGATCTATGAGGTGCCTTTGAAGATGCGCGAGCAGAATCTGGATTTGGTGCTGTTGGAGAAGTTGAATCTGCCTGCCGACAAACCGTCGGATATGAAGGCTTGGGAGGCATTCGTTGAGAAGGTTAAGAATCCTTCGAAGCGTGTCGATATCGCGCTGGTCGGTAAGTATGTCGAGTTGCCCGATGCCTATAAGTCGATCATCGAGTCGTTTGTTCACGCAGGTGCGGTGAATGATTGTAAGGTAAAACTGCACTTGGTTGCTGCCGAGAAGGTTACACCTGCGTCGGTTGAGGAGCTCTTGGGCAAGATGAATGGTATTATGGTAGCACCGGGATCGGGCAATCGTGGTATCGACGGCAAACTGACTGCTGTGAAGTATGCCCGCGAGAACAAAGTTCCCTTCTTCGGTATCTGCTTGGGTATGCAGTGCGCTGTGATCGAGTTTGCACGCAACGTATTGGGTTACGAGAATGCTAATTCAACCGAGATGGCACCTACGACCTGCCCCGTAATCGACGTGATGGAGGAGCAGAAGGGTCTGTCGGAGGGTAGCACGATGCGTCGTGGCGCTTATCCTTGCCACTTGGATCCCCACTCGAAGGTGTGCCGTGCTTACAATGCAACGACTATCGAGGAGCGTCATCACCACCGCTACGAGTTCAACAACGAGTATCTCGATGAGTTCGAGGCAGCAGGTATGCGCGCAGTGGGTATGAATCCCGAGATGGGTCTTGTCGAGGTGGTGGAGTTGGATAACCACCCGTGGTTTGTAGCTACGCAGTATCACCCCGAGTATAGCAGCAATGTGCTGAATCCTCACCCGCTGTTTGTTGCGTTTGTAGCAGCATCGTTGGCTAACAAGAAATAGATTGAGCGGGCTGAGTGATAAAATAATTGTGCAACTTAAAAATTTGAGATGGATAAAAATTCAATTATCGGACTTGTCTTGATCGGTGCCATACTGATTGGATATAGTTTCTACACAAACAAACAACAGCAGGAGTACCAGAAGGCTCAGGCCGAGTGGATTGAGGCACACCCCGAACTGCAAACGTCGTCAGTCGAGGCTGACTCAACAGCGGTAGTCGAGATGGCTTCAATCGCAGTAGATACTCTGACGGCTGAGCAGCGTCAGCAGCGTGCCGATGAGGCTTTGAATGCAAATTTGGGTAATGATCTGTATGCAGCATTGAAGGGCGCAGATCAAACCTTCGAGGTCGAGAATGATGTGATGAAGGTTACGTTCTCGAATCGAGGTGCGCAGATTACGGGTGTCGAGTTGAAGGACTATATGCGTTACGCCGAGGGTGAGCGCACCGAGCACGTGCAGATGATGCGCGAGGGTTCGGCCGATTTCGATATCTGTATGTACGTGCGCAACGGGCTGAACAATGTTCGCCTCAATACCCACGATTACGCTTTCGTGGTCGATCCGGTGCAGAAGATTGACGATTATCAGCAGGTTGTTATGCGTCTGCCGGTGAGCGGAATGTCGGCTATCGAGTACGTCTATAAGGTGTATGATTCGGAGTCGGTGGCTCGTAACTATATGATCGATTTCGACGTACGTATGGTCGATATGGAGCAGTTGATGAGCAACCAGACTCAGTTGGACGTTGTTTGGCGCAGCATTTCGCTCCGCAACGAGAAGGGTTTCCAGAACGAGAATATGGCAACGACGATTGCCTATCGTTTCCCTGGCGAGAGTTCGATCGAGGAGTTGTCGGTGGGCGAGCGTGCCGAGGAGACCGAGAATACCCGCGTTAATTGGGTAGCGTTCAAACAGCAGTTCTTCTCGTCGGTGCTGATCGCAGAGAATAATTTCGACTATGCGTCGATGCGCTACACGACCTTCCCCGAGGGCTCGGAGGAGTTGAAGAGCTTCAATGCGTCGATGTCGATTCCCTATGCAAAGCAGACAACCGACTATAAGTTCCAATTCTACTTCGGTCCGAACAAGTATTCGATCTTGAATAAGTGCGTTTCGGAGAACGACGAACCGCTCTATTTGGAGCGTTTGATTCCGCTGGGTTGGGGTATCTTCGGCTGGGTTAATCGCTGGTTCGTGATCCCGATGTTCGATTTCCTGAGCAAGTATATCGGCAATTTCGGTTGGATCATTTTGATTATGACCATCGTGATCAAGATTATTATCTCGCCGCTGACCTACAAGTCGTACGTATCGACGGCTAAGATGCGCGTTATCAAGCCCGAAATGGACGAGATCAATGCGCGCTATCCCAATCCCGACGATGCAATGAAGAAACAGCAGGCCGTTATGGAGCTCTATCAGCGTGCCGGTATCAGCCCGATGGGTGGTTGCTTGCCGATGTTGATCCAGATGCCTATTCTGATTGCGATGTTCCGTTTCTTCCCTGCCTCGATCGAGTTGCGTGGCGAGAGCTTCTTGTGGGCTGATGACCTTTCGACCTACGATAGCGTGCTCAACCTGCCCTTCTCGATTCCTTGGTATGGCGACCACGTGAGCTTGTTCGCGCTGTTGATGGCCGTGTCGTTGTTTGTCTATTCGTGGATCAACTATCAGCAGACCGCCGCATCGCAGCCTCAGATGGCAGGTATGAAGTTTATGACGCTCTATATGATGCCTGTGATGATGCTCTTGTGGTTCAATAGCTATTCGAGTGGTTTGTGCTACTACTACTTCATTTCGCAGTTGATCACCATTGCTCTGACCTACATAATCCGTGCAATGTTGGACGATGATAAGGTGCGTGCGCAGATGCAGGCCAACGCCAAGAAGAAAAAGAAGAAGAAAAAGAGCAGTTTCCAGCAGCGTTATGAGGAGTTGTTGAAGCAGCAGCAGGAGATGTTGCGTGAGCAGCGTCAGCAGCAGGCTCAGCAGCAGCAACAGCGTCGCAAGTAAGTCGCTTTGCTTGACAGATCAAAAAGCCGCGCCCGATGAGGTGCGGTTTTTTTTGTGCTGAAAATTATGATAATCAGCAAAAAAACACTAACTTTGAAAGTTGAAACCATTTTAACCGAAATCACTATGCCGTTCATAGTTCTCGAAGGCGTCGATGGCGCCGGTAAATCGACCCAGATCAAAAAGTTGCGCGAGGCGTTGGCCGCACGTGGCATCGAGAGTGAGTACCTTCACTTTCCACGCTTCGATGCTCCGATTTATGGCGATTTGATCGCTCGCTTTCTGCGTGGCGAGTTGGGTGCGTTGGAGCAGGTGAATCCCTATCTGGTTGCGCTGTTGTATGCGGGCGACCGTGCCGAGGCGGCTCCGATGATCCGCGGTTGGCTCAGCGAGGGCAAGGCGGTGATTGTCGATCGCTACGTCTATTCGAATGTGGGCTACCAATGCGCAAAGTTCAAGAGCGAGGAGGAGCGCGCGGCTCTGCAAGAGTGGATTATGCGCACCGAGTATGAGGAGTTTGCCATTCCCGAGCCCGACCTGTCGATTTTTCTCGATGTGCCCTTTGCATTCACCGAGCGCAAGCTCCGCGAGCAGCGCGAGGGCGACGACCGTAGCTATCTGAATGGTGCGAGTGATATTCACGAGGCGTCGCTCGATCTGCAACGCACGGTGCGCGAGGTCTATCTGCGTGCTGCTACGACCGACGAGCGTTTGAAGGTAATCGACTGCTCGACGGGCGAGGGACAGATGCAGACGCCCGATGAAATCTTCGCCAAGATCGAGGCGTTGGTTGAGCCGCTTTTGTAGTGAGATAAATGAAAAAACTGATATAGAGATGTTACAAAGGGAGAGTAGGGATATTTTTCAAACAGTGGCGACTTTGTGCCGCATATTGTTTGCGCTGACGTTCATCTTTTCGGGATTTGTCAAGGTGGTCGATCCGTGGGGCACGGCTATCAAGATCAGCGAGTATCTGAACGCATTTGGCTTTGAGAACTTGAAGTATGCACGCTTCGGCTTTTCGATCTGGTTGTGCGGAGCAGAGCTGATGATGGGTTTGATGTTGCTGTTCCGTGTGCGCACACCGCTGATATCGATCTTTGCGGTGCTGGCGATGTTGTTCTTCACGACCGTTACGTTCATTACGGCGATGTGGTTACCGGTGGAGGATTGCGGCTGCTTTGGCGACGCGGTGAAACTGTCGAATTGGGAAACATTAGCCAAGAATCTGGTGCTGCTGCCGATGAGTATCGTCATCTGGTGGAGCGTGCGCAAGGAGAAGATATTTACCGTCGCGCGCTGGGAGCTGGTGATGACGGGACTGATTATGTGCGTGGCATTTGGTCTGGGTATCTATTGCTACCGCCACCTGCCGCTGGTCGATTTCCTGCCCTATAAGGTGGGCACATCGTTGCGTGAGGCTGTTTCGACCGACTTCGAAATGGAGGAGGGCAAGACGGTGCTGGTCTATCGCAATTTGCAGACGGGCGAGGAGCGTGAGTTCTCGTTGGAGGATACTGAGTGGCAAGATGAGAGCAAGTGGGAGTGGGTTGATACCCGCACCGAGGCTGTCGAATCGGATCCCGTGTCGGACGCGCTGTTGGCTGAGTTCTCGTTGCACGATGCCGAGGGTGATGCAACCGACGATGTGCTCGGATATGAGGGCAAAACCTATATGATCTGTGTGGGCGACTTTGCCGATGTCAAGCCTGCGTGGGAGAGCCGTTTGGAGGCTTTGGTCAATCGAGCAACGGCTGAGGGCGCAAGGGTAGTGTGCCTCACCCCCGAATCGTTGCGCGAGGTTACATATCGCCGTTTTGGCGAGAGTGAGGAGGTGCGCTGTTATAATATTGACGCCACGACGTTGATGACGATGTTGCGTGCAAAGGTGGGTGTTGTGGTGCTTGACGATGGTGTGATTATGGACAAACGCAATGTCCGCGATATCGACAAATAGCACAAAAATCGCGACAGCGAGCGAATTAACGGTCGAATAGAGCGAATAATAGCAAAAAAATTTATAAATTTGACGCCAAAAATTTTGAGATTATGGCAATTGAAAACATCAACGAACAGAACGGCACTCAGAAGCCGCTCAATTTTCTCGAAGAGATCATAACCGGTGCCATCGCCGAGGGTAACACACGAGTTCAGACTCGTTTCCCGCCTGAGCCGAATGGCTATCTGCATATTGGCCACGCCAAGAGTATCTGCTTGAACTTCGGTTTGGCAAAGAAATATGGCGGTAAGTGTAACTTGCGTTTCGACGATACCAACCCCGTGAAGGAGGATACCGAGTACGTTGATTCGATCAAAGAGGATATCAAGTGGCTCGGTTTCGATTGGGCCGGCGAGTACTACGCTTCGGACTATTTCGATCAGCTGTATGAGTGGGCGAAGGTGCTCATCAAGAAGGGTTTGGCATACGTCGATGACCAGACTCAGGAGCAGATTCGCGAGAATCGCGGTACGGTAACCGTTCCGGGTACTCCCTCGCCGTGGCGTGATCGTTCGGTCGAGGAGAACTTGGATCTGTTTGAGCGTATGCGTGCAGGCGAGTTCGAGGACGGCAGCCGCGTGTTGCGTGCCAAGATCGATATGGCGCACCCCAATATGCTGTTCCGCGACCCGATTATGTACCGTATTATCCACGCCGATCACCACCGTACGGGCAGCAAGTGGTGCATCTACCCGATGTACGACTATGCACACGGTCAGAGCGACTCGATCGAGCAGATCACTCACTCGATCTGTACGTTGGAGTTCGATGTTCACCGACCGTTGTACGATTGGTTTATCGAGAAGTTGGAGATCTTCCCCAGCCACCAGTACGAGTTCGCACGCCTGAATCTGACCTATACGATGATGAGTAAGCGTAAGTTGCTCAAATTGGTTCAGAGCGGTATCGTGATGGGTTGGGACGACCCCCGTATGCCGACTATCTGCGCTCTGCGTCGTAAGGGTTATACCCCCGCTGCGGTACGTGCATTTGCCGAGAAGGTGGGTGTGGCTAAGCGCGATAATGTGATCGACCTGAGCTTGATGGAGTTCTGCGTGCGTGAGGATTTGAACAAGACCGCTGAGCGTCGTATGGCAGTCTTGAAGCCTTTGAAGGTTACCATCACCAACTATCCTGAGGATAAGACCGAGTATTTCACCTGCATCAATAATCCCGAGGACGAGGCTGCTGGCACACGTCAGGTGCCCTTCTCGCGCGAGATCTATATCGACCGCGACGACTTTATGGAGGTGCCGCCCAAGAAGTACTATCGTCTGTCGCCGGGTCAGGAGGTGCGTCTGCGCTATTCGTACCTGATTCGTTGCGAGGAGGTTGTGAAGGACGAGAATGGCGAGATCGTTGAGCTGCGTTGTACCTACGACCCGCAGTCGGGTGGTGGTTCGTCGTCGGACGGTCGTCGTGTGAAGGGTGTAATCCATTGGGTTAGTGCTCGCCACGCTGTCGAGGCTGAGGTTCGTCTGTTCGAGACGCTGTTCTCGGTCGAGGATCCCAACGATGACAACTTTATGGACTACTTGAACCCCACCTCGTTGGTTAAGACTACGGGTTACTTGGAGCCTTCGTTGGCTGAGGCACCTGTTGGTAAGACCTTCCAGTTCGAGCGCGTGGGTTACTTCTGTCCCGATACCGATTCGACGCCCGAGAAGTTGGTATTCAACCGCACGGTAACGTTGAAGGACTCGTGGGCTAAGATCAATAAGTAGCCAACAAATTATTTCCCCGAAAAATACGTTTGGGCTGTTGCACATTGCGCAGCTCAAACGTATTACTATTAGATGCTGTATATAAACTTATTTAAGAGATGAAGAGATCGATTTTGTTGGTCATTGGTGTATTGTTTTGCACGATGACGGCTATGGCACAGAGCTATTGCGATGTTGTCTATCTGCACAATGGGAGTGTGATTCGAGGTCAGGTGGTAGAGCATACGATTGGCGGAAAGTTGAGAGTGCAGACTGCCGATGGAAGTCTGTTCGTGTATGAGAGCGATGAAGTGCGACTGATCGAGAAAGAGTTGGTCAAAAACAGCCGTCGCCCCCAATACAATTACCAACCGAATGAGAGTGTCTATCGCGGTTATGTCGAGTTGAGTGGAACAATGCCGACGGGTCGATATTGGGCTCCTCACGTTGATTTGGCAACGGGACACGGTGCATATATCCACCCCTATATCTATGCCGGTGGCGGTATTGGACTCTCGGTGTTTCCTGATGAGGAATTTGCATTGATTCCGATTTATGGCGAGGTGCGCGGTATCCTGCCTACCAACGTAGGTGTGAAACCATATATCGGTATGCGCCTTGGTGTCTCGACCGATTTCGGTAGCGTCGGGTTGTACGTTTCACCTTCGATTGGTTTCAGCGTTCGCCGTTTCGATCTTTCGTTGGCTTATACGGGTCAGTTCCTCTATTCTGAGAACATTGGTGGAGGCTTGACGCTTCGTTTGGGAATCCGATTGGGTAAGTAACCAAATACACACGCGAAAAATAAAGGGGACGCTGCTTGTGGCGTCCCCTTTGTTGTATGGTGTTGGCTGTTAGTACAGACCTTTGGCAACCTTCTCACGAATATGCTCCAACATATCGTCGGTCATACGCTCCAAATCCCACTCGGGTTTCCAGCCCCACTCGTTGCGAGCACAGCTGTCGTCGAGCTGGTTGGGCCACGAGCGTGCGATCTGCTCCTTAACGGGATCGACGTTGTAGTCCATCGTAAAGTCGGGCAGACGACGCTTAACGGCATCGCAGATGATATCGGGAGTGAAGCTCATCGAGGCAATATTGAAGCTGTTGCGGTGAACGAGCTTGGCGGGATCGGCCTCCATCAACTCGACGCAAGCCTTCAATGCGTCGGGCATATAGATCATATCCATATAGACGTCCGAGGGCACGGGGCAGGTGAACTTGCCATTCTTGATAGCCTCGTAGTAGATCTCAACAGCATAGTCGGTCGTACCGCCACCGGGCAGCGTAACGCTCGAAATGATACCCGGGAAACGGATCGAACGGGTATCCAAACCATATTTCAGGTGGTAGTAATCGCCTAACAACTCGCCCGTAACCTTACATACGCCATAGATCGTAGTGGGGCGCATAACGGTATCCTGCGGAGTCATATCCTTGGGTGAGGTAGGACCGAACGCACCGATCGACGAGGGGGTGAACAGTGCGCAGTGGTGCTGACGAGCCACTTCGAGCGAGTTCATCAACGCGCCCATATTGATATTCCACGCCATTTGGGGATTGCGCTCACCAACTGCCGAGAGCAGAGCGACGAGGTTAAAGATGGTGTCGATCTTGTTGCGTGCTACGGCCGAGGCGTAAGCGACGGGATCGAGTGCGTTCAGCACCTCGAAAGGACCCTGCTCGCGCAGACGTTCGCAATCGCGCACATCGGTTGCAACCACATTGTTAGTGCCGTAGATTTTGCGCAGGTACACGGTCAATTCCGAACCGATCTGTCCGCCTGCACCGACGATAAGAATACGTTTCATACGTTTGTAGCTCGTTTAGCTTTGAGATTAATAGTTGAATAGAGCGAGCGCCTTACGTTTTGTAAATCATTTGGCACTCGACCATTACAATACAAAAATACGTTCAAAAATCCGAACCTCAAAAATTTCGCGGAAGTTTTTTCGGTGCTCCCACTAAGTTTTTTCAGCGGGACGAAAAATAGGGTGGTGCGCGTTGCCGAATTTTGTCAGCAAAAGGCTATATTTGCACAACTAATTGATTGTATCGTGATGGCGCGACGTAAAGTTTGGCTTGGGATATCTGTTGCGGTGGCGCTGATAGCTGCCGTAGCGATCTATTACACGTTCGATCCCGCTACGACGCCGTTTCCGCGCTGTCCGTTTTTGGTGCTGACGGGGTGGGAGTGCCCGGGCTGCGGCTCGCAACGAGCAATCCATTCGCTCCTGCACCTCGACATTGCCGCAGCGTGGCGATATAATGCGATGTTGGTGTTGTCCATTCCGTATGTGGTGCTGTTGCTGGTGGCCGAGTGGTTGGGGCGTCGTCGCCAAAGTCGCCTCTATCGGGTGCTGAATAGTGAGGTGCTTATTTGGAGCTATTTCGCGCTGGTTGTGGTGTGGTGGATATTGAGAAATGTAATTAATATATAGACGATTATGGGAATTATTAATGCAATTTTAGGCAATGCGTCGAGCATTGATGTAGCGGCTCTCGAAAAGGAGTATGGCCCGATGTTGTGCGACGGTGAGCAGATCGAGCAGGCATTTGTGGTGATTCGTGATAAGTGGATTTTTACCAACAAACGACTGATACTTCAAGACATTCAGGGTGTTACGGGTAGCAAGCGCTCCTATCGTTCGATCCCTTATGGTTCGATCAATATGTTCTCGGTCGAGACGGCGGGTACGTTCGATACCGATAGCGAGATGAAGATTTGGGTCAAGGGTCTTGACGAGCCTATCAAGCAGAATTTTGGTCGCAAGGCTGACGTTAAGGGCATTCAGCGTGCGCTTGCGTCGTACGTGCTCTAAGCGTGGGGTGTAATTTCACGCTTTGAAGAGTGAACATCGCTCTCCGAATTTGTTTTTCACGCCAAAAATGCCTATCTTGTCAAATAAAAATCGAACGAACAATATGAAGAAAGTTACGGTTTTAGGTCCGGCGCACCCCTATCGTGGTGGCTTGGCGTCGATTATGGAGATTATGGCACGCACGTTTGCGGCTCGTGGTGCGGAGGTCGATATCAAGACCTTCACGCTGCAATATCCCGAATTTCTGTTTCCGGGCAAGACGCAGTATTCCGATCGTCCTGCGCCCGAGGATCTCAATATTGAGCGTTGTGTCAGTACGGTCAATCCGCTGAATTGGATCAAAGTCGGACGCCGTATTCGTCGTGAGCGCCCCGATGTGGTGCTGATGAAGTATTGGACACCGTTTATGGCTCCCTGCTTTGGTACGATTGCCCGCATTGCGCGCGGTAACGGTCATACTAAGGTGCTGGTGCAGATCGACAATGTGATTCCGCACGAACACCACCTGATCGACCGCCCCTGCACCTCCTATTTCGTCAATAGCGTCGATGGCTTTGTCTATATGTCGCAGCAGGTGAAGGACGATCTCGATCAATTCACTACCACCAAACCCGCACTCTTCTCACCCCACCCGTTGTTTGTCAATTTCGGCGAGGCGGTGTCGAAGGAGGAGGCGTGCGCAAAGTTGGGACTCGATCCATCGGTTGAATATTCGCTCTTTTTCGGTATTATCCGCGACTATAAAGGTCTTGACCTGCTGCTGGATACGTGGGCGAAACTCAAAGCTGACGGACAGACCGCCAATCGCAAGCTGATCGTGGCGGGCGAGTTCTACTACAACCGTGAAAAGTATATCGAGCAGATCGACCGCTTGGGGTTGAAGGAGGACGTGCTGCTGCACGACTATTTCGTGGCGGACGATATGGTGCGTTATTTCTTCTCGGCGGTTGATGTGTTGATTCAGCCCTATTGGAGTGCGACGCAGAGTGGCGTAACGCAGATTGCCTACAACTTCTCGTTGCCGATGATAGTAACGAATGTGGGCGGTTTGGCTGAGATTGTCCCCGACGATGTGGTTGGCTATGTAACCGACACCAATGTCGAGTCGCTCTCGGAGGCTTTTGTGAAGTTCTACTCGGAGGGTACGGCCGAGCGTATGCGTTCGAATATGGCCGAGGAGCGCAAGCGATTCAGCTGGGAGGCAATGGCTGACTGCTTGACGGAGGTCTATAAGATGACGCTGTAAGATATTTTACCATAAGCAGAAAAGACCACCCGCTCAGGGTGGTCTTTTACTTTGTTAATCAGCCTTGCTTAGTCGGCAATGCGCTTCAATGCTTGTGCCAGCTGGTCGGGGCACGAGGTGCCCTTGCCGCGGCAGTCGATGCCTTCGAGGCGGGCGATGGCCTCGTGTACCTCCATACCTCGAACGAGTGCCGCAACACCCTGCGTATTGCCGTGGCAACCGCCAATAAATTGTACCAAACTCACCTTGCCGTCCTCGACAACAACGTCAATCAACTGCGAGCAAACGCCTTGCGGAATATAAGTAGTGCTTTTCTTCATCTTCATTTCGTTTTTGGGGAGGACAAAAATAGTCAAATTTCTCGAACAACCGCAATTCCAAGGGGCGAAATCGAAAAATATTTCAATGAATTTGTCGAATGTAAAAAAATGTGTATCTTTGCAACCGCTTACGAGCACCGGATTGAGCTATGGTGTAATGGTAACACGTCAGATTTTGGTTCTGAAATTTTGGGTTCGAGCCCCGATAGCTCAACACAACAAACGCCACACTGCAAAGTGTGGCGTTTGTTGTATGCGGCCCTCAGCCTATTTGTATCGCTTGAATACGCGGGCAGTGCGTGAGGTGTTATATATACTAATGGTGTGGCGCACCGAGCCATCGTCGCATTTCTCGGGCGAGCTGAAATGGTTGCTCGCGAGATCCTCGCGTCCGAAACCACCGAAACGCTCCTCGTCGGTCGAGAGCACAATGCGGTAGCGACCCGGCTCACGTACGGGGATAACATAGTCGGGAATCGACGCCGTGCCACTCCAATTGAATACAAAGATCAGATCGCGGTGCGCAAAGACCATCGTCTGGTTGTCTTGATCCATCAGCAGGTTGTATGCGTAGCCGTCCTCTAACACCTTATAGCGTTTCATCAGCTTGATCATTGCGCGGTCGAAATCGCCTAACTGCGAGTAGCGCAGGAAGGGGTTGCGAGCCAACGACCATTGACGACGTGCATAGTCGTAGCTCCAATTGTTGCCCTCGCGCGGGAAGTCGATCCATTCGGGGTGTCCGAACTCGTTACCCATAAAGTTCAGGTAGGCCTGACCGCCCGTCGAGATGGTCATCAGTCGGATCATCTTGTGCAGAGCCATACCGCGATCGACGATCAGGTTCTTCGAGCCGCGATTCATATCGGTATACATCTCCTTGTCCATCAGTCGGAAGGCGATGGTCTTATCACCCACAAGTGCTTGGTCGTGGCTCTCGGCGTATGCCACCGTACCCACGTCGGGCAGACGGTTGGTCATAATCTCCCAGATCTGCCACATATTCCACTCCTCGTCGGGTACCTCTTTGAGCATCTTGATCCAAAAGTCGGGGATCGCCATACCCAAGCGATAGTCGAATCCGATACCGCCATCGTCAATCTTCTGGCACATACCCGGCATACCGCTCACGTCCTCGGCAATCGTGATGGCCGACGGGCGGAAGTCGTGGATCAGTCGGTTGGCAAGTGTGAGGTAGGTGATTGCGGGGCGATTGACCGTATTGTCGAAGAACTTCTCGCGGGCGTCGAACTCGGTGTAGCCGTGGTGGTCGTAGAGCATCGAGGTAACGCCATCGAAACGGAAACCGTCGAAATGGAACTCATCGAGCCAATATTTGAGGTTCGACAGCAGGAAGTGCTGCACTTCGGGCTTGGCGTAGTCGAAGGTCATCGAGTCCCAATATTTCTGATAGCCAGCCTCGCCTGCGGGAGAGTAGTGGTGGTCGCTGCCGTCCAACTCGCGCAAACCCTCGTTGAAATTCTTGACATAGTGGGCGTGAACGACGTCCATAATCACCGCCAGACCCATCGTGTGCGCCACGCGGATCAACTCCTTCAACTCTTCGGGCGTACCAAATCGACTCGACGGAGCATAGAAATTCGAAACGTGATAACCGAACGAGCCGTAGTAGGGGTGCTCGGCAACGGCCATCAGCTGCACTGCGTTGTAGCCCGCGCGACGAATCTTGGGCAGAATCTTGCGCGTAAATTCGCAGTACGATCCCACGCCCGTCTTCTCTTGCGCCATACCCACGTGAGCCTCATAGATCAGCAGCGAGCCGAGCGACTTAGCGTCGAACTGATCGCCCTGCCAATCGAACTGCTCGGCGGGTGCCCAGAATTGGGCCGAGTAATCTTTCGTCTGCTCATTCTGCACTACACGGGTGGCGTAGGCGGGAATGCGATCGTGCCAACCGTTGTCGCCATACACAGCCATTTTGTAGGTCGAACCGTGAGTGAGTTTGCTCTTATACATCGCGTCGGGCAGGAAAATGCTCCATACGCCGCCCTCGCCACGGTGCAACTCCAATTCACCACGACGCCAATCGTTGAAATCGCCAAACAGATAGACCTCCTTAGCTGCGGGCAGCCACTCGCGGAACCACCAGCCCGAAAGGATTTCGTCGCGTTGCCAGCCGTAAAAGCGGTATCCGTTGGCATAATCAACGATCGAACCTGCGGCGCGCTCGATCTGGAATATCTGATTGATATACAGCTCGTGTCGATGGATCAATTCGCCCTCGACAGGCTCTAACCAAGCGTCGCGTTCGACGATTGGAATGTGCTTCGGAGTAATCAACATAGCGTATAAGTCTTAAAAATTGACACAATAAAGTTAGGAAAATTACACGAAATATGCAACAATTCGAAAAATTTTTCTAATTTTGTAAAGATTATGGGTGAAATACGCCCGTAATTTTAGACAACGAAACAACAATTTAATACTAATATTTAACTAACACAATTTTCAAATTATGTTCAAAGGACATCCCAAAGGTTTGTTGGCTGCTGCTTTGAGTAATATGGGTGAGCGTTTTGGCTACTATATTATGAATGCAGTGCTGGTGCTGTTCCTCTGCTCGAAGTTCGGTCTGAACGAGGCAGTCAGCGGTACTATCTATTCGGTATTCTACGCAGGTATCTATCTGTTGGCATTGGTTGGTGGTTACATCGCTGACCATTCGCAGAACTACAAGGGTACGATTAAGTCGGGCTTGATCGTGATGGCAAGCGGTTACGTGCTGCTGTCGATTCCCATCTTGGCAACTGATGGTAACACCACTTGGTTGTTGGCTCTGACCTGCTTCGCATTGTTCCTGATTGCATTTGGTAACGGTCTGTTCAAGGGCAACTTGCAGGCAATCGTTGGTCAGATGTATGACAACTTCGAGGCTGAGGCTGCCAAGAAGGGTCCCGAGGCTCTGGCTCTGGCAAAGAGCAAGCGTGATTCGGGTTTCCAGATTTTCTACGTATTTATCAATGTCGGTGGTCTGATCGCTCCGTTCGTAGCTCCGTTGCTGCGTGAGTGGTGGTTGAATGCCAATGATATGGTTTATAACGCACAGCTGCCCGCACTCTGCCACGAGTTCCTTCAGAATGCAGGTGCAATGGCTCCCGAGGCTATGGCTAACTTGACGCAGTTGATGACCGAGGTTGGTGGCGCAGTTGATAATATGGCTGAATCGTGCCAGAACTACTTGCAGATCTTCAACGAGGGTATCCACTATTCGTTCATCGCTTCGGTTGCTGCAATGTTGATCTCGCTGGTGATCTTCATCGCATCGCAGAAGATTTTCCCCAACCCCGCTAAGAAAGAGGCTGTTAAGAGCATCGAATATACTCCCGAGGAGAAGGCTGCTGCCGCTAAGGAGATCAAGCAGCGTCTGTATGCTCTGTTCGCAGTGCTGGGTGTTGTTATCTTCTTCTGGTTCTCGTTCCACCAGAACGGTATGTCGCTGTCGTTCTTCGCACGCGACTTCGTCGATTCGTCGGCTGTTGCTCCCGAGGTATGGCAGGCAATTAACCCCTTCTTTGTGATCGTACTGACCCCCGTGATTATGGCAATCTTTGGTGCTTTGGCACGCCGCGGTAAGGAGATTTCGACTCCTCGCAAGATCGCTATCGGTATGTTCATCGCAGGTTTGGCATTCTTGTTCTTGGCTATCTACTCGTTCATCGCAGGTTATCCTTCGGCTGATACATTCAAGGCTCTGCCGATCGCTGAGCAGATGGCAGCAAAGGCTCATTGGTGGGTTCTGATCGCAGTCTATTTCTTCCTGACTGTTGCTGAGTTGTTCATCTCGCCGCTGGGTCTGTCGTTCGTATCGAAGGTAGCTCCCAAGCACCTGCTGGGTCTGTGCCAGGGTCTGTGGCTCGGTGCAACCGCAGTTGGTAACCTGATGTTGTGGGTTGGTCCTCTGATGTACAACGCTTGGCCTTTGTGGCAGTGCTGGACCGTATTCTTGGTAGTATGCCTTGTTTCGATGGGCGTGATGCTGGGTATGGTTAAGTGGTTGGAGCGCGTTACGAAGTAAGCGACCGAATCGCTACAAAATTTGATAAAAGGTGCGGAACAAGTGTCGTTCCGCACTTTTTTTGTGCGAAATATTAAAATATTTGCGGAAATAGTCGTAAATTTGGACGCGGAAAAGTGCGAATTGCGGTTCGCACGCTGCATAATTACGTAAAGCAGTAAGAATAAGTATAACTCTAAACAAAGACAAACAACAATGAAACAGGCAATTGCAATTCTGACGGGTGGCGGTCCGGCTCCCGGTATGAACACTGTTGTGGGCAGTGTAGCTAAGACCTTCTTGGAGAAGGGTTACCGTGTAATCGGTCTTCACTATGGTTATTCGGGTTTGTTCAATCCGTCGCCTCGCACCGAGGATCTGGATTTCGTAAAGGCAGACTACATCTTCAATCAGGGTGGTTCGTACCTGACTATGAGCCGCTTCAAGCCCACCGATAAGGATTTCGAGGAGAACTTCAACCTCAAATTCTTCACCGAGAACAACGTTAAGTTGCTCGTAACCGTTGGTGGTGATGATACCGCTTCGACCGCAAACCGCATTGCAAAGTTCCTCGAAGCAAAGCAGTATCCCATTGCTAATATCCACGTTCCCAAGACTATCGACAACGACCTGCCCCTGCCTATGGGTACTCCGACCTTCGGTTACCAGTCGGCAAAGGAGGGTGGTACGGTTATCGGCCGCGCAGTTTATAACGACGCTCGCACCTCGGCTAACTGGTTCGTAGTTGCAGCTATGGGTCGCTCGGCAGGCCACTTGGCATTTGGTATCGGTACCGCTTGCCACTATCCTATGATCGTTATCCCCGAGATGTTCAACAAGACCGAGATCACCGTTGAGAAGATCGTGAACTTGGTTGTATCGGCTATCATCAAGCGTAAGCTGATGGGTATCGAGTACGGTGTTGCAATGATTTCGGAGGGTGTATTCCACTCGTTGTCGGACGAGGAGATCAAGAAGTCGGGTGTTCATTTCACCTACGACGATCACGGCCACCCCGAGTTGGGTAAGGTTTCGAAGGCTCACATCTTCAACGAGATGCTCGA
Organism: Rikenellaceae bacterium; assembly: GCA_017442365.1. Classification (GTDB taxonomy): domain Bacteria; phylum Bacteroidota; class Bacteroidia; order Bacteroidales; family Rikenellaceae; genus Alistipes. The sequence continues at coordinate 173,945 of JAFRZW010000004.1, read as the reverse complement.
AAAGAAGGTTAAGGAGCTCGGTTTGAAGGTTAAGTCGCGTCCGGTTGAGATCGGTTACGAGGTACGTTGCCAGACTCCTATCGCATACGACTTGGTATATTGCTCGCAGTTGGGTATGGGTGTTTATAAGCTGTTCAGCGAGGGTAAGACCGGCTGTATGGTATATGTAAGCACCGACGGTATGGTATCGCCCCTCTACTTGAAGGATTTGCAGGATCCCACCACCGGTAAGATTCCTCCCCGTCTGGTTAATATCGAGTCGGACAAGTTCAAGCAGGTTGTTGACTATCTGCTGAACTACGTAACCGAGGAGGACTACGAGGCAGCTAAGCAGTTCGTAGCTAACCCCGAGGAGTACGACTTCCGCAAGATTTTGAATTGGTAATTCATTTACCAATCGGATACGACAACGGCCACCTGCGAGGGTGGCCGTTTGTTTTGTGTGCTATCTTCTTCGACGTTTCTTAATCTTCTTTGGCGTAAATTCGTGCGGACGGATAGGGTCGGGAATAGGGTGAAACTCCAAACGTCCGAAGATCTTTTCGTGAGCCGTTAGCGGTCGCTCATTGTGTGCAGCCTCGAACGTTTCGAATGGGGCAAGCACACGTCGTGCACCGATGTAACGCGAGGCGTAGTAGCGTTCGGTCGAGTGGCTTACGATCACTCCGCGCGAAGTGCTGGCGTGAATGAAGTCGAATTGCTCGCCATTGCTCTCGACAACGATTCCTACGTGTCCGACGCGCGATTGACCACCATTGCGTCCCGCAAAGAACACCAAATCGCCGACTTGCCATTGTCCTCGTTCGACGCTATCGCCTTCGAGGTATTGCTCGCGCGAGGAGCGGGCGAGGGTATAGCCATAGTGGCTGAAAACGAATGAGGTGAATCCCGAGCAGTCGAATCGCTTGCCGTTGCTCTGTCCGTATCCGTAGGGTGTCCCTAAATACTCACGCGCGTAGCTCACCAACGAATCGGGGTGCACAATCGGATTGTCGGCAACAATTGTAGCCAAGCAGTCGAGCATTGCCATCGAGGCGAGCAATAGCAGTATGATTGGGCGTAGGCGCATAGTGTGCAGGGACGAAAAAATAACAAAGACACGTAACTGCTAAGTTCGTGTCTTTGAGATGTTTGCGAATGGTGTGAAAATCGAGGGGTTGGTTACTCGTCGTCGTCCGAGTCGTTGTCGGCGATATCTTCTGCGCCCTTGATTTCGTCATCGTCGTAGTAGTCGTTATCGTTATCATCATCGACGTTGTCGTCGATTTTGACGTCGATTTTGACCAAATAGCTGATCTCTTCGGTTTCGAAAGGAACGGCGTAGAAGAAGTCGCCTTGGGGTTTGTCAATGCGCATCATTACGTCGGTAAAACCGAGGGGATATTTCTTTTTCAGCTCCTCTTGCAACTCTGTTGAGAGGTTGTTGTAGCTTGTTACAATACGTTTTTTGGTTTGAATTACTTTTGCCATAACAATTAATTCACGAAATTTTCCGCAATTATACGCAAAAAATGAATACCACAAACGGTCAGAATATTTTTTTATTTGAAAATATTTACTTAGTGCCCATTTTTTGCGATTTTAGGTGTGAAATGTGGTCGATGTATAGTCAATTTCCGACAAAAATCGTAACTTTGTTCATTAAATATTGACCTTCCGATGAAGCAAAAGATCGAAGAGTTGCGCCGCTGGCTCAACTACCATAACCGAAAATATTATATCGACAATGCCCCCGAGGTGAGCGACTACGAGTTCGATCAGCGTATGCACGAGTTGCAGCGCCTCGAAGCCGAGCACCCCGAATTTGACGATCCCAATTCACCGTCGCGTCGCGTAGGTAGCGACCTGACGACCGAATTTCGTACGGTTGAGCATCGCTATCCGATGCTCTCGCTCGGCAATACCTATTCGATCGAGGAGTTGCACGAATTTTTCGAGCGTGTCGAGCGCGAAGTGGGACAGGTTGAGTATGTTTGCGAATTGAAGTTCGATGGCACGGCGATCTCGCTGACCTACGAGCAAGGACGACTGACACGTGCTGTAACGCGTGGCGATGGTCGTTCGGGTGATGATGTAACGGCAAATGTGCGCACGATACGTACCGTTCCGTTGGAATTGACGGGTGAAGATGTGGCGCCGTTGTTCGAGATTCGCGGTGAGATATTTATGCCATACGCCTCGTTTGATCGCTTGAATGCCGAGCGTGAGCAGGCGGGCGAGCAGCTTTTTGCCAATCCGCGCAATGCTGCGGCAGGTACGCTCAAACAGCAAAATTCGGCTGTGGTGGCACATCGTGGGCTGGATTGCACGCTCTATCAGATGGTGGGCGAGGGTGTTTCGGCTCGATCGCATTGGGAGTCATTGGAGCGTGCCCGCGAGTGGGGGTTCAAGATTTCGCGCGAAGCTCGCGTTTGCCACTCGGCGGCGGAGGTTGATGAGTTTATTGCCCATTGGGACGAGGCTCGCCACGCGCTGCCGTTCCCGACCGACGGCGTGGTCATCAAGGTCAATAGTTATGAGGCTCAGCAGCAGCTGGGCTTCACGTCGAAGGTGCCTCGTTGGGCTGTGGCCTATAAGTTCAAGGCCGAGCAGGCTTTGACTCGATTGGAGAGTGTGGCGTTTCAAGTAGGTCGTACGGGAGCGATTACGCCCGTTGCCAATCTTGCGCCCGTGCAGTTGGCAGGCACGACGGTCAAACGTGCTACACTGCACAACGCCGAGCAGATAGCTCAGCTCGATATCCGTTTGGGCGATATGGTCTATGTCGAGAAGGGTGGCGAGATTATTCCGAAGATTACGGGGGTCGAGCTTTCGGAGCGTAAGTCAGATAGCGTACCATTCGAATATATTACGGTGTGTCCCGAATGTGGAACCGAATTGACCCGTTATGAGGGCGAGGCCAAGCACTATTGCCCCAATCAGAGCCACTGCCCACCGCAGATCGTCGGTCGTATTATCCACTTCATACGTCGCAAGGCGATGGATATCGAGGGTTTGGGCGATGAGACGGTCGAGCTGCTCTATGAGAGTGGGCTGGTACGTGATGTTGCCGATCTGTACGACCTGCGTGCTCAGCAGTTGGCAGTTTTGCCACGTTTGGGTGAGAAATCGGCCGATAATATAATGAAGAGTATCGAGGGCTCGAAGTCAGTGCCTTTTGCGCGTGTGCTGTTTGCGCTGGGTATCCGCTTCGTGGGCGAAACAACGGCTAAATACCTTGCGGCTCATTTTGGGTCGATGGAGGCAATAATGAACGCTACGGTTGAGCAACTCGTCGAGGCCGAAGAGGTGGGCGATAAGATCGCTCGAAGTATTGTCGAGTTCTTTGCCGACGAATCCAACCGCACGATTATCGAGCGTCTGCGGGTGGCGGGAGTCCAATTCGAGGCTGAGGAGCGTGAATTGCACTCGGATCTGTTGGCGGGTAAGAGTGTCGTCATTTCGGGCAAATTCCGTCGCCACAGCCGCGATGAATTGAAGGAGTTGATCGAGTTGCACGGAGGTAAGAATCTGGCGGCAGTATCGGCTAATGTCGATTATCTGGTCGCGGGCGAGAATATGGGCCCAGCAAAGTTGCAGAAGGCGACCAAACTCGGTATTAAGATGCTTTCGGAGGAGGAGTTTGAGGCGTTGATTGCCTCGGCGCCTGTGCCGGCAGCATCGACCAAGCCGAACGCTACGCCTGCGCCCGAACCCGTACAATCGACAATGCCCGTTCAGGGTGAACTGTTTTAGATAACTTGATGAGCGAAGGCACAATTTTCGGCCTACTCGCGCGTTACATATAAGTATAAATTCGAAGAAAGAGATGAAACGATTTTTGATTTTGTTATTGGCGTTGATGCCATTGTTTGCGATGGCGCAACGTGTTCCCGATAATGAGGCGATTTTGGCGCGTACGATCGACAACTCGTCGCCATATTACTATCCGCGCTTGATGGAGCGATATATCCACGGCGATACGACGCTGACGGCAGATGAGTATCACCATCTGTACTATGGTTTTGCGTTTGCCGATAACTATCGCCCGTTGGAGAACGATCCTGCGCGTATTGATGTGTTGGAGGTCTTTGTTGCCACCGAGACACCCGATTCGACGCAGCTGCTGCGAGTTATCGAGGCTGCCGAGCGATTGATGCACAGCGATCCCTTCTCGCCCCAGAATCTCAATATCCTGACCTTTGCGTATGGCAAGTTGGGCGATGAGCGTATGGAGCGAATCTGCTATGATCGTTTTACGAAGGTGATGCAGACCATCGAGGCATCGGGTACGGGACGTCGTGAGGATTCGCCGTGGCACGTGCTGACGTTCCAGCACGCGGCCGACTTTACGGCGTGGCGTGGTGGCGAGATCAACAATCGTCAGGTGCGTAGCCGTTCGGTCGAGTATATCCAGCTGAGGGTGAAGGACGCTGATGGCAATCGTGGTTACTTCTTCGATTTCAGCCGCGTCTATATGAAGCGCCCCGAGTACGAGAAACCGAAAGAGGAGCGCAAGTGGAAACTGAACGATATGCCGCTTAATTAACGACGGCGCGGTTTGATAATTGGTCGTCGAAAAATTTTGAAGTTTGCATTGTTTTTTGTTACTTTGCGCCGTCAATTTGGTAATTTTTGCCGATCTTTTGGCTGAAATGCCCGCAAGATTGATTGGGTAATGTATTTAGCAAATTGAAGAAGTTTAACACAAAGATGAAAGATAACACTATGGCTTGTAATCTGTTAAAAGGTAAGAAAGGTATTATTTTCGGCGCACTCAATGAGGAGTCGATTGCTTGGAAAGTTGCCGAGCGTGCAGTCGAAGAGGGCGCACAGATCGTGCTGACCAACACGCCGATTTCGATCCGTATGGGTACGATCAACCAGTTGGCTGAGAAGTGCAATGCACCCGTGATCGCTGCTGATGCAACCTCGGTTGAGGATTTGGAGCGCTTGATTGATGGCGCGATGGAGCACTTTGGTGGTCAGTTCGACTTCATTCTTCACTCGGTAGGTATGTCGCCCAACGTTCGCAAGGGTCGCGCATACGACGATCTCGACTATGGTTTCTTGTCTAAGACACTCGATATTTCGGCAATCTCGTTCCATAAGGTGATTCAGGTGGCTCGCAAGAAGGACGCAATCAAGGAGTGGGGCTCGATCGTGGCATTGACCTATATCGCTGCTCAGCGCACTTGTTGCAGCTATAACGATATGGCTGATGCTAAGGCACTTTTGGAGTCGATTGCACGCAGTTTTGGCTATGTTTATGGTGTCGAGAAGCACGTTCGTATCAATACCGTATCGCAGTCGCCCACGCTTACAACCGCAGGCAAGGGTGTTGCAGGTCTTGAATCGTTGCTGGATTATGGCGAGCAGATGTCGCCGCTGGGTAATGCTTCGGCAACCGATTGTGCCGACTATGTGCTGACTCTCTTCTCGGACTTTACGCGCAAGGTTACGATGCAGAATTTGTACCACGATGGCGGTTTCTCGTCGATGGGTATGAGTGCTCGTATTGTTGATACCTTCATCAAGGGTCTGAACGCCGAGGAGTAGCCACTCTCGCATACCTATATTAATTAAGGTCGCCTCACGCGGGGCGACCATTTTTTTTGCTAAAATTAACGATAAACATTAAAAAATTAATGAAAAAGTTTGTGGATTCGAAAAATGTCATTACTTTTGTATAACGATAAACGATAAATAATTAACGAAAAAATATTATCAACCATTAAAACGTTATGCTATGAAAATTTCAAAATCCACTCAGCAGCGTGTCATTGCGCTCTTTGTCTTAGTCTGTTTGATGTTGTTGCCCGAGCTGATTCTCTCGGTCTTGCACGTCGTGCTTGATAAGGATTGGCGCACGACCAATGATGTTACGCTTGTCGGTATGATGGACGTCCGCCGTCCGAGTTATATGCTTGGCGAGGACGAGCAGAGCCTCTACACTCCGACCGTTATCCGCGAAGCGACCGACGATTCACCTGCGATTATGGCCGAGCCGTCGCAGTATCTGATCTACGCCACCGAAGGCGATTATAAGATTGACACTCCTACCAACAATGTGCGCAAAGTGATGTTGTGTGTGTCAATGGTAGCGATATTTGTCTTGTCGATACTGCTCTTGGTGATTGTCTATCAGGTGATTCGAGGATTCCGCACGGGCGAATTTTTCACGCATAAATCGGTCATTATGGTGCGCGTGATGGCGGCTGTCTATTGCGTTGGCAGCCTGGTATGGTCGAATTTTGACGCGGTGGAGGCGAGTATTGCGTCGGAATTTTGTGGAGCGTTACGCCCCGAATGCTTGGGCGGCGCATACGTGCTGAATACCAATTCGATTGTGATTCCGTTGGTGATGTTGGTTATCGCCGAGCTGATGAATATTGCTCGTATGCTGAACGAAGAAGAGAGTGCAACCCTATAAATGCGTAAAGAGATGATTGTAACTAATTTAGATGTAATGCTTGCACGACGCAAGATGTCGTTGCAGGAGCTTTCGGAGCGTATTGATATTTCGGTTGTGAATCTTTCGAAGCTCAAAACGGGCAAGGTGCGCGCCATTCGTTTTTCGACCCTCGACGCAATCTGTCGAGCGCTCGATTGTCAGACGGGCGATATTCTCGAATTTCGCCCCGACCAACCGGAGCCAGCCGACGAGAAATGTTAAATTAAGTTAACTAATGTTAATTTACCACGCTCGCCTATTGTTTCCGAAAAAAACTTTCTAACTTTGTGGCGCATAACTCTTAAAAGCGATATTTGATATGAAACTACTTAGAATGATTTTGCTTGCTGCTGCAATGTGCGTGGCTGTGGGTTGCGAGGAGCCGTTCAAATTTGACGAGGATACTCTGGCGCAGACCATCTGGAAGGGACACTATGAGCGCTATAACGCTCTTGGCGACAGCGCTATGGAGTGGTACGACTTTACGGTGCAGTTCACGACTGAGAGTACGGGTAAATATATTGATGCGGAGAGCCAAGTGAGCTATTTCGAATATGATGTCGAGGATCGACTGCTTACGATCGAGGGTGTTGGCACGGGAGTACTCGTCATTGATTTCAAAGGCTCGTGGATCGTGCATAGCTCGTCGAAAGAGTTGCTCGAACTTGTGCGCTACCAACCTAATAAGGAGTTGGTTACCCTCACCCGCGAGTATTAATCGACTATCACACCCAAACTAAAAGGTCGCCCTTGCGTGAGGCGACCTTATTTTATTTTCGGCAAACCTTATGTAGAATAATTAGCGGAATTTTGCGTACGGGGCGCAGAGCAACCCAACCGAGTGCCAACCAGCGGTGCAGTGCCGAGATCCGTACGCACCCAAACAACCGCGCGCGGGCGATCGACTCCGTACCGACGTAGTTTCCGTCGCCCATCAGCGTAACCCGATCCTCGCCCTCGAACCCGATCAAGCGATGAATGAGGTAATGTCCCTCATCTGTCTGAGCAAAAAGCACATTGCCGCGTCTGATATCCTCTTCGCGTAGCGGCTCGATACGCACCTTCGCTCCGCTCCGAAAGAAGGGCAGCATACTCTGTCCCTGCACCCGAATCAGCACCGAGCGACCTTCGCTCAGCTCCTCGTGCGCAGCTCCGAAAAGTATGTTGTTGGCAATGGTTTGCATTACGTTATTTCCCAAAAATTGTCGAATACGAAAGTTCAGCCGCCTCGGCATTGGGCAGACACTCCAAATGATAGACGGGCACGGTCGAGATCAACTGCGACAGCGTTTCGCACACAGCGTCTTGTAGTTGCTCGTCGTATGCAAACGAAGGCGGGCACGACGGCAATAACGCACCGAGAGCCTCCAAAGCCGACAGCCGTCGCATACGGTTGTGCGGCGCTTGTGACAGTCGTACGATGGCGGCAATGGGGTAGTGCAGATTGCGGTAGCAGGGTGTCTTGCCACTCCAAGGCGAGCCGTAAGCAACGGCGGTTGAGCGAATTATGGGGCTATCGTCGTTGAGCAGGTGTGCTCCCTCGATATTCTCACGCCACAGACGAGTGTGGGTGCTTTTTCCCGTTCCCGACTCGCCCAAGAAGAGCACCGCGCGATCCTTGCAAACGATTGTAGATGTGTGAATAGGAATCGCACCACCAGGGACGGCAACCAATCCGAAGGCCACCCACAAACCGAAACGCCACAACGACGCATCGGGAGCCTCGCCACTCACGCCGGCATTGCATTCGATCAGCGACGATCCAAAAGCGTGGCGCAACACGATGGGACGCTCTCCCTCCTCGCGCGGAAACATACCGAACCAGCGAGCCTCCGTGTCGCGCGCAAGTACGCAGTCGCACACACGCTCATCAAAGTCGAATCGATCAATCAGCGTGCGCTCAATTGCGCAACCATCTCGCCACCAATCGGTTGGTAGCTCGACTTCGGTGTCGATCGTGAGCTGTGGCTCACCGAGCAACTCGGTTGCAAAGGGTCGAAAACCCACCAACCCGACGTTGGCGGGCGATGCTGCCTCGCCTACGATTCGCAGTCCGATATCGCCAATCAGAAAGTCATATTGTGTTCTCATCTCTGCTAAATCTCAATTATTCGGTCGCAATATTCGAGTGAAGTCGAACGATGTGCGATAACGACTATTGTCAGTGCGCTCTGTTCGCGCGAAAGTTGTTCGATTGCGTGGTTGATCTCCTGCTCGGTGCGATCATCGAGCGACGATGTGGCCTCGTCAAAGAATAACACATCGGCCTGCTTGTAGAGCGCACGAGCAATGCCAATTCGCTGACGCTGACCGCCCGACAGACGGTTGCCACACTCGCCAATCGCGGTGTCGGCACCGTTGGGCAACTGACCGACAAACTCTTCCAAGCGGGCACGACGAATCACATCAGCCAATCGCTCGCGGTCTATTTGATCCGTATCGACACCAAGTGCAATGTTTCCGGCAATGGTGCTATCTTCGATATATACATTCTGCGATACATATCCGATGCTTGTCTGCCAACGACGAGCGAGTGCTCGGTCAAGTCGCTGCCCGTCAATCTTGATCTCGCCCTCGGTCGGTGTGAGGAATCCGAGCAGCAGATTGAACAGCGTGGTTTTGCCTGCGCCCGATGTGCCGCGAATGCCGATCTTCTCGCCCTTGCGAATCGTGAGATTCAGATTGCGCAATGTCCATTGCTCCTTATCCGCATCTTCAAATCGGAATCCAAGACCCTCTACCTCAATTGCCGAACCTAACTCGATACGCTGAATCGGGGCATCATTTTCGATCTCGTCGGCCTCTTCCAAGCCTTCACGAACAATGTCGATACAATAGTAATTGTAACGGATCTGCCACCATTGAGCCATAATCGCGCGCACGGTGGGCAGAATACGAATTGCTGCAACAGCAAATATACCAAAAATCAACGATGTGTCGGGGTGCGAGGTCGCCGTTCCCAGCAAAATGAGTACCACCATTGCCAGCGCTACACTCATCTCGGCAATAATCGATGGCATTGCACCGATTATGTCGGTACGCGATTTGATCTCGGCAATGGTGTCGAGGCTCTGCTCGAATCGACGTTGCATAGTCGGGAATGCGTTGTTGATCTCGATGTCGGTATAACCTCGGAAGGTCTCAACGACAGCTCGCGCCTGCTGACGACGAGCCTCGTTCTCACGTTGTCCATAGTCGCGAAGTTTGCCACGCAGAATCACCACATAGACCCACGACAGCGGAATAAATGCTGCCACGGCCAGCAGTGCTATCATTGGGTTATACCACATCAATGCTGCCAACAGCAGTCCGAGCAGCAGCACCTCGCAGATCATCGAGATCGTGGGCGAGATGACACCCATCACCAGATTGTAGCAGATGAAATTGACGTTACGCGACAGAATAGCGGTATTTTGGCGTTTGATGAATGCCAATCCGCGATCGTGATAATTGCGGAATATCTTGACCGAGAAGTATTTATAGAGCCTCACTACGTATCGTCGCTGCACGCGTTGCAGGAGCAGGTTGCACGCCTGTTTCAATGCGATCACACCAATAACCACCGCACACGTTGCAGCGATAAATTGCTGATCGGTCGTGAATCCGCCCCATTCGTAGAGCGTGCTGAGGATTTGATTCGAGTGGATCTGTTGCGAGTTGAGCACCATCAGCAATACGGGCAGGAGCACCGCCAAGCCGGCAAAATTGAGTAATGCACGCAACAATGCCGACAGCACCACGCCACACGTCGCTGCCCGAAATTTCTTGGGTATGATCTCGAATAGAGCCTTCATAATCGACAAAGTTACAAATTTATTTGCAATAATAGCCCACAGCGCGGGTTTAATTCGCAGCAGGGACCACTTCGCCCAACGCGATATACCAAATGTATCCCTCGACATTCTCATATCCCATTTGGCGGAGCAGTTTGCAGTAGTGAGCAATCTGGCGGGTGTAGGCAGCTTTCTGTTCCATACCGAACTTGTAATCAACCACAATCGTTCGCCCGTTGCCAATCATCACGCGGTCGGGGCGATATGTTCCGCCATCGGGAACGATAATGCTACTCTCGTTGCGAACTTCGTTCCACGTGCCCTCGAACCACTCGGCGATTGTCGGGTTTTGCATCGCCTCGCCGATCATCTGGTGCAGTTGTGTGCACTCCGAGTCCGAGAGCATCGAGTTGCGTTGCATATTGTCGATTGCTGCATATATATCTTCGGCTGATGTTGCCTGCTCAAATACCTTGTGCATAGCCACACCGAAATTGCGAGGCGACAGACGTACCTCGCCGTCCTGTTCGAAGTAGCGTTGCATAGGCAATCGCAAGCGCAACTGCGAAGAGGTGTCGCGCGTGGGGTAGTCGTCGAGAATCACGCGCTCGGTCAGCTCCGACGATGATCTGCGTTGCGATGGCTCGGGCGGCATAAATTCACCAAATTCAATCAGTTGGCAGTTGTTTGCGCTACTCACACGGCCCTCAATCGGGCAGTTTGCCTCGTCGCTCTTGGCTGCAATCTGCGCGCTGTCGCCATTACACTCGACCACAGCATTGATCAATGCGCCAATGCTTGCTGATTTACACGAGGCCGGATACATTATGTGTAACTGCTCTTTGGCGCGAGTGAGAGCGACGTAGAGCAGGTTGATGTTGTCGATGTGTGCCCCGACACTCTCGCGGTAGAAGTCGGCCGAGAAATCGGACTCGGCTATCTCCTTTTTGAATCTCAGGGGGATCTGCCCCAATCCGTCAAACTCCGAATTGTCGCTATCGACCCACACCGTCGATGTGGGTTTCGGCTCCATACCCCAACTGCAATAGGGTATTATAACCACCTTACGTTCAAGACCTTTCGACTTGTGAATGGTCGAGATTTCAATCGCCTGCTTGTTCTCTTGTGCCGAGAGTGCTGTCTTGTATCCCTTCTCGTCCCACCAGCGCAGGAAGAGAGGAATGTCGGCTACACGATTGGTGCAGAACGCCACGACCAATTCGTGCAGAGCCTGAATGTAGGCAACTGCTTCGGGGATTTTGTTCAGTTGGTAGCGTATTACGATCTGCTCGAAAGCATCTTCGGGCGAAGTTGAGCGCATACGTGCAAAGAACTCCTTTTCCTGCTCCGAAAGTTCAGCGTCCAGCGCACGTTCGACACCTTGCTCGACCAGATATTTATTAACCGTAAGCCGACTAAGGTCATCTTTGGGGTTGATAGCCAGATGCATACACGCAATGATGAAACCCGCAACAGGATCGTAGCTCACCGTCAGTGCGTCTTGTGTGATTACGTCGAAACGGAACTTCGCATCGCTACTGCACGTGTAGTCGAGCAGTCGGGTAGCGATACGCTTGCCCTCCTCCTTATTGCGCGTGAGGACCATAACATCGCTCGGGCGATAGCCTGCCAAGAGTATTCGCTCGATACACTCGATGATGGGAGGCTCGTGATTCTGCTCATTATTTTTATCCACTCCGTAGCGAGTTATCGAGATGTAGCCTTCGCTTTGGCTTTTGCGCATAGGTTGCTGGCTATGACCACGATAGGCTGCTGTGAGTAGCCCTCCGAGCTGCTCAGCTTCGCTTGTTGATATAGCACCTTTGTTGGCGGCCGAGGCGAGAGTGTTGTTGAGTATCTCGCTGTCGTGCTCCACCACGCGCCCAATCATTGCGTTGTTGAATTGCACGATCAATGGCAGACTTCGGCGATTCTCCGTAAGGCTGCGTCGTTCGATGTTGTCGTGTCCCAAATCTTCGGCCACGTGGCGTGCCAGAATCTGCCAATCGCCACCACGCCAACGATAGATCGACTGCTTGACGTCGCCCACAATCAGAACGGGTGTGCGCTCCGACTGTGCGAGTGAGTTTTGCAGCAACGGCAGGAAATTTCGCCACTCTTTGTGCGAGGTGTCCTGAAACTCGTCGATCATAAAGTGCTCGTAACGATTACCAACTTTCTCGTAGATAAACGGGGCGTCGTTATTCTCGATAAACTCCGAGAGTATGTTTTTGGTTTGCGACAACAGCACCATTCCCTCCTCTTCGCAGCTCGATGCCACTTTGGCGTAGAGGTCGGTCAGTAGTGCGTAGTTGCGATATGTTTCGCGGAAGAGCTTAGTGGCGTTGTAGCGTCGCACATTTTTGTCATAGATATTGCACAACTCCACCAAAAGCGGTTGTAGTTCGGGGATCAGATCCTCGATGTCGGTGCGGCGCGGCGAGGTTTTAGTGGCCCATTCACTGCTATTGACGGCTGCGTTGCGCGCCCTGTTGCTGGGGGCGACGAATCCGGTTGCAGCCGCGTTGAAATAGTGTGCAAATGAGCTACTCTGCCCTTTGAAGTCCGAGGCGGTCAATCCGCGCGATGCCATCAACTCCTGCGCTCGTCGTGCTACGCCAATCATCTGCTGCTCGATGGCGCAGTTGCGAGCAGTGGCGGCTTTGATTCGTCGGTCCAGCTCCTCTTTGGTAACCATTTGTCCCAGCTCCTCACCCATCTCGTTGAAGAGTTGTGAGCCGATATTCTTGATGCTGTCGCGCACGTCCCATCGGGCATTTTCGTCGATCCGCTCGCGGGCATAGCCGATTAGCCAACGACGCAACTCCTCGTCAGTGGCAATGCTTTCGATCAATTGATCGACGCTACGATCGAGCACCGTGTCGGTTTCGATCTCGATGTTATAGTTCAGATCGAGGTTCAACTCTTTGAGAAAAGCACGAATAATTCGCTGAAAGAATTTGTCAATCGTCAGCACCGTAAAGCGGCTGTAATCGTGCAGAATGAACGACTGAGCCTCGGTGGCTCGATCGCGTATGTCGCGGGCGTCGAATTGCGGAAAATCGCGCAACAGATCGCTCAGGTATGGGGTTTGCTCGCCACGAGCCAAAGCGTTGATTTCGCTGAGGATACGCGACTTCATCTCCTCTGTTGCTTTATTGGTGAAGGTAACGGCCAAGATGTGTCGATAGAACCACGGGCGTTCGATCACGTCCGACACATATTTATATGCCAGCTGATAGGTTTTGCCTGCGCCTGCGCTTGCCGTTAATATTCGAGCTTGTCCCATTTGTAGTGAAAAATCGATCGAAGATAACAATTTTCTTTCGGTTGTAACGCATTTTCGCAAAAAAGTTTGTAACTTGCCTATGTTTTTCAATGCAAACTTGTATGACTATGAAAAAGATTATGCTTTTTGTGGCCGCTCTGATGATGGCCTATGCTGTTAATGCTCAGAATGATCAACGTCGTGAGTGGCTTGGTACCTTCTCGACGATCTCGCTCAATGGCGATATGAAGGTAACACTTGTGCCCATCGAAGAGGGTGGTCAGCCGATGTTGATTGTCAAGGCCGAGGATCGTGAATTGAGTAAGTTGAAATATACGATTAACAACAAAGGCGAGCTGTCGGTGCGTGAGTCAGCCAATCGTAACCGCTCGACCCGCACCGAAATCGAGATCCATTTTGTGGCTGTCGATGCTATCGAGGTTGCAGGTAGCGATGTCGAGGTCAAGGGGCTGATCGAGGCACCGATATTCGACGTTGCAGTATCGAATGGCGGATTCTTCAAAGCCGAGATCGATACTCAGGATTTGATGATCAAGGCGACGGGTCAATCGACCCTCGATATCGACGGTCGTGCGCGCTACCTGATGGTCGATGCTACGGTTGCGAAGATTGATCTGCGCGAGTTGGAGGTTATGTCGGCCGAAGTGCAGGCGTCGCAGCGTGGTGAAGTGTCGGTATTCTGCACCGAACGTTTGGCCGCTACGGCTAATTTGGGCGGTACGGTGTTCTATCGTGGTAATCCCTCGATTCTGCGCGCAAGTTCGAAACTGCTCGGTAGCTCAATCAATAGTATCGAATAGCTTTAATGGCAGAAAATCAGATGGTTGCTTTCATCGAGGAGGTGGCTGCGGATCTCTATTCGCGGTATGGGCGTGATGTGTCGCGGCTTCGGATTTTGTTTCCCAGCCATCGTGCGCAACTCTTCTTTACCGACGCTCTGAGCCGATTGACCGACGCTCCGATGTGGCAACCGCAGTTCGTAACCATCGACCAATTGATGACCTCCATTGCGGGCATCGAGCACGGCGAGCGAGTACGACTGATCACCGAACTTTATAACGTCTATCGTGAGTTCCACGCTGACGAGAAGTTCGATAAATTCTACTTTTGGGGCGAGATGTTGCTCAACGATTTCGACGCGATCGACAAATATATGATCGACGCCGACGTCCTGTTTTCGAATATCTCCGACCTGAAACAGATCGAATCCGATCTGAGCTATATCACCGACCATCAGTGGGAGGTGATAACACGCTTTTGGAGCGTGCTGAATGATGACAAAGACCCGTCGGAACACAAACAGCGTTTCTTGAAGGTATGGCGCACGTTATGTCCTGTCTATCATCGTTTTCGTGAGCGTCTAAGTGAGTTGGGAATCGGCTATGGCGGTATGATCCAGCGTGCGGCGGTAGAGCGAATCGAGGCAGCAGATTTCGCATTGGAGGACGACGGGGCGACCTATGTTGTGGCGGGTTTCAATGCGTTGTCAAAGTGCGAGAAAAGGCTGTTCGACTACTTGTCGGTCAATCGCACTGTGCATTTCTATTGGGATTACGATCGCTACTATCTCGACGAGCGTCAGGAGGCGGGATTGTTCCTGCGCGAGAATCTGACACGCTATCCACAGAGTGGGACATTCGCGTCGCAAATTGATAATTTCACAGCGCGCGATAAGCGTCTGAGTGCAGTGGCGACCGCCTCGAATGTGCTTCAATGTAAATATGTCAATCGTTTGCTGCGCCAGATGATGGCAGATGGTGTGCCGATGGATAAACGTACGGCGATTGTGCTCACCGACGAGAATCTGCTACAACCGTTGCTTTACTCGATGCCTGAGGGTATTGAGTTGAATGTAACGATGGGTTTTCCGGTGCGTCAAACGGTGGCCTATTCGCTCATTGAGCGATTGATCGAGTTGCAGAATCGTCGCCGTGAGAGTTCGTCGGGCGTATGGTTCTATCATACCGATGTGCTCGGATTGCTGTCGCACCCATATCTGAGCAACGTGTTGGGCGAGGCGGCTACGAGTCTTTCGCACGAAATAGTCGAGCGTCAGCGAGTCTATATTCCGCGCGAGGAGTTGGCTCGAACCGATCTTTTGGAGCAACTTTTCGTGCCTATTTCCGAGTGGCAGCAGATGTCGGACTATCTGCTGGCGATGATCGCCGAGGCATCGCGTTCGGCAACAATGACCGATGATGCTCTGCGCCGCGAGGCTCAATATCTTTCGGTGGTGGCCGAGAATATTATGCAACTGCGCAATTCACTCGATCAGTGTGAGGTCGAGATAACATTGCCGATCTATACCTCGTTGCTGCGTCGCCATTTGCAGACGGTACGTATCCCGTTCGAGGGCGAGCCGCTCAATGGAGTTCAGATTATGGGTATTCTCGAAACCCGTAACCTCGATTTCGATAACGTCATTATTCTCTCGATGAACGACGATAACTTCCCGGGCAATCGCACTTCGGCATCGTCGTTTATACCCTACGGTCTTCGAGCAGCCTACGGTCTGCCTACACCCGAACATCACGAGGGAGTCTATGCCTACTATTTCTATCGACTGATTCAACGCGCGCGTAATATATATATGGTATATTGTTCGCAGAGCGACGAGAAGAGTAGTGGCGAACCGAGTCGTTACATTCGCCAGCTCGACTACGAGTCGGGTATGCCGATTCGCAAGATCGACTTCGGTGTTGATATCAATCTCGGAACAACGCCTTCATTCTCAATCGCGAAGCAGGGTGAGGTGCGCGCCAAACTTGAACGCTACTTGAACAATCCCTCGGCTACACTCTCGCCGACGGCTCTATATCGCTATATTGCTTGTCCGATGCGATTCTACTTTGCGTCGGTGGCTCAGATTCGCAACGAGGCGGAGATCTCGGAGGAGATCGACGCTCCGATGTTCGGTACAATTCTGCACGAGGCTATGCGTTCGTTATATGAGCCGCTGAAAACGGCCCCTTCGACCGCTAAGGCTATTGCCGAGATTAGCGATGACGATATCTCGCAGGCAGTTGATCGGGCGATCAACGAGAACTATCTGCATCGGGAGCGCGCATCGGTCGAGGACTATGGCGGTAATATTCTGCTCGTGCGCGACATTATTTGTCGCTATATCCGCACGGGAATTTTAACTTACGACGCTGCACACGCCGATTTCCGTGTCGAGAGTATCGAGCACGAGGTTTCGACGCCTTTTGTGTTCCGTTCGGGCGAGCAGGAGTTGCATGTTGTATTCAAAGGTACGGCTGACCGAATCGACGTGATGGATTCGGGTATGGTGCGCGTGGTCGATTACAAGACCGGAACACCACATCTCGAATTTGATGGCATCGAGAGTTTGTTCCGAGGTCAGGGTAAGCAACGACAGTCGAATACGATTCAAACTCTGTTATATTCGATGATGATCACCCACAGCGAACATTGCGCAGTCGTCCCCGCACTCTATTATGTTCGTGATTTGGGTCGTGAGGACTACTCGCCTCAGCTCGTAGAAATTGTGAGCGAGAACCGTAGCAAATCGCGTCGCGCGGTTGAGAGCTATGCTGCGTATGCCGAGGAGTTTGAGCGCCATCTGGCCGAAACGCTTGGCGAGATATTCGATTTCGATCGCCCATTTACCCAGTGCGACGATCTCGATACCTGCACCTATTGCGACTACGCTGATATCTGCCGTCGCTAATTTCAATCGCAACCATCAAATGAAAAACCCGCTCTTCGAACAGAAGAACGGGTTTTTGCTAAGTTGTATAACTTATTGGTACTAAGCACCGAAGTTATCGTAGAGGATATTCTCCTTGGGAACACCGAGGCTATCGAGCATCTTCTCTACCGATGCAACCATCATCGGGGGACCGCACATCAGATAGATACAGCTTTCGGGCTCCTCGTGGTTCTTCAAGTAGTTCTCGAACAGCACGTTGTGAACGAAACCTGCGGTGTACTTCTCGCCTGCTGCATCAGCTTCGGGATCGGGACGGTCCAAAGCCAAGTTGAACTTGAAGTTGGGGAAATCCTTCTCGATACCGTGGAAGTCGTCGAGATAGGGAGCCTCCTTCAATGCACGGGCACCATACCAGAACGATACGGGACGCTTGGTCTTCTCGGTCTTGAACAGGTGCATAATGTGGCTACGCATAGGAGCCATACCGGCACCACCACCGATAAAGATCAACTCCTGAGTATCGGGCAGGTTGTCGGGCAGGAAGAACTCGCCATAAGGACCCGAAATGGTTACCTTATCGCCAGCCTTGCGCGAGAACACATACGACGAGCAGATACCCGGATTAACCTTCATAAAGCCGCCATTAACGCGATCGAAGGGAGGTGTTGCGATACGAATGTTCAACATAATGATGTTACCCTCAGCAGGGTGGTTAGCCATCGAGTATGCGCGGAAGGTCGGTTCGGGGTTCTTGGTTACCAGATCCCACATATTGAACTTATCCCAATCGCCACGGAACTGCTCATCGATCACCATATCCGAGAACTTAATCTCGTCATACTTCGGAATGTCGATCTGAATGTAACCACCGCTGCGGAACTTCAAGTTCTCGCCCTCAGGCAGCTTTACTACGAACTCCTTGATGAAGGTCGAGATATTGCGGTTCGAAACAACCTCGCACTCCCACTTCTTCACGCCGAGTACCGATTCGGGCACCTTGATTTTCAGATCGTTCTTCACCTTCACCTGGCAGCCCAGACGCCAGTGGTCTTTCTGCATCTTGCGGGTGATAAAGCCGGTCTCGGTAGGCAGAATGTCGCCGCCACCCTCGATAACCTGACACTTACACATACCGCACGAACCACCACCACCGCAAGCCGACGGCAGGAAGATGTTGTTGTTGGCGAGCGTTGCCAGCAGGGTCGAGCCACTTGCAGTGGTCAGCACCTTCTCGCCATCGTTGATATCAATCGTAACATCGCCTGACGATGTCAATTTTGCCTTGGCCACGAGCAGCAAAGCTACGAGCAGCAGCGTTACTACCAGAAAGGCAACGATTGCAACTATAATTGTTGTAGTCATCTTGTTACTTCTCTCTTTAATAGGTTAGAACTGAATACCCGAGAATATCATAAATGCGATACCCATCAGACCGGTAATGATGAATGCGATACCGGGACCTTTCAGAGCCTTGGGTATGTTCGAGTAGGTAGTCTTCTCGCGGATAGCGGCCATCATAACGATTGCCAACCACCAACCGAGACCCGAACCCAAACCGTAAACGATCGACTGCCAGCACGAGGTGATCTCGGCAGAAGCAACCTTCTGTTGCATAAACAGCGAACCACCAAGGATTGCGCAGTTCACAGCGATCAGCGGCAGGAAGATACCCAACTGATTGTAGAGTGTGGGCGAGAACTTCTCGACGATCATCTCCACCAACTGCACGAACGATGCAATTACAGCAATAAAGATGATGAAGGTCAAGAAACTCAGATCGACACCCTCAACCAGCGCGTCAGCTTTCAGTACGTACTCATTCAAGAGGTAGTTCAGGGGCACGGTCATTACCATCACGAAGGTAACAGCAGCACCCAGACCGAGTGCAGTCTTAACGCTCTTCGAAACGGCGATGTACGAACACATACCGAAGAAGAATGCGAAGACCATATTGTCGATAAAGATCGACTTAATGAAAATATTCAATGATTCCATAATCTACCTCCTCTTATTTTTCCTGTAAGTCCTTATTGTAAGAGCGGTGAGCCCAGATGATACAACCCACTAGGATCAGAGCCATAGGCGGGAAGAGCATCAGACCGTTGTTGGCATAGAAACCACCATTTGCAACATACCAGCTATCGGGAATAATCTGATAACCGAAGATCGAACCCGAACCGAACAGTTCGCGGAAGAATGCAACAGTTACCAAGATCACACCATAACCCAGACCGTTGCCGATACCATCGAGGAACGAAGCCCAAGGCTTGTTACCCAATGCGAAGGCCTCGACACGACCCATAATGATACAGTTGGTGATAATCAGACCTACGTAAACCGACAGCTGCTTCGACACGTCGTAAACAAATGCCTTCAATACCTGGTCCACCAAGATTACCAATGCAGCGATTACAACCAGCTGCACGATGATACGGATACGCGAGGGAATACCCTTACGCAGCAGCGACATAACAAGATTCGAGAATGCCGTAACGACCATTACCGACAGCGACATAACCAACGCGGGTTTGACCTGTACGGTTACAGCCAGAGCCGAGCAGATACCCAGAATCTGAACAATGACCGGGTTGTTAGCCGAGAACGGACCGGTCAGATACTTCATATTTTTAGCCGAAAACAGAGGCTCTTTTTCAGTGTTACTCATTCTCTTCTACATTTTGAACGTTAGACTCCTCAGTTTCCTCAACCTCAGCTACAACCTCCTCAGCTGCTGCGCCCTTCTTTGCGCCCAGCAGGGGAAGGTAGTTTTCGAGGCTGTTCTTCAACATTGCGCTTACGCCGTCCGAGGTCTTGGTACCACCCGAGATAGCATCTACCTCGTGGGTGTTACCCTCCGATGCGCCGCCCTTCTTCAAGGTTACCGATACGAACTCGTCGCCCTCGAAGATCTGCTTGCCCTTATACATCGCCTGATGTGCGGGGGTTGCGATCTCGGCACCCAGACCCGGGGTCTCACCCGAGTGGTCGAGTACAATACCTGCAATGGTGTTCATATCGCTTTCGAGAGCGATGTAGCCCCAGATGGGACCCCACAGACCGGTACCGGTGATGGGCAATACCACGCGACCGTCCTTAGCCTCGAATACGGGATACTGACCCTGCTCGAACGAGCCTTTCAGATCCTGCAACATAACGAATACGTCGCCTTCGATCTTCTCGCCCTCAGCGTTCACTGCGTATGCGTTGATAAATTCATCGTAGTTCTGGTCAGCTGCACCCAACGATGCGAGGATTGCCGACTTCTTCTCGTTGAGAATGTTAGCGTCCTGACGATCTTTGAGCGACAATGCAGCTACGGCCAGAAGTACTGCTACTATAACGACCATTACGGTCGAGTAGATAATAATATATACGTTACTTTCCTTATTCATAGCCACACATTATTTAACCGATTTAACACGATTCTTTCTGCGAGCGATGTTGCGCTCAACCACGAAGTAATCCACCAGCGGAGCCAATGCATTCATAAACAGAATCGAAAGCATCATACCCTCGGGATATGCGGGGTTGATCACGCGGATCATCACTGCCAGCGCACCAGTCATAAAGCCTACGATATACTTACCCGCATTGGTCTGAGCCGAGGTAACGGGGTCGGTAGCCATAAATACAGCACCGAAAGCGAAACCACCAACCAGCAGGTGAGTGTAAGCGGGAACCTCCATATAGGCGTTAGCACCGATAGCGTTGAAGAGCAGACCCATAGCCAGACCACCAACGAATACCGATACCATCGTGCGCCACGAAGCAACACCCGATACGAGCAGAATCAGCGCACCCAGTGCGATAGCGATAACCGAAGTCTCGCCAACGCAACCCGGCATCAAACCGATCAGAGCGTCGCAGATCGAGTAGCTCATCTCGCCCGTAGTGCTGAGCTGCTCCAAAGCGGTTGCACCACTGAAACCATCAGCGATTGCGCCTGCCTCAGCCTTACCCAAGCCAGCTACCCATACGGTCTCACCCGACATAAACGGAGTGTAGGCGAAGAATACGAATGCACGAGCCAACAATGCAGGGTTGAATACGTTCATACCCGTACCACCGAATACCTCCTTGCCGATAATAACGGCGAAAGCGGTACCCAGAGCCAGCATCCACAGGGGTACATCAACGGGCATAATCATCGGAATCAACAGACCCGAAACAAGGAAACCCTCATTGATCTCGTGGCCGCGCTTCTGAGCGAATGCGAACTCGATCGACAGACCGACCAAGTACGACACGATGATCATCGGGAGCACCTTCAAGAAACCGAACCAGAAGCACTGCCACAAGCCAGCCTCTTGGCCGAGCGACAGGAAGTGCTGGTAACCGGTGTTGTACATACCGAACAGCAGTGCGGGAACCAGCGCCAGCACTACCATAATCATAGTACGCTTCATATCGTTGCAGTCGCGGACGTGAGCACCCTTCTGAGTCGTGGTGTTAGGCACGAACAAGAAGGTCTCGAAGCCCTCGAAGGTCGAGTGAAGCGCGCTGAGCTTACCTCCCTCTGAGAAGGTAGGCTTCAACTTATCTATAAAATTTCTCAATGCCTTCATCTTAGTTCATCTCTTTAATCATCTGATTAATACCCTGACGGACGATCTCCTGCATCTCGATCTTCGAAGGATCGACGAACTCACACAGAGCCAAGTCCTCTTCAACGATCTCATAGATACCCAGATTCTCCATCTTGTCGATGTCGCCTGCCAGAATAGCTTTGAGCAGATAGACGGGATAGATGTCCATAGGCAGGTACTTGTCGTACAGACCCGAAACTACGAACGGACGCTCGCCACCATTGAGGTTGGTATCCAGATCGTACTGCTTCTTGGGGCAGAGCCACGAGAAGTAAGCCTTCGACACCGAGAACTTGTTGAAGCGAGGCATTGCCCAACCCAACAGCTCGTACTTGTCGCCTTCGGGGATCAGTGTTACCTGATTCGAGTAGAAGGTCAGATAGCCGTCCGCTGCCACCTTTGTACCGGTCAGAACGTTACCGCTAATTACGCGAACGCTGTCGCCCTCCTTCTGAGCCTTCACGCGACCTGCGAGGATCGAATCCATAGCAGCGCCTGCGATGAGGGTGAAGTACTGAGGAGCCTCAGCCTGCGAACCGCACAAAACAACGGTCTTGGTCATATCGACCTTACCCGTAGCAAACAGACGACCGATCATAGCTACACCCTGAGCGCTAACGGTCCAAACTACTTCGCCCTTGTTGATGGGGTCGATGTGGTGGATCTGCACGCCAACATTACCAGCGGGGTGGGGACCGGCGAACTCGTGAATCTCGACGCCCTTCAAGCCCTCGAACACCTTGTTCTCGGCCTTGGCGTTGAGCGAGAGGTGAACCTTACCAGCGGTCAGGCGTGCGAGCACGTCGAAACCCTTTTGGAGGTTAGCCTTGTCGTTAGCCAATACCACGTCGTAGTCGGCAGCCAGAGGAGCCGAATCGAAACCCGATACGAAGATAGCCTTGGGCTGATCGTCGGGGTTGGCGATAATGCCGTAAGGGCGCTGAATGATCAGCGGCCACAAACCTGCTTCAAGCAGCAGTTTGGTCGCATCTTCCTTCGAGGCCTTCTCGATTGCGGGGACGTCGAACTCCTTGTAGCTTTGGGTAGCGTCGGGCTGTACGGTTACATTGAGAACCTTACGCTTCTCACCGCGATTAACGGCTGTAACGGTACCGCTGACGGGCGAGGTAAACAGCACGCGGCTATCGTTCTTCGAGAAGAAGAGCGCATCACCGGCCTTAACCTGCTCGCCTGCCTTAACCAAAAGCTTGGGAACAACTCCCTCGAAATCCAGAGGAGAAACTGCATACGAAGCCGCCATCGGAAGTGCGGTTACCTTCGCCTCAGCCTTGCCTTGGAGATTGATGTCGAGACCCTTTTTAATTTTGATGATTTTCGACATTTTGGTTAAATGTTAATTAATGTGAAAAATTATTGTTAGTTGAATTTTTACGTTTGAGTGATCTATGTTGGGATCGCTATATAATTCGCGCGCAAAAATACAAATTATTCCTTAATTGTGAAAATCCTAACAGCACCTTTTTATGGTTTTCGCAGAAAATTTGTAAATTTGTGCTGAAAAAATGCGAAAATCTTGCTTGCAATGGCTCCATACGTCGATTTTCACACTCACCGGCGCAGTGGCGACGCGCTCGAAATTTTGAACGTTGAGGCTCTCGACGCGGGGGCTGTGGCGCGTGCTTGTCAGCAGGGGCAACCCTTCTCTTTGGGGGTGCATCCGTGGCGTGCAGATGTGTCGCAGACGGAGTTGCAGGAGGCGTTTTCGCGGATCGAGCAGTGTGTGAATGTCGATGGATTCGTTGCCATAGGCGAGTGTGGATTGGATTGGGTGTCGCAGGTTGCTCGTGCCGCTCAGATGTCGGTATTCGAGCAGCAGATAGAGCTTGCGCATAGGCTTGCGGTGCCCGTGGTGTTGCATTGTGTTCGTGCATTTGAAGAGGTGATGCAGACACTGCGCGTGAGAAAGATTCGACGAGCGGTTTTTCATAGCTTCGTAGGCTCACCTCAACAAGCCGAAAGGGTGGTGCGCGAAGGCTATTTCTGTTCGTTCTCGCCCCGAAGTTTGATGTCGTCGCGCACGTGCGACGCGATTCGGCAGATAGCGCCGTCGGCATTGCTTATCGAGCGTGATGAGAGTGCCGAATCGATTGCGTCGATTTACGAGCGAATTGCCGAGTTGCGAAATTGCTCGGTTGAGGAGTTGCGCGAGTTAGTGTTTGAAAATTATAAACGATTGATTGATAATGAGTAATTGGAAAGAACGCACCGAATTGTTGCTTGGAGCAGAGAAGGCGGAAATGCTCTCTCGTGCGCACGTGCTTGTGGTGGGTCTGGGAGGTGTCGGAGCTTATGCTGCCGAGATGGTCTGCCGTGCGGGTGTCGGGCGTATGACCATTGCCGATTCGGACGATGTGTCAGAGAGTAATATCAACCGTCAGCTTGTTGCTCTTCACTCGACCGTGGGTCGTGCCAAGAGCGATGTGATGGCCGAGCGCCTGCTCGATATTAATCCCGACTTACAACTCGATGTGGTTCAGCGATATATCCGCGACGAGGAGACCGACCGAATCCTCGATGCGGCGCACTACGACTATATAATCGACGCTATCGACACGTTGTCGCCCAAAGCCGCTTTGATCAAAGGTGCGCTCGATCGCAGTATTCCCATCGTGAGTGCGATGGGCGCGGGAGCAAAGACCGATCCTACGCGCGTTGAGGTGGCCGATATCGGTAGTACGCACCACTGCCCGCTGGCTCATATGCTGCGCAAACGTCTGCATAAAATGGGAATCCGCACGGGTTTTTATGCAGTCTTTTCGGCCGAGCCGGTACGCGAGGGGGCGATGATCATCAGCGAGGAGACCAACAAAAAATCGAATACGGGAACCATATCGTATATGCCTGCCGTCTTCGGTTGTGCGTGTGCCTCGGTTGTGGTGCGAGATCTGCTTGGTGAAATGAAATAATCGAATGAAATATGAAGCCGAAAATTATCTTTCTTGACGAGTATTCGCTGAGTAATGCCGACCTGTCGCGTGTGCATTCGATGGGCGATTATCGTTCCTATTACAATACGTTGGCCGACGAGGTGGTTGAGCGTGTTGGTGATGCCGAAATTGTGATTACGAACAAGGTGCCCTTCTCGCGTGAAACGATGAAGGCTCTGCCCAATCTGCGACTGATCTGCGTGGCAGCGACGGGTGTCAATATCATTGACCTTGAAGCGGCTGCCGAACTTGGTATCGAGGTGCGAAATGCAGCGGGTTATTCGACCGAATCGGTAACCGAAACCACGATTGGTGCAGCGTTGGCTTTGTGCAGAAACATAGGCTATTACGACAATTATATCAAGTCGGGCTGCTACTCGGCAGATGGGTTGATGTTCAATTTTGATCGTCCGACGCGACGTCTGTGT
The DNA here is from genome assembly GCA_017442365.1 of Rikenellaceae bacterium. Taxonomy (GTDB): domain Bacteria; phylum Bacteroidota; class Bacteroidia; order Bacteroidales; family Rikenellaceae; genus Alistipes. The sequence goes on along the minus strand of JAFRZW010000004.1, from coordinate 148,815 downwards.
GGAAAGCGTTGGGGTGTGATCGGCTTGGGCGCGATTGGTCGAAATGTGGCACGTGTAGCGCAGGCGCTTGGTTGCGAGGTGGTGTATACTTCGACGTCGGGAGTGCAGCGCGAAGAGGCGTGGCAGTGTGTGTCGCTCGACGAGCTTTTGAGGACGTCAGACGTGGTGTCGATTCATTGCCCATTGAACGCTGCAACCCGAAATCTGATAGATAAAGCAAAGCTTGAAATAATGAAGCCTGACGCGCTGTTAATCAATGTTGCACGTGGTGGTATTGTTGATGAGAAAGCGTTGGCTGAGGCGATCGATGCAGGCAAGATCGGAGGTGCGGCGCTCGATGTGTTTGTGAATGAGCCAATCGAGGCAGATTCACCGTTGTTGAAGGTCGAAAAGAGCGACCGATTGTTGCTTTCGCCGCACAATGCGTGGTCGGCAGCCGAGTCGATAACGACGTTGGTTGGTTGTATCGAACGCAATATCGAGGACTATCTCGCTCGTCGATAGTTTTGCAATTGCAAAAGATTTTGTATATTTGTCGAAGAAATTGAGGCTATAATTTAGCCATTTTATAATAACATATAACTCAATCGCTGTCGAATCACCACCTCGTAAGCAAACGAGTTAGAACAATTCTTGTTGGGAGTATTGTGCCTGATTGGCGCAGATTTCCCATAAAGAATTGTGGCTTGTGGTGAGCCCGACAGCGTATGGCGAATGTCTGCGCTTTTTTTATTTGCGCAGGTCGCCTATGACGATATGTGAATGATTTACGAACATACGGGTTTTTGCCGAAAATCACCCTGTCGGTTTAACTTCTTGTAGCTTCGTGCGTCATATAGTCAAAGGTACTTAAAATTATAAATGTTATGAAGAAAAATTTTGCGAATCTGAAAAAGATTATTCTACTCGCCCTCGCTGTTGTGGCTAACACCGCGTGGGCACAAACGCCTGCTTGGCAGCAACAACTCGAACGCCTTGATAAGGAGGCAGATCAACTCTACGAGCAGCAAGATTGGAAACGACTTGTCGCCAATCAGAAGCAATACCGCAAAATCATTATGGCTCAGCCCGATTCGGTGCGTCAGGAGTATTTGTGGGACACGGATCTGTCGGGTAATTTCTACTATAATTTGGCTTGTTGGCAAGCTCTTGCAGGCGACAAGAGAGGGGCGTTGAGCACTTTTGAATATTACACCGACCGCGTGATCAATCGTGAGGAGATACGTCTGTCGCACATTAACACCGATAGCGATCTAAATTCACTGCGCAAAGAACCGCGTTTCGTGAAATGTATGGAACGCTTGCAGAAGTGGGGCGACTACAAACAAATTCTGAAAGATGCCAAGCCCTACTATTCTGGTCTGCACCCCGAGGGTATAAAGTTCCGCTATATGGCACCCAACAATCCCGATTTGGTTCAACTGCGCCAGCAATTCAAGTTGGATAGCGTAGCTGGCTCAGGCGACGAAATTTCAAAGATTAAAAACCTTCTGCATTGGGTTCACGAGGTTGTCCCACACGATGGCAACTCGGATAATCCCAAGATTAAGAATACAGCCGCTATGATCGAGCTCTGCCGAGAGGAGAATCGTGGCGTAAATTGCCGTATGATGGCTCAGATGCTCACCGAGGTATATCTCGCAATGGGTTTCAAGGCGCGATTTGTAACCTGTATGCCAATGAATTATGTGAGCGACTGCCACGTTATAACCGTCGTATATAGCAACACGCTCAATAAATGGGTGTGGGTCGATCCGACGTTTGATCTCTTTGTGATGGACGAGAATGGAACAATGCTCTCGATCGCCGAAGTGCGCGAGCGTATCCGTAACGATAAACCTTTGCAGATCAACGACTATGCAAATTGGAATCACCGATCGCCGCAAACCAAAGAGTATTACATCGACCACTATATGGCAAAGAATCTCTACTACTTGGTGTGTATGGAGCACTCGCGATTCAATGCCGAAACCGTCATCGAGGGGCAGACGTATCGCTACATTGCGCTTATGCCTTACGATAAGATAAACTCGGAATCGAGTGCGATAGGTTGGAACGATCTCCGTATATGCGACGAGCTGCTGTTCTGGCAATCGCCCTATGAAGAGTAAAACGATAAAGCCTACCACCCGAAAAGTTGGTAGGCTTTGTTTTAGTCAAACGACTGCATTCCCGACTGCGCGATCTGCATAATGCGATAGTATTGGTCGGGTGTCAGCTCCATAAAGAAGTAATGGATCGGATCGACACGCATACCGTTGTAACGCACCTCATAATGGAGGTGTGGTGCGAGCGAAAGACCCGTATTGCCACTCAGCGCCACGATATCGCCACGACGTACCGTCGCCCCACGCTTGACATAAACCTTACTCAGGTGGCTGTATGAGGTAGTGTAGCCGTTGCCGTGATCGATTACGAGAGTTTGACCCGATGTCGAGTTGCGCAGAGCCACCTCGCTGACGCGGCCGTCGGCAGTAGCAAAGACGCGGGTGCCCTCGGGGACGGTGTAATCGACACCTTGATGCGACGCCAGCGTCTTGAAGAAGGGGTGGATTCGCATACCATACGAAGCGGTCAGCAGCGTTAATTCGTCATTGATAACGGGTTGAATTGCAGGGATATAGTTGCGTTCGTTGCCCGTATTGTGAATTTTGTACAGCAGATTGCGATAGGAGGTGGTGAGGGCGTCAATGTTTTTCTCCATCGATGCCACGCGCTGATTGAATGTACGCGAAAGAACGTCGGTGGGCTGATCGATGAGATTCTCATAGCGCGCCCAACTGCTGACGTGCCCCTCGCCCATATCGTAGGGGTCAGCCTCGAACATAATATTGAATACATTTTTGTCGCGCTGAGCCACATTCTCGATTACCTTCGACAGCGAGTCGTAGCGAGCACTCAGCACCTCATACTCCTCGCGCAGGCGGTCGGTCGAGTGTCTGGCGGCATATTCGGTCGGGGTGTCGAAGAAGAGCGAGAATCCGAGATAGTAGCAAACGGCCAATCCGATCCAAACGAATGCTTGGATCACACCGCGCGAGACCTTCTGTCGCAGTTGGCGACGGCGGCGCATATGCTCGACACGTTCGGCGCGAGATTGATTATTAGTCTGCTTCATAAGTGGTTTCGCGTGCCGAGCTGATGATATCCTCAAACTCTTCGGCACTCATATTCTTGTTAATGTAATTAATCGGATTTACGTGATGTCCCATATACATCACTTCGTAATGCAGGTGGGGACCGGTCGAAATACCCGTATTACCCAGATCTGCAATGCGTTGTCCGCGCACAATCTTGTCGCCCTCCTTGACCCACACCTTATCCAAATGGGCGTAGCGGGTCTGGTAGCCGAACTCGTGGTCGATCACGATCTGCGTGCCATAACCGCGACGCGAGCGGGTGATCTCCACCTCTTTGACCGTACCGTTGCCCGTGGCATAGATCGGGTCGCCGATTGTGCCTCCGAGGTCGATACCCTTGTGAGGTCGCCAAATGTGCAATTTGGGGTGAAAACGCATACCGTACGCGCCGATATGGCCACGAAGCAACTTCTTGTCAATGGGCATAATAGCAGGCACTGCCAGCGACATATTCTCCTTGTTCTTGGCCAAAATCTGCAACTCGTCGAGCGAGCGAGATTCGAGATAAGTCTTGCGTGTAAGTTCATCGAGTTTAATCCACGTCGAGGTCATTAGCGACGAGTAGTCGTCGCCACGCAACGAGGCATATTTCGAATCGGGATAGGGCGAATAGATGCCGTCGATCGAGAGCGTGTCGGCGGCAAACAGTGTGCGATAGACGCGGTTGTCGCGGTGTTTGATCTCGTTCAACTGATTCATCGAGGCGTCGATCTTGCTTTGCAGGATACGATACTTGATGACCAACTCGTTATTCTCGCGGTGAATGCGATAGAGTTTTGGCGAGTAGAAGAAGTAGGAGAAGATTGCGTTGAAGATCGAAGCGAGGATAAACGCAACCAGAATTTTGCGCAACAGACGGTAGTACCGCAACTTGAAAGGCGCGGTTACGACCTCGTAAGTGAGTGTCTGCGGGTTGAATTTATACTCTTTTTTCTCCATATCATTAAAAAACGCTGCGCATTTTGGGCAAAATTACAGCAAAATGTGTAACTTTGCAAGTTCTCGCGTGTAATAACGAACGCGCGCGACCAATTATTACGTGATTTGATAACAAATAAACATCAAAAATAGAGAATGGAAAGCAACAAAATTAGAGAGGCCTTTCTCAAATTTTTCGAGAGCAAAGGCCACGTGGTAGTGCCCTCGGCACCGATGGTTGTAAAGAATGATCCGACGCTGATGTTCACCAATGCAGGTATGAACCAGTTCAAGGATATGTTTTTGGGTAACGCCCCGATCAAGGCACCCCGAGTTTGCGATACGCAGAAGTGCCTGCGCGTGTCGGGTAAGCATAATGACTTGGAGGAGGTAGGCCACGATACCTATCACCACACTATGTTCGAGATGCTCGGCAACTGGTCGTTTGGTGATTATTTCAAAAAAGAGGCTATCGAGTGGGCGTGGGAACTGCTGACCGAGGTGTATAAACTGCCTAAGGAGCGTATGTATGCAACCGTATTCGAGGGCTCGGAGGAGGACGGTGTGCCGTTCGATCAGGATGCTTACGATTTCTGGTTGCGTTTCTTGCCCGCCGATCATATCATTCGTGGCAACAAGAAGGACAACTTCTGGGAGATGGGCGATACCGGTCCGTGCGGTCCGTGTAGCGAGATCCACTTCGACCTGCGTGATGAGGCGGAGATCGCTTTGATCCCCGGTCGTGAGATGGTCAATAAAGATCACCCGCAGGTGATCGAGATCTGGAACAACGTATTTATGCAGTTCAACCGCAAGGCTAATGGTTCGTTGGAGCCGCTGCCGAAGAACCACGTCGATACGGGTATGGGTTTCGAGCGTCTGTGTATGATTTTGCAGGGCAAGAAGTCGAACTACGATACTGATGTGTTCCAGCCGACAATCAAGCGATTGGCTGATATGTGTGGCAAGCAGTATGGCGTCGATGAAAAGTGCGACGTGGCGATGCGTGTTATCGCTGACCACTTGCGTGCTATTGCATTCTCGATTGCCGATGGTCAGCTGCCCTCGAACGTTAAGGCAGGTTATGTAATCCGTCGAATCTTGCGCCGTGCAGTACGTTATGGCTATACCTATCTCGGTTTCAATGAGCCGTTTATCTGCTGGTTGGTAGCAGGCTTGGTCGAGCAGATGGGTGATCAGTTCCCCGAGTTGCGTGCTCAGCAGACACTGATCGAGAAGGTAATCTCGGAGGAGGAGAACTCGTTCCTGCGTACGCTGGCTACGGGTATCAATCTGTTGGACGATGTGATTCGTCGCGCTAAGGCCGAGGGCAAGAGCCAGATCAGTGGTCGTGATGCCTTCTTGCTCTATGATACTTACGGTTTCCCGATCGACTTGACCGACCTGATCGCTCACGAGCAGGGTGTCGAGGTTGATCTGCCCGCATTCGAGAAGGAGTTGCAGGCACAGAAGGAGCGTTCGCGTAATGCTGCGGCTGTGGCTACGGACGACTGGGTTGAGGTAATGGCAATCGACCAGAGCACCTTCACAGGTTACGATACGCTGGTTGATGAGGTGCGCATTGCACGTTATCGTCGCGTAACCACCAAGGGTAAGAGCTACTACCAGATCGTATTCGATCACACACCGTTCTATGGTAATTCGGGTGGTCAGGTTGGCGACGTTGGTACGATTGAGGCTGATGGCGAGCGCGTGGCTATTACCGATACTCAGAAGGAGAACGGTCTGACGATCCATATCACCGATACGCTGCCTTCGAACGTCGAGGCTACGTTCCGTGCTGAGGTTAATGCCGAGAAGCGTCAGGCATCGGCTAACAACCACACCGCAACTCACCTGTTGCACGCTGCGTTGCGTAAGGTGCTTGGTACGCACGTTGAGCAGAAGGGTTCGATGGTGTCGCCGATGGGCTTGCGTTTCGACTTCTCGCACTTCCAGAAGGTAACCAACGAGCAGTTGCGCGAGGTTGAGCAGTTGGTAAATGCTGCAATTCGTGCCAACAGTCCTCTCGATGAGCGTCGTGAGTGCCCGATTGATGAGGCACGCGAGGCTGGTGCAATGATGTTGTTCGGCGAGAAGTATGGCGACAAGGTGCGTATGGTACGTTTCGGTGAGTCGGTTGAGCTGTGTGGTGGTACTCACACCTCGGCTACGGGTAACATCGGTGTATTCAAGATTATGAGCGAGAGCGCAATTTCGGCTGGTGTGCGTCGTATCGAGGCAGTTACGGGCGTGGGTGCCGAGAAGGTGCTCTATGCAGCTGAGGATACGATTCGTCAGATCGAGGAGTTCTTCCATAACTCGAAGATTGTTCCTGCAATCCAGCGACTGATTGAGAGCAACGACGCTTTGAGCCACGAGGTTGAGCAGATGCGTCGTGAGCAGATCTCGGCAATGGCCGAGAAGCTGGCTAATGCGTGCCCTGAGACCAACGGTATGCAGTTGATTGCGCGTACAATCGAGCGTCCGACTGAGTTTGTGAAGGATTTGGCCTATAACTTGCGTTCTAAGATGCCTCGTCTGGTGTTTGTTGCCGGCTCGGTTGCGGGTGGTAAGGCTACGCTGACCATTATGCTTGGTGATGAGATTGTCGCTGCGGGTGTCAATGCGTCGCAGGTAGTTCGCACGGCAGCAAAGGAGATTAATGGCGGTGGCGGTGGTCAGCCCTTCTTTGCAACGGCAGGTGGTAAGAACCCCGAGGGTATGCAGAAGGCTATCGACGTTGCTGTGGAGTTGATCAAAAATGAGTTGAATAAATAAAAAGATACAAAGAAACACGATGGAAAAGAAAAAGGTTTTGCTGATGATCCTCGATGGTTGGGGCATTGGCAACAAGACTAAGGGCGATGTGATCTATACGGTCAATCCTCCCTATATTACGGCTATGACCGCAAAGTATCCTCACGCTGAGTTGCGTACCGATGGCGAGAATGTTGGTCTGCCCAACGGTCAGATGGGTAACTCGGAGGTGGGCCACCTCAATATTGGTGCAGGTCGTATCGTTTATCAGGACTTGGTGAAGATCAACCGCGCAGCAGCCGATGGCTCGATTATGCAGAACAAGGAGATCGTTGCAGCGTTCGAGTATGCAAAGAAGAATGGCGTGAATGTTCACTTTATGGGTCTGGTTTCGGACGGTGGTGTTCATTCGTCGCTCGATCATCTGTTTACGCTGTGCGACATCTCGAAGGAGTATGGCATTGAGAATACCTTTGTGCATTGTTTTATGGACGGTCGTGATACCGATCCTCGCAGTGGTAAGGGCTTTATCGAGCAGTTGCAGAATCATTTGGCTAAGACAACCGGCCGCATTGCGTCGATCATCGGTCGTTACTACGCTATGGACCGCGATAAGCGTTGGGAGCGTGTGAAGATTGCTTACGACCAGCTGGTTAATGGCGTAGGTGAGCCTTCGAGCGATATGGTTGAGGCTATGCAGAAGTCGTATGATGAGGGTGTAACCGATGAGTTCGTTAAGCCGATCGTGGCTATCGATGCTGAGGGTCAGGTTATCGGTACGATTAAGCCTAATGACGTAGTGATCTTTTTCAACTATCGTAACGATCGCGCCAAGGAGCTGACTATCGTGCTGACTCAGCAGGATATGCCCGAGGAGGGTATGAAGACTATGCCACTGTACTACTACTGTATGACTCCCTACGATGCTAAGTTCGAGGGTCTGCATATTCTGTTCGATAAGGAGAACGTGCAGAATACCATTGGTGAGTATGTGTCGAAGCAGGGCTTGAAGCAGCTGCGTATTGCCGAGACCGAGAAGTATGCTCACGTAACCTTCTTCTTGAACGGTGGCCGCGAGGAGATGTTCGAGAATGAGGAGCGTATTCTAGTTGCGTCGCCGAAGGTTGCTACCTACGACTTGCAGCCCGAGATGAGCGCATACGAGGTTAAGGATAAGCTGGTTGAGGCTCTCGGTGAGCAGAAGTACGACTTCATCTGCTTGAACTTTGCTAATGGCGATATGGTTGGTCATACGGGTATCTATGACGCAATCGTTAAGGCGGTTAAGGCAGTTGATGAGTGCGTTGAGGCGGTTGTTGAGGCTGCGATTGCTAATGGCTACGAGGTTGTTCAGATCGCTGACCACGGTAATGCCGACAATGCAATCAACGAGGACGGCTCGGCTAATACGGCTCACTCGCTGAATCCTGTACCCATCGTGGTTGTATCGGATCGCGTGGCTAAGGTCGAGAATGGTGTGTTGGCTGATGTAGCACCGACCGTTCTGAAACTGATGGGCTTGGAGCAGCCTGCCGAGATGACCGGTAAGGCTCTGGTTGAGTTCAAGTAGGAGCTGGACCGAGATAACAGCAAACAATAAAGCGCAGCGAGTTCACACTCGTTGCGCTTTATTGTTTTTAAGAGTTCGAACGACGCGACCAGCTATTTCTTATGCTTGCGGTGATCGATGGGGTCGATCATCAGCCTGCGGCGGCGACGTTTGATGGCGTGAGCAATTAGAGCGATAACCAATGCGGTTGTACCCAATACAAGGCACAACAGAATAAAATCCAACGTAGTCTGTTCAATCATTACGATACCAATGCTAACCTAACACATTTAGTTCTCTCCCCGACTGCAAATATAGTAAAATTTTGGTACGAAAATCCCCCCCCCTCAAAAAATGACAAAAAAATTCTAATTACAGCTAAAAACGCTCGTAAAATCGCTTCTGGGTTATATTTTGGGTGATGGGTAAGACCGTTTTTGCAAGTTTCGATAATTATTCGTATCTTTGAAAACAACAAAATAGACTACGATTATGACTCAGACTAAAACTCACTCTTTGGCGGTGATCGCACCTGTGGTGTTCGGGTTCTATATTTTCGGATTCAGCGATACGGTTGGATTCGCAACAAGTTACGTGCAGGCGCAATATTCGTTGAGCGATACGGTGGCGGGATTGCTGCCGTCGATGGTCTTTGTGTGGTTTCTGTTTTTGGCTCTGCCTACGGCACGTGTGATGAATCGCATTGGGCGCAAAGCAACGGCGACGATTGGCTACCTGATCTCGATCGTCGGATTGCTCTTGCCAATGGCGCCAATTGATTGCTTCGAGGTCTATTTTGCGGCATTCGCGCTGATTGGTATTGGCAATACGGTGTTGCAGGTGGCAGTCAATCCGCTGTTGGCGACACTCGCACCGCCGCAGAAGATGACGGGATATCTGACCGTGGGGCAGGTAGCGCGTAATCTGTCGTTGATGCTGGCGTCGCCTATTGCGTCGTATCTGTCGCTGACGTTCGGCGATTGGCGCACGATGTTCCCCATTTTTGCTGTCATTACGTTGGTGGCGATGGTGTGGTTGTTGCTGACACCTCTGCCTGCTGAGCCGCGTGCCGAACATACGACCACTACGAGCGATATTCTCGAATTGCTGCACAATAAGACGGTGCTTGTGGCGTTTGTAGGTATAAGCCTCTTCATCGCGTGTGATGTGGGCGCGGGTGTGCTGACACCGCAGTTGATCATCGAGCGAGCACAGCTGCCACCCGAAAGTGCAACGCTTTCGTCGTCGATCTACTACGCTTGCCGTATCGTCGGAACGCTTGTCGGTCTGTGGGCATTTGCGCGTATGGGCGATGTGCGTTGGTTGCGAGCGAATATGCTGTTGCTGTTGGGTGCAGCGGTTGCAATGTATGTAGCCGAGCAGGCGTGGCTGATTTTTGCACTGAGTGGAGTGTGGGGATTTGCCATTTCGTGTGTCTTTGCAACCTTCTATTCGTCGGCAACACAGAGTCGCCCCGATAAGGCAAACGAGATTTCGGGGTTGATGATTATGGCCATTGCGAGTGGCGCGCTGATTGGTCCGTTGATGAGTTTGGGTACGAAAATTTGCGGTGGAGATCACAGTGGAGCGATGGTTGTACTCTCGGTTTGTGTGATAATGCTCACTGTGGCGGCTTTTTTGCTGAAAAATGTGAGCGCAGCTAATGGAGCGCAAAAATAAATTTGTATATTTGCATTGAAGTTTAACGGTCTAAATTTTCCGAATGATGAAAAAGTTGATTTTCCTTTTCGCAGCTCTTGTTGTGAGCTTCGGAGTGCAGGCGGGCGGTCCGCTGAAATGGGGAGTTAAAGCTGGTATGAACTACCATACCGTCGGTGAACCGACCAATTTGGGTAAAGATATAGTCGAGGCCAAGAATCGTGTGGGTTGGCACGCAGGTTTGCAGGCGTCGTGGCAGGTTACGCGAATGTTGTCGATCGACCCTGAGTTGATCTTCTCGCGCAATTCATACAATCTGACTCCGAGTGTCGGTACGGGTGGCGTGGCCTACCTCAATACGATTGACGTACCTGTGATCTTGGGTGTTAAGATCATCGGTCCGTTGAAGGTGCAGGCGGGTGTTAATATCAACGTGATGACCGATAGTGGTGTGAAGGGCGAGGATAAGCCGTTCCGTTTTACGGCCTCGTCGCAGACGTTGGGCTACCTGCTTGGTGTGGGGGTCGATTTGGGACATTTCAATATCACGGCTCGTTATAACGGATTTTTCCGCCAGAGCGAGAGTAGTGTGGCATTCAATAAGGTGCAGACGACCGATGATCTGATGAAGATGCGTGTAGGCACGTGGCAGCTCGGCGTAGGATTCTATTTCTAAACTACGGTAGATGACAGAAAAGACGATACATATCGACGAGGTTGATCCCAGAGAATTGTTTGGTGCGCAGGATACCTATCTCGAATTGATTCGAGAGCAGTATCCTGCACTCCGTATTGTAGCGCGTGGATCGAAGGTGAAGATTATGGGCGAGGAGCGATTGATCGAGCAATTCGTCAAACGTTTCGAGCAGTTCGAAGCCTATTACGACAAGTATGGCCACGTATCGAAGGAGGTTATTCGCCAATGTTTCGGCACGGCAGGAATGTCAGCCGACGAGCCGCCGACGCACGAAGGCGATGTGATTGTCTATGGCAATAATGGCAATGTGATCCGTGCTCGAACGGCCAATCAGCGCCGATTGGTCGATCTGTTCGAGAAGAATGATCTGCTGTTTGCCGTAGGACCTGCTGGCTCGGGTAAAACCTATACGGCTATTGCGTTGGCTGTGCGAGCGTTGAAGGAGAAGCAGGTGCGACGTGTGATTTTGACACGTCCGGCGGTCGAGGCGGGTGAGAAATTGGGTTTCCTGCCGGGTGATATGAAGGAGAAACTCGATCCATATCTGCAACCGTTGTACGATGCGCTGAACGATATGATTCCGGCGGCAAAGTTGTCGAAATATATGGAGGAGGGTACCGTTCAGATCGCTCCGTTGGCATATATGCGTGGTCGCACGTTGGACAATGCGTTTGTGATTTTGGACGAGGCGCAGAACACCACGCTCTCGCAGATCAAGATGTTCCTCACGCGTATGGGACGCAATGCCAAGTTTATCGTAACGGGCGACGTTACTCAGATCGACCTTCCGAAGGCGGGCGACTCGGGTCTGATGCGTGCGATGAAGATGCTCGGCTCGATTCAGGGCATCGCCTCGGTCGAGTTCGATAAGGGCGACATCGTGCGCCACCCATTGGTTAAGCACATTGTAGAGGCATTCGAAAAGCGTGCCACAATGGAAGATGCGTTGAAAAATCGTGAAACAAAAAATAATAACTAAATAAACGAAGAGACAATGAGTGCAATTGTAAAAACCGATTTTAAGTTCGAGGGTCAGAAGAGCCTCTATGTTGGTAAGGTGCGCGATGTGTATGACATCGACGACAAATATTTGGTAATGGTCGTTACGGACCGTATCTCGGCATTCGATGTGGTGCTGCCTGAGGGTATTCCCTACAAGGGTCAGGTGCTGAATCAGATTGCGGCTAAATTCCTCGACGCTACGTCGGACATCTGCCCTAACTGGAAAATCGCGTCGCCCGATCCGATGGTTACCATTGGTCATAAGTGCGAAACGTTCCCCGTTGAGATGATCGTACGTGCATATCTGACCGGTAGCTCGTGGCGTGATTACAAGGCCGGCGCACGCGAGATTTGCGGTGTTAAGTTGCCCGATGGTATGCGTGAGCACGAGCGTTTCCCGCAGCCGATCATCACCCCGACGACTAAGGCTGAGATTGGTGAGCACGACCAGAATATCTCGAAAGAGGAGATCATCGCTCGCGGCTTGGTGTCGAAGGAGGATTACGAAACTTTGGAGCGCTACGCATTGGCTCTGTTCGAGCGTGGCTCGCAGATGGCAGCCGAGCGCGGTCTGATTTTGGTCGATACCAAATATGAGTTCGGTAAGCGCGATGGTGAGATTACGCTGATTGACGAGATTCACACTCCCGACTCGTCGCGCTATTTCTATGCAGCAGGCTATGAGGAGCGTTTCGCACGTGGTGAGCAGCAGCGTCAGCTGTCGAAGGAGTTTGTTCGCGAGTGGCTGATGGCTAATGGTTTCCAAGGTCAGGCGGGTGCCGAAGTGCCCGAAATGACTCCCGAAATCGTAGGCAGCATCTCGGATCGTTACATCGAGTTGTATGAGAACATTACGGGCGAGAAGTTCGATAAGGGCGAGGCTGATGGCGACCGTATGGAGCGTATGCAGGCCAACATCGCAAATATGATTGCTCGTCTGCGTTAAACAATGAAAATACTAAACCTTAAAAACTGATAAACACAATGAACAAGAATTTGGCGGCACTTGCGCCGCAGTTGGTTTGGAAACATTTCCAAGATTTATGTCAGATACCTCACCCCTCGTTCCACGAGGAGGCGATTCGTGCTCACATCATCGCTTTTGCTAAGGAGCAGGGGCTGGAAGTTGTGGAGGACGAGGCTCATAACGTATTGGTTCGCAAGCCCGCAACTGAGGGTATGGAGGACCGTAAGGGTATCGTTTTGCAGGCTCACGTCGATATGGTTCCGCAGAAGAACGGCGATAAGGTGTTCGATTTCGAGAAGGACGCTATCGAGGCCTATATTGATGGTGATTGGGTAACTGCTAATGGTACGACACTTGGCTCGGACAACGGTATCGGTGTTGCATCGATTATGGCTGTTTTGGAGTCGAAGGATATCAAGCACGGTACTATCGAGGCGCTGTTCACCGCAACCGAGGAGTCGGGTATGCACGGTGCATTCGGCTTGAAGGGCGGTCTGTTGAAGGGCGATGTTCTGCTGAACCTCGACTCGGAGACCGAGGGCGAGTTGTACGTTGGTTGCGCTGGTGGTCTGGACGCAAGCATCAATTTCGATTATAAGGCTGAGGCAACTCCTGCTGAGGGTTATCGTGCAGCCGAGATCACGATCAAGGGCTTGAAGGGCGGCCACTCGGGTATCGAGATCATCTTGCAGCGTGCTAACGCTAACAAGTTGATGTTCCGTTTGATCAATGCCGTTAAGAAGCAGCAGGAGCTGTTGCTCTGCTCGGTAGATGGTGGCGGTCTGCGCAATGCTATTCCGCGCGAGGCTAAGGCAACGGTTATGGTCGAGGCTGCGAAGTGGGACGAGTTCCAGAAGGCAGTTGCTGACTTTACCGATATGGTAGTAGCTGAGTTCTCGGGTATCGAGGATTCGATTCTGATCAAGGCTGAGGAGGTTGCTGCTCCCGCTGAGATGATCGAGAAGGCAGTCTCTGAGAAGTTGGTGAAGGCCGTAGTTGCTTGTCCTGACGGTATGCAGTCGATGAGCCAGTCGATGAAGGGTCTGGTGCAGACCTCGACCAACTTGGCTCGTATTGTATCGGACGGCGCGACCGTGAAGCTGCACTGCTTGTTGCGTAGTTCGGTGAATAGCGAGAAGGCTGATCTGGGCGACGCTATCAGCTCGGTATTCGAGTTGGCAGGTGCTGAGGTAACGCTGAGTGGTGGCTACGATGGTTGGAAACCCAATATGGCATCGCCCATCTTGAAGGCAATGACCGAGAGCTACGAGGCTCTGTATGGTGTAACTCCTCGTGTTGTGGGTATCCACGCAGGTTTGGAGTGTGGTATCATCGGTGGTCCGTATCCTAATCTGGATATGATTTCGTTCGGTCCTACCATTTGCTATCCTCACTCGCCCGACGAGAAGGTTGAGATCGCATCGGTAGCTAAGTTCTGGGATTTCCTCTGCCACACGCTGGGCAACGCACCCCGCAAGTAATCGAACGATAGAAAAGCGGCTATGATGCCTGAGAATAAGTGGTTTGCGATCATCAATCCGGTTGCAGGACACGGTCGCGCGTTGGACGATCTGCCCACAATCTCACGATTGCTACGCGAATACGACATTGACTGCGAGCTGGTGTTTACCGAACATAAGCACCACGCTACGCAGCTCACTGTCGAGGCTGTGCGTGCGGGTTATCGACGTATGATTGTGGTTGGTGGCGACGGCACGTTGCACGAGGTGGTCAATGGTATCTTCATTCAGAAGGAGGTGCCGACGACCGAGGTGCAAGTGGCAGTGATCGCTGTCGGTACGGGCAACGATTGGATTCGTATGTTCGGCATTCCACGCAAATACTCCGAGGCAATTCGCGCTATCGCCGAGAATCATACATTTTTGCAAGATGTCGGTGTGGTGAGCTACGAGGAGTCGAGCTATCGCCAAACGCGCTATATGCCCAATGTGGGTGGTGCAGGCTTGGACGCAGCGGTGATTCGTGGGTTCAATTCGCTTAAATCGCGTGGTCATCACGGTCGTCTGCTCTATGTGCTCAGTTTGATTGCGACGTTTTGTCGCTATCGCTCGACGGGTATGCGAATATGGGTCGATGGAGAGCAGGTGGTCAATGATTGGGTGCTGAGTACTTCGGTCGGCATTGGTAAGTATAGTGGCGGAGGTATGATGCAAACGCCTGATGCTGTGGCTGATGATGGGCTGTTTGACCTTACGGTAATCTCTAAAATCAAGTGGTGGCAGGTGCCTAAGGCGTTGAAATGTCTATTTAATGGAGGCATCTATTCGCTGCCGCAGGTGAGTTTCTATCGTGGGTCGAAGATCCGCATTGAGTCGTCGCCCGAGGTGCCTATTGAGGTCGATGGCGAGCAATTAGGAACGACATCAGTCGAATACACGATCCTGCATCGAGCGGTGCAGGTGGTGGTATCGGAACGATTCCTGCGTGGAGATTTGCTGCGCAGTCCACGCCCGCGATCGCGATACGGGGTGCTGACAAAATAGCCGATAGATCTACTAATAATTGAAATAGGTGTGTCCCGCGGGACACACCTATTTTCGTCGGATCGCGATCCTAAGAAGATGGTATGGAAGTTTGTCAGTTTGTCTCGATTACGTCTATCTCGGTAACCACCACGCCCTCGAAATCGGCAGCACATTGGCGTTGGAACGTGCCAAGTTGAGTCGAATCGATGTTGCCGGCAAGGATTGTCCCGAAGAACTGCTCAACAGAGTTGTAGTAGTTATCGACCTTCTTTGCCAGACAGGTGTAGTATGATTTGATCTGTTGGTGGTTCATACCCTCGGGCAGAATCCCCTCAGCCACAAGCTGACGATAGGGGAACAGATGTCGCATATTGTGGGCATCGGCTTCGAGTTGCGTAACGACAGTTTCGACAACGACCATCGTTACGGTGTCCTCGACCGAGGGCATCTCGATAAAGGTTGCATAGACCGGAAAGTCGTTTTCGAGTGCTACGGCTACGTCGTCGGCGAAGAGCTCCCATTCGACATCGTTCAGATCGGTCAGATAGACCATATCACGATATGTTCGCAGATCTTGGCGCATTTGGTGGCGCTGTTCGCGGTTCCATTCTCGCTGTTTGTTGCAAGAGCAGAAGATCGCAGCGAGCGAGATGATGAGAAGTAATTTTTTGATCATAAGCAAAAAGTTTTTTTGACTGAATTGCCCTTAGCGAGTGCAAGCAGCGTGCCAATGGAGGGTTTTTGAACTTTTGGAGTTGAAATTTTGCCCGATCGAGCGATACAAAAAACAGCGACCGCCCGACGGAGAGCGTCGAGCGGTCGTTGTTTCATATTTGTATGAATAAAGTATCCTACTACTGCACAAACTTAACGGGAATCGTGTATGACACTCGAACCTTCTCGCCTTTCTGCTCGCCCGAACTCCATTTGCCCGAGCTGAGGCGGATCACGCGCTCAACTTCGGCACACGACTTCGCGTCGCCTTGCAGAGCGTAGATCTCCTTGATACTGCCGTCGGTTTCGACTACAAAGTGCATTACAACACGCATACCTGCCGTGCCATTGTTGTAGTTTAGTTGTGTGCTGCACCAATTAATAAAATCATTGATGTTGCCACGTCCATCGAATGTCGGCATCTTGTCGGCTTTGACAAATGCGATATCTTTATATTTTAGTGGCTTCTTCTTCTCGTCATCGACCAAAAGAAATGGAACGGCCTCGTCGTCCTTGTTGTCTTTGTCATCGACCAAAAGGAATGGAACGGCCTCCTCTTCTTTTGTCGTTTTGTCCTCAACCAGCATAAAGGGGACAGCCGGCTCAGCTCTATACTCCCGTAATTTAGTAGAATCAGCTGCCGAGAGAACCGGCTCAGCACTATACGTCCGTACTTCGGTAAAATCAGCTGCCGATTCGGGAGATTGCTTTTCGATTGGTAGATAGATAGTTGCTTGTGCGCGAACGCTGAACAACATTGCCAATGTGGCAACTACGGGCAGAGCTGCTGCCAAGCGTAGTAATGAGCGGGTGCTCGGTCTTTGTTTGGTCATCATTTTGAATCGTTTTTTGGTTAATGAACTTTGCAGACCGTTGGCAATGTCCGGACTAAAACCAAATGCCTGCGTGAATATTGAAGTTGCGTAAAGCCTATTATCAAAACCCGAATCGATGACCTCGCGATCTGCCTCAAATTCGTGAACCTCAGTAAGTAAGCGAGAGAATAACCAAACGAATGGATTGAACCACAGCACTGCCTTCATCAGCTCCATTGCGATTCGTTCGAGCGAGTGATGGTGGCGAATGTGGGCACACTCGTGCTGTATGACCACCTCACAATGCTCGGGTGCGAGCGATGTGGGCAGATAGATCGTGCGAAGGAACGAAAATGGGGTGTCGATCTTTGCGGAGCGGACAATGCGCCGACCATTTTCGACGGTTGCGGTCCCAAGACGTGCAAGTTTTACAGCCTGACTAATTGCACTTGTTATAACAACCAGCACACCAATCGCGTACGCACAAATAATAATGGTTGCCCATAAATCGAACGTGCTTTGTGCGACCGTGTCGGCTGTGGTTGTAGAGTTGAGCGCAGTAGCCTCGATATAAACTATCCGATCACGCCACAGGCGAATGTCGAGTGCGGGGATAATGGCAGAGAGCGCAGCCACAACTATCAGATAGATGCGACAGCCGACAAAGCGGACACGCCCCTCGAATGCTGTGCGATATAACAGATGAAATACCGCGCCGCAAACCAACATTTCAAGACATAGAATCAAGATAGTTTTCATTGTAGTGTAAGTTGTTATTTCTTAATTCGTTGCATCGTTTCGATAATTTCGTCCATTTCGCTGGTCGAGATATCCTCTTTGCGCGAGAAGAACGAAACCATTTGCGCGAGTGAGCCACCAAAATATTCACCCAGCATCGTGTCCATCAAGTTGTGGGCATAGTCCTCGCGCGACAGAAGTGGGGTATAGATGTAGATTTTACCCATCTTGGTACGGCTGACTGCCCCCTTCATCTCCAAAATTTTTAGAAATGTCGCTACTGTGGTGTATTTGGGTTTGGGGTCGGGCATACGGCTGATAATATCGGCGATGTAGCCCTCGCCAAGCTCCCACAGAGCCTGCATAACCTCCTCTTCACCTCGTGTGAGTGAGATCTTTTTTGCGTTGTTTGTCATTGTGTTTATTGTTTTAACCGGTTAAATCGAATTTCGATAGCGCAAATGTATTACGAAAAATTTAGAAAACCAAATGATTTTCTAAAAATATAGAAAATGCGTGCAATTTTTTGGCGAGTTTTTGGCGAGTTGCGCCCGAACAAGCAATAAAAGTGTGCTAAAACTGCGAAAAAAGAGTTACCTTTGCCCTCGATGAAAGCGTTGAAAAATATTGTATTCGATCTGGGTGGGGTAGTTGTTGCCCGCGACCGTCATAAGGTGAGCCGTGAGTTTGCCGATTTCTTTGCGTTTGTGTGTTGTACGCCGATGCCCGAATTTTGGGTGGAGTACGACCGTGGAACCAAAACACGCGCCGAAGTAGAGCAGATAATGGCCGACATAAAGGGTTGTCCGGTAGCGCGTTGCCACGAGGCTATGGCGACCGCAATTGATATTCAAGCACCGATCGCCTGCACCGAGCAGTTGATTCACGAACTCAAAGAGCGCGGTTACCGACTTCTCGTACTGAGCAATATGTCATCTGATTTCATCGAGCATATCCGCCGTTTCGATGTCTATCGCGAGTTCGAGGGCGATGTGGTGTCGTGCGAAGTTAAGGCGGTAAAGCCTGAGCCTGAGATCTATCGCTGTCTGCTTGATCGTTTCGATCTGAATCCTACCGAAACGCTGTTTATTGACGACCGCGAGGCAAATCTGCGTGCGGCCGAGCAATTCGGCATTACGACATTCCACTTCACCGAGCCACGCGAAGAGTCGTGCGAACGTTTACGTGAGTTGTTGTTGCAGTAGCAATTACATTAGGTGCATACCTGCGCGCTCGCAATCGACTCGCATCTGGTCGTCCCAAATCGAACTTTGAATCTCGCCAATGTGTGCCTTGCGCAGCAGATACATACACAGACGCGATTGACCAATACCGCCACCAACGGTCAGCGGTAGCTCACCCGCAAGCAACATTCGGTGGAACATCATCTTGGCTTTGTGCTCCTCGCCACGCTCAGCGAGCTGGCGCATAAGTGCCTCGGCATCAACGCGAATACCCATACTCGAAACCTCGAATGCAGCATCAAGCACGGGATTCCAAAGCAGTATATCGCCATTCAAACCAAGGTAGCCCTCTTCGTTCGCCGTGCTCCAATCGTCGTAGTCGGCTGCGCGTCCATCGTGCGGCTCGCCATTCGACAATCGACCACCGATACCTATAATAAATACCGCACCATATTGGCGAGCGATCTCGTTCTCGCGCTCTTTGGGCGATAGAGTGGGATACATCTGCAACAGCTCTTCGGAGTGAATGAAGTGGATCTGCTCGGGCAGTTGCGGGCGAATCTGCGGAAACTCGACATAGAGTTTATTCTCGGTTACTTTGATCGACTCATAGATTCGGCGCACGGTTTGCTTCAAGAAGGCAACGGTGCGCTGCTCGGGCAATATGGTCTGCTCCCAATCCCACTGATCGACATAGATCGAGTGAATATTGTCGATCTCCTCCTCGGGGCGCAGAGCGTTCATATCGGTATAGATACCGCGACCTGCGGGTGTGCGCAACTGTGCGAGTTTCAGTCGTTTCCACTTTGCCAACGAATGTACAACCTCGGCCGTAGCGTTGTCCAGACTTTTGATCGGGAAGGTTACGGCACGCTCTACTCCGTTCAGATCATCGTTCAGACCTGTATCCTTCATAACGGCGATAGGCGCAGTAACTCGCAGCAGCGCGAGCTGAGCCGAAAGATTGTTCTGAAACATATCTTTTACCTGCTTGATAGCCTTCTCGGTACTTTCGAAGTCGGGTAGTGGGTTGTTGTAATTGTTGGGTATGTAGAGTGCCATCTGTTTTCGTGGTTAATGTTTGTAGGGACAAATGTAGTCAAATGATCCGAAAAACACACACGAATCGAAATAAATGTTGTGGAAAGGGTAGGTTTTGAAACTTTTTTGCGAAAAAATGGCTCAAAAATTTGCAACGAAAGAAATTTGTCGTATCTTTGCACCGCTTTTAAGGCAGATGGCGAGATAGCTCAGCTGGTTAGAGCGCATGATTCATAATCATGAGGTCGAGAGTTCAAGTCTCTCTCTCGCTACAAGAAGGAGTAAGTTAGTGATTAACCTACTCCTTTTTTTGTGCGTTGTGGCGAGCTATGAATTGTCCCGATGTTGGGTGATGAGGTTGGTAACGTAGATCGTGAAGATCGGGAACATCATCATTCCGAGCGAAGGGAGCGTAACCGCCAGAATTTTTCCAATCGTCGTTACGGGGAAGATTGCCGCACCGACCGTAGTTACATTCATACAGGCCCACCACAGCGAGTTGCCAAAATTATCGACCTTCGGATTGACGCCAAATTCATAACAATAGAAAATCAGTGCCGCTAAGTAGGTAAATGCCACAACGGTAAATAGATAGCCTGCAAACAACATCTTAATTCGTCCATTGACCAGCCACGCCACGACGATTATCACAGCAGCAAATGCTCGAATGAGTGGTGCCATTTTCAGCACGAAGTACCACTCACGCGACAGCTCCGCACCACTCCATAATACTATATTAAGAAATGGTATGGATACCAATAGTAGCACGAGGTTGCGCCAAAAATATCGCTTGCGATCGTAGGCAGCGTACCAATGCAGGACGAAATCCATAATCAGCACCAAGCAGGCAATCAACTGCACTTCGAGATAGGCAGGCGTGATTGCAAACAGATGGTTGTGTAGAATGTCATACGATAGTGAAATGAGAATTGCCAAACCGGCAAGCATCGAGGCAATGCTTGTTACGCGCAGAATGGGAGCGTATTGCTGTCGGAATTGATTTGTCATAATCGGGAACATTTTGTGCGAAAAAAGTCGAGCAATTCTTGTACCACGTCGAAAGATTGATGAAGGGTTAGGATTTTCGACGAAAAAATTGTTACTTTGTAGTTGCGAAAAAAACGAAATGATGATGAGCAAAACTCGACTTGTAATATTCGATCTCGACGGCACGTTGCTCGATACGATTGGCGACTTGGCGGCTTCGTGTAACCATACGTTGGAGCAGTTTGGCCACCCGACGCACCCGACCGACACCTATCGAATGTTTGTCGGTAACGGTATCGCGAAGTTGGTCGAGCGAGCTTTGCCCGAGGAGTGCCGCACGGTAGAGTATGTCGAGCAAGTGAGGTTGGCATTTGTCGAATATTACAGGGCACATATTGCTGATTTTACTCGTCCCTACGAAGGTGTGCCTGCGTTGCTCGAACGCCTTGCGGAGCAAGGTGTGCAGCTGGCTGTGGCGTCGAACAAATTTCACGAAGGAACGGTCGCACTGATTGATCATTTCTTTGGGTGTGAGCGTTTTGTGGCGGTATATGGTCAGCGGGCGGGTGTGCCTATCAAACCCGATCCGACGGTGGTCGCGCAGATTGTTGCGGAGGCTGATGTGGCGCGCGATGAGGTGCTCTATGTGGGCGATTCGGGTGTGGATATGCAGACGGCGGTGGCGGCCGATGTGCGCTCGGTGGGTGTTACGTGGGGATTCCGTTCGCGCGAAGAACTTATCGAGGCGGGTGCAGTGCATTTGGCCGATCGGGCAGAGGATATCTTAAAACTGATTATACGATGAAAAAGCGTGTTTCATTGGCATTGTCGAGTGGCGGACCGCGTGGTTTTGCCTACATCGGTGCGATTGAGGAACTGACCTCGCGTGGCTATCAAATTGGCTCGGTGGCGGGCACGTCGATCGGCTCGCTCGTGGGTGGTATCTATGCTGCGGGCAAGCTCGAAGAGTTCAAGGAGTGGCTGTTTGCGCTCGATGCGTGGAAGGTCTTTACGCTGATGGACCTCTCGATTGGCAAGAATCATCTGGTTAAGGGCGAGCGCATTATCGAGGCGATGATGGAGATTGTGCCCGATGTCGATATCGAGTCGTTGCCGATCCCGTTCCGCGCCGTGGCGACCGATCTATATACGGGCGAGGAGGTGGTTTTCGATCGTGGGAAGCTGTTCGAAGCTATCCGTGCGTCGATCTCGATTCCGTCGCTGTTTCGACCTGTCAAGCACGGACTTACGACGTTAGTCGATGGCTGCATAGCCAACTGCCTGCCATTGGATCGTGTGGTGCGCTCGGAGGACGATATTTTGGTGGCATTCGATGTGAACGATGTTGATGTTGCGGAGATTCGTTCGATTCTTGCGCGCGAAAATGCGGCATTGGTGGCCGATACGGCATTCGAGCAGGCCAAGCGTGCCGAGATGCGCGGTGTGTTCGAGAGTGTTGCCAATCGCCACGATATGGGGTTGATCGAGCGACTGAAATATGCGGGTAGCCGCAGCATTGCGCTGATTAAGGATATGATCAACTACGAGGAGGAGTACGATGAGAAAACGGCTCTCGACTATGGCGATACCTATTATGATCTGCTCGATCGCTCGTTCAGTCTGATGAATCATCGTCAGTCGGAGCTGTCAATTGCGCTACATCGTCCCGATATTGTGGTGAAGATGCCGTTTGACGCATACGGCGAAATTGCCGACTACGCCAAAGCAAAGGAGATCTCCGAGATCGGTCGTCAGCTGATGTGCGAGGCGTTGGATAAGTATGAGTCGCAGTAAATAGATTGCGGAATATCCACCAACGTGGGCTGGGGCGGTCGCCCAAAGGGCGAGCCTACGTTGGTGAGGCAATTTTAAGAAATTGCCCTATAAAATCAAAGGCAACCCGTGAAAAGGTTGCCTTTGATTTTGTCAAAAAAATGCGAGAATGATTACTTCTTCTCTTTGAGCAGGTCGCGGATCTCGGTCAGCAGAACCTCCTCCTTCGACGGTTCGGGTGCGGGAGCAGGAGCGGGTGCCTCCTCCTTCTTCTTGGACAGCGCGTTGATACCCTTAACCAACAGGAATACGCAGAATGCCAAAATCAGGAAATCGACGCAGGTCTGAATGAATGCGCCATACTTCCACAGCACGGGCTCAACGGTTTCGCCAGCCGCAGCAGCTGCCTCGATAGCCTTCTGGTTCAGCGTAACCGACAACTGCGAGAAGTCGGTGCCACCGAGCATCATACCGATAGGGGGCATTAATACGTCATTTACGACCGAAGTTACGATCTTGCCAAATGCGCCACCGATGATAACACCGACAGCCATATCCATTACGTTGCCTTTCAGAGCAAAGCTCTTGAACTCTTTGATGAAACTCATAATTGAAAACGGTTTATTGATTTAGTTTGGTGTCAAAAGTAGTAAAATTTCGTGAAATCGAAGCAAAATGCTCTCCAAAAAACGAAAATTCGAACAAAAAACGGTTTTTTTTGAGCCGATTCTTGAATAATTGCGAAAATAGTTTTATATTTGTTAATGACTTCGTCAATCCTAAATAACTAACGATAAAAACGTAAACCATTTTTGCTATGGCAAAGAAACTTAAAATCAGAGATCTGACGCTGCGCGATGGCCAGCAGTCGGCTTTCGCTACCCGCTTGAAACAGGAGCAGGTAGATCGTGTTCTTCCTTTCTACAAAGACGCAAACTTCTACGCAATGGAGGTTTGGGGTGGTGCAGTGCCCGACTCGGTAATGCGCTATCTTGGCGAGAATCCTTGGACCCGTCTGGAAACTATTAAGGCTGCTGTTGGCGATGTGTCGAAACTGACCGCTCTGTCGCGTGGCCGTAACTTGTTCGGTTATAGCCCCTACACCGACGAAATTATCGACGGTTTCTGCCGCAACTCGATCGAGAGCGGTCTGGGCATTATGCGTATCTTCGACGCACTGAACGACGTGAATAACGTGAAATCGACCATCAAATACGTTAAGCAGTATGGCGGTATCGCTGATTGCGCTGTTTGCTACACGGTTGATCCGAAGTATCCCGAGATCGGCTTCTTCGCTAAGTTGATGGGTAAGAAGAATCCGAAGCCCGTATTTACCGACGCTTACTTCCTTGATAAGGCAAAGCAGATGGCGGCTCTGGGTGCCGATATGATCACCATCAAGGATATGAGTGGTCTGATTCCTCCCAAGCGCGTGGCTGGTCTGATCCGCTTGATCAAGCAGAATCTGTCGATCCCCGTTGATTTCCACACCCACTGTACTCCCGGTTACGGTTTGGCATCGGTTGTGGCTGCTATCAATGCAGGTGCAGACATCGTTGATACCAACATCTGGAACTTCGCAGGTGGTCCCGCGGCTCCCGCATTGGAGTTGATCTATATTTTCTGTAAGAAGATGGGTGTTGAGTTGGACGTAAATATGGAGGCAGTTGCTAAGATCAACGCTGAGTTGCTCAATATCCGTAAGGAGTTGGAGGCATTCGACGCTGTTAAGCAGTTCCCCAAGCCGTTCAACCCGCTGACCGATACTCTGCCCGCAGAGATCGATGATGAGTTCGATAAGGCTATCGCCGCTGCTAAGAAGGACGATGAGGCTGCGATGTTGGCTGCTTGCCACAAGATCGAGGCTTACTTCAACTTCCCCGCACCGAACAAGCTCGTTCAGGAGGCTGAGATTCCCGGTGGTATGTACACCAATATGGTTGCTCAGTTGAAGCAGTTGAAGAGCGAGCATATTCTGCCTAAGGCAATGGAGTTGATCCCGACCGTACGTTTGGCTGCTGGTCTGCCGCCTCTGGTAACTCCCACCTCGCAGATCGTAGGTGCTCAGGCAGTTAACTGCGCTCTGGACCAGATGAACGGTAAGCCGATGTACACCACCAAGAGTAATCAGTTTGTGAACTTGGTTAAGGGTGAGTACGGTAAGACCCCCGTTGAGATCGATCCCGAGTTCCGTTTGAAGATTGCAGGCGTGCGCGAGGAGACTCCGTACGACACGAGCAAATATCAGATGCAGCCCAATCCCGTATTGGAGGATTGCGGTGGTGTGAAGTTGGCAGAGAACGAGAAGGAGGTTCTGTTGCTCGAACTCTTCCCGCTGGTTGCTAAGCCGTTCTTGACCAATCAGAAGAAGGCTGCTTTCGCGGCTCAGCAGGCTGCTGCGGCACCCGCTGCCGAGGAGAAGAAGGAGGAGGTTGCAACCGCAGCTAAGGTTCAGCCTATCACCGGTAAGGCTATCGTAGCTCCGCTGCCGGGTCGTGTGATCGAGTTGAAGGTTAAGGTTGGCGACGCTGTTAAGGCAGGTCAGGAGGTAGTAGTTCTCGAAGCTATGAAGATGGAGAACTCGGTAACTACCGACGTTGCTGGTTACGTTCGTCAGATTTTCGTTGCTGAGGGCGACAATGTTGCTTCGGACGCTGTGCTGATCGAGGTTAGCGCAGAGGCTCCCGTAGTTGCTAAGGCTGAGGCTGCCGGTCCTAAGCCCGTAGTAGGCAAGACCATCAACGCTCCGCTGCCGGGTCGTGTGATCACGATTAAGGTTAAGGCTGGTGATGACGTTGCAGTTGGTCAGGAGGTCGCTGTTCTCGAAGCTATGAAGATGGAGAACTCGATCAATGCCGATTTCGCAGGTAAGGTTCGTCAGGTGCTGGTGGCTGAGGGCGACAATGTTGCTTCGGACGCTGCTCTGATCGAGCTCGAATAAGCGCAATAGTAGGGCAGTGGCAGAGTGCTGCTGATCCGATTTGATAGGATTCGTCCGACTTCGCAGAGGTGAGGTCGGACGATTTTTTTTGCGAAAGTGAGAGAATATTAGGAGATTCGATGAATTTTACTTATCTTTGAAAGTTCAAACGAATAATACTAACTTAAATAATTAAACTCTATGTCTCCGATTTCCGTAATCATTACAGTGCTGGCATACATCGCCGTGCTGTTTTTAGTAGCTTGGTGGTCGGGTCGCAAGGCCGACAACGCAAGTTTCTTTACAGGTGCTCGTAAAACACCGTGGTACATCGCTGCATTTGCAATGGTGGGTGCTGCAATTTCGGGCGTAACATTCATCTCGGTTCCCGGCTCGGTTGCAGCCGATGGTTTCTCGTATATGCAGATGGTGTTGGGCTTTGTTGTAGGTAACCTGATCATCGCATTTGTGCTGATCCCGTTGTTCTACAAGATGAATGTGGTGTCGCTCTATGAGTATCTCGACACTCGTTTCGGTGTGCTGTCGCACAAGACGGGCGCTTGGTTCTTCTTCATCAGTAAGATGTTGGGTGCTGCGCTGCGTGCATACGTGGTTTGTGCAGTGTTGCAGTTGCTCGTTTTCGACCAGTACAATCTGCCCTTCGTTCTGAATGCGGCGATTATGATGTTGCTCGTTTGGCTCTACACTCGTCAGGGTGGTGTGAAGTCGATCGTGTGGACCGATACGTTGAAGACCTTCTGCTTGATTGGTAGCGTTGTTCTGTGTATCGTGTTTGTGATGCGCGACCTCGGTCTGTCGTTTGGTGAGATGACGGCTCAGGTTGCCGGCCACGACTACTCGAAGATGTTCTTCTTCGACGATGTGAGCGATAGCCGCTACTTCTGGAAGAAGTTCGTTGCAGGTATCTTTATGGTGATCGCAATGACGGGTCTGGATCAGGATATGATGCAGCGCACGCTGAGCTGTAAGGATTACAAGGATTCGCAGAAGAATCTGATTGTGTCGATTATGATGCAGTTGGTTGTGATCTTCTTGTTCCTCGTGTTGGGTGTTCTGTTGTTTATGTTCCTCTCGCGTGAGAACGTTGCAGCAGGTGCTGAGGGTCTGTTCCCGATGTTCAACGAGGCTGGCGAGGCTGTGATCAACAAGAGCGATCAGGTATTCTCGTTCGTGGCTGTTAATGGTGGTTTCCCCGCTATCGTTGGTGTTCTGTTCGTGTTGGGTCTGATCTCTTCGACCTACTCGGCAGCAGGCTCGGCAATGACCGCATTGACTACCTCATTTACGGTGGATATCCTCGAAGGTCAGAAACGCTATGATGATGAGAAGCTGACCAAGGTTCGTAAGTCGGTACACGTTGCAATGGCAGTGATTATGGGTATCGCAATTTTGGTATTCGACAAGTGGGGCAATGACTCGGTAATTAACCTTGTGTATAGCGTGGCAAGCTACACCTACGGTCCGATCCTCGGTATGTTTGCTTTCGGTATTATGTGCAAGAAGCAGGTGAACGATAAGTTTATGCCCGTTGTGGCAATTATCGCTCCCGTGCTGAGTTTCGTGATCCAGAAGTATGCTCCCGTATGGTTCAATGGCTACCAGATTGGTTTCGAGTTGTTGATTATCAACGCTGCGATTACTATGATTGGTATGGCACTGTTGATCCGTCGTGATAAGAAGTAATCAATCAGTATGATAAAACGAGTTCTGGCGACGTTGCTGCTCATTGCGGCAGCGTCGCTCGACGTAAATGCTCAAAGCGTTACGTCGAAAAATCGACGCGATATAGCCGAGGTGCTCAATCGCATTGTGCGCCGTGAGGTGGTAACGGTTAAAGATGTTGCGGTCGAACGTACTGCGGTCAATGGCAAGCGATTGACGGTATATACGTCGATTGATATGTCGTACTATCCGTTCCGTGAGGATAATATCGAGCCGATCTATGATAGCGTGCGAGCGGTGTTGCCTGAGCAGTTCGAAGATTATGAGATCAGTATCGTAACCGACCGCCACAACATCGAGGACTTTGTGCCGCGCCCGATGCGTAGCAAGAAGGTCGAGGCTGAGGAGCGTTTCACAAACCGTTCGGGGCGACCGTTGGTAACGCGCCTTTCGTCGCCGTCGCAGCCCTCGCGTGGCTTGGTCGGGCGCCATATTGCGATGTGGCAGAGCCACGGCTATATGTTCGATAATGGCAGTGCCGAGTGGGGGTGGCAGCGTGCGCGTTTGTGGCAGACGGTCGAGGATCTCTATACGCAGAGTTACGTGGTGCCCTATCTGGTGCCTATGCTCGA
Source organism: Rikenellaceae bacterium (assembly GCA_017442365.1). Taxonomy (GTDB): domain Bacteria; phylum Bacteroidota; class Bacteroidia; order Bacteroidales; family Rikenellaceae; genus Alistipes. The sequence continues at coordinate 121,150 of JAFRZW010000004.1, read as the reverse complement.
AAATGCAGGCGCAAATGTGATGTTGCCGCGTGAGCGTGATGTGCAGAAGGCAGAAGTGATCGTCGATAACGATGTGCGAACCGAGTCGGTCTATGATGAATATACGGGCGATCGCACGTGGTACACGGGTGCCAAGCGTGGATTCGCAGCTCGTCGTGAGGTCTATACCGAGGGGCAGAATCCTTTTACCGAGGGCTCGTATCGTGCTTCGGAGTGCGTCAAGGCGGGGGCAGATGAGAGCCGTATCGTATGGACTCCTGCAATCCCTGCGGAGGGTGAATATGCTGTCTATGTGTCATATAAGAGCGAGCGCAATAGCGCCGATGACGCACTCTATACGGTGCACCATCTGGGCGGTGCAACCGAGTTCTCGGTCAATCAGCAGATGGGTGGTGGCACGTGGATCTATCTGGGTACGTTCCGCTTTGCTGAGGGTGTGAATGAGGCGTCGGGTTGCGTTACGCTGAGCAACCGCTCGTCGCACGGTCATCGTCGTGTGGTAACGGCTGACGCAGTGAAATTTGGCGGTGGAATGGGTAATATTGCCCGTATTCCTGTCGAGAGCAAACGCAATCCCGAATTGGAGTATGAACACGCAACGAGTGGTGCGCCGCGATTTGTCGAGGGTGCGCGTTATTGGTTGCAGTGGGCAGGTTTCCCCGAGAAGGTTTATAATCTTCGAGAAAATGCCGATGACTATCGTGATGACTATATGTCGCGTGCCCATTGGGTCAATTATGTGATGGGTGGTTCGGAGCGTGCAAAGGATAGTACGGGACTTGCAGTGCCACTTGATATGGCCTTTGCATTTCACTCTGACGCAGGCATTAAGGAGGATTCGATTGTCGGCACGTTGGGCATATTCTATACCCGCGAAAATGGCGGTCGATACGATGGTGGCGCGTCGCGATATTTGGCGCGTGATCTGACCGATATGGTGCTGACAGATATCTGTCGTGATGTGCGCGCACTGCACGCACCCGAGTGGAATCGACGCGGTTTGTGGAATCGTTCGTACTATGAGGCACGCGTTCCGAGTGTGCCGACGATGTTGTTGGAGCTGTTGTCGCACCAGAATTTCAACGATATGCGCTACGGTCTTGACCCGCGATTCCGTTTTACGGTGAGCCGAGCGATCTATAAGGGTATTTTGCGCTATTTGTCGTTCCAATATGATCGTCCGTATGTTGTGCAACCGCTTCCTGTCGAGGCATTTGCGGCACAACTGACCGATGAGGGAGTGCGCCTGACGTGGCAGCCGCAGATCGACTCGCTCGAACCTACTGCCAAGCCCGATCGTTATATTGTATATACACGTGTGGCAGACGGTGGTTTCGACAATGGTCGCGTGGTCGAGGGTGCGGAGTGCGTGTTGCCGTTGCCTGCGGATACGATTATGAGCTATCGCGTTACGGCAGTTAATGAGGGTGGTGAGAGCTTCTCGTCTGAGACGTTGTCGGTCTGCCGAGTGTCGGAGACGAAGGGTACGGTGCTGGTGGTCAATAGTTTCGATCGTGTGAGTGCTCCCGTAAGCTATCGTGATGAGGGTACTGCGGGCTTCTTGAATCATATCGACGGAGGTGTGGCCGATCGTCGCGATATCAGCTTTATCGGTGCACAACGTGGATTCTTCCGTTCGACTACGTACGATAATAATTATGACGAATGCCTTGGTTCGTGTTATAGCGATTATGCTTTCGAGGTGTTGGCGGGTAATACGTTCGACTATGCGGCAATTCACGGAGCGTCGATCGTCAAGGCGGGCTACTCGTTCTGCTCAGTGTCGGCAGCCTCGGTTGAGCGTGGCGCGGTGATGTTGGCGGACTATCCGACCGTTGATTTGATCCTCGGCAAGCAGCTCTCGACCGTGATGGGTGAGGGCGCAAGTGGGGTAGATTTTCAGACTTTCACACCCGCAATGCAGTTGGCCATTCGCCATTTCACGTCGCAAGGTGGGCGTATTTTTGTGAGCGGTAGCTACGTCGCAACCGATCTTTGGAATGGCGTGGGCGCAACGACCGATGGGCAGAAATTTGCTCGCGAAGTGTTGCATTATCGCTTGCAAGGTGGTCGTGCCACAACGCGCGGTGCTGCGGCTGTCAAGCGCTCAAAAGCTAAACTTTCGTCGGCTACCTATCGCTTTAATACTGAGTTGAATAACGAGTGTTATGCGATCGAGTCGCCCGATGCGATTTTGCCCGCTGATAAGCAGTCGTTTGTTGTGATGCAGTACCCCGATTGCGGTCTTTCGGCGGCGGTTGGTTACAAGGGCGACTATCGTTCGTTGGTTGTTGGTTTCCCGTTCGAGACAATCACCGACTCAGCGTCGCGTGATCGACTGATGAACGAGGTGCTGACGTTCTTGAATGAGGAGTAAATAATTTTTGAATACACGTCGCCGCCCGAATACACTCGGACGGCGATGTTTTTTTTGTGGCTGGGGATTACGTCGCTGGCGCGACGTGATCGCCCATATTCCTTAATTTGCAAGTCCCATTTCGAGCAGAGGACAATAGTCCTCTGTCTTTTTATTTTTGTAGCTTGATACGTAAACAAATTTACAACCAGCCACAAAAATAAAAGGGTCGCAATTCTGCGACCCTACTCGAAATTGTTCTTGTTGCGGAAAGAGGGGGATTCGAACCCCCGGTACAGTAATCCCGTACGTCAGTTTAGCAAACTGGTGGTTTAAGCCACTCACCCATCTTTCCAAACCGTATGACCTTTCGGCTTTTCGAGGTGCAAATATAGACCAAATTTATTTATCTGCCAAATTTCCCGCCTAAAAATTTCCAAAATAGTTTACATCACTCCCTCCTCGCGCAAAATCGCATAGACAGCGTCGGCCATTTCGATACGATCAATTTGCGGAACATTAGCAAAAAATACCACCAAAATCTCGTGCTCGGGCACACGACCTGCGTAGTTCAGGTAGCCGCCATTATCGCCCAGGTGGTAGATTACTTCGGGCTGATTGGGATTGCGCTGAATGAACCAACCGTAGCCATAACCCGTATTTGCATTGTATCCATAGTCGGCTGTTTCGGGGATCATAATATGAGGTGTCCAAGCCTTGCGCTTCGATTCTTCGCTGAGAATTGCGGTGCCGCGCAGAGCCTTCTCCCACTTTGCAAAATCACGCAACGAGGTGTAAATTCCACCGTCGGCCTTCGACGCAAAGAACGAAGTTTCGCCATAATCACACTCGACAAAACAGCCCTGCTCGTCGTCAAATTCGTAACCGTGTGAGGGGTTGGAAATCTCGCGCTCGGCCTCGAAATAGAGCGTTGCGTCCATACCTGCGGGAGCAAAAATATTGTCGTGCATATACTGCTCAAACGGAGTGCCCGTTACGCGCTCAACGATCTGATATACAAGTTGGAACGTAGGGTTAATATATTCATACTGAGTACCCGTCGGGAAGTTCAAATAATCCAGATCAATGAGGTATTGGCACGACTCTACGTCGGTTGAATAGAGTACGAAATTGCGGTCGGTGCGCGGACGAGCGTCGGGTAGTCCCGAGGTGTGGCTCATAATGTGGTGCAACGTGATCGAATCGTAGAACGGCGCGTGAAATTCGGGGAAGAATTTGCTCAGCGGATCATTCATCGAAAGCAGGCCACGCTCTTCGAGTTGGAGCAACGCCACAGCCGAAAACTGCTTCGAAATCGAAGCAATACAGAAATTGGTCTGAGGTGTGATCGGCTCGCAGGTTTCGAGGTCGGCCAAACCATAACACTTCTCGAACAAAACCTCGTCGCCCTTCATTACAAGTACGGCAGTACCCGGTGCGTCAGTTGCGGGGTAGTGTGCCGAAAAGAGAGCGTCAAGACGATCGGTGAGTGTCGAATTTCCGGTTGAGTTGCAAGCGGTAATCATACCAAGTGATAGCAAAATCAATAGTCGTTTCATACTTTTTTGGCATTTTACAATGACAAATGTAGCCAAACCGCACCGAAAATGCAACTTAAAACTGTTTTACGTGCGCGTACATATATAAAAAGCAACCAAAATAGCATAATAACGTGAATTTTTGATTATCTTTGCAACTTGAATTTTCGCTAACGAACGAAGGTTAGTTTAATGTTATAAGGAATAGATGAGTATCAATTCGATTACAGTTGCATTTGCCAAAGAGGAACACGTGAAGTATGCCGAGCGTATCTGCTCGCTGATTTACGAGTCGGCATTGCAGCGTGGTACGGGTATCGCGAAGCGATCGCCCGAATATATCTCTGCCAAAATCAAGGGCGGTAAGGCCGTAGTCGCTTTGGAGGGCGATAAATTGGTCGGGTTTAGCTATATCGAGTGCTGGGGACACGGCGATTATGTGGCTACGTCGGGTCTGATTGTCGATCCCGAATATCGCAATTTGGGTCTGGCGGCACGCATCAAGGAGAAGACATTTGAGTTGGCGCGTCTGCGTTTCCCGTTTGCGAAGTTGTTCAGTATCACGACGTCGCTGCCGGTGATGAAGCTCAATTCGCGTTTGGGCTATAAACCCGTAACATTCTCGGAATTGACCGATGATGAGGAGTTCTGGGCGGGTTGTCAGGGCTGCTGCAACTACGATATTCTGTTGCGCAACAATCGACGTATGTGCCTTTGTACGGGTATGTTGTACGACCCGAAGCAGCCGCTCGAAAAGCAGTCGGCTCTGTCGCCCTATTGGATGATGTTGAAGAACAAAATCCGCAAAATCTTTCATTTGAAGTAAAACAATAAAAATCATAAACGAAACAATGGAAAAGAAGAAAGTTGTTTTGGCGTTTAGCGGTGGTCTCGATACCTCGTTCTGCGTCAAGTATCTGTCAGAGGATCTGGGTTACGAAGTACATACAGCGATTGCCAACACGGGCGGTTTCTCGAACGATGAGTTGGCGTCGATCGAGGAGCGCGCATATCGTTTGGGCGCTAAGTCGCACGCATCGCTCGATATTACGCAGGAGTACTACTCGAAGAGTATCAAATATATGGTTTTTGGTAACATTCTGCGTAATGGTACCTATCCTATCTCGGTGTCGTCGGAGCGTATTTTCCAGGCGATCGCAATCATCGAGTATGCCAAGAGCATTGGTGCTGATTGTGTAGCTCACGGCTCGACGGGTGCTGGTAACGACCAGGTGCGTTTCGATTTGACGTTCCAGATTTTGGCTCCCGAGATCGAGATCCTCACCCCGACCCGCGATATGGTCCTTACTCGTGAGTATGAGATCAACTATTTGAAGGAGCGCGGCTATGTAGCTGATTTCACCAAGTTGGAGTACTCGATCAACAAGGGTCTGTGGGGCACAAGTATTGGCGGTAAGGAGACTCTGCACTCGGAGCAGACGCTGCCCGAAAGCGCTTACCCCAGCCAGATTACAGCCGAGGGTGAGGAGCGTTTGAAGCTGACCTTCGAGAAGGGCGAGATTGCGGCTGTTAATGGCGAAAAGTTCGAGGATAAGGTCGAGGCTATTCGTCGTATCGAGGAGATTGGTGCGAAGTTCGGCATTGGCCGCGATATGCACATCGGCGATACGATTATCGGTATCAAGGGTCGCGTAGGTTTCGAGGCTGCGGCTCCGATGTTGATCATTGCTGCTCACAAGATGTTGGAGAAGCACACGCTGACCAAGTGGCAGCTGTATTGGAAGGATCAGATCGGTACTTGGTATGGTATGTTCCTGCACGAGGCTCAGTATCTCGATCCCGTTATGCGCGATATGGAGGCATTCCTCGATAGCACGCAGCAGAATGTTACGGGTACGGTTGAGTTGATTCTGCGTCCTTATTGCTATACGCTGGTTGGCGTTGAGTCGTCGTTCGATTTGATGAAGACCGATTTTGGTGAGTATGGCGAGGTGAACAAGGCTTGGACGGCTGACGATGTGAAGGGCTTTACCAAGATTTTGGGTAACCAGATGAAGATCTTCTACAACGTTCAGAAACGTAACGAAAAATAGATGGTTAAAGTTGGTATCATAGGTGGTGCAGGCTATACCGCAGGCGAGTTGCTCAGATTGCTGATCAACCACCCGCAGGTGGAGATTGTGTTTGTGCATTCGTCGAGCAATGCAGGCAACCACGTGTGCGATGTACACGGAGGTCTGTGGGGCGAAACCGAACTGCGATTCAGTGCCGAGTATGACTTGGCGGCTGTTGATGTGCTGTTTATGTGTTCGGCACACGGTCAGAGCCGTAAGTTCTGGGAGGAGAACGCAATGCCTGAGGGCTTGAAGGTGGTCGATTTAGCGCAGGACTTCCGCGATGAGTCGGAGGGGTATGTCTATGGTCTGCCCGAAATTAACCGCGAACGTACCCGCACGGCACAGCGCGTGGCAAATCCCGGGTGCTTTGCTACCGCCATTCAGTTGGCGTTGCTGCCTTTGGCTGCGGCGGGTAAATTGACGAGCGAGGTGCACGTAACGGCTATTACGGGCTCGACGGGTGCAGGTGTAAAGCCGAGCGCAACAACCCATTTCAGCTGGCGTAACGACAACCTGTCGGTCTATAAGGCTTTCGAACACCAACATCTGTTAGAGATCGGTCGCACGTTGCGTGGCTTGCAACCCTCGTTCGATAGCGAGATCAATTTCGTGCCTATGCGTGGCGACTTTGCGCGAGGTATCTTGGCAGCGGTCTATACCGACTCGTCGATGACCGAAGAGGAGGCGCGTGCGCTGTATGAGGAGTTCTACCGCGACGCTGCATTTACCTTTGTGGCGGGTAAGAATGTCGATTTGAAGCAGGTAACAAATACCAACAAGGCGTTGGTGTGGGTCGAGAAACACGGCTCGAAGTTGATGATCGTGTCGGTGATCGACAATCTGCTGAAAGGTGCGTCGGGTCAGGCCGTGCAGAATATGAACATAATGTGTGGTTTCGATGAGCGCGATGGCTTGCGCTTGAAACCGAACGCATTCTAAACAGACGAACGAAGATGAATCTTTTTGATGTATATCCGTTGTATCCCGTTGAGCCGGTTCGCGGTTGTGGTAGCTATGTGTATGACGCTGAGGGTCAGGAGTATCTTGATCTGTATGGTGGCCACGCGGTGATTTCGATTGGACACGCTCACCCGCACTATGTCGAGGCAATTTCGAGGCAGGTGGCTGCGTTGGGTTTCTATTCGAACTCGGTTGAGAACTCGTTGCAACGCGAATTTGCCGAGCGTTTGGGTCGGGCGTGCGGATATGAGGACTACCGATTGTTCTTGTGCAATTCGGGTGCAGAGGCTAACGAGAATGCAATTAAGTTGGCGTCGTTCCAATCGGGTAAGGAGAAGGTGTTGGCTTTCTCGCGTGCCTTCCACGGTCGTACGTCGGGCGCAGTGGCTGCAACTGACAACCCGAAAATCGTGTCGCCATTCAATCGCACGAAGAATGTCGAGTTCGTTGCGCTGAATGATTTGGTAGCGGTCGAGGCAAAGTTGGCAGAGGGCGGTTTCTGTGCTGTGCTGATCGAAGGTATTCAGGGCGTTGCCGGTATCCAGTGTCCGACAGATGAGTTCCTGCGTGGTCTGCGCGAACTGACTACGCGCTATGGCGTTACGCTGATTTTGGACGAAATTCAGTCGGGTTATGGTCGTACGGGTAAGTTCTTTGCTCACCAGTGGGCCGGTATTCGTCCCGATATGATCACCGTGGCAAAGGGTATCGCTAACGGTTTCCCGATGGGCGGTGTGCTGATCGGTCCTCAGTTTGAGGCGTGGTATGGTATGTTGGGAACGACGTTCGGAGGCAACCATTTGGCGTGTGCAGCAGCGTTGGCGGTGCTTGATGTGATCGAGAGCGAGCGGCTGATCGAGAATGCCAATGAGGTGGGCGAGTATCTGATTGCGGAGCTAAGCAAGATGCCTCGCTTGAAGGAGGTGCGTGGTCGCGGTTTGATGATCGGTATCGAGATCGAAGGCTCGGCTGCGGAGTTGCGTCGTCGTCTGCTGTTCGAAAAGCATATCTTTACGGGCGGTGCAGGTGCAACGACGGTGCGTTTGTTGCCTGCATTGGGCGTTGGTCGTAAGGAGGCTGACCGTTTCCTCGCGGCATTTGCTGAATTGATTAACGAATAATATACCTAAATTAATATATGAAAAAATTTACCTGCGTCGAGGATATCGGTGATCTGCGTGCGGCGGTGGCTGAGGCGTTGGAGATCAAGCGCGACCGCTTTGCATACAGTGAGCTGGGACGTAATCGCACGCTGTTGATGATATTTTTCAATTCGAGTCTGCGTACCCGACTGAGCACTCAAAAGGCTGCTATGAATCTGGGTATGAATGTAATGGTGCTTGACGTTAATCAGGGCGCTTGGAAACTCGAAACCGAGCGAGGCGTGGTGATGGACGGCGATAAGGCTGAGCATCTGTTGGAGGCAATTCCCGTGATGGCATCGTATTGCGACCTGATCGGTGTGCGCTCATTTGCTCAGTTGAAAGATAAGGCCGAGGACTATGAGGAGCGTGTGATCGAGCAGTTTATTCGCTACTCGGGTCGTCCGGTGTTCAGTATGGAGGCAGCTACACGCCACCCGTTGCAGAGTTTTGCCGATCTGATTACCATCGAGGAGCATAAGACTACGGAGCGACCCAAGATAGTGATGACGTGGGCACCGCACCCGAAGGCTCTGCCACAAGCTGTGCCCAACTCGTTTGCGGAGTGGATCAATGCTACGGACTATGAGTTTGTGATTACTCACCCCGAGGGCTATGAGCTGGATCCTAAGTTCGTTGGTCGCGCCAAGGTTGAGTACGATCAGCGCAAGGCATTCGAGGGCGCAGACTTCATCTATGCGAAGAATTGGTCGGCATACGCCGATCCGAACTATGGTCAGGTGATCTCGACCGACCGCGATTGGACGGTTGATTCGGAGAAGATGGCACTGACCAACAATGCCTATTTTATGCACTGCCTGCCCGTGCGTCGCAATATGATCGTAACGGACGAGGTGATCGAGTCGGAGCGCAGTCTGGTTATTCCCGAGGCAGCTAACCGTGAGATTTCGGCCGAAGTGGTTATCAAACGCTTGTTGGAGAGCTTGAAGTAACGATGGCTAAGATTCAACATATCAACGTAGTAAAGATCGGCGGCAATGTGATCGACAATGCCGATGCTCTGGCGCGTTTTATCGACGATTTTGCAAAGTTGGAGGCACCGAAGATATTGATTCACGGTGGCGGTAAGTTGGCAACGCGACTGAGTGAGAAGTTGGAGATCCCGACGCAGATGATCGATGGTCGCCGCGTTACCGATCGCCAGACGTTAGACGTGGTAACGATGGTCTATGCCGGATTGATCAATAAGCAGGTGGTGGCAGGCTTGCAGGCGGCAGGTTGTAACGCTATTGGATTGTCGGGCGCTGATGCGAATGTCGTGCCTGCAACGCGTCGCTCGCCAGTGCCTATCGACTTCGGTTTTGTGGGCGATATCGACTCGTCGAAGATCAACTCGGATTTCATTGCGACGTTGTTGGAGGCGGGGGTTGCTCCCGTGTTCTGTGCAATTACGCACGACGGAGAGGGTAGTCTGCTCAATAGCAATGCCGATAGTGTGGCGTCGGCAGTGGCAGTGGCTGCGGCGCGTATCGCTCCGACGGATATGCACTTTTGTTTCGAGAAGTTGGGCGTGCTGCGCGATGTGGAAGATGAGGATTCGTTGATTGCGGAGATTCGTCCCGATAGCTATCGTGAATTGCGCGAAACGGGTGTGGTAAATAAGGGTATGATCCCAAAAATTGACAACGCTTTCCGCGCTGTCGAAGCAGGTGTGCAGAGCGTTACGATCAAACATTCGGACAACCTGCTGTCGAATAAGGGAACGGTAATTAAACTTTAATTGATATGGGACAAGTGTCTGCACAAGAGGCTATTGCATTGCTCGATCGGTTGATCGCTACGCCTTCTCATTCGCGTGAGGAAAGTGGTACGGGTGATGTGATCGAGGCGTTTTTGCGTGCGCAAGGCATCGATGTGCAGCGTATCCATAATAATGTGTGGGCACGGTGTGTGGCGTTCGATTCGAATAAGCCTACGCTGTTGCTTAATTCGCACCACGATACGGTCAAACCGTCGGCTGCATACACGTTTGATCCCTACACGCCGTTGCACCGCGATGGTCGAATCTATGGATTGGGCAGTAATGATGCGGGCGCGTCGGTGGTGGCATTGGCTGCTACGTTCTGCCGATACTATCGTGAGGAGTTGCCATTCAACCTCATTTTGGCTTTAACGGCCGAAGAGGAGGTGATGGGCGAGAAGGGTATGCGTGCAATGTTGCCCGAATTGGAGCGTCAGGGGATTCGTATTGATATGGCTTTGGTTGGTGAGCCGACCGAGATGCAGGCCGCAGTAGGTGAGCGCGGATTGTTGGTCTTTGACGCTACGGCGCACGGTCGTCGTGGCCACGCGGCTCGAAACGAGGGTGAAAATGCTCTCTATAAGGCGATTGCCGATATCGAGCGGCTGCGCAATTATCACTTTGAGCGTTGCTCCGAGTTGCTTGGACCGATCAATATTGCCGTAACGATGATTTCGGCTGGAACGCAGCACAATGTTGTACCCGACGAGTGTCGATTTGTGGTTGATGTTCGCACGACGGACGCATACACCAACGAGCAGACCGTCGAACTGCTGCAAGCGGCTGTTGAGTGCGATCTGGTGCCTCGTTCGACCCGCGTGCGTGCTTCGGCTATTGGCGAGGATCACCCGTTGGTCAAGGCTGCGAAAGCGATTGGTCGCCAGACGTTTGTGTCGCCAACGACCTCCGATATGGCGCTTATGCCATTCCCGTCGTTGAAGATGGGTGTGGGTGTTTCGTCGCGTTCGCATTCGGCTGATGAATATGTGCTTGAAAGCGAGATCGAGGAGGGTATCGAGCTGTACGATCAACTGATTCAGAAATTGAAAGAAACGATATAAGATATGAAACTTTGGAGCAAGGGCTTCGAGCCCGATAAATTGATCGAAGAGTTTACCGTAGGTCGCGACCGCGAGTTGGATTTGCGACTGGCAAAATATGATGTCGAGGGTTCGATGGCGCATATCCGTATGTTGGAGAGCATCGGACTGCTCGAAAAGGAGGAGCTTACGGTGTTGCTCGCAGCATTGGAGGAGATCCACGCAACGGCCGAGCGCGGTGAGTTTGTGATCGAGGAGGGTATCGAGGACGTGCATTCGCAGGTCGAATTGATGCTGACGCGCAAGTTGGGCGATGTGGGCAAGAAGATTCACTCGGGTCGCTCGCGTAACGATCAGGTGCTGGTCGATCTGAAACTATTTATGCGCGACGAATTGCGAATGGTGGCTGAGCATACTGAGGTGCTGTTCAACCGTTTGCAGGCGTTGAGTGAGGAGTATGCCGACGTGCTGATGCCGGGTTATACCCACTTGCAGGTGGCAATGCCCTCGTCGTTCGGATTGTGGTTTGGTGCCTACGCTGAGTCGTTGGTTGATGATATGCAGATGATTGCGGCGGCCTACAAAATCGCAAATCAGAATCCGCTCGGATCGGCTGCGGGTTATGGCTCGTCGTTTCCGCTGAATCGCCGTATGACCACCGAATTGTTGGGCTTCGAGGCCTTGCACTATAATGTAGTGGCGGCACAGATGAGTCGCGGTAAGACCGAGCGTGCAGCGGCATACGCCATTGCGGCATTGGCTTCGACATTGGGCAAGATGGCGATGGACGTCTGTCTGTTTATGTGTCAGAATTTCGGATTTGTGAGCTTCCCCGACGAGCTTACAACGGGTTCGAGCATTATGCCCCATAAGAAGAATCCCGACGTGTTCGAGATTATGCGCGGTAAGTGCAACCGCTTGCAGGCTGTGCCTAACGAAATTTCGTTGCTGACAGCTAATCTGCCGTTGGGCTATCATCGCGATTTGCAGTTGTTGAAGGATATTATCTTCCCTGCAACGATTGAGATTCGTTCGTGCCTTGATATGTGCGACTTTATGTTGCAGCACATTCGCATTAACCGCGATATTGTGTCGGATAGCAAGTACGACTATCTGTTTACGGTCGAGGATGTTAATCGCTTGGCGCTCGGCGGTATGCCGTTCCGCGATGCCTATCGTGAGGTGGGTATGCAGGTGCAGCGTGGCGAGTATAAACCCACGCGCGAAGTTCATCACACGCACGAGGGTAGCATTGGCAATCTCTGCAATGCGGAGATCGCCGAGAAGATGCGCTGCGTAATGGAGCAGATGAAGTAAGTAGTTCTTACATAGCTAAAAAGCAAACGCCCCGATCGCAGTGATCGGGGCGTTTCTTGTTTGCGAACGCTTGTTGATTACAAACCAACCGAACGGCGCTTGTACTCTTCGATGCAAGCATCCAGACGCTCGTGAGCGGTGGTGTCGCCCGGAACGTTGTGCGAGGGGTGGATAAACAGCTTAACGCCGCGCTCCTCCAAGATCTCAGCAACGGTGCAGATAGTCATCCATACGGTGGTTACCGAAGCCATAGTCGACAGAGGACCAACCTTGTCCTGGTGCTTCTTCAACTGGCACGATGCGTCAACGATCGGGCAGCAGGTATCAACTACGTAGTCTGCGATCTGGAACAGGTTCTTACCGCACGAGTGGCGAGGAACCTTGTTGCCGGTCTCAGCTACCGAGCCGAATACGATAACCTTCATACCGCGCTTCTTTGCCTCCAAAGCAACGTCGATATTCACAGCGTTGATACCGGTGTGCGAGAAGATCCAGATAACATCTTTCTCGTCGAAGTTCCAGCTCTTCATAATTGTCTGACCGTAGCCCTCAGCACGCTCCAACCACAAGAACTGATGAATACCCATCTCACCAGTGATGTGAGTAAAGAAGGTCAGAGGAAGCTCGCACAGAGGGTGGAAACCTACGAAACCACCGATACGGGGATACATCTCCTCGATAGGCAGGTTTGCGTGGCCACAACCAAAGGTGTGCACCCAGCGACCAGCCTCGATAGTGTCGGCCATTACCTCAGCCACCTTCTTGATGTTCTCCATCTGAGTTGCCTCAATTTTGTCCATCACGCTAATAGCGTTCTTTTTCCATTCGTTAGCTAACATTTTGCTTAGTTTTTAGAATTTATAAATAGTTAATTAGTTAATTGTGGGTTTTCTAATGTTTGCTCATCTTCTTTGCGGTCGAAACTGCAACGGGCACCAAGACCATAATTGCAACAACCGCCAAGATCAACATCAACGGCAGCAACTGATAGTTGCCATCATCGAATGCCATACCTGTCAATTTATTGAATGCCGACTGACCGCACAGCGCAATGAACAGTGCAATCGAGAATGCAGTACCTGACAACTCGCGGAATGCACCGCCGATATAGTTCAGCACAACGGGGAACGTTGCACCGACGCCAAAGCCGATCAACGTCATCGCCAGATAGACGATCGCAACCTCGTTGCTGAACAGATAGAAGAGCACAACGCCGATCAGAGCAACAGCCAAATATAAATATAAGGTACCAAGATCTTTCAATCGTTTCATAATAGCGCCCAACGGCAGACGGCCAGCCATCATACCCAGCGTAAACCACGTCATCGAGAGGGTAGCGGCGGCGTTGTCCATACCTGCCGACTTATCGAGGAAAGAAACGGTGAAGCTGCCACTTGCACCCTCGAAACCACTCTGGAAGAATAGCACGAACGAGAACGCAATCAGTGCAGGATATTTCAACAGACCGAGCGACTTGCCGAGCGAAACGTTCTCCTGAGGTTTAGCCTGCGGGAACGAAATCAGGCAGAAGAAGATGATGAAGGCCACCATAACGGCCGACACAGCATTCAGCGGAATACGATATTCGGGAATGAAGTAATTAAGCAACGTCCACAGCATTGCGCCAATGCAATAGAATGCTCCGAGCAGACCCAAACGACCACCACGCTTATCGTCGTCGTAAATATCAGATACCAGAGCGTTTGTTTCGCCATTCAGAATACCGCCACCAAAGCCGAGCAGGAAGATCGAGGTGTGCAGCAGACCAATCTCGGTAAAGTTTGCCAAGCCTTGAATACCGGCCAGAGCCATCGTCGAGCCGAGAATCAGAAGCCACTTGTAGCCAAATTTATCGACGATAGGGCCAAAAAGAATTGTACCGATAATGATGCCGATTGACATTGTCGAGGGGAGTGCATTTGCACCCGCCACGCTCTCGTTGAGCGGACCAAGAATTGGTGCGAGCGACAACATCGTTACACCAAAAAATGCCATTCCCGCGCAAGCTGCAACGAAAACGGACGAAGTTGAGTAGTTTTTCATAGGTTGCTAAAATTTTACATTACCTCAGTTGAATTGGTGGCGCGGATCGCCAAATAGGCAGCACCGAATAGAGCAGCCTCGCCCTGTACCTCCGAGGCGCAGAACTCAACATCCTGCATCGAGATCGGCTGACCCCATTTGCAAGCCTCATTGTAGATACGTGTGATGAATTGTGCCGCAGGACCAAAGACGCCACCACCGAAGATCACCTTCTCGGGGTTGAACAAGCTGACCAGATTGGCAGCACCCATTCCCCACATTTCGATTGCCTTATCGAGAACTTTGCTCGCGATAAGATCGCCCTCGGCGTATGCCGCAAAGACGTCGTGCGAGGTGATCTGGTCGATAGGCTTCTGCGAAAGCAGACCCGTATAATTGCGGGCACAACGCAATTCGCGGTGAGCCTGCGTAGCTATGCCGTTGCCCGACGCATAGAATTCGAAACAGCCACAAGGGATATACTCCTCGGTGTAGGGGTATTGCAGAGCCATCCAGCCCGTTGCGCCAACGATGTCGTTTGCACCGTGAATGATGTGGCCATCGAGCAGAATACCTGCACCGATGCCTGTACCGACAGCCAAATAGATTGCGTTTTCGCAACCGTTTGCTGCGCCTTTCCACACTTCGCCCAAGATGTAGCACGTGCGGTCGCTCTCGATACATACGGTGAGCTCGGGGCGATTCACCCCATCTTTGATACGTTGTTTAAGTGGATAATTGTCCCAGCCCGGAATATTGGGAGCCCAAACCGTATCTCTTTTCGAATAGACGATACCTGGAACGCAAACGCCGATGGCTTCAATTGCAATATTGGGGTTGTTAGCGATCAATGTATTGATGACATCGACAACGAGTTGCCCCACAGCATCACCCTCGGCACCATTAAGTAATTTGACCTCTTTCGAGTACATTTTTCCCGATTGGTCGTACAGAGCCGCAGCTACTTTTGTTCCGCCCAAATCGACACCTATTACTGCCATAGTTGTTAGAGTTTATTTGAACTTGATTGTTGTGTGTGGGTACAAAGTTAGAATTTTTTTGTTGTTTTAGCAACATTTTTTACTCGTTTTTTGATTTTTATCACAAGTAGAGTATGCCGTACATCGTCTTCTGGCGCACAAATTGTGATGAACGACGCTGGGTTTGGTATTTTCTGTCTAATATTTGTATATTTGCATCTCAATATTAACGTAATTCAATGGAATCACTCAAAGAGTTATACAAAATAGGCCACGGCCCGTCGAGCAGTCATACGATGGGCCCGTTCAAGGCTGCGACAATCTTTGCCGAGCGACACCCCGACGCTGAACGTTTCCGCGTAACGCTCTATGGTAGTTTGGCGGCAACCGGCAGGGGGCATATGACCGATCAGGCCATAATCAATGCGATGAGTCAGACTGCTCCGACCGAGATCTTGTGGGAGCCCGACACCGTATTGCCACGCCACACCAACGGAATGTTTTTCGAGGCATTGGTGGGCGAGGAGGTTGTTGCCTCGTGGCACGCATACAGCATTGGAGGCGGTACGATCGTCGATGATGGTACGTCGATCAATCTGCGCGAAGATATCTATCCGATGAGCCACATCAGCGATATTTTGGCTTGGTGTGTTGATAACGGGCGTGATTATTGGGAGTATGTCGAGGAGTGCGAAGGGGTAGAGATCTGGGACTACTTGCGTGAGGTGTGGCATACGATGTGCGATGCCATTGAGCGCGGGCTGAACAACGAAGGTGTGCTGCCTGGTGGCTTGGGCGTAAAACGCAAGGCATCGACCTACTATGTTAAGGCGAGTGGTTATCGTGATAGTCTTAATAGCCGAGGCAAGATCTATTCATACGCATTGGCAACCTCTGAGGAGAATGCGTCGGGAGGCGTGATCGTAACTGCTCCGACGTGTGGGTCGAGTGGTGTGCTGCCCGCGGTACTATACCATTTGTATAAGACGCGCGATTTCCGTGAAATGCGAATCTTGCGAGCATTGGCGACTGCGGGTCTGTTTGGTAGCGTTGTGAAGGCCAACGCCTCGGTATCGGGTGCCGAAGTGGGTTGTCAGGGCGAGGTCGGTGTGGCGTGTGCAATGGCGGCAGCGGCAGCGTGTCAGCTATTCGGTGGCACACCGTCGCAGATCGAATATGCTGCCGAGATGGCATTGGAGCACCACTTGGGTTTGACGTGCGATCCGGTGTGCGGTTTGGTGCAGGTGCCCTGTATCGAACGTAATGCGGTGGCGGCGGCACGTGCTCTCGATGCCAATATCTATGCTACATATTCGGACGGCAATCATAGCGTCAGCTTCGATCGTGTGGTCGAGGTTATGAAGCAGACGGGCCACGACCTGCCCAGCCTCTACAAGGAGACTGCTACGGGAGGTTTGGCAAAAGAGTTGGGCTGCCGATTGCCGCAATAGCGAGTTCTCGGCGCAAGACAAACAGCTACGGCGGAGGATCAAGCAGAATTCTCTGCCGTATTTTTTTGCTTAGTTTAGTACAATTTTTGAATTATTATCGCTATCTTTGTTTCAAAATTTGAACGCTGTATGAATGATGATAGCATCTATAAGGGTGTCGTCGAGAGTGAGGTTGCGCTGCCTGATTGCGGATATGTCAAGGCGGGCTTTCCGTCGCCTGCGGACGATATGCCATTTCCGACGCTTGATTTGAATCGACGTTTGGTGCGTAACCCTGCCTCGACCTTCTATATGACCGTCAGTGGTGATAGTATGTCGGACGATGTGGCTGACGATGGCGATCTGTTGGTTGTCGATCGTTCGATCGAACCTACGTCGGGCTGTTTGGCGGTCTGTGTGGTTGATGGCGAATTTACGCTCAAACGTTTGCAGATCGAGAGCGACCACGCTCTGTTGTTGCCTGCCAATTCGAAGTATCGCCCCATTCGCGTAACGGCCGAGAACAATTTTTCGGTGTGGGGTGTGGTGCGCTATGTAATTAAAAAGGTATAACGAACGATGTACGGGCTGGCTGATTGTAACAACTTTTTCGTCTCGTGCGAACGTGTTTTCCGTCCTTCGCTCGAAGGGCGTCCTGTGGTTGTGCTGAGCAACAACGATGGGTGCGCCGTTGCGCGCAGCAATGAGGCGAAGGCGTTGGGTATTACGATGGGGCAGCCGCTGTTTCAGTTTCGAGAGCTGGTGCAACGCCACCGTATCGAGGTCTTCTCGTCGAACTATCGCCTCTATTCGGATATGAGCCACCGAGTTCATTCGACGTTACGAGGGCTGGTGCCGGCGGTCGAGGTCTATTCGATTGACGAGGCTTTTCTCGATCTGCGGGGTATTCCGTTGGAGGAGCTTACCGAGTTGGGGCATCGCATTTCGCGCATTTGTCGTCGCGATACGGGTATTCCGGTGTCGGTGGGTATCGCACCAACCAAGACGCTCGCTAAGGTGGCGTCGAAACTCTGCAAGCAATATCCTCGTCTGAACGGAGCTTGTCTGATGTATCGCGCGGAAGATATCGAGAAGGTGTTGCGCCGTTTCCCGATTGGTGATGTGTGGGGTATTGGTCGCCGATATGTCAAGCGTTGGACAGCGGCTGGAATACGGACGGCTTGGGATTTCGTGTCGTTGCCCGAAGAGATTGTGTCGGTGCAGATGGGCATTACGGGTGTCCGCACGTGGCGCGAACTGCGTGGTGAGCCGTCGATAGATTTCGAACAGCAACGATCTCCGAAACAGCAGATATGCGTTTCGCGCAGTTTCTCAGAGGAGATCACCTCAATCGAGCAACTGCACGGGCAGTTGGCAAGTTTTGCGGCTCAGTGCGCAGTCAAGTTGCGCACGCAGCGATCGGCCTGCCACGAGGCGATCATATTCATCTCGACCAATCGCTATCGAGGCGACAGCGAGCAGGCCTATTTGAATAGAATGACCATTTTTCCCGTTGCAACCGATTCGACGCTTGAAATCGAGAGTGGCGTGCGAGCAATGTTGAATGATTGTTTTCGTGAGGGGCTATCGTACAAGCGGGCAGGCGTGATACTGTCGGGCATCGTCCCGCGCGATAGGGTGCAAGGTCATCTGTTCGATAGCCTCGACCGCGAAAAGCACGCCCGCCTGATGTCGGCTGTTGATGCGGTCAATGCCGTGGCTGCCGACCCGTGGAGTCCCACAGTGCGCATAGCCTCACAAGCCGAAAAGGTGCTCAATCATAGCGATCATCGCTCACCTGCCTACACGACCGATTGGAACGATCTGCCTGTGGTACATATTTAATTTAGTTGCGCGTTAGGCAATAAACCCACCTCTACGAACGTTATTTATAAGCAAGCAAAACAAAAGCGAACGGAGTGTTCCGCTTTCGAACAATCGTGGCTGTTGGTATGAAATTATTATGCTATTGTCCGAAAGGTCGAAATAACGGCGCAATATTATTTTGATTTGGTAATTATTAATACCTTTGCATTAGTAAAAAAGTCAAAAAATATATACTATGGAAAATGAATTAATTGAATTGACAGTTCCGCAGATCAAAGAGGTTGTGGGACATAAGGACAATTACGATGATTTCTATGTATTCCGTGCATCGAGTGGCGATCACTTCATCGAAGGACGGACCGTACGAATGAAGGCTTTCACCGTTATTCTGTGCATCGATGGTACGGAAAATGGCACGGTGAATCTTAAAGAGATGAGCATCAATAAAGGCTCGCTCTTGATGACATTCCCCAACAATGTTCTCAAAATCGAGGCGGGCTATCCTACTGCAACCGTACGTGGCATTATGCTTTCGCAGGACTTTATGCGTATGTTGCAGGTCGATGTCAAGAACTCATTGCCGCTGTTTATGCGTTTGGCCTACAATCCGTTGGTCAATCTGACCCAAGAACAACAAGAGGATATTGAACGTTATTTCGATCTGCTCGAAAATATCTCAAACAATAGCGATCTTGCCCATCGTGATGAGATTGTGCGTGGTCTGTTGATGTCGATGTTTTATCGAATCAGTGGTACCTACGAACAGCGTCCGCAGGTGCTCGATGAGAAGGAACGCTCGGTGCGCAATCGCCGTGAGGAGTATTTCGCTAAGTTCATCACTCTGCTGTCGGAGAATTTCAAGCGCGAACGCACGGTCGGCTTCTATGCCGAACAGATGTGCGTTACACCCAAATATCTTTCGTTGCTTATTAAGGATTTCAGCGGTAAATCGGCTGCTGAATGGATCGATAGCTACGTGATTACCGAGGCAAAAACTCTGTTGCGCTACTCGACGATGAGTATTCAGGAGGTTGCCTACGAACTTAATTTCTCGTCGCAGTCGTTCTTCGGCAAGTATTTCAAACACTTGACCGGAATGTCGCCCAGCGAGTACAAACTCTCGGCAAAGTAGCCCCGCGCTGCACCCCAAAAACTAAGACCGCCCTCCGAAATTTCGGAAGGCGGTCTTTTAGTTTGCAGCATCCGCTTGACTACAACTCGATATCAACATCGAACAGTTCGTGCCAGGGCAGACCCTGCTCGCCCAGCTCAGCCAGGAACGGATCGGGATCGAACTCCTCAACGTTGAATACGCCTGCACCGCGCCACAGACCCTTAGCCCACATCGACGCACCCAACGCTGCGGGAACACCCGTAGTGAAGCTGACAGCCTGAGTACCCGTCTCGGCAAATGCCTTCTCGTGGTCGCAGTTGTTGTAGATATAGTAGGTACGCTCCTTGCCGTCCTTGATACCACGAATACGGCAGCCGATCGAGGTCTGACCGTGGTAGTTTGCGCCGAGCGACTTGGGATCGGGCAGAACAGCCTTCAAGAACTGAATAGGAACGATCTCAACACCATTGTAAATAATCGGATCAATGCGTGCCATACCGATATTCTGGATCACGCGCAGGTGGGTCAGATACTCCTGACCAAAGGTCATCCAGAAACGTGCGCGCTTGATGGTGGGGTAGTTCTTCACGAGCGACTCCAACTCCTCGTGGTAGATCAGATACGACTCACGCTCGCCAATCTCGGGATAGTTCAGCGGCTTGTGAATCTCGTGTGGCTCGGTTACCACCCACTTGCCATTCTCCCAATAACGACCCTTCTGCGTTACCTCGCGAATGTTGATTTCGGGGTTGAAGTTGGTGGCAAATGCCATACCGTGGTTGCCGGCGTTGCAATCAACGATATCCAAGTAGTGAATCTCGTCGAAGTGGTGCTTAGCAGCGTAAGCGGTGAAGATTGCCGTTACGCCCGGGTCGAAACCACAACCCAAGATCGCCGTCAAACCCTTCTCGCGGAAACGCTCCTGATAAGCCCACTGCCACGAATACTCGAACTTAGCCTCGTCCTTAGGCTCGTAGTTGGCCGTATCGAGATAGTTGGCGTTGCACTCCAAGCAAGCGTCCATAATGGTCAGATCCTGATAGGGGAGAGCCACGTTGATTACGATATCGGGCTTGTACTCCTTCATCAGCGCAACCAATTCGGGCACACTGTCGGCATCGACCTGAGCCGTCTTTACACGACCGCCGCCGATCTGCTCGGCAACAGCATCACATTTCGATTTAGTACGGCTTGCGAGCATCACATCGGTAAAGATGGGATTAGCCGCAACTTTCTGTGTTACAACGGTGCCGACACCGCCTGCACCGATAATCAGAGCTTTACACATAGTTCTATCTTATTTGTTTATTGATTTCTTATCTTGGCAAATATAACCAAATTATTCTACACTGCAAAATGCGAGGCAAAAATTGTAAAAGTTGCGTCTAAAATAGATATATGAGCTATAAGAACGAAAAAAAGCAGCGAATAATTTGTGCAAATGGAAAATAGTTTATACATTTGCACCACCAAAAATCGAGGTTTCGACCTTTGAGAGTATGGCGATGATCCGGTAGCTCAGTCGGTAGAGCACAACACTTTTAATGTTGGGGTCCCGGGTTCGAGCCCCGGCCGGATCACCTGATAAAATCTCTGATAATCACTCGATTATCAGAGATTTTTTTGTTTCCGAAATATACCATAATGGACCTATCGCGCGTAGATAACCATTGTGTCCGATTGCATAACAATTGCCCTTCTACTCAAAAAAAGCCGCACTCCAAAACGTGGAATGCGGCCTTGCTATTGATTATTAGGGGGCTTACATTATCCCTTTCAAGCGCTCCATCAATGAGTAGTTGGTCATATCGACCTTGACCGGAACAACCGCAACGTAGCCATTCTTCAATGCCCATTCGTCGGTATCCTCGGCCTCGGGCTCAGCATTACAGAATGCACCCTGCAACCAAAAGTAGTCGTTGCCGCGAGGGTCCTGGCGACAATCGTACTCCTCGCGCCAAAAACCGCGCGTTTGGCGGCACACACGCACACCTTTCAACTCCTCAGAGCGACCCTTCGGCACATTGACATTGAGGCATACCTGTTCGTCGAACTGAGTACTGAGCATCTTCTCGATCATCATCTTGGCAATCTCTAACGCGCCATCGAGATCGGCGTCGGCATCGTGGTCGTCAATCGACAAACCAACCGACGGGCAACCATAGAAGCTACCCTCCATAGCTGCTCCCATCGTGCCCGAATAGAGTACATTGATTCCTGCATTCGAGCCGTGGTTGATGCCCGACAGCGACAGTGCAACCTTCTCGCCAAGCAACAGATGGTCAAAGGCCATCTTGGCGCAATCGACCGGAGTGCCCGTAAGTGAGTAGATCTGCTTGTCGGGCTCATCGACAACCTTCTGCAAAAATAGCGGTTTGAACATCGTGATAGCGTTCGACTTGCCCGACTGCACCTCAGCAGGAGCGATCGCCACGACGCGTCCATAGTGTGCCGCAACATCGACCAATTGGCGGAAACCCTTGGCGTTCACGCCGTCGTCGTTAGTAATGAATATCAGTGGTTTGGTCATTAATTTATCCAAATTTAGGTCCTATACACCCACAAAGATAGGTAAAATCCGCCTTTTTAACACATCTTTCCACGCTCAAAAGCATTTTTAACCTCAAAAATTTGTCTAAGACCATTTTATCCCTTATTTTTGTCGTCCCAAATGGGAGTGTAGAAATCTCTTACGTGGGTGCGAGCCGAGGGGTGTAGCTGTTTTTTCGAAGGCTTTGTGTAATAGCAGATGTCGGAGGAGGGTAGTGGCACAACGGGATTATCGGTCGGAAATTGAGATCGTTATGGTAGGATTCGTGCAGCCGTAATATTTCGCGCTAAATTCAAAACAATTGTTATAACAATGAACAAGGATCAAATTATCAAGTCTGTTGAGCAGGCTTTGTGGGCGGAGAAGGAGATTCCCGCATTCAAGAGCGGTGATACCATTACCGTAACCTACAAAATCGTCGAGGGTAACAAGGAGCGTTTGCAGAGCTTCCGCGGTGTAGTTATCCAGATCAAGGGTCGCGGTATGACCAAGATGTTTACCATTCGCAAGATTTCGAATGGCGTAGGCGTTGAGCGTATCTTCCCCCTCTACTCGCCCCACATCGAGAAGATCGAGCTGAACAAGGTTGGTGTTGTTCGCCGTGCACGTATCTACTACCTGCGTGAGCTCACCGGTAAGAAGGCTCGTATCAAGGAGAAGCGTATGGTTTCGAACAAGTAAACCCTCTGGCGTTAATCCTTACACGACACAGCGATCGTCCATTACGGACGGTCGCTTGTTGTTTTTTTGGGGGGCGGTTAGTGTTGCGAAAGTTGTGCGGGAGTATTTTTCGCAATATTTTTCAGGGAATTGTATACAGATTAACAATTTTTTGCATATCTTTGTCATTGCACACGGAGCTTTGAGCGACTGCACGTCGCAAAAAGTGAAAAGGGAATCGGGTGTAAATCCCGAACAATGCCTGTTGCTGTGAGTTCCATTCCTCTGTGATCGAGGAATTTTGAGCGATCGCTCTCTTTGCCACTGGTGAAAACTGGGAAGGCGCGATCGACGGAACAAGTCAGAAGACCTGCCTGTGCGATACGTGGATTTTATGCTCGCAGGATTACGGGTAAGAATCAAGACAATGTTTTTCCGAACCGTAATTTTTGCGCACTTGGTTATGCGCGACCGACATTGTTATTGAGGTGTCGTGTCGATGGTTAGTACAAGTTGTATCCGTGTGCTGCGTCGGTCGAAAGCCGTAGTTTTGAGTCTTAAATATGTTTGTGTCGTAGTCTGCTGGTATAACCTCAAGCTATGACATTTTTTTTATTTAATACTTAAAACCAAATGTCTATGAAAAGATTTTTTACATTTTTGGCAGTTGCGCTGATGAGCGTAACGCTGACGGGTTGTTATGATGATTCGGACCTGTGGGGTGAGATCGACAACCTCAAAGAACAAGTTCAGGCAAATAGCGAGGATATCGCTACGTTGTCGTCGCTGATTGACGCTCTGAATAAGGGCAAGGTGATTACGGGCACCGAGCAGACCGAGAATGGCTACAAATTGATGTTCAGCGACGGGTCGAGCTTGGAGATCAGAAATGGCGTCGATGGAGCAGAGGGAGATTCGTTCTTCGTTTCGATCGAGGAGACCGATACGACGGTTATTATTACGTTGGCCGATGGTCGTGTGATTACGATTCCGAAGGTCGAAATTCGCACACTGACCTTCGAGGACGCAGATGTGAAGTTCACCTCGTATGCTATTTCGGGGTGTGGTTATCCCGTTGAGACGTGGTCGGATCTGATCGACGATCCCCAGTATGGCGGTCCGCTGCTCTACAACGATTACTCATATACGGGCTATGAGTGGCACGATGCGGGAAATACGGAGTTGGCGTCGGGTATAATCGATGGTGGCGCATATTGGAACGGTGGCCACGCAATTTCGAACTATTTTATGGAGGATTACACCGCAGCGAGCTACGAGACTCAGCTTTCGATCTCGACGGGAACGGCTGAGGGTGCTGGCCACGGCGGTTCGAAAAACTTCTGTGTGCAGAATGGTTATGTCGATGATAAGTCGTGGAAAACCGTTGTTCCCTATTTCTATTTTGCTGATAATGTGGAGCGCGTAGTTGATCATATGTACGTTACCAATACCAGCTACGTGTATAATTCGTTGGCAAATGGCGATGGTTTCTCAACTCCTGCGGGTGATGATACGTGGTATAAGATCGTTGCAACGGGTTATGATGTAGAGGGTAACGTAACGGCAACGACCGAGTTTATGCTTTGCGACGGTAAGGATAAGATTGTAAATGAGTGGACAAAGTTCGATCTATCGTGCTTGGGCAAAGTCGCAAAGATTACGTTTAATATTGTAGGTAGTGCTGATCTGAGTGGCGATTATGGCTTGAATTGCCCCGCATATTTTGCGTATGACGATGTAGCTGTACGCTTCTAATCGCAACGGCTGAGATTGTCAGCTTTTGAATTATTAATACGTATTTGCCAGACATCTAAATAAGCTCCTGACAATCTCTGCCGAATAGGGTAGCGACACCATCACGGTGTCGCTATCTTTTTTTGCTTAGTCGGTCGCGAGTTCCTAACCAACATACATAAACAAAAAAGCCCGAAGATTACTCTTCGGACTTTCTGCGGTATGGACGAGACTTGAGCCCGCGCTACGCGCGTGCCTGCTCGCGATCTCTCTTTTGACAACCCCTCCAAACCTCCCCTTGATATGGGAGGCTTAGGGGGTCGCGAGTGTTAAGTCAATGCACATAAAATCAAAAGTCCCAAAATCCAAAATGATCTCGGGACTTTTGCGGTATGGACGAGACTCGAACTCGCGACCTCCTGCGTGACAGGCAGGCATTCTAACCAGCTGAACTACCACACCGTTTTGCAACGTTTGCAGGTGCAAAAGTAATACATTTTTCACAATCTGCAAACCTTCACAGCATTTTTTTGCGTTTTTCGACGGTTTCAATTGCAATTCTCGCGCCGAATCGCTACATTTGTCATAATAACTCGATACAATTTTTGCACTATGAAAACATATCTCGATATCTGGAAACATACGTTCGACTACCGCGGATCGCTCGCTCGTCGCCCATTTTGGGTCTATGTCAGCATTACTCTTTGGATCTACATCGCTTGCGCTGCGCTCGATGTATTTGTACTTAACGACGTTGCCCCATTCCCGTTTATGGCTACTGCGATTTTCTCGGTGATCAATTTGCTGCCCGCAACGGCCGCAATGGTGCGCCGTCTGCACGACACTTCGCGTAGCGGCTGGTGGCTTTCGGTGATGTTAGTACCCGTTGTTGGTCAGATACTTATGCTCACTTACCTCGCGCAACGCACCACCGCCGAAGAGGAGTATGACAATCGCGGTATCGGCAGTGTCGAGGTCGATGAGGACTTTGATCCCGAGGAGGTCTATGGCAAGGAGTTCTGGAATGTCGAAGAGGAGCCTGCGCCTGAGGACGGCGAAGAGGGAGAGGCATTGAGCGTGGAAAATCATATTCCCGGTAAGATTTTCTAAAACGCTCATTGAGCGTGAGATTAGGTTCGAGTCTTTCGATTCGGACCTATTTTTTTGTGATAGAGAGTCTGCATCTGCTCGACAATCCATAGCTCTCCAACGCCAATAAATACGCCTATCGTACCCTCGACAAAGCGCAGAACGCCATTTTTGAGTGGTGGTAAATCGGGGATCTCTTGCGATATTATCGATATGATTATCAGCGTCATAGCTGCAACTGTGCCGCCATCGGGCACACGCATTGCCATACATATCACTTCGAGAATACAGAACGAAATAGCAAGTCCGTGCAGCGTGAATGGATAGAATTGCAGGTAGGTCGTGGCGATGATTGCACCAATCAGAGTCCCTACAACACGCAGCCACCCTCTGTGAATCGAGTCGCGC
Source organism: Rikenellaceae bacterium (assembly GCA_017442365.1). Lineage (GTDB taxonomy): Bacteria > Bacteroidota > Bacteroidia > Bacteroidales > Rikenellaceae > Alistipes. The sequence goes on along the minus strand of JAFRZW010000004.1, from coordinate 95,142 downwards.
ACATCTTCGGCCTGCATTACGACGATGGTCGAGGTGCAAGCGAGCATAGCTCCCATATAGCTCGACGCGTGAAATTGCCCTGTGAGATGTGCTCCAACGGAGTATGACAGCACGATGCCCATACATCGTAATAATACCTGTATCAGAGAGATGCGACTGATTATATCACGTAAAAGATTACCCATAGCTTATTATCGTTTCTTATGAACCGACTATAAGCAATAAGCGCACCGAATCGAGCGACGAGAGTTATCTCTTTTTGTCCGAAGGAGTAATCACAACCTCATTAAGCTGCATTGTAAGCTGAGCGTATCGTGTTGAGTAGTTGTATGCCAAATCCTTAGGACAGAGGGCGGGAATTTTGCTCTTTTTTGAGGGTAGTATTGGCTCTACGTTCGATGATATATGCTTAATTATAGATGTGTTACGATCGCTAATTAATATTTTAATTGAGGTTATCTGTTGTTGCGCCATATCAACCTCAGCTACAATTTGGGTGGCCTTAGTCGCAAGCATCGGAAACGAAATTCGATAGTATTGCAACGACCCATTGGCGTTAGTGCCAAGCAGAGCGTAATCGGGGCGATATTTGTAGAAATGGCGATTGTGGCCAATTGCTGCAATGGCAAAATTCAGCTCCGAAAGCGCGTAATGGATCGACTCATCGAGTTTGTGAATTACGCTCGACGAGCTCCCTTCGTTCATTCGAATATCGATAGGCAGATGGCACCAACCCTTCTCGCGGAAATATTCTAACTCATTGCTATCCACCAAGTTTTCCACCGAGAACTCACCTGACGCTTTATGTCCCATATACTCAAACTCGAACGCGCTTGCGAGCGTACAATTAAAGTCCATTGCCATTGATTCGCCAGCCGCTTTTTCGAACATTTCGCGTATTTGGTCAGAAGTCTGATCGACATCAGTATCGGCAACAATACCCTCATTCAGCGGCAGTTGAAACTCTATTTCGCCCGATGTCATTCCCTCTTGCCCAATTTCGCGCTCGACACTTTGATAGCCTACCGCGTGCGCTGCGAGTCGATACTCGGGGCGAATGCGACGATAGTCTATTTCGACCTCTCCGTTGATATCGGTAACAGCACGTGGCGCACCTTCGATAGTTATAACTGCGTATGAGATAGGCATTTGCAGATGATTAACTATGCGCACACGAAAATCCTGAGCTGTGGCTGTCGCAACCATCGCAAATACAAAACAGAGGCTTAACACGAGTCGTTTCATTATCAGTATCGATTGAATCATTTATGCAAAGATAATATTTTCGCGCGAAAAAAGAGCGTTACCCCGCAGGAAACGCTCTTTACACATAATTTCGGTCGATAGCCTTACTCAACGTACGCCTCCAACAAGCGCCCCTTGCCTTTAATCGTAACCTCATTCACCTCTGCCGGGATCAACACCAATTCGCCCACAGCGAGCTTCTCAGAGTGATTTTCTGCCTCAATTTGCAACTCGCCCTCTGCCACAATATAGACCACAAAAGTGTCGAGAGCCGCCAACACGCGAGTATATTCGCCATCAATTGCTAACAGATTGGCAGTGAACTGCTCACGCTTGATCAACTCAACCGATGAATTAACCTCAGGCGACTTCGTGAGCACATACTCTTCGTCGCTATCGAAGTCAATCGCATCGATAGCCAGAGCTGTATGTAATTCACGCGGACGACCCTCGGAATCCACTCTATCCCAATCATATACGCGATAGGTTATATCAGACGTCTGTTGAATCTCTATCAACTCGATTCCCTTGCCGATCGTGTGAATCGTGCCCGCAGGAATGAAATAGACATCGCCACGCTTAACCTCATAGCGGTTGAGCAGTTCGGGCAGTCGATTGGTGATTACCGCATCGATAAACTCCTCACGCGAAACAGGGCGCTTGAAGCCGACATAAATCGACGCACCTTGCTCACAATCAGTGATATACCACATCTCGCTCTTGCCGTACGAATCGTGTCGCTCGGCAGCGATCTCATCATTTGGGTGCACCTGAATCGACAACGTATCTTGTGCATCGAGCATCTTAATCAGCAACGGAAACTCAACTCCAAAGCGTTCGAAGTTCTTCTCGCCAACCAGATCACCCATATAGACCTCGATTAGCTCCTCGATATTATTGCCTTTGAGCATTCCATTGCTAACGATCGACAGATCGCCACGCAGTCCCGACAAATCCCAGCTTTCGCCGTATTGGCGGCTACGGTCAATACGCAAGCCCTTGCCTTTTTTGGCAATGAGCGTCGAACCTCCCCAAATGCGAGGTTTTAGACGAGGGCGGAATCGTAACGGATAGAGCATTATTTATTGAATATGTAGTATAAAATTGTGTATATCTATTTGATTTATTGGAACATCTCTTCGACCTTGGCAATCACGTCGGCCTCATCGGGCGTAAGCGAGAAAACGTGGGTGGGTTTCAGATACCACAACTCCTTGCCCTCCTGTGCCTTGCGCTCGCCACCGCCGGTGATATTGAGCATAACGATCTTCTCCTTATCGACTTTGCCGTCAGCAACAGCCTTGATAAGCGATGCTGTGGCAACCGCAGCTGCCGAATAGATATCGCAACCTTCGGTCTGCTCGAACAACTCAGCAGCCTTCTTAGCCGCAGCATTGGTGATTGCAAATATCTCGCCATCAGTATCTTTCAGAGCGTCGTACAGACCACCGATAATGCCGTAGGGTGGTTTGCGATTCGACAGTACCTTTGCATTGATAATCTCAGCGTCGCGGCGAGCCTTATTATCCTCGTAGGGCAACATCTCGCGCGAATCGACACGCCACGCATCATACATCGGAACAAACGGAGCATTCTGCGATACCATCAATTTCGTCTTGGTCGTACCGAAACGTCCGTCCTCGATCAGTCGCATATTAGCCTCCCACGCTGCAATTGCGCCCGTACCGCTACCGACTGCCTGGAAATAGTAGTCGGGAATCTGGCCGATTGTTGTCGTGGCTGAGAGCATTGTGGTTGCCATACCATCACGACGAGCGATATTCTTTGCGCCACCCTCAGCGTAGAACTTCTTCGACTTCAAAGCCAAGTTACTCAGGTGGATAGCGTCGAAATAGTCGCCACCATTCTCGCACGAAATGAGTTTAACGCAGGGATTCAGCGGCTTCTCAAACCACAGAGCCGACAGATTGTCCGCCGGAACACTCAGCAGCAGCGGAATATTGTTATCCGAGCAAACCTTAGCAAATGCACGTGCGGTATTGCCCGCCGACGCAACTACCAGAATCTTATCGTTCTTAGGGTCAATGCGTCCGCAAACCGAGTATGCCTCAGTCTCTTTGAACGAGCAGGTGGTCATCTTGGCACCAATAGCGGGATTGTAACCATTGAAGGTGATGTAGAGGTTCTTCAACCCGAGAGCCTCAGCCAAACCCTTACTGCGATAGGTTACAGGTGCGCACGAGCCTTCAAGCATACGGCTAATGGGCAGCCAATCTGCGAATTTATAGATGCCGTAGCTGTTGTCGCGTACCTCGATCTGCTTCTTTGCATAGATAGCACGGACCAACGACGGCGATTTGCACTCTTTGTCGTCTAATACCCAGCCAGTGTCCTCAAATTCGCGACCCGTAGCCACACACTGCAAGGTATACTGAGTAGGCTTAAATTCTTCCATTTCTTTTTTGTTTCGGTTGTTATTTAATGTTTTTGTTTAATTACATATCAATCTTCTACGACATTCGGTCGCGGTAGTCCTCGTAGCCGAATTTGCGCACAACTTCGAGCTTATCGTCCTTGTGCCAAATTGCAATCGAGGGGTGTTCAACGCCATTGAACATCGTTGTCTTGACCATTGTATAGTGGATCATATCCTCGAACACCACGCGGTCGCCAATCTTCGGCTCAACATCAAATGCCCAATCACCATAGAAGTCGCCCGCCAAACAGCTGTTGCCTCCCATTCGCCACTTGCGCTCACCCTCCTCGGGGTCGTGTGCGCCTATGATTGCAGGCTTGTAGGGCATCTCCAAGCAGTCGGGCATATGACACGCAAACGACACATCGAGCATCGCAGTATTGAAGCCGCCACTGCGAATCACGTCCTCGACAGTCGAAACCAAATAGCCTGTGCGCCAAGTGAATGCGCTGCCAGGTTCAAGTATCAGACGAAGATGCGGGTGGCGTGCTCTGAAATCATTGAGCACGGCAATCAACTCGTCGCAATCGTACTCGGCGTGAGTCATCAGGTGTCCGCCGCCCATATTGAGCCACTTGATTTGCGGCAACAGATGTCCAAAATGTTTCTCGACAGCCTCCAATGCCAATCGCAGGTGCTGCGGACGCGATTCGCACAGAACGTGGAAGTGCAGACCCTCGATGCCCGCAGGCAATTCGCTCATCTCTTCTTTGCGAATACCCAAACGCGAGCCTTCGACGCAAGGGTTGTAGAGATCCGTTTCGACCGGTGAATATTCGGGATTGATACGCAATCCGCACGAAATTCCACGCAACAATGCCTGTGCACCGAAACGATTGAACTGACCAAGTGAATTGAACGTAATGTGGCTGCTACACTGCAAGATCTCGGCAAACGAGCGATCGGTATAGGTCGGAGCGTATGTATGTGCCATCTGACCATACTCCTCCATTACCAAACGAGCCTCAGCTGCCGACGAGGCTGTTGCTCCGTCGGAGTGTTTGGCAAGCGTTGGGAATATGCTCCACATTGCACACGCTTTGAGTGCAACGATGATCTCCACTCCCGTTGCTTTACGTACTCGGTCAATGACCTCCATATTGTGTGCGAGCAACTGCTCATCAAGCACATAGCACGGCGAGGGTACTTTGCTGAAATCAATCATTGGCTGTTTATAGCTTTTTGTTATCCTGCAAAGATAACAAAATTTGGCTATTTTTCAATTATTTACGCCCTAAATAAGTAAAAATACCCACACATAAAATGTATGGGTATGATTTTCCAACGATTGGGTATCGCTTTCGGACCTTAATCGCGGTGTGCAGGGCGAATGAGAGCCGCGATCCACAGCAGTACAATCGCTCCAACAATCGACATTATGATACTGCCAAACGTGCCAACCGCAAAAATTCCAAACAGCGAAAAGAGCCAACCACCCAAAAATCCGCCGACAATACCCACCAGCAAATTGATCCAAAACCCTGCTCCGTGGCCTTTTACAATCATATTGGCGATCCAACCTGCCACCAATCCTATCAGAAGATACCAAAGAAAAAACATAGTCATAACGCGTATTTAATAAATTCAACTCTTTGGCGTATCTTGCAAAAACAGTGCCCCTATCGAACACAATACAATATAAAAGACGGTCGGTATTGCACTCATACCGACCGTCTTTTATATCGTCCTACAACCGTTTATTTGCGAAAGAATGCAAACTGCACACTGCCGTAGCTACGCTGCTGCTCGAATTGTGGGTGCGATGAGTAATCCTGTCCCTTCGGGTGTTCGAAGATAAGCAGTCCTCCCTCGCGCAGCAAGTTTCGCTCGAATACTAATTTGATCACCTCCTCGCTGCCTTCGAGATCATACGGAGCGTCCGAGAAGATCACGTCGAACTGCTTGGGGCAACTCTTCAAGTAGAGAAATACATTGGCACGAGTTGGGTACATCTGGCGAAAACCCAACTCCGCAGCGGTGCGTTTGATGAAATTGTAGTGCACGTTATTCACTTCGACCGAGGTTACGCTCTTTGCTCCACGCGAACAAAATTCATAGCTGATCGAGCCCGTACCTGCAAACAGATCAAGCACATCGCACTCCTCAAAGTCGATCATATTACCCAGCACGTTGAACAGATTCTCCTTCGCAAAATCTGTCGTAGGTCTGGCTCTGAGATTGTTGGGCGGATTGATCACTCGCCCACGATGCGTACCGCTGATTATTCGCATACTACCTTTTTGTAAAATTTATTCAATAACTTGGTTGTCGCACGTACTTCGCTCTCAACCGCTTTGACTCCTGAAACTACCACTCGGAATCCATTCAAGTCGAATTGTCTATCGAGCACCGAAGCGTAGTAGAGCACATCTTCGGCCTTTTTGCGAGGCAAAGCCTCTGCCACGCGCAACCGACCTTCGCTCCATACCTTTATATATATATGGTCGTCTACCATATAGAACCACGCTGTCGGCTCGGTGCACAGACGCGAACGCAGTAGCGGGGTAGTCAGCTCGGCCCGACGCCCATATCGATCCTCGATGGTTGCGAGCAACACGCGCGGCAGAGCCATCAATGCAACCACATTCGTCTTCTCCTCGCGCACCACAACCACCTGATCCTCTTCTTGCAGGTGGAATCCCGCAATCTGCATCAGCTCCGTTGCCTTCTGTTCATCAACAATCTCCGTCGGAGCGAGCATTACGCGATCGGTAATGATCTCAATCTCGACCGTACGCTCATCGCGGCTCGACAATCGCGGCAATTCAGAGCGCGAAAAAGAATGTCCACTCAACGTGAGCTGAATGGACATTCTGTTCGCAGATGGCGAAGGATTACTCCCAGTTACCTGCCTCATTGTTGGGCTGCTCCAAATCACCTACCTTAATACCGGGGTACTTGTTGTAGATGTTCTTGCACTCGTCGATAAGGTTGATCAACTCCTGACGATACTTAACAGTGTCGAGGAAGAGCTTGTAGGGAGCCTTGCAAACCATTACGGGAACGGGAACGTTACCAACGGTTACGTTACCAGCCGCCATAATGAACTCAGCCTGATTGCCCGTACCGGGGATATAACGGAAATTACGAACGTCCTGCTCAGTGAGTTTCTTAGGCGAGAAGATGGTGTCGATAACAGCCATCGAGAACTTCTCGACGTTCTTGATCTTCTTAGCCTTCAAAGCTGCCATAGCAACCGAGTCGTCCTCGTCAACGAGCTTGCGCTCCATAACGAGCGAGTCATTCAGAACGAAGTTGATCAGCGAGTCGAAATCACCGGTGAAGTGCTGATACTTCGACTTGAATGCACGCTGAGCAGCACGAATGTCCTTAATGCGCTCGATAACAACAGCCTCGCGACGGTTCTTATCACCCTCGAACTCGATAGGAGTAGCTACCTGACGGTAAACAACATAAACTAATGCGACGACTACGATCGCAAGAATCAATTGGAGTACTTTTTTCATTTGTTATAATTTTATTAAGTTTGTACAAAATTTTGGACACACGCATTAAAGCACAAAAAGTAGATTGAAATGATGCTTAACACACATATCGCGACCCAAATTTACACAAATTTTGGTTTTGTACCAACTTTTGGGCAAAAAAAAATCGTAGAAAAATTCTCCGAATTTCTTTTGGACTCGGATTTTAGTCGAATTTTTATCATTAACGGCTACGCGGGAACGGGCAAAACATCGCTTGTAGCTGCCTTTGTTGCTGCGCTTAAAGACCTGAACATCAAAACAATACTACTCGCGCCAACGGGACGAGCCGCAAAAGTTTTGGCGGGATATGCCTCGCAAAATGCTCAAACTGTTCATAAACGCATTTATCGTCAAAATAGTACAACTTCTTACGAATCACGCTTCTCTTTGGCTCCAAATAAGGAGCACGACGCCTGTTTTATCGTCGATGAGGCTTCAATGCTATCGAACTTCTCGCGCGAGGGGTCGATCTTCGGAACGGGCAATCTGATCGACGATTTGGTGGCATACGTGCGCAGTGGCAAACGTTGTCGATTGATATTGGTGGGAGATAGCGCTCAGCTGCCGCCCATTGGCGACGAACGTAGCCCTGCGCTCGATCCCGATTATATGGGGCGATATGGCGATGTAGAGTATTGCACGCTCGATGAGGTGGTGCGCCAGCAGATGGATTCGGGTATTCTGTTCAATGCCACGCTGACACGCTGTATGCTCGAAAAAGGGATATACGAACCGCCTCGTTTCGATATGTCGTTTGCCGATTTCGAGGCCATTTCGGGCGCAGAGTTTATGGAGAAAATCGAGGAGTGTTATTCGCGTTATGGTAAGGACGAAACGATCGTCATCACCCGTTCAAACAAGCGTGCCAACCGTTTCAATGCAGGTATTCGACGTCAGGTGCTCTTTGCCGAAGAGGAGATCGAGAGTGGCGATATGCTGATGGTGGTGAAGAATAACTACCACTTCACCGAGCGCGAGGAGGACTCGAAATTGGATTTCATCGCCAATGGAGATATTGTTCGTCTGCGTCGTTTGCGCCGATTCGAGGAGCTCTATGGATTCCACTTTGCGGAGGCGATACTGCAACTCGTCGATTATGACAATTACGAATTGGAGTGTAAAGTGTTGCTCGATACGGTCAGCTCCGAGTCGCCTTCGCTCACGCGCGAGGAGAGTTCGCGGCTGTTCTATGCTGTGGAGGAGGACTATCGGGATATTCGCAGCAAGGCCAAACGCTATAAGGAGATAATGGCCTCACCTTATTATAACGCCGTTCAGATCAAGTTTGCATACGCCGTAACGTGCCATAAGGCGCAGGGAGGGCAGTGGAGTGCTGTGTTCATCGACCGAATGTTGTTTGGCGATGAGCCGATGACGCGCGATCTGATGCGATGGCTCTATACCGCCTTGACGCGAGCCACCGAGAAGATCTATCTGGTCAATTTCGACGAGAAGTTCGTAGGTGAGCGCGATGAATTTTAATACTATTCATAAAATTTATGTTCTATGTGTTGCATAGTAATAAAATAATTCATACATTTGCATTGTCGAATATGATTGACGACGCAACTAAGTATTAATTATAAACGTATGTAACCCCTATGAAAAAACTTTTTGCAATAATTTTGACCGTAGCGGCTCTTTCGGCTGCAACGACGGTTATGGCAGGTAACGTCGTAACCGAAAACTATCCGATCAAGAGCGACTACACCGCCATATCGGTTTCGAATGGCATTGAGATCGAATTGACTGACGCTCCGAAGAGTTCGGTTCGCGTCGAGATTGACGAGTTGCTGTTGCCTCATTTGCAGATTACAGTCAAAAGTGGCGTTCTGCATTTCTCCTACGCCAATCAGCGCGAGGTGGAGCGTCTGCGCAAGCGCAACCGCGACATCAAAGAGGCTCACATCTACGTTTCGGCGTATGGAGTCGATACCTTCTCAGCGTCGGGTATGGCCGAGATCGAGGCTAACGATATCCCCATTGCAGTCAAAACACTGACCATCAGCCTGTCGGGAATGGCGTCGGTCGATTTCGAAAGGGTAGAGTGCACCACCTTCAAGCTCACGTCGTCGGGTATGGCTGAGGTCGATACCAACCTCACTGCCTCGGAGTGCAAGATCTCGATTTCGGGAATGTCGGACGTCGATATCGAAGGTCGCACCGATCATCTGGCGCTCGATCTGAGCGGTATGAGCGAGGTGTCGCTCGAAGAGTTGCACGCACGCACCGCCAAAGTCAGCGTGTCGGGTATGAGTTCGGCTGAGGTCTATGCGACCGAAAGCATTACGGGTGGCGCAAGCGGTATGAGTAGCTTGACGACCTACGGTCCGGCCGAAGTGAATGTATCGACCAGTGGCGGCTCGTCGCACAAACACGTGAAGAAATAGCATTTTGATCGCCAATTTAAGCACGCAAGCAAGACTCTCCGAAACGGGGGTCTTGCTTTTTTATGGGGATATGTGATGGGCAATCGGAAAAAATTAGTATCTTTGCTTGTTAATTACTAATGCAGACCGACGTGGCTAAGAAAGAGAAGACACAAGAGAAAAAATATGTCGAAACCCCGCTGATGAAGCAGTATTATCAGTTCAAATCGCAACACCCCGATGCGATATTGCTCTTCCGTGTGGGCGACTTCTACGAAACATTTGGCGACGACGCGATTAAGGCGAGCTCAATTCTGGGCATAACTCTCACGCGACGTGCCAACGGTTCGGCTTCGTCGGTCGAGTTGGCAGGCTTTCCTCACCACGCATTGGATACCTATCTGCCCAAATTGGTGCGAGCGGGCGAACGTGTGGCAATATGCGAGCAGTTGGAGGACCCGAAATTAGCCAAAACAATCGTCAAACGCGGAATTATCGAGTTGGTTACCCCCGGTGTCGTGCTGGGCGATAACGTGTTGTCGGGCAAGGAGAACACCTTCTTGGCAGCGGTCTATTTCGGCAAGCAGCAGGTGGGTGTGTCGTTCCTCGATATCTCGACTGGCGAGTTCTATGTCGCTGAGGGCGACGTGGCATACGTCGATAAACTACTCTCGAATCTCGCTCCCAAAGAGGTGATCTATCAGCGTGGTGCTGACGATCGTTTCCGCAGTTCGTTCGGCACACGTTACTACACCTATCGTCTCGACGAGTGGGTCTTCTCGGAGGAGATCAATCGCGGCAAACTCTGTAAGCAGTTTGGAACTACATCGCTCAAAGGTTTCGGTATTGATCAGATGCACGAGGGCGTGTCGGCTGCGGGTGCGATTCTCCACTATTTGGAGTACACTGAGCACCGCGACACGAGCCACGTTGCCTCGATCTCGCGTATCGACCGCGAGGAGTATGTCTGGGTTGATAAGTTTTCGATCCGCAACCTCGAACTTTTTTCGTCAAATTCGGGGCGCGAACGTAGCGGTTTTGTCGATGTGATCGATCGCACTCAGTCGCCAATGGGTGGTCGAATGTTGAAACGTTGGGTGGCAATGCCACTATTGTCGGTTGAGCGAATCAATCGTCGATTGGACGTAGTGGAGTACTTCGTTAAGAATAGCGATGAAGCGGACGATATGCGCGATCAGATGGCGTCGATGGGCGATTTGGAGCGTATCGGCTCACGTATTGCGGCGCGACGCGTGCTGCCCCGCGAGATTGTACAGCTCAGCAATGCACTCACGGCAATCACCGAGTTGCAGAAGCAATTGATTGATAGCGGCAATGCTCAACTTGCGCAGTTGGCCGAGGCGATTGATCCGATGGCCGAAGTGCGCGAACGCATTGCTACACAGGTATATCCCGATCCTCAGAACAACAATATAATGAAAGGCGGAGTGATTGCCGACGGGGTTGATATGGAGCTTGACGACCTGCGTCGCGTGGCTCTGCACGGCAAAGATGTGCTGGCGTCGATTCAGCGTCGCGAGAGCGAAGCGACGGGTATCCCTTCGCTCAAAATCAGCTATAACAACGTCTTTGGTTACTATATCGAGGTGCGTAACACGCATAAGGATAAGGTGCCTGAGGGCTGGATTCGCAAGCAGACGCTGACTGCGGCCGAGCGATATATTACAGCCGAGTTGAAAGAGTACGAGGAGAAGATTCTCGGTGCCGAAGAGAAGATTTTGGCGATCGAGCAGCGTATCTATGCCGAGCTGATCGAGTATCTCGATGGTTGGCTCAAACAGTTGCAGCGCAACGCCTCGATAGTGGCACAAATTGATTGTCTGTTGTCGTTTGCGCGTATTGCAACAGAACGAGGTTATGCTCGTCCGACGCTCGACGAGAGTCGTGTGATTGATATCAAGGCGGGTCGCCACCCCGTGATCGAAACCCTGATGCCCGTAGGCGAGGAGTATATCCCCAATGACACCTATCTCGACAACGAGAAACAGCAGATAATGATGATCACCGGACCCAATATGTCGGGTAAATCGGCGCTGTTGCGACAGACTGCATTGATCGTGCTGATGGCGCAGATGGGATCGTTCGTACCTGCTCGATCGGCGCGTATTGGCGTTGTGGATAAGATATTTACACGTGTGGGAGCGTCGGATAATATCTCGCAGGGCGAATCGACATTTATGGTCGAGATGCTCGAATCGGCCTCGATCCTGAACAATATTTCGGATCGTAGCCTTGTGCTGCTCGACGAGATCGGTCGCGGCACGAGTACCTACGACGGCATCTCGATTGCGTGGGCGATGGTCGAGTATCTGCACAACAACCCTTCGGCGCACGCTCGCACGTTGTTTGCTACTCACTATCACGAACTTAACGAGATGGAGCAGATGTGCCAACGAGTTAAAAACTTCCACGTTTCGGTCAAGGAGATCGACCGCACGATTGTCTTTTTGCGCAAGTTGGAGCGGGGTGGTACGGAGCACTCGTTTGGTATTCACGTGGCGAAGATGGCCGGTATGCCGCGCTCGATTGTCGATCGTGCCGAGGAGATTCTGCGCAACCTCGAATTGGTCTATGGTAATAATGAGATCGTGCCGAGCAGTAGCCCCACGCGTCGCAAGAAATCGGCAAAGGCAAATGCCGCAGCAACGGTACGCACGGCAGCCGAGAGTGCTCCGAGCGTTCAGCTCAGTATGTTCCAGCTTGATGATCCCGTGTTGATTCAGATTCGTGATCAGATCAAGGGTATCGACATCAATTCGCTGACTCCGCTCGAAGCCCTCAATAAATTGAACGAAATCAAAAAGATTACGGGAATTTAATAGAGTTATACAAATAAAAAAAGCGAAGGTCGTTGGCCTTCGCTTTTTCAGTCTACTTGCCTGATTTTCGACGATTACAATCTCGACAAAGCATTTGGCAGTTTTCTGCAATAGTACGACCTCCTGCGTGCCACGGCGTTATGTGATCTCCTTCCATTTGATTGATTTCATAATGTTCATTACACATTGGACAGACTCCCTTTTGTCGTTCGTACGCCGATAGTTTCATTGCTGGCGTGAAAGCGCGAATAGAGAGATGTCGTTCGTCGCCTGTTAATAAATAGGGATAAATGCCGCTTTGTTTCGTAACATCGTCGTCGAGAATAAGTTTTTGTATTTCTTTTTCAAGTTTCTCAACATTATACACCTTGTCTTTGTATTTATTATAAAGTGGTCCCCAATCCACTCCTTTCATAATTGGGCGTTTCTTAATAAAGGTCTGCTCGACCCACGTAATTACAGACTGAAAATATCGCCAAAGGGCAGCAGCGTTCGCATCGTGTTGATGTTTAGCCATATAAATTTCGATATTGCCGTCTGAAATCCAACTAATTGCAGTTTCGAGATACTCTTGTCTAATTGCTGATCCTCTAACATAATCTGACGCAATTTTCGCGGCAGCACAACCGTTGCGACTGAAATATCGCTTTGCGTCTGTTACCCACTCGCCCGAATAGACAGCATTTCGCAACTCTTGTTGTGTCAATTCTTCACCTGCAATGTTGATTGTTTGAAACCATTTCAATTTTTCGCTATCTGTTCCCGAACAGAAATAGATCATCAATTCATAGTTAAGTATCTCTTCTTGTTCATTGGCTGTTAAGTTGTGAAAGTATCGGAACATATATGCGAAATCGCCATTGATATATTGACAAATCGAAATTGTGCGTTGTTGTCCATCAATAATTTCAAATGTTCCATCTTCGCATACAGCCCAATACATCACATTTAGAGGAAATTTGTTTGTAACTGTTTCAATCACAGCGTTGCGCTGTTTTTCTTTATATACAAACTCACGTTGATACTTCGGTCTGATATTTAATCGACCACCATAACCCAACACGCCATTTTCGGCACTATCGACGTATCCTTCAACCACTTCGCGGATAGTGATTTTTTTCAGTTCGATTTTCATATCTTTCTAATTAAGATTCTTTCATAAATACGTTTGCCATTTACATATGGAGCGCCTTTTGGCATTGCTGTTGTACTTGTCCCAATTATTTCAAATTGAGTAGGATTGTATTTGTCCATAAACGTAATAGGAACTCCTATTATCCCATCATAATCAAAAGGTATGTCGGCTGTCTTATTGACATTGATAGCATCGTAATTATCATACTTTGGGTAATCTTCGGGGCTGTATTGCCTGAAAAGAATAATATCTTCGTGGCGTTTATTAATATCGAGATTAGTAAACCAAGTAACCCCCGAAACCCGAATCATTCCTGCTCGGTGATCGCCCGCAGTGGCGGTATCTTCATACTTGCTATAAAAATGTCCCGCGCCACCTTTGAAACCATACCCCAACCAAATCCTATTAGCTTGTATTAGCGTAAAAATATCTTTATAATGAATAGCATTTTGATGACCAATAATAAGAAACTTCTTATCGTACTTGATTAGTTGTGCAATGTATTCTCTAAAAAGAGAAAATGGAGGATTGGTAACAATAATATCTGCCTCTTTCAATAATTCAATACACTCCTCGCTGCGAAAATCACCGTCGCCATTTAGATAATGTATGCCAATCTCTTCGGCATCTGGTGTACGGTTGCCGTTCTTATCTCCTGTATATTCAAGATAGATTGCCCGTTCGGCATTGTGTTCGCTGAAAAGGTCGCTGTCTTGGCTCTTGTAGCAAGTCGTGATCAACTTTTTCAGTCCTAAAAATTCGAAATTTTGCGCAAAATAGACAAAGAAATTGCTGACGCGCGGATCGTCGCAATTACACAGAACGGTTTTGCCACGAAAGTGGTGGCGATAGTGTTTTAGTTCATTCTCAATATCAACTAATTGAGTATAGAACTCGTCTTTTTTAGCTTTGTTAGCTGCGTTAAGGTTCTTATTTCCTGCCATAATCTGATAGTAGAGCATAACTATCAGATCACTTTCGCAATAAAAAAGGGTGCGAGCCCTCTTATTGCGTTCTGCGAGGCAGCGTAGGAATGAAGCCTCTCCACTCGAATAAGTGCTCACACCCGAACTTAATCGGGAGCATAGCCATCATCGAGTGGAGAACAAATAGCATTCCCACTTAGATAATCTTACCTATTTTTCGGTTGTTCTTATATCACTTAAAGTTTCCTACGCTTTTAGCAGAACGCGAAATAATAGCTAATGCTTTGTTAATATGTATGTTTTTCTATTTCTTTTTTCTTCTATATAATTTTATCGAATCAACGAACGGATATTTTCGATCAACATTGAAACCGCTACCGAGTTGAAACCGCCCTCGGGGATAATCACGTCAGCATACTTTTTGCTCGGCTCGACGAACTCCTCGTGCATCGGCTTGACCGTCGTAACATACTGATCAATAACCGACTGCATTGTGCGACCTCGATCGCAAACATCGCGCAAAATGCGACGTGCCAAACGCAGATCAGCGTCAGTATCGACAAACACCTTGATATCCATCATATCGCGCAGCTCCTTATTCTCGAAGATCAAAATACCATCGACAATAATCACACGCGAAGGCTTCACCAAAACGGTCTCCTCCATACGATTGTGCTCGACAAACGAATATACGGGGTGCTCGATAGGCACGTTGTTCTTCAATGCCTTCAAATGCTCGACCAACATCTGCGTATCGAACGCCTGCGGGTGGTCGTAGTTGAGCTTCGTGCGCTCCTCGTAGGTCAGTTCGTTGTGCGCCTTATAGTAGAAATCGTGGCAGAGGGTTACAACGTCGTCGCCCTCAAAAGCCTCGCGCAGTCGCTTTACCAATGTACTCTTGCCAGAACCCGTTCCGCCGGCAACTCCAATGATCGTTACGTTCATAATGGGGTAGTGTTTAGTTTGTTATTATATGAAAAGATTGGAAACTCCACATCTCAGCGGGCGTTCCCAATCTCTCATTGTCAATAGTTGTTAAGCGTCAATATTTGCGTAGCGAGCGTTCTTCTCGATGAACTCACGGCGAGGAGGTACATCGTCGCCCATCAACATCGAGAAAATGCGGTCAGCCTCAGCTGCATTCTCGATCGTAACCTGACGCAGAATACGTGTTTCGGGATTCATCGTAGTCTCCCACAACTGCTCGGCATTCATCTCACCAAGACCTTTGTAGCGCTGTACGTGCAAGCCCTTGCCGCCCAACTCAGCCGAGATAGCGTCGCGCTCCTCGTCGGTCCAGCAGTAGCGCTGTACGTTACCCTTCTTAACCATATAGAGGGGCGGGGTAGCGATATAGATATGACCGTTCTCGATCAGGGCCTTCATCTTGCGGAAGAAGAAGGTCAGCATAAGCGTCGCGATATGGCTACCATCGACGTCGGCATCGGTCATAATGATAATCTTGTCGTAGCGCAACTTTTCGAGGTTCAGAGCCTTGTTATCCTCCTCAGTACCAATCGTAACACCCAGAGCGATAAACATATTCTTGATCTCCTCGTTCTCCCACATCTTATGCTCCTGAGCCTTCTCGATATTCAGAATCTTACCGCGCAGAGGCATAATTGCTTGGAACTGACGGTCGCGGCCCTGCTTAGCAGTACCACCTGCCGAATCACCCTCGACGAAGAAGATCTCGGCAATCGAACGGTCGCGGCTCGAACAGTCGGCCAACTTACCCGGCAGACCCGAACCCGACAGCGGAGTCTTACGCTGCACCAACTCGCGTGCGTGGCGAGCAGCGTGGCGTGCCGTAGCCGCCAAAATCACCTTCTGCACAATCGCACGAGCGTCCTTCGGGTGCTCCTCCAAATATTGCGACAGAGCCAGCGAAACAGCTGCATCAACCGACGCAATCACCTCGCTATTACCCAACTTGGTCTTGGTCTGACCCTCGAACTGAGGCTCGGCAACCTTAACCGAGATAACCGCAGTCAAGCCCTCGCGGAAGTCATCACCACTGATGTCGAACTTCAACTTGGCCAACATACCCGACTCATCTGCATACTTTTTCAGCGTACGGGTCAGAGCGCGACGGAAACCGGTGAGGTGGGTACCGCCCTCGATCGTGTTGATATTATTTACATACGAATGTACATTCTCCGAGAACGAGTTGTTGTACTGCATTGCCACCTCGACAGGTACGCCATCGCGCTCGGTGTCGATATAGATCACCGACTCGATCAGCGTCTCGCCACGTGTAGCGTCAAGATACTTGACAAACTCCTTCAAACCATCGTGCGAATAGAAGGTTTCGCTACGGAACTCGCCATTCTCGTCCTGCTGGCGACGGTCGGTCAAAATCAGCTTGATACCCTTGTTCAAATATGCCAACTCGCGCAGACGTGCTGCCAGAATATCGTATTTGTACTCGGTTGTGATAAAGATATCGCCGTCGGGCTTGAATGTTACGATCGTACCCGTAGTGTCGATCTGACCCACAACCTCCATTGTCGAGGTGGGCTTACCCTTGCTATACGACTGACGATAGATCTTGCCGTTGCGATGCACCTCAGCCACCAGCTTGACCGAAAGTGCATTCACGCACGATACACCCACGCCGTGCAGACCACCCGACACTTTATAGCTATCTTTATTGAATTTACCGCCGGCGTGCAGCACCGTAAGCACAACTTCGAGAGCCGACTTGCCCTCTTTCTCGTGCATATCGGTCGGAATGCCTCGACCGTTATCTTCGACTGTGATCGAGTCGTCCTCGTTGATGGTTACCTTGATATCGGTGCAATAGCCCGCCAAAGCCTCGTCGATCGAGTTATCGACAACCTCATAGACCAAGTGGTGCAGACCCTTCTCGCCCACATCACCAATATACATTGCGGGTCTTTTGCGAACTGCTTCAAGACCTTCCAACACCTGAATACTGGAAGCTGAATACTCCTCCTCGGCGTGTTGCTTTACGTTTTCCAAATCGTTGTTCATTGTTGATCAAATAATTCCTGCAAATTTACAATTTATTTCGCGAATCAACAACTTTTCAGCCCCAAAAAACATCAGTTTTTGCCCTAAAAATAGCGTTTTTTAACTCTTTTATTCAACCTGTTCGACCGTAATATCGGGATTGGTGTGCAGAACCTCGATAAAACCTTCTTCATCATTGCCAACCAACGACCGCACAACAATCGCAACGCGGTATCCATCAGCTTTATCCAATCGACTCAAATCGTACGATAGGATCTGATATCCGACCTTTTTCAGCTCAAAATAGACCGATTGAGCTGTCGGCTTGTCATTGACAAGTATAGAGATGTAGATTCGTCGCGCTCCGAACTTTTTGAATATGTATCCAAATGCCTCTAATCCGATCATCGTCAAGAGGGTGGCAGCCGCAGCAATGGCATATAGACCAGCACCTGCCGCCATTCCGATACCCGATGTTGCCCATAGACTTGCCGCTGTTGTCAATCCGCGCACAACCTGCTTTTGGAAGATGATCGTTCCCGCTCCGATGAAACCGATACCGCTAACCACCTGCGCCGCCACACGACTGAAATCGACCTGAGTCGAATCACCGAATCCGTAGCGAGAAATGATCATAAAAAGTGCACTGCCCAATGCAACGAGAAAATGGGTTTTCAACCCCGCATCTTTTGCTCGATATTCGCGGTCGTAGCCGACAATAGTGGCTAACACGCAAGCCACCGTTAATCGCAAAATCAAATCCCAATCCATTTTTATAGTGATTATTGGGACGATTAAGCAAATATGGTGCGACAAATAGTCTTAAAGCGATGTTGACCGTTGTTTTATTCCGTAATTTTGCATATATTTGCGAGTGAAAACATTTGCAATACAGGCGTTTATAACCAAATAATTTTTGTAACTTGCTGAGGGGGGGGGAATTTACGACCTTTCTATTAAACCTTATAATTAGTTAGAATCGGCAGAGTACAACGATATGAATATGGCATTTGCAAAAAACTTAATTGTAAAACTTAAATATTGAATTATTATGAAGAAATTTTTACTCATTTTGGCTGTTGTGTTTGGTTTGAGCACGACGGCTATGGCTCAGCAGAAGGGCGACGCGTTTATCGGTGGTGCAATCGGTTTCTCGGCAGGTACAGATCAATCTGCAAGTTTTGGTTTGGCAGTCGAGGGTGGTGGCTTTGTTGCCAATCGTTTGGCGCTGAGTGGCTCGTTGGCCTACAATTTGGTTGGCGGTGAAATTCACGTTGTTACCGTAGGTCCCAAACTCTCTTACTATGCTCGCTTGGCTGATAAATTCTATTATACACCTGGTGTTAGCGTTGTTGGCGCATACGTTAATGTTGGAGGTGCAGATACCGCTGGCGCAGGTCTGGGTTTGGATTTGGCGGCATTCGAGTTCCGCCCGACACCGCACTTCGGTATGAATGTCAATCTGTTCTCGATGAGCGGTATATTCCTTTCGGACGAATTCTCGTTCTCGGTCGATATGATGATGAATACATCGGTATCGTTCCGCTACTATTTCTAAATCAAAAGACAAGATAATCTTGAATCTTGAATCTTGAATTTTGAATTAAAAAAACGCTCGGCACATACCGAGCGTTTTTATTTTCCTCACATCGTGGAGGTGGCGGGAGTCGAACCGAGGTCGCCTTTGGCGGGCGAGCTCATCGATGGCGTGCCGTAGTCGCCGAAGGCGGTGCGGGGAAACACGCCGAGATAACAAAAACAACAGCGCCCGAAGCTAATCGAACGCTGTTAATTTTTCCTCACATCGTGGAGGTGGCGGGAGTCGAACCCGCGTCCAAACAAGGAACCCGAAGGCTTTCTACACGTTTAGTTACCGTTTGATCCTTCTGCTTATGTCTGGCAGGCAACAACCGAACACAAGCCCCAGCTTCTAAAATTTCGCCACTCGGCCGAAGCCCTCCTCGCGACTATCTCTAAATGAATGATACCCCATATGAGCGATGATTAAAGAGCGGAACCACCGTTCGGGATACTCGTCGTCAGCCCGCCTTGGAGCCGTCGATTAAGCTAATTTTCCTCGAAAATTAAGCAGCGAGTGCGTAGCTGTTATTGCCAGTTAATTTTTGAGCGTTGATATTTACGAGCCACCACACAATGCTCGACGTGCTTACAATCAGACTCTACCTGCTGTCAAAACCGGGCACCCCCGAATCTGCATCTGCTGAGTCAAACTGGTGTAATAACGCCACAAAGATAGTGCATTTTCTTTGAAAAATTGCGAAATCCGCACAAAAACACTATCTTTGTTCTAAACTTTTACTTTCGACGAATGGAACAGAATAGTGTAATCTCACTCCGTGGAGTGTCGATATATCACGCCGATCGAGGCTTTGGACCGAAGGCTGAGGAGCGCGCCGTGAAGGCTGGCGAGTTGGTTCTGGCTGACGTAAATTTGGAGATCGGTCGTGGCGAGTTAGTCTATCTGATTGGTCGCGTAGGTAGCGGCAAATCAACACTTTTGAAGACGCTATATGCCGAGGTGTCGCTCTTGACGGGTGAGGGTAGTGTGGCAGGTTTCGATCTGCGCAAGTTGCGCCGCAAGGATATTCCGCACCTGCGTCGCAAGATCGGTATCGTTTTCCAGGATTATCAGCTATTGAACGATCGCAACGTTTTCCAGAATCTCTACTTCGTAATGAAGGCCACGGGTTGGAAAAACGAGACCGATATGCGTCGTCGTGCCGACGAGGTAATGAAATTGGTCGGCTTGGAGAACAAACTGCATAAAATGCCCTTCGAATTGTCGGGAGGTGAGCAACAGCGATTGGTTATTGCCCGCGCGCTGCTCAATAATCCCGAAGTGGTGTTGGCGGACGAGCCAACGGGCAATCTCGACCCCGTTTCGGCCGAAGGTATTATGGAGCTATTCCGCAAGATTGTCGAGAGTGGTTGCTCGGTGGTAATGTCAACGCACAACACCAATATTTTGGAGGACTATCCATCACGTGCGATCCTCTTCTCGGGCGGTCATATCAAGGAGGTCAATATCGCTCCTGAGGAGTAACCGAAATAGACAAAAAACACTAGCGGGAGTCCCTTCGTTGGATTCCCGCTTTTTCGTTTCCGCCTCGACTGAGCTACAATCCAAAGAGGACAAATAGCTGAGCTGTGAGCACTCGCAAGAACATCATAAACGGATAGACCGTTGCGTAGCTCACTGCGGGCACGTCATTGCCTGCCGTTGCATTTGAGTAGGCCAATGCGGGCGGGTTGGTCATACTACCGGCTACGACACCCATCAGCGTAAAATAGTTCAACTTGAACACCTTGCGAGCAAAAATACCCACCAGCAGAATGGGCAACATCGTAATAATGATACCGTAAAGCACCCACATATATCCACCTTGATTTACAACCGTATCGATGAATCCCTCACCTGCGCTGATTCCGACAGCCGCCAAGAAGAGCGAAATACCCACCTCGCGCAACATCAGGTTGGCACTCATCGTGGTATATGTAACCAAATGGTAGTGTGCACCGAAGCGGCTGATCAAAATTGCCACAATCAGCGGGCCACCTGCCAGACCGAGTTTAACGGCCTGAGGCATACCGGGGATAGCGATCGGAATCGAGCCGACCAGCACACCGAGAAAAATACCGAGGAAGATCGAAATCAGATTGGGCTCGCGCAGACGACGCATCGAGTTACCGAGCGCCTTGGCCACTGCGTCGATAGCCATCTCCGATCCCACAACGGTCAAGCGGTCGCCAATCTGCAATTCGAGGTTATGCTCGGGAATCAGATCGACACCCGAACGATTGACACGTGTAACATTCACCGCATAACTACTACGCAGACGCAGTTCACCAATGGTCTTGCCATTGATATGGGGCTGGGTGATGATAATTCGGCGCGAGATAAACTGCTGGTCGAGGTTGAGCCAATCGGAGTGCTGCATATTGATCTGATGACCGAGCATCATCTCAATTGCCTCGACATCTTCGCTTGCGCAGATAATCAACATCTTGTCATTCTCAGCCAACACCGTATTGGCATTAGCGATCTCGATAGTGCCGTTTGCTCGGCAGATACGCGACACCACAAACGAGCGATTGATCAGTCCGCGAGTCTCCTGCACCGAGCGTCCGAACAGATTGGTATTGGTCAGCTCGATCGAAATTTTCGCAGCGTATTTCGACTCATTTGAACTTTCAAGTGCCTCCTTCTCCTTGTCGAGCTTGATGCGGAAAATGGCACGCAACAGTACAATCGAAATAATGATACCAACGACACCCAACGGATAGGCTACCGCATAACCCATTGCGATTGTCGGATCGGTCAAGCCGGTCGAATCGGCATAGGCCTGCTGAGCTGCACCCAAACCCGGTGTATTTGTTACGGCACCCGACAGCACACCGACCATCGTGGGAATCGGCGTACCCGTTACCAAATGTATGATGTAGGCCGTCAGTACGCCACCCAGCACAATTGCCGTTGCGATACCGACCAGACGCATACCTCCCTGTTTGAACGATGAGAAAAAGCTCGGTCCAACCTGCATACCGACCGAATAGACAAACAGAATCAGACCAAACTCCTTGACAAAAGCGATGATCGTCGGGTCGATCTGCATTCCGAAACTGCTCAGCGCAATACCCACAAAGAGAATCCACGTAATACCGAGCGAGATTCCGGCGATTTTGATTTTGCCCAATGCAATACCGATCGCGATTGTTATTGCGAGCGTGAATACAGTATGGGCGATGCTGCTACCGAAAAACAGCGATGAAATCCATTCCATAAATATATATTAAACTAACCTAACAGGGCGCAAAGATATGAATTATTAATTTTTCTTAAAAATAAAATCAGAATAAAAATCGCCCCGAAAGTGCATTCTCGGCGTTATTTGCGTTTTTTATCGCCGCAACCTTGCTCTTTGCGTGCCGAAGGACAGCTATCGGCACACGCGCAACCATAACACGAGCTCTTCGATTTGCCTTGCAACCGACGTACCAACCGCCAGATAAGCCACAACGCCAACGCTATCCCGATGGCCGCGACCGTCCAATCCTGCCACGTCATTTAGAATAATCCTCCGATTAAGTATGTGATGTATGCCGCTACCCACGCAACGGCCGTATTATAGAGCACCGTAACGGCCGCCCAATACCAGCGTCCCGTCTCTTTGGCTATGGCTATCAGTGTTGCGACACACGGGAAATAGAGCAATATGAATACCATAAATGCCAGCGCAGTGCGCGTATCAAAGTCGCCCGACGCCACCAACTTAGCACCGAGCGAGGCCTCCTCCGACAACTCATCTTGATTTGCAGGCAACGACTCTTCGGCATAGAGCACGCCGAGCGTACTCACGACAATCTCCTTGGCTGCCGCTCCCGACAGAATTGCCACGCCACCTTTCCAATTCAATCCGATAGGCTCTATCACAGGTTCGCACAGACGACCGATCTGTCCAAGATACGAATGGGAATAATCGAGAGCCGATTGTTCGGTTGTTGCGGCAGCGGTTGTACCTGTATGCTCAGGTCGAGGATAGTAGCTGAGGAACCAAATAATGAGCGAGCCCACCAGAATCACACCTCCCATTTT
This sequence comes from Rikenellaceae bacterium, assembly GCA_017442365.1. Classification (GTDB taxonomy): domain Bacteria; phylum Bacteroidota; class Bacteroidia; order Bacteroidales; family Rikenellaceae; genus Alistipes. The sequence continues at coordinate 72,112 of JAFRZW010000004.1, read as the reverse complement.
ACGCAGATATTGCACCGCTTTCTCCCACATATGGCGCAGCGTAGCCTGCAATGTCGGCACGCGGTAGGGTGGCAACTCCATAACGAATGGGGTCTCATCGACAGGGTAGAGATAGCGACGCATCAGTTTTGCAGTGATGATTGCCACTATTACACCCAATATGTAAAGACCGATCAACACCAGACTCGCGTACGACGGGAAGAATGTCCCCACCAGCAGAATGTAGATTGGCAGTCGCGCGCTACACGACATAAAGGGCGAGATCAGTATCGTTATGATGCGGCTCGAACGGCTCTCGATTGTGCGACACGCCATAATTGCAGGCACGTTGCAACCGAAGCTCATCAAGAGCGGAATAAACGACTTGCCGTGCAGACCGATTCGGTGCATCAATTTATCCATAATGAAGGCTGCACGAGCCATATATCCCGAATCCTCCATCAACGAAATGAACAGATAGAGTATCAAAATATTGGGCAGAAAGACGATCACGCTACCCACACCGCCAATGATGCCATTGACGATCAGATCTTTCAACGCGCCATCTTCCATCAATCCACCGACCCACTCAGCCAGCCAATTCACGCCAGCCTCGATCCAATCCTGAGGATAGGCGCCGAGCGAGAACGTAGCCGCAAACATCAGCCACATCAGCAGGAAGAAGATCGGGAAACCGAATACGCGGTGTGTTACGATCGTGTCGATTATGGTGGTGGTCTCGATCGGATTCTGCTCACCCTTCTGGTATGTTTCGCGCAGAGCACCCGCAATGAAACCATATTTCTCGCTGGTTACAGCCATCTCGACATCTTCGCCCAGCTGTCGCTCGATGCGCTCCACCTCTCGGTCGCGCACTGCGATCCACTCGCTGTAACCCTCGATCGACTGCAAGGTCTGTTCTGCCTCTTTGTCGCGTTCGAGCAGTTTAATCGCCCAATAACGCGGCGGGAAGTGCTTGGGCAGTTGGTCGCGCACGGGACGCATAACGGCCTTCAACGCCTCGATACCGCTCTCGACCACCGCGCCGTGATTGATGTGGATATGGCGCACTCGGCTATCACGATTCTCATAGACATCAATGACCGTTTGCAGCAACTGATCCAACCCGCGACCATCACGCGCCACAACGGGTACCATCGGCACACCAAGCATTGCACCCAACTGCTCATAATCGAGTTGATCGCCACGACGCTCTAACTCGTCATACATATTGAGCGCAACCACCATATTGGGGTTGATGTCAATCAACTCGGTCGTAAGGTAGAGGTTACGTTCGAGATTCGACGCCACGACAGCGTTGATGACAATATCGGGGGTATTATCGACCAAATGACGACGCACGTAGATCTCTTCGGGCGAATAGGCCGACAGTGCGTACGTACCTGGCAGGTCGGTGATGTTGAAACGATAGCCTTTGTAACGGAACGTGCCCGATTTGGCATCAACCGTAACGCCGCTATAATTGCCGACATGCTCGTGGCCACCCGACAGAGCATTGAACAACGAAGTCTTGCCACTATTTGGATTACCGACTAATGCAATATTGATCACTCGACGACGAGTCGATATCACCTGCTCGATCTGCTCCTCTTCGGTCATCACGTGGCGATCGGCCAACTGATTGATCATATCCTGAGCCTCGGCCTCGGTGATCACCTCGACCATCTGAGCCTCGCTACGACGCAACGAGACCTCATAGTCCATAATCTTATATTTGATCGGATCACGCAACGGGGCATTGAGAATCACCTCGACACGTTTGCCACGCACGAAACCCATCTCCATAACCCTGCGACGGAATCCACCGTAACCCAACACTTTGAGAACGATGGCCGTTTGTCCGGTTTGCAAGTCAGAAAGTCGCATAGTATCTGTATAGTCCTATTTTATCGGCTACAAAGATACACTTTTTTGCGAGCTTTTCGATCACTATTTTGTAGTATTTTCACCCGTTGCCACTACCTATTTATGAGTATTTACTACCAACCGCCACCCAATGCTTTGAATAGAGCCACGTAGGCTATGTATTGTTGAGCACGCACCTCGGCATAACTCATCTGCGAATCGTATAATGTTCGCTCGGCATCGATCAGATCGGTGTAGCTATTCATTCCGCTGGCGTACAACGCCTTCGACATCTCATAAATGCGACGGTCCGACTCCAACATCGCGCCATAACGTTCGACCTCTCGTCTGTATGTCGAGATTTGCGACAGAGCCTCACTCACATCGGCAAAGGCCTGCAAGATTGATTGCTCGTACTGTTTTACGGCTTGATAATAGCCCTCGCGTGCCGAGAGCTCACCACGTTTCAGATGTCCAAAGGCATAGAGAGGTTGCAACAATTTCGCTGCCGCACTCCACGAAAATGGATTGGACGAGGTCAGCCCCTTGATGGTCGATGACAATACACCGCCAGACGCAGTCAGCGATAGCGAGGGGAAACGCGCCACGCGCGCTATATTGACCTTTGCAGCCGCCTGCTCAACGCCATAATATGCCTCCAAGACATCGGGGCGACGTTCAAGCAACGCCGACGGCAGACCGACTGGAATCTCCGGCGGCAAACGATCGGCGTGTAATGCGGAGGGCGATTCGATGATCGAGTCGAGCGGATATTCGCCCATTAACGTACTGAGTGCTGCCGCCGTTTCGACCACAGCCCGCTCATAGGTCGGGATATCTACTGCTGCCGCATCGGCAAGGCTGTATGCCTGCTGGCGTTCGACTGCCGAAACAAATCCATAACGATACATCGAGTCCATCAACGCTGCCGAGATCTCTCGCAGGCGATATGTGTTGCGCGCCACCTCCAACGAACTACGATACTGCAACAACGTGAAGTATGATGTCGCGACCTCGGTCGTCAGCGAGAGCATAACGCCACGAAAACCCCATTTCGTAGCGCATAATTCCGCGTATGCCGCTCTGCGCGAGTGTCGCAACGCCCCAAACAGCGGCACCTCCCAACTCATCGTTGGGGCGATCTGGTATTGCTGTTCGATACGGGTCGCTTTGGTGTAGCTGCCTTCGGCCGATAGACCAAAGGCAAACGATGGCAGATAGTTCGACCGCACGTTGCCCAACTCGATTCGCGCCTGCTCGATACGCGACGCCGCCACCAGCAGATTGCGATTGTTGGCAATCGAACGCATTATCAAATCGTTGAGTGTCGAATCACCAAAATATTCCCACCACGCAAAATCTATCCCTAACGAATCCGTAATCGCTTGCTCGGCATAACTATATTCGGACGGTATTGAGATTTGCGGTGGAGTAATACGGGCATTGCACGCACTGAGCGCGAACGCCACACCGAGAATTATTGTAAATCGTTTCATAATGGTTCGTCTTTATGTTCTTCGCGCTTGCGTTCGAGATTGAATAGGCGGCCGACAAAGTAGTAGAGAGCAGGGTAGAGGAAAATTCCTGCCAATGTCGCCACCAACATACCTCCGACCAGCGCCACACCCATCGTGTTGCGCGCATTGGAGTAGGCTCCGTGTGCAAAAATCAGTGGTGCAACACCCAAAATAAATGCAAAAGCGGTCATCAATATCGGTCGCACTCGCAGTCGAGCTGCTCCGATCGCTGCATCGAGCAACGATTGGCGTTGTTCGAAGAAGAGTCGATCGGCATACTCCACGACCAAAATAGCATTCTTGGCAGCCAATCCGATAAGCATTACTATTGCGATGTGTATAAAAATATCGTTGATATATTTGGCATCGAACAGGTGAGCAAAACCGATAAACGACAAGGCCCCCATTACGGCCAACGGCACACTAAGAATGATCGCTATCGGCAGGCTCCAACTGTTATACAACGCTGCCAACACCAGAAAGACAAAGGCCAAAGCCAACGCATAGACCGCAGCGCCGCCTTTCGACGCCGACTTTTGTTGAAACGAGATACCACTCCACGCAATGCCGATATCGTCGGGCAGACTCTCGCTCGCCTGCTTCTCGATCGCGTCCATCACCTGTGCCGATGACTTCCCGACAGCGGGATTTGCCGTGAGTGCAATCGAGCGATAGAGGTTGAACTGCGACACGTATTCCACACCGACCGTATCGACCACACGCACAAATGCCGATACGGGCACACTCTCGCCAGCACCATTCTGCACGAAGTAGCTATCCAACGACGAGGCGTCGGCTCGAAATTCGGGAGCCGCCTGCACAAAACTGCGATAGAGACGTCCGAAACGATTGAAATTGTTGATGTACGAGCCACCCAAAAAGGTCGATAGCTGGTCGTACAGCGCCGCCAAATTGACACCCTCGCTCAGCGCATAATCGCGATTGACATCTAAGCGACGTTGCGGCACACCGTCATTGAATTGCGAAGTTACCGAGGCTATTTCGGGCAACCTTTCGAGAGCCGCCATAAATTCACGCGACTGCTCGGCAAGATAGCCAAGCCCGCGACCTTCGAGATCTTGCACTTGCATTTCGATGCCCGACGTTACGCCCATACCCGGAATTGCAGGTGGCGTAACCGCATAGGCCTCTGCCGAATTGATAGCCATATAAAGCTCCTTGTTGAGCATTGCGGCAAGTTCGGCAGCAGTTGTTCGGCGATCATCAAAATCTTTCAGAGCGACGAATATAATACCGTTCGAAGATGATTCGATACCCGTTATCATATCGAAGCCCGATGCCCCTGCGGTGTAGAGCACCGCGTCGTGTTTCGATACCAGACGATCGACTTCGGCCATCACCTGTTCAGTACGGCGGAGCGACGAGGCCTCAGGAAGATCGACCATCACCATTATATAACCTTGGTCCTCCTCGGGCAAGAAACCCGACGGTACGACGCGCCACAGAGCCGCGATCACACCAAGAACGAGCGCGACAAAGATGGCAGTTCGCATCACGTGGGCCGTTGCTCGTCGCGTTGTCGCCGAGTAGCGCTCCATCATACGATCAAACCAACGATTGAACGCACCGAAGAAACCCGTTTCGCGTCGCTGTTTCGGGCGCAGAAGCATAGCCGACAGCGCAGGCGAAAGTGTCAGCGCGTTGAATGCCGAAATGGCAACCGAAATGGCAATCGTGATCGAGAACTGCTGAAAGAGTCGTCCCGTAATTCCACCCGTCAGCGACACCGGAATAAAAACCGCCAACAGCACAACGGTCGTAGCGATGATCGGCGAGGCTACACTACGCATAGCTTCGAGCGTCGCTTGACGTGGCGACAAACCGCGCTCGATATTGACCTGCACGGCCTCGACCACCACAATACCATCATCGACCACAAGTCCGATTGCCAGAATCACACCCAACAGCGAGATGATATTGATCGAAAATCCCAGCAACGGGAAGAATATAAACGTGCCTATCAGAGAAACGGGCACCGCTATAAGTGGTATCAACATAGCGCGCCAATCTTGAATAAAGAGGTAGATGATGGCAATCACCAGCACCAAAGCCAATGCCAACGTATAGAGAATCTCTCGAATGCCCGCCTTAATGCTGGTCGTGGTATCGACAATCGTGTCGATCTCCACACCGTCGGGAAAACGTTCCGAGAGTTTGGCGATAGCCTCTTTGACTTGTGCACCGACCTCGACGGCATTGCTTTGGGGTGTCTGATAGATCACTATCATAGCCGATGGATCATTGCCAAAGGTCGATGAGGTACCATAGCTCTCACTGCCGAAAGTAACATCGGCAATGTCGCTCAACAGCAGTTGCGACCCATCTTCGAGCGTGCGCAGGACGATATTGGCATACTCTTCGGGCGAAGATATTTGCGGTGGCAGAGTAACGGTATAGGTAAATTCGGTCTTTGTAGCCGACGGCTCGCCACCAAATTGGCCCGTCGGGTAGATATCGGCCTGAGCCTCGATAGCCGAGGTGATCTCGCCGAGCGACAGATTGTAGTAATCCATTCGATCGGGTCGAATCCATACTCGCATAGCATACTCGCCTGCACCCATAATCTCGACCTTGCCCACGCCATCAATTTTGAGCAGCTCGTTTTGCAGGTTTATATAGGCATAATTCGACAGATAGCGATCATCGTAACGCCCATCGGAATGGAGCGCATAGACCAACAGAAAGCCCGTCTGTGTCTTTTGTGTCGTAACTCCTTGTCGTGTTACGGCAGCAGGCAACAACGCCGTAGCCGAAGATACGTTGTTTTGGGTAAAGATCGCGTCCATATCGGGATCGGAGCCTATATCGAACGTAACCTGAATATTCATCGTGCCACTATTCGAACTTGTCGATTGGATATAGAGCATATCGCTAACACCCATAATATTCTCGGCTATGGGCGTAGCGACGGCATTATCGACCGTTTGAGCATCGGCACCACTGTATGTAGCCGCCACCTCGACAACCGGCGGGGTGATATCGGGATACTCCTCGATCGTAAGATTGAATATCGAGATCGCTCCCAACATCACAATAATGATCGACAACACAATGGCAAAGATCGGACGTGAAACAAAGAACTTCTCCATAATGCACCAACTATTTGATTTCGACGGGAATAATTCGCTGGCCAGCGCGGGCACGTTGCACCCCCTCGACCAACACCTGCTCGCCATCGCTCAGCCCCGAACGAACGACCCAAAGAGAATCAACGGTCGGGCCGAGTGTAACCTGACGATACACAAGCGAGCTGTCGGACTTTACAACCCACACATTGGCTCGATCAAGACTCTGCACGACACACCGCTGAGGCACAAGTACCGAGGCTTGCGGTTCACCGACATCAGCGCTCACACGGGCATATTGACCCGCTTTGAGCACCTGCATTGGATTGGGGAAATTGACCACGACGACGATTGTGCCTGTTTGCGAGCCGACATTTTGCTCGGTATAGGCATAGCTCCCTTCGTATGGATAGAGCGCTCCATCGGACATATAGAGTCGAATATTCGACAACAAGCGACCATTATCATACGCTGGCGCATCATCACCCTCGCGACGCGTAAGATACTCCGAAACGGGAATAGCCAATCGCACCGTAACGGTATCGAGATTCTCGATCGTGGCAAGCGTAGAGAACTCCGTTCCCATACCTACATAGTCGCCCACCGAGGCTGTCGTTTGTCCGATCACGCCATCGATCGGTGAATAGATGCGTGTGTAGCCCGATTCAATCTGTGCATTTCGCAACTGCTGCTCGGCTGAACGCACCGACGCCTCGGCCGATTTGTAAGCGGCTGTGTATTGATCAAGCTGGCTACGGCTGATAGCCTCGATTTTTGCCAATGGAACAGCTCGCTCGTAATTATTACGCGCTTCGATAGCCTCGGCGCGTGCTGCATTGAGCGAGGCCTCGGCTTCGAGCAGTTGAGTATTGATCTGCGAAGGATCGATCGTGTAGAGCAACTGCCCGCGCTTGACAGGCATACCTTTCTCGTAGTTCTTCGAGGTGAGGTAGCCACTAATGCGCGGCTGAATCACTGCACTATAATTACTCGATAGCTGCGAGGTGAAGTTCATTGGTGTTGGAATCATCTGTTGTTGAACACGCACAACTTTCAAGGTTCGATGAGGCGCAGTTGCTGCACTCTTTTTCGAATGACAACCGACATTAACCAAAGCACCCAAAACGAATAGTGAAAAGAATAACTTTCTCATATCAAAGAGTTTTCTTTGAGTTGGACAAAAAATATACCGCGCAACCACTCACAGATGATTCTCAAAGGCCCATACATTAAAAAAAATGATCGTTTGTATATTTTTTTTACCGAAAAAGTTGTGTTATTGAATAGTTTAATTAATTTTGCAACAAGAAAACCCTTTTAATTAAATAAATTATGAAAGAATTAGTTGCTAAAATTAATGAGCAGATTGCCCTGTTTCAGGAGAACGCTGCATTGCAGGTAGAGAAGAACAACAAAGCTGCCGGCACTCGCGCACGTAAGGCTGCTCTCGAACTGTCGAAGTTGATGAAGGAGTTCCGTAAGGAGTCGGTTGAGGCTGCTAAGAACTAATCTTATCCGCGCAGTTTAATGCAAAAATGGCTCGACGCAGAAATGCAGTCGAGCCATTTTTTTATTGTAAGTCTGTAATACCCTTTATTGCGAATTGCCCCCAATCTTCTTGACGTAACCCCACGTCGCCAAACCGTCGCGCGTTGCAATGGTCATCAAGATAGTGGCGCTCAACCGAGCAATCAAACCCGTCGCTCACAAGCGAAACCTCCGATTTGACATATTTCGATTCGATCGGTGCCAACTGAGCCACCGTATGGAAGACACTATGCGTCGTAGCGGGTGCCATTGTATTGGCTATGGCAGCCTCGGCCTTTGCGGGATAGGCAGCACGCCACTCGTCCGAATACCAGCCCAAGCAAGCTACGTGCGCCTGATAATAGGTAATCGTCGGCGATGAGTGCAGGAAACGACCACGACGATCGTCATAGAGATCCTCTCCGTGATCGGCACAGTAGAACATTGCCGAACAGGCGTCCGTCTGGCGCAGCGTCGAGATTACCTCCGCAAGGAACCAATCGGTATATACAATCGTGTTGTCGTAAGCATTGACCATACGCTCGCGGTTCTTCTTCGAGATCGAAACATCGTCATCGGGCGTAAAGCGCGAAAATGAGTCAGGATAACGTTCGCGATAGTTGAAGTGAGAGCCGTAACTATGCAGAACGACAAACAGATCCGATGTATCGGCCGTAATCGCCTCACGCAGTGGTTCGAGCATTGCGCCATCGTTCAATCCATTCATATAAATCGTCTGATCGGCCTCGTCGCACATCATCTGAATCAAACCGCGATTGGGTGCCTGACACGACACAACGAGAGTGCGGAATCCCGCCTCCTTGTAGAGTTGCACGATACCTCGACGCTCGTATATCTCCGCGTGGTTATCAGCCGACACCGACGAGAGAATCATCGGCACGCTCTTATGCGTTGCGTTGCTCTGAGTCAAGACGTTGCGATAGACCACCACGTTGCTCTCTGTGCTTAATCGCGGGTTGGTCGGTCGATCGTAGCCGTACAACTGCCAATTTGCAGCACGCGAAGCCTCACCAATCACCATCACATATATTTCGCGCTGATCAGTTCCGCCAACACATTGAGCCTCGTAGCTGAAATTTGCTGATGAAGTGGGGTAGCGACGCACCTTTACCTGCTCCGCTACCGAACGATAGATATTCTCAACGACATTGAACGGGAAGACATTAAATTGCCCCGTTGCACAGGCTACGGCTACCATCACTGCTCCGACCACTGCCGCCGTGCGACGTGTTGCGGGTGCAATCACAAACCCTTGTCGCAACGAATGTATAGCCAACCCTAATACCGGCACGTAGAGCGCCACCACAAACATCACCATCGGCCAAATATTGCTCAACAATTCGCCCGCCTCATTCGTATTGGTTGTGAAGAGATTAGTGAACATATCTACCGCAACGATTGAGCTGCCGAACATATATAGCAACACCAGCTGCAACGCTGCCAGAATAAACCACAGCAAGCCCCAGCAGACCATCATTCCGCTACGCTTGTGCGCCACGCTCCACAATAGGTAGAAACCCGTCGGAAGCAATACTGCCGACAGAGCGCGCAAGAGCGAGTAGCCGTCGGTGAAGATCAGCACGCACGCCGGCAACATCAGTGTTGCCACGAACGCTGCGATCAACAATCGGGAGTAGCGCGTATTACTATTTTGGTTTGAGTGTTTTGTCATAACTTAGAATGCCTCATTTACATTGAAGACCACCGAGCCACCGTGTCGGCCTCGTCCGTAATCGACACGCACATTGACACGATGCTTGAACTCCCAACGATAGCCAATGCCATAGTTGGGCAAGGTTTGGCTCCACCTGAAACTATTAAAGTTCGGGAATACATTGCCCGCACCGACCCACACCGCAATACCGTGGCGGTTATAGATCTTCTGACGCAACTCGGTCTGCACTTCGATCATCGCATTGTCGCGATATTGACCCAAATAGTAGCCTCGCATACGATATCCGCCACCCAACTGAGCCACCATCGACCACGGAATCTCCTTGCCTGAATTATATTCCATATAAGCATCGAGTGCCAATGTGCAACCCTTCCAAAGACGTTGATAGTAGTTGCCCGTGAAGGTTGTGCGCCAGATTGTTTCGGTCGTACCTAATGCTGCGGGGAAGTATGTTTCGCGCAGGCTGAGGTAGATACCTCGATAGGAATTCGGAGCGAAATCGCGGCTGTCATACTGCAACGAAAGTCCAAATCCGGTTGCCGTATATTTATCGCGCTGACCGAGCATATATTCGGGATTTGCCACCTTCTTGGCTGCCGCGTGGGTGAAATCCAACGCTGCACCTGCAAAGAAATTTCGAGCCATTTCGTACTGATATTCAGCATCAATGCGATAACGTTTCTCGACCATCGACGACTTTTCGGCCTGAGCCATATCGTAGCCAATACCCCAATAATCAATCGGCATCGAAGCAAACGAAACGTCATATTTGATACGATGACGGTTGTGATCCATCAGGTTCAAGCCCGTAACGCCAACTTTGTAATATCCCGAGGTCGAGATGTTTGCATAGAGCGAAACATTCGATGGCTGAGTGATCGTATCCGTTCGGTCGATTCGATACAGACCCGATGCCAAGATACCCAAGCTCACCTTCGTAACAGCCGAATAGCTCGGACCCAGCACCCACGTAAGGTCAAATTTCTTCTCCTGCGTGCGATCCTCATTAGCCTGCTCGAAATAGCGAATCAGACGTCGGAAAATCGAGTTGCGTTGCTTCGGTGCAGTGGTATCAACAGCCAGCGAATCAGCGGCCATAGAAACAGCCGTAGCGGCAATCGTATCGGTAACGGTTGCCGCCAGCGGAGTATAGGTATATCTGATTGTGTCGTTGTCGCGGACCAGCTCTCTCTGTTCTTGTGCCGAGATGTTCAGCACATTGAGAATAAATGCCGCGACGAGTATCGCTCGTTTCATCTATTAACGATAAGGTTCGATAGCTTTGTAAAATTCGATCTCGTCCTCCTTCGTAAATTCACCTTTGTGGTAATAGACCAATTCGCCCTCTTTCGAGATCAGGATCATTGTAAATTTATTGTTGCAATCGCCCAAGCCCCACTGAGTCGGGATTATGCGATCGGGATCTGCAAGTATCGTTGCGCCATTTTTCTTGGTACGATTGTAGGCAATCTTGCGCACAATGGCATTGGGCAGCAGAGGTGCATCTTTCAGATTGACAATACCTAAACCGTAGATATTATCACCGGCTGCACGGTGATTGTCCTCCATATCCTTACAAAAATCTGCACACTGGCTGGGGTGATCTGGATCGGCATAGAAGATCAACAGATTCATTTCGCCCCAATGCGGCAGCTGCGAAGGGTTGTTTTTCAGATCAGTAATTTGGGGATTATCTACCTTGCGTGGCTCTTTGAGCGGCTGCGCGATGATGGTTGTCGCTGCGATCAGTGCGGCAATGATAAGAGTGATTGATTTTAGTTTCATAACAATCTTATTTGCTTTATAATTTCCGTTTTTCTGCTTAATGATTAGCGGCGCAAAGATATTAAAAATTATTAAGAAAACGGCCATTGCCACGCTTTTTCGACTTTTATACCTTTTTTAGGTCATTTTTTACCCTCAGAGCAACATCGTTCAGCCGTCCAATATGGGAAAATGAACGCATCGAGAGCATATCGACCACCACCCGAAATGAGCAACATAATGTATATACCCATATACATAAACGACAGCTCACCTTCGGCAAACGACTTGTCGGGAAAGGCGAGAAACGTTGCCACAAACATTCCAAATATTAACGGCAGGGTAGCCAACCGCGTCATTAACCCCATAATCAACAACACCGAGCAGCCCACCTCGGTCAGCGTGATGAGTGTAAAAGAGGCTGCGCTACCAATCCCAAGCGGATCGGGAAATGAATTTACTATTGCGTTGTAATTCTGCAACTTGCCAATGCCGTGCGTGAGCATCATCGCCCCGACAAAGATTCTCATAAACAGCACCGCAGCATCGAACCATCGATCCGACGCGAGCCACGAAAGCATTCGTATTATTTTACTCCACATAATTCTATCGCCTGTTTTCGATCACACTGCGGCAATTATCCTGCCAGCAAAAAGCTGTTTTTCGAAATCAAATCGCTATCTTTGCACTGATATTGATCGAACAAGGTTACCAATGAAGAAGTTAATACGCATAGCATTCAAGATCTCTATTGCGCTGATTGTGATTAGTTTGGCGGCGGTAGTAACCTATCGTTGGGTCAATCCTCCGATCACTCCGTTAATGATTTCGCGAGCATTCGATGGTGCCGGCATCAACAAAAAGTGGGTGCCGATTGATCAAATTTCTCCCAATCTCGTCTGTGCGTCGATTGCCTCAGAGGACAACAATTTCCTCGGACATCGCGGGTTCGATCTTGGGGCGATCTATGACGCTATCGACGAACACAACCGAGGCAAGCGTCAGCGTGGCGCAAGTACCATCTCGCAACAGACTGCCAAGAACGTCTTTCTTTGGAGCGGAAAGTCTTGGATCAGAAAGGGTTTAGAGGTTTATTTCACCTTCTTGATCGAGCACGTGTGGGGCAAGGAGCGCATTATGGAGGTATATTTGAATGTTATCGAAATGGGCAATGGGATCTATGGAGCCGAAGCGGCTGCACAGCACTATTTCGGGCGTTCAGCCTCGCAACTCACTAAGCGTCAAGCAGCTTTGATTGTAGCCGCATATCCCAATCCTCGCCAGCGCGACCCTGCGCGCCCGACGGCATATCTCAATAAACGAGCTGCTCAAATTCAACGACTTATGCCACTTATGGGAACTATCGCGTTCGATGACGAATGTATAGCCTCCTCGCGCGAGCGATATGATAAATATCTCGAAAAACGCAAGGCTGCCCAAAAGCGTAAGCAAAACAAGAAATAAACTCGATAAACAACTGAAATTATGGCTGATATCAATCGTATTCTATTCGTATGTCTGGGTAATATATGCCGTTCTCCGGCGGCCGAAGGAGTTATGCGAGCTTTGGTCGAGAAGAGGGGAGTCGCAGATCGTTTCAAGATTGACTCAGCGGGTACCTATTCGGGCCACGCAGGCGATCTGCCCGATTCGCGTATGCGTGCAGCAGCGTCGCGTCGTGGCTACAACCTGACCCATCGTGCTCGCCAAATTCGTGAAGAGGACTTCGAACGTTTTGATCGAATTATCGTGATGGACGATTATAATTACGAATCTGTACATCGACTTGCACCCAATCGCGCAGCAGCGATGAAGATTGACCGTATGACCGATTTCTGCCGTTCGCACCCCGATACGCACTATGTGCCCGATCCATATTACGAAGGACGCGAGGGTTTTGAGATCGTTCTCGACCTGTTGGAAGATGGTTGCGAAGGTTTGTTAGAGGAGTGCTTAAAATAATAAAGTCCCGCTTGAAATAAGCGGGACTTACTATTTAAGTAGTAGCGTATTAGCAATTCATTGCGCCGCAGCAGTGGATCACCTGACCACTCACGTACGACGACATATCCGACGCGAGGAACAGAGCCACCTTAGCTACGTCCTCGGGCGTACCGCCACGACGCAGAGGAATCTGCTTGTACCAACCCTCCTTGATCTCGTCCGACAGAGCGTTGGTCATCTCGGTAATAATAAAACCGGGAGCGATTGCATTGGCACGAATACCACGAGGACCCATCTCCTTTGCAATCGATTTAGCCAGACCAATCATACCCGCCTTCGAAGCCGAGTAGTTGCACTGACCTGCGTTACCCGAAACGCCTACAACCGACGACATATTGATAATCGAGCCGCCCTTCTGACGAGCCATAATAGGAGTTACAGCGTGAATGAAGTTAAATGCCGATTTCAGATTGACATTCAGCACCATATCCCACTGCTGCTCGCTCATTCGCATCATCAGTCCATCGCGGGTAATACCTGCATTATTCACCAGCACGTCGATATGGCCGAAATCCTTGTGAATCTCAGCAACAACATTGTGTGTATCCTCAAAATTAGCTGCATTCGAAGCATAACCTTTACACTTGACACCGAATGCTGCAATCTCGGCCTCGGTAGCCTTAGCGTTGTCATCAATGGCCAAATCGGTGAATGCAACATCGGCACCCGCCTTGGCAAACTCGATAGCGATAGCCTTACCGATGCCGCGTGCAGCACCCGTTACGATCGCCACTTTACCTTCAAGTAATTTCATTTTCTGTTATATTTAATGTGGTAAATAGTCCAATTTTGCGGAACAAATATACGAAAAATATTTGAATCCCACTATTCTCTTGTCGGTTTATCGCTAAGATTGACCAGATAATATGAGAAATGTCGGAATTTGTGCAAAGATTGCCAATAAAAAACAGGGCGAATTGTGGTGATTTTTTGCGAAAAAGTTTTATATTTGAATCGTGAAAGAGCTCTGAGGCTATGCAGAGCCGCAATATGTGAAAAATAGGAATTAACAACCATAAGTTTTTATGAAAAAAGACTCTCAAATTTTCGATCTGATTGCCGAGGAACGCTCGCGTCAGATGCACGGTATCGAGTTGATCGCATCGGAGAACTTCGTAAGCGATCAGGTGATGGAGGCTATGGGTTCGGTACTTACTAACAAGTATGCAGAAGGCTATCCCACAGCTCGTTACTACGGTGGATGTCAAGTAGTGGATAAGGTCGAGCAATTGGCTATTGACCGTCTGTGCGAATTGTATGGCGCTGAGTACGCCAACGTTCAGCCACACTCGGGCGCGCAAGCAAATATGGCAGTATTTACCGCTGTACTGAAACCGGGCGATACCTTTATGGGACTCGATCTGTCGCACGGCGGACACCTTTCGCACGGCTCGCCGGTGAATATGTCGGGTATGTATTTCAAGGCTGTCGGTTATAAGCTCGATGAGGCTACGGGTCGTGTCGATTACGACGCAATGGAGGCTTTGGCAATGGAGCACAAACCCAAGTTGATTGTTGGTGGAGCTTCGGCATACAGTCGCGAGTGGGACTACAAGCGTATGCGTGAGATCGCAGATAAGGTTGGCGCATTGCTCCTGATTGATATGGCACATACGGCAGGTTTGATCGCAGCAGGTCTGTTGGAGAACCCCGTGAAGTATGCACACATTGTAACCTCGACAACCCACAAGACTTTGCGCGGTCCTCGTGGCGGTATCATCTTGATGGGCAAGGACTTCGACAACCCGTGGGGTCTGACCACTCCGAAGGGCGTCGTAAAGAAGATGTCGCAGATCTTGAACTCGGCCGTATTCCCCGGTATTCAGGGCGGTCCGCTGGAACACGTAATCGCAGCTAAGGCTGTTGCGTTCGGCGAGGCACTCGATCCGAGCTATAAGGAGTACCAGCGCCAGGTGCAGGTGAATGCTTGCGCAATGGCAGAGGCATTCGTTAAGCGTGGCTATAAGATTGTTTCGGGTGGCACCGACAACCACCTGATCTTGGTCGATTTGCGCACCAAGTTCCCCGAACTGACCGGTAAGGTTGCCGAGAAGGCTTTGGTTGCTGCCGACATTACCACCAATAAGAATATGGTGCCGTTCGATAGTCGCTCGCCCTTCCAGACTTCGGGTTTGCGTTTCGGTACGCCCGCAATCACCACTCGCGGTCTGAAAGAGGACAAGATGGACTACATCGTTGAGTTGATCGATCGCGTTTTGGCAGATCACGAGAACGAGGAGAATATCGCATCGGTTCGTGCTGAGGTGAACAAGATGATGGAAGAGTATCCTCTCTTTGCGTGGTAGGTAACAGCCGAAAAACACTATGAGAGAGACAATTGCATTTCTCAGAGAGCTTGCCGCGAACAACAACAAACAGTGGTTCGACGCTAATCGTGCGCGTTATAGGGTGTTGCGTACTCGATTCGAAGAATTTACTGCTGAGTTGATCGATGGCATTGGCACGTTTGATGCGGAGGTGCGCGGCCTAACACCTAAGGACTGCATCTTCCGCATCAATCGTGACACTCGTTTCTCGAATGACAAGTCGCCTTACAAAACACATTTCAGCACGTACATCTGTCCGCACGGCAAGAAATCGGGCTATGCAGGTTACTACTTTCACGTTGAGCCTGAGGGAGATGGAATGATTGGACACAGTTTGCTGGCAGCTGGAGCAGTCTGCATTCCGCCCATTGTATTAAAGAGTATCCGTGAGGAGATTTTGGATAATGGCGAGCAGATGTTGGCGTCGATAGCTGCGGCCAAAGGTTTCGAAGTCGATCGCACCTACTCATTGAAACGCACTCCGACGGGTTTCCCGACGGGAACGCCATACGACGACCTACTGAAATTGAAAGACGTTTGTTTGGGTCGCCCGATGAGCGAGGAGGAGTTATGCCGCGCGGATTTGTTGCCGAGAACGATCGAGGCATTCCGTTCGACGCAACCTTTCATCGCCCAAGTCAATCGCGCAATCCAATACGCATACGAAGAGATGATGTAATTGAGATTCTCATTTCACAAGAAAACGCACACAACTCCGAATGAGTAGTGTGCGTTTTTGTTTAGCTGCCAAATTGCTCATTAAGTCGTCGAGCGCAAAATAAAACGGACGGAGAGTCGAATCGCGTCGATCTCCGCCCGTTTTACTTAAAGCGTTACTTTATTTCGACTGAGCAAAATACTTGTAGAACAGCGTTATGGTTTCGATACCACGATAGAAATTATCCAAACCATAGCTCTCATTGGGCGAATGAATCGCATCTCGATCCAAACCAAAGCCCATCAAAATCGACTTCAAGCCCAAAATCTTCTCGAAACCACTTATGATCGGAATCGAGCCACCCGAATAGTACGGCAGAGGCTTCTTACCGAAGGTCTCCTCCAACGCCTTAGCCGCAGCCTTGTATGCGGGCAGGTCGGTGGGCGAAACATAGGGAGCGCCACCGTGCAACGTGCGCACCTTGACCTTCACGCTCTTAGGAGCTATAGCCTTGAAATGTTTCTCGAACAGCTTGCCGATCTTAACATAGTCCTGATCGGGAACCAATCGCATCGAGATCTTTGCCGACGCCTTCGAAGGAATCACGGTCTTCGTACCCTCCTCGGTGTAGCCACCCCAAATACCATTCACGTCAAGCGACGGACGAACACCCGTACGCTCAATAGTGGTGTAGCCATCTTCGCCTTCGACATCACCGATCTCCAACGCCTTCTTATACTCGCGCAGGCAGAATGGTGCCTTGTTGAAAGCGCGACGCTCAGCAGGAGTCAGCTCACGAACATCGTCATAGAAATTAGGTATTGTGATATGACCATTCTCATCAATGAGCGACGCAACCAAACGCGTAAGCACATTTGCAGGGTTGGCAACCGCGCCACCATAAAGACCCGAATGCAGATCTTTGTTCGGACCCGTTACTTCAACCTCCATATAACATAAACCGCGCAAACCGCAAGTAATTGAGGGAGTTTCCCAACCAATCAAGCTCGTATCCGACACCAAAATTACATCGGCTTTGAGCATCTTTTTGTTATCGCGACACCATTTATAAAGGCTTGCCGAACCAATCTCCTCCTCGCCTTCGAGCATAAACTTCACGTTGCAAGGCAGCTCACCACAATTAATCATTGCCTCGAAAGCCTTGACGTGCATAAACGACTGACCCTTATCGTCATTAGCACCACGCGCCCAAATGCGACCGTCCTTGATTACAGGCTCGAAAGGATCGGTATGCCACTCCTCGACCGGATCGACCGGCATAACATCATAATGACCATAAACCAGCACGGTCTTAGCCTTCGGATCGATGATCTTCTCGGCATAGACCACAGGGTTGCCCTCGGTCGGCATAACCTCTGCTTTGTCTGCGCCAGCCTTCAAAAGCGACGCTGCCAGCCACTCTGCACAACGTACCATATCGCCCTTGTGCGAACTCTGTGCGCTGATCGAAGGAATGCGCAAAAGGTCGAACAACTCGCTCTCGAATCGCTCGCTGTTCTGCTTGATATAATCTCTACTTTTAATCATAGTATCAATTGTTTACAAGTTGCAAATCTCTTTAATCTCGCCAATGATCTGCTCTGCCAATTCGTCAGCAGCCTCCATCGACTTAGCCTCGGCATAGATACGAATAATAGGCTCGGTATTCGACTTGCGAAGATGTACCCACTTGTCCGCAAAATCAACCTTTACGCCGTCGATATCGGTTACCTGCTCGTGGCTGTAACGCTCCTTCATCTGAGCCAAAACTGCATCGACATCGATCGAAGGAGTCAGCTCAATCTTGTTCTTCGACGAGAAATATGCGGGGTAGGTTGCACGCAACTCGGTCATTGTCTTACCCGACTTAGCCAAGTGAGTCAAGAACAGACCAACGCCAACCAATGCGTCGCGACCATAGTGCAACTCGGGATAGATCACACCGCCATTGCCTTCGCCACCAATCACTGCACCGACCTCCTTCATCTTAGCAACAACATTCACCTCGCCAACAGCCGAAGCGTAGTAGTTGCCACCGTGCCAGCTCGTTACATCTCGCAAAGCACGCGATGAGCTAAGATTCGAAACGGTATTGCCTCCAACCTTCGACAGCACATAATCGGCAATCGAAACCAGCGTATATTCCTCACCAAACATTGCACCATTCTCGCAAACCAACGCCAAACGATCGACATCAGGATCGACAACGACACCCAAATCGGCCTTCTCGCGCACGATAACCTGCGAAATCTCAGTCAAGTTCTCGGGCAGCGGTTCGGGATTGTGCGCAAACTGACCGTTAGGGTTACAGTTCAGCTCGATAACCTCGCAACCCATACGACGCAACAGCTCGGGAATAGCCGTACCACCCACCGAATTGACAGCATCTACAACGACCTTAAATCTCTTCTCGGCAACAGCCTTAACATCTACCAGCGGCAGAGCCAGAACCATATCGATATGTCGGAAATTGAAATTCTCACGTGCCACCACGCGGCCAATATGGTCGATATCGGGGAACTCATAGTCGGTCTCCTCGGCAAAAGCAAGCACCTGCTTACCGTCCTCGTCAGTCAAAAATTCGCCACGTGCATTGAGCAATTTCAGCGCATTCCACTGCTTGGGATTGTGCGAAGCGGTGATGATGATACCTCCGTCAGCCTGATGCGATGTTACAGCCATCTCGACACCTGGTGTGGTACAGAAATCGACATTGACCACGTATGCACCACAACCGATCAGCGTACCTTCAATCAGGCTCATAACCATCTTACCCGAAATTCGGGCATCGCGACCCACAACGATCTTAATGCGCTCTTTACCACAGCTTTGCTTAATGAAACGAGTGTAAGCTACTGCATACTTAACGATGTCAACCGGCGTAAGATTTTCGCCCTGAATGCCACCAATCGTACCACGAATACCAGAGATAGATTTAATTAAAGTCATTATTACAAGGTGTTATTTAGTTTATTTTAGTCTCTTTTGACTTGTAAAGATATAATAAAAGAGTTGAAATTGCGCATCAAATTTCGAAAAATTTCGACGATTTGGCATTTTATTGGCAAATGCTTGTTTTTTTTCAATAAAATTCGTACTTTTACCCAATTAATATGTACGATATAAAATGTAGCTATATGAGAACTATTCCATCTTCTGAGTTAATTATCAATGATGATGGGTCGATTTTTCACCTGCATCTTAGGCCAGAACAACTTGCCGACACCGTTTTGCTCGTTGGTGATCCCGCACGAGTTGAGATGGTTGCATCGTATTTCGACAATCAGGAGTGCCGCGTGGCAAACCGCGAGTTCGTAACCATCACAGGTACCTACAAAGGCAAACGTATGTCGGTAATCTCGACAGGCATTGGCACCGACAATATCGATATCGTTGTAACCGAATTGGACGCATTGGTCAATATTGACTTTGCTACGCGACAAGTCAGGCCCGAGCTGCGCCAGCTGACTCTCGTGCGATTAGGCACTTCGGGAGCAATACAGCCCGACATTAAGGTCGGAACGGCTGTTTTCTCGCGCTCGTCAGTAGGCTTTGATGGATTGCTCAACTACTACAAGGGCCGCAACCAGGTGTGCGATTTGGCTATCGAGCAGGCATTTATAGAACATACCGCTTGGAGCGAGTTGCTCCCAAAGCCATATTTTATCAATGCTGACAAGTCGCTTTTGGACTTGTTCCGCGACGCGACAATGGAGGGTATCACGATCTCAGCTCCCGGGTTCTACGCTCCGCAAGGTCGCTGGGTGCGATTGGAGCCTGCGGACAATATGCTGAATACCAAGATCGAGTCGTTCCGTTTCGGCGAGCGTCGTATTACCAACTTCGAGATGGAGGGCTCGGCTTTGGCTGGTTTGGCAGCTTTGATGGGGCACCGCGCGGCTACGATCTGCACCATTATCGCTCAGCGAGTAGCGCTCAATGTCGAAACCGACTATAAGCCCTATGTGCGTCAGATGATCGAGATGGCTCTCGACCGTTTGGCCTCGGAAAACAGATAACAAAAGAGTATAAACAAATAAAGTAAAAGAAAAACAAAGAGTTATGAAATTTTCAGTTTCAAGTTCTGCCCTGTTGTCGTTGCTGGCTACCACGGGCAAAGTTATCAGCAATAAAAATCAGTTGCCTATTCTCGATTACTTCTTGTTCGAGTTGCGCGATAGCCGCTTGAAGGTTACCGCATCGGATCTCGAAACCACGCTGATTGGCAGTATCGAGGTGGATAACATCGAGCAGGAGGGTGTTATCGCTGCTCCCGCACGACTGATGCTCGATTCGCTTAAAGAGTTCCCCGAAATGCCCTTGACCATCGAGGTTAATGACTCGACTTGGGAGATCAAGATCTGCTGGAATAGTGGTGTTTCGTCGATTCCCGGCGTATCGGGTATGAGCTATCCCGCGCTGCCTGCATTGGCTGAGGATAAGAAGGAGATCGAGTTTGATGTCGATACACTGGTTGCTGGTATCAACAAAACGATCTTCGCTACGGCTGACGACGAGTTGCGTCCCGTAATGAATGGTGTATTTATCAATATTCAGCCCGAGGCTACTACGTTCGTAGGCACCGACGCTCACAAGTTGGTACGCTATACGGCTGAGGCTCAGTCGGAGGTGGCAGCATCGTTCATTCTGCCCAAGAAACCCGCTAACTTGTTAAAGAGCGTGCTGCTGAAAGAGGACGACGCAATTAAGGTTAGCTTCGACAACAAGAATGTGATTTTCGAACTGACAAGCCACACGTTGGTTTGCCGCTTGATCGAGGGTAACTACCCGAACTACAATGCGGTAATCCCGACAGCTAATCCCAACAAGGTGCTGATCGACCGCATCGAGTTGCTGAATGGCATCAAGCGCGTGGCTGTGTGCTCGAATCAGGCTACAAACCTGATCCGTATGGACGTTGCAGGCAACACAGTGAATCTGACAGCACAGGACCTCGATTTCTCGGTTTCGGCTAAGGAGTCGCTGTCGTGCAGCTACGATGGCGAGCCTATCACGATCGGTTTCAAATCGACCTTCCTGGTTGAGATCTTGGCTAACACCGAGACCCCGACCGTGCAGATCGAGTTGGCAGATTCGACCCGTGCAGGCGTCTTCAAGCCCGTTTATGACGACAAGCAGAACAGCGATACGCTGATGCTGTTGATGCCTATGATGATTAACGCATAAGGCGCAAGCGATGCAATTAAACCTTAAAAATCCGATCGTCTTTTTCGATCTCGAAACGACGGGTGTCGATCCTTCGCGCGACCGCATTGTCGAGATATCGACCGTCAAGGTCTTTCCCGATGGAAGTAAGGAGGTCAAAACCCGCCGTTTGAACCCCGAAATGCACATTCCCGAGGAGGCGACAGCGGTGCACGGCATTACGGACGAAGATGTGGCTAATGAGCCGCCTTTCCGCGCAATTGCCAAGTCGCTGGCAGCCTATCTCGAAGGGTGCGACTTTGGAGGTTTCAACTCGAATAAGTTTGATGTGCCGGTGCTGATCGAGGAGTTCCTGCGCGCAGGTGTTAATGTCGATTTTAAGAATCGAAAATTTATCGACGTGCAGAATATTTTTCACAAGATGGAGCAGCGCACACTGACAGCCGCGTATAAGTTCTATTGTGATAAGGAGTTGGATAACGCTCACTCGGCCGAGGCCGACACGTTGGCTACATACGAGGTACTGATGGCACAGCTGGATCGTTATCCCGACCTGCAAAACGACGTAGCCTATTTGGCTGATTTCTCGGCACGAGGACAGTCGGCCGATTATGCCGGTCGAATCCTCTATAACGAAAAGGGCGAAGAGGTGTTCGGATTTGGCAAATACAAGGGACGCTCGGTTGCCGAAGTGTTCCGCGAGGAGCCGAGCTACTACGCTTGGATGATGAATGGCGATTTCCCGCTATATACTAAAAAGGTAATCACCGAGATTCGTCTGCGCGACAAAAAATAGTTTGAGAGAGATTGCAATGAAGAAACTATTGATTACCATAATGGCGTTGGCTGCGCTTACAATGGGTCTCGATGCGATGGGACAATCACCCGACGTGCGACGCTCAGAGAGCATCGTGCGTATCGAGGGCGATAGCTACTATGTGCATACGGTTGAGGCGGGACAGACGCTCTACTCGTTGGCCAAGGCCTACGACGTCTCAACGGCAGCTATCGTGCATTACAATCCGTTGGTTGCCGGAGGTTTGAAGGCAGGACAGGTGCTGAAAATCCCGGCAGTGGGAGTGTCGGCACCGAAGATGTCGCAACGCAAGATCAATCGTCTGTTCGATGAACACGAGGTAAAGCAGGGCGAAACCGTATATTCGATCTCGCGTATGTATGCCGTACCCGTAGCAACGCTGCTCGAAGATAACCTTGCGCTCGATCCGACGCACTTAGCTATCGGGCAGAAAGTTCTAATCCGCAAGAACAGCAAAGGCGACGGCAACGAGCGTCAAACAATGGAGCAGCTTAACGAGTATAAAGAGGCTCTGAATAGCGTATCGACCGACTACATCTACCACTTGGTGGCGCACGGTGAAACGATCTACTCGCTCAGCAAACTCTATGGTATTTCGCAAGAGGATTTGATCGAGTGGAACTCGCTGACCGACGGACTGAAAGCTGGTACTATGGTGCGTGTAGGCATTGCCGAGCAGCCGCAGCTGCCCTCCGAAAATCAACCCGAGACACCCGTTCAGCAGCCTACGGATATTGAGCAACCGCCTGTGTTCGAGAATGTTGAGATCACAACGGTCGAGGATAGTCGCCACGCACGAATCGCACTGATGCTACCGTTGCGTGCCGAGGGTGCAGCCAATGCGAGCTACTTGGAATTTTATCAAGGCTTCCTGCTTGGAATGGAGGATTTGAAGGCAGAGGGGCAATCATTCACGATTGATCTATACAACTCGGCTCGCTCGGAGCAGGCTGTCGAGCAGATTGTTGCGAGTGAGGAGTTCGCCGCCGCAAATCTCATTGTAGGGCCTGTGTATGATAACGAGTTGCAAGCTGTACTGCCGTATGCCATTGAGAATCGTATAGCTGTTGTGTCGCCATTGGCATCAACCGATTCGTTGCACGCTCCCGTGCTGTTCGGCTTGGCCCCCAAAGAGAGCTGTAAAGTCAATAAAATGGCTACAATTTTCGCACAAGAGGATAACATCGTACTGATCTACGGACAATCGAATGACACGGAATTGGAGGCTGAGATCAAGAGTGCGCTTATGGGCAAAAGCTACCGCACGTATAATTACTCAGGCGGCGATGTGCCATCGAATCTATTCAAGAGCGAGTGTCGCAATATTTACGTGGTGATGGCTCGTAATGAGTTGGAGGTTGATAAGATTATGGCGGCATTGAGTTCGGCACACAACAACTTAGTTAGCCGTTCGCAACTGCACTCTGCCACGGTCAATGTGGTCGGATCATCGCGCTGGAATCGCTTTAACAATATCGACCGCAACCTCTTTTTCAAAATGGGCGTCTGCTATCTGACATCGTACTTGGCCAAGCGTGGCAACGAAGTGATTGATCGCTTCGATGGTCGCTACATCGATGCTTATCAGTCGCTACCGTCGATGTACTCGTACAGAGGTTACGACGCAGCGGTGATTTTCGGTCGCGCGGTGTTGTCGAATCTGGGCGTAGTGGGGTATGTGCAGTCGGCAACTCACAAACCGTTGCAAACTCAATATAGATTTGCGCAGGCTCAAATGGGTGATACATACGTGAATAACGAATGGGTAATCGTTCGTTACAACAATAATTATACGATTTCGGGCGAATAAACCGTTAGAGCATTGGTAATTTATTAAAAACAGATACAAAAAATGAAGAAATTGATCTTGACGGCCGCAATGATCGTAATGGCCGTAGCAATGTGCCAAGCAAAAAATCCGATCAAGGGTAACGGCAACGAGAAGAAAGATGCCCGCACGATCGAGAACTACACCGCCATCTCGGTTGCAGACGGCATTGCACTTAATTTTTCGCGCGATCAGTTCTCGGGTATCGTTGTTTCGGCTGACGAGAATGTTTGCGAGTATATTGTAACAGAGGTTATCGGTGGCGAGCTGGTTATCCGTTTCAAAACAGGCGAAACGGTCAAGCCCAAAAAAGATGTGGTTGTAACCGTACCCAACAATGGAGCTGTAACCGCGCTGACCGTAGGTGCTAACAGCAAATTCAATATCAAGGAGGAGATCGTGGTCGAGGGTATGACGCTCAAATTGATGGGCGGTGCTCAGGTTGAGATGAAACTCGATGCACGCCAAACCGTTCAGGTTGAGATGATCGGCAACGCAAAGTGCGAATTGACCGGTAAGGCTGCCGAGATGAAACTCGTAATGGAAGGTGGCGCAAAATTCAATGGCTACAACTTCAAGACCAAGAATGCAGCTTGCGAATTGGCAGGTGGCAGCGATGCCAAAATTCAGTGCAACGATCGCATTGATGTTGCTGATCTGACGGGCAATAGCTCACTTTACTTCAAGGGCGACTGCGAGATTGGCAAGGTGAGTTTGAAGGGTGGTTCGACTCTCGGAAATCGCTAAGAAAAGTCATTACAACCCGACTTGCAAACGATCGCTACACAACGTGGCGATCGTTTATTTTTAGCTGTGATGACCGAAATTTCAAAGGGAATCGCTATCTTTGTACATTGTAACCAAAAGTCATAAAACGATGAGCAATCTTCCGAGCAATATCCCCGAAAAGACCATCGAGCGTCTGAGCGAATATCGACGTACATTGTTGCGCTGCCATAAGCAGGGCATTACACACATTTTTTCGCACGTGCTGGCAGGTATGCACGGCATTACAGCCGTACAGGTGCGCCGCGATTTGATGCTGATCGGCTTTTCAAGCGATACAAAGAAGGGCTACGACGTGAAGGTATTGATCGATTTCATCTCGTCGATTCTCGATAGCGAATCCCCGATGAATATCGGAGTAATCGGTATGGGACACCTTGGACAAGCAATCACAAAGTACTTCAATAGCAAGGACTTGAAACTGAAAATCATCGCAGCATTCGACATCGACCAAAACAAAGTCGGAACGATGATTGACAACATTCCGGTATTTCATATGGACGAATTTGAGGAGCGGGTTGCCGAGCTGGGCGTCAATATCATAGTGCTATCGTCGCCCGCGCGTGTAGCCTCGGAGATGGAGGTTCCGATCATCAATGCGGGTATCAAGGGTGTGCTGAACTTCACATCGAAACCTCTCAACCTGCCTCACGGCATTGTGGTCGAGAACTACGATATCACAACTCTGCTCGAAAAAGTGGCCTATTTCGTTAAAGAGAACGAAGAAAAAGATATTTAAGCGATGAAAGTCCATTACGGTTTCGACTCACTGCCTGCGTTTCGTTCGCCCGTCGTAACGGTCGGATCGTACGATGGTGTTCATTGTGGTCATCGGGCTATACTGCAACGCATCAACGAGATTGCCGAGCAGAACAATGGCGAGAGCATTGTCGTAACTTTCGCACCTCACCCACGAATCGTGTTGGGCAAGGCCGAGGGTTTGATGTTACTCAATACGCTCGACGAGAAGATGGTGCTGCTCGAAGAGGTTGGCATTGATCATCTGATTGTTGCTCCATTTACCGAGGAGTTCAGCCGCTTATCATCAGAAGAGTACGTGCGAAATTATCTGGTCGAAAAGATAGGTGTGCGGACATTGGTGGTAGGGTATAATCACCATTTCGGACACAATAAGAATGGCGACTTTCGTTTTCTGCAATCGTTGCAAGAGGAGTGCGGTTTTGAAGTCTGCGAGATATCGCGCCAGCAGATCGACGACGAGAAGGTCAGTTCGACCGTCGTGCGAGGTCTGATTGCCGAAGGCGATATGGCTCACGCAATGCGTCTGTTGGGACGCCCTTATATACTGATTGCCAATTTGAAAGAGTATGTGGCAGATCCTTACAAACTACTGCCTCCCAACGGGCGCTACCGAGTGCAGATCGAGGGGCAGGGTGCGGCCGTATTGATGATCTCACATAGTGGGTTGAACCTTGATTTTGCCTCGATGTTCAACTTGGAAAAACCCATACAAATCGGATTTATTGAGCGCGTCGGATAAAAATAAGAAAAATATATCTGCGATTCGAAAAAAATTGCTACCTTTGTCAATTAAAACCCATATAGCTTATGTCATTTATTACCGATAGAATCAAGACCGAGGGCCTGACGTTCGACGACGTGCTCCTCGTTCCGGCATACTCGGAAGTATTGCCCCGCGAAGTGGATATCACATCGAAATTCACTCGCAACATTCGTCTTAACACTCCGATCGTTTCGGCTGCAATGGATACCGTAACCGAGGCCGAATTGGCTATTGCCATCGCTCGTGAGGGTGGTATCGGTGTGATTCATAAGAATATGAGCATCGCAGCTCAGGCAGCTCAGGTGCGCAAGGTTAAGCGCGCCGAGAATGGTATGATCTACGATCCCATCACTATTTCGAAGGATAACACCGTAGGCGATGCGCTCAAATTGATGCACGACAACAAGATCGGTGGTATTCCCGTTGTGAATGACGCGAACATTCTGATCGGTATCGTAACCAACCGCGACCTGCGTTTCCAGCGCGATATGTCGCGTAAGATCGAGGAGGTGATGACCCACGAGGGTCTGGTTACGACCACCAACCCCGATTTGGCCCACGCTGCCGACGTGCTGTTGCAGAACAAGATCGAGAAACTGCCCGTAGTTGATGCCAATGGCAAGTTGGTTGGTCTGCTTACCTATAAGGATATCACCAAGGTTCAGCAGAATCCCAATGCTTGCAAGGACGCTAAGGGTCGTCTGCGTGTGGCTGCCGGTGTGGGCGTTACGCCCGACTCGATGGAGCGTGTGGCTGCTCTGTACGACTCGCAGGTCGATGTTGTGGTACTCGACTCGGCTCACGGACACTCGAAGAATATCGTCAATCTGCTGAAACAGATCAAGGCAACATATACCGATATTGACGTTGTGGTTGGTAATATCGCAACGGGCGAGGCTGCTCGCTACTTGGCTGACGCAGGTGCTGATGGCGTTAAGGTTGGTATCGGTCCCGGTTCGATCTGTACGACTCGCGTAATCGCAGGTGTCGGTGTTCCTCAGTTGGAGGCTATCTACGACGTGGCTAAGGCGTTGAAGGGTAGCGATGTGGGTATTATTGCCGATGGCGGTCTGCGCTACTCGGGCGATATTGTTAAGGCATTGGCTGCCGGTGGCGATTGCGTAATGGCAGGTTCGATGTTTGCAGGTGTTGAGGAGTCGCCCGGTGAGACTATCATCTACAACGGTCGTAAGTTCAAGACCTATCGCGGTATGGGTTCGTTGGAGGCTATGCAGTGTGGTTCGAAGGATCGCTACTTCCAGGGTAACGAGACTGATACCAAGAAACTTGTTCCCGAGGGTATCGCAGCACGCGTTCCGTTCAAGGGCACGTTGGCTGAGGTTATCTACCAGCTGGTAGGTGGTCTGCGTTCGGGTATGGGTTACGTAGGTGCCAAGAATATCGAGGCATTGAAGAAGGCTCAGTTTATCCGTATTACCAATTCGGGCGTTCAGGAGTCGCACCCGCACGATGTAGCTATCACGCGCGAGGCTCCCAATTACAGCCGTGGCGAGTAAAGCAATGCTCGAATATAAGGTACAAATACGTGCTCGCTACCGCGACACCGACCAGATGGGTATTATCCATCACTCGAACTATGTAGCATATTTCGAGGAGGCTCGCGGCGAGGCAATTCGTCAGCTCGGTCTTTCGTATAAGGAGATGGAGGATCGTGGAGTGATGATGCCCGTAGTCGATGTGCAGCTGCACTACTATGCTCCCGCATATTACGACGATCTGCTGACGTTCGTTGTGCGAGTGGAGAAGATGCCGATGGCTCGCATTGAGTTCTTCTATGATGTCTATAATCAGCGCGAGGAGTTGATCAACAAGGGTAAGGTGGTGCTCGGTTTTATGCACAGCACGACACGTCGTCCTTGCCGCGCTCCCGAATGGTTTTTGGACGTACTGCGCAAGGCAGGCTTAGAGGATTAAACTACGCGATAAGCAGGTTATAAAACGAAAGATTCCCGAGACGGTAACGTTTCGGGAATCTTCTTTTTATGGAGCGGGTGGCGGGGGTCGAACCCGTGGCTCTCGGCTTGGGAAGCCGATGCTCTACCACTGAGCTACACCCGCATCAGTGTTTTAGCAAGCACAAAGATAGTCAATTTTCAGCAAAAAGAAACCCGCAACGCAAAAAAGTGCATTGCGGGTTTGGTTCTTTTAATCGAGATTCTCGGTCTTCGGGTGATCCTCGATGTAGTTATTATAGGCGCGTTCGCCCCAATATACATAACCATCGCCATCGAGTTTCGTGCCACCTAACATCGACTGAATGAATCCGTTACGATCAACCAACGTGCTATGATAGCTAACCTCGGGCGTAGTCATCTTGAACCACATCTGAATCTGGCCACGCTTGCCCTCGTAGTAGGTCAGCGACGAATCGACTTGCTCGGTCGTGAAGTCGTAGTGCTCGGCCAGACCACGACGCAACCAGCCCGTACGATACCACGTTCCACCACGTGGCGACACGATATTCTTGCCATTCGACACAACAACGCTATCGCAATAGACCGACGTAAATAGCGTGTGTCGTTTCGATTTATCCAACCATTCAACCAACTTGTCGAGGTGCAACGCGTCGTCGTAAGCGTAGTCGCTATCGAGGATCACGATTCGCTCAACGTGATTGGGGATTTCGCGTACCTGCTCGATATAGCGCAACAACACACGACCGCCACCGCTATGACCACTCAGCACCACGCGAGGATCGTATGCCTTATATAGATTGGTAATGCTGTCGATAATATCGCGCACGATCTCACCCGAACGCTCGCGGTTGCGGATATAGGTCGGCCACGAACGATTCTTCTCGCCCATATAGGCAACCAACAGATTGCAATCGGGCATTTTATCGCGCAGGAAACGGGTCTGCGCACCCACGTGCTGAATATTGTAGCGACGATCGCCACCTTCCTCCACTTTTCGACCCGAGATCCATTTTACGGTATTGGTATTGGGCAGAGCGAAGAATACGATATAGGTCGGCGCACCCTTGATCAATTGCGTCGGGCGATCGATCGTAACCGCAATATCGCCATAAAGCGAGTCGTAACGCTCGATCGTATAGTCGTGTGCCGAACGCTTTGCGTGGCGGGGCGATGCCGCGAATGCCGACAACACTGCGCCAAGAATAATCAGCACAGGGATAACAATACGTTTCATCTCGCTACTTATAGATTTCGTTTAACAAACGCGCTAAGCGATAGCCCGCCTTACGCAACTGAGTTTCGAGAAGAGGGTAGTTCTCATTCTGGTAGTCCCACGACAATTCACTGCCTGCGGGGGCGTCTTCATACACCTTTTGGCAGATCTCGACCGTCTCGTTCATCCAATCGAGTGGAGTACCTGCCGACAGAGCCTCACGCTCCTCGCGCGACACATTGTCGATCTCGCGCTGCCACTCCGAGTAGCTCCACTTGCGAACGCTCTCGACAATCAGATCGTCCCAAACGGCGTGCAGTTTAACCTCCTTGCCGAACCACTTGACCGTTACTAAGTTACCACCCAGATCGCTCAGTCGGCCAGCGTGCATAGGGCAGTGCATATCACCCACAAAGTGAATCAACATTCGCAGATAGATATTCTCCTCTTCGGGCGTAATCTTGCCACTTTTCAGTTGCTCGACAATCAGCGTTACAGCCGTCAGCACATCGCCCTTGGGATTCTTGGGCATAGTTGCATAGGTGTAGCCTTCATCAACATTGGCATAGTGCCACGTCGAGGTATGACGATATTCGGGGAAATTGCGGATATTGTCGGCCCACGACGAGTAGTAGGTGAATGTATGACCACCCAAAGCCTTCATCACCTTAGCCTTTACTCGTTTATTCACATTGCACTCGGCAATGTAAGCCACCACATCGTGGCCCTTTGGACCCCAAGCTGCCGCCGTCTGTACGGCAAACATCAGCAGCATCAAAGTAATAAGTCTCTTCATTGGTTATTATTAGTTTTTATTGGTTCATCGTTATCAAAAACTCCTCGTTATCCTGCGTGCGCTCCATATGTTTCTTCGTATGCTCCATAGCCTCGACCGTGGTCATATCCGACAAGAAACGACGCAGCACCCACGTGCGGTTGATCACCTCCTTATTCAGCAGCAGATCCTCACGACGCGTACCCGATGCAATCACATTCACCGCAGGGAAGATACGCTTGTCCGCCAACTTACGATCGAGCTGCAACTCCATATTACCCGTACCCTTGAACTCCTCGAAGATCACCTCGTCCATCTTCGAGCCGGTATCGATCAGAGCGGTTGCAATAATGGTCAGCGAGCCCTTCTCCTCGGTGTTACGTGCCGCACCGAAGAAACGCTTGGGCTTGTGCAGTGCATTGGCATCGACACCGCCCGAGAGCACCTTACCCGACGCAGGCTGTACCGAGTTGTAGGCACGTGCCAAACGTGTGATCGAGTCGAGGAAGATCACCACATCGTGGCCGCACTCAACCATTCGCTTTGCCTTATCGAGCACCATTTCGGCTACTTTAACGTGGCGCGAAGCCTGCTCGTCGAAGGTCGAAGCGATAACTTCGGCCTTAACATTGCGAGCCATCTCGGTAACCTCCTCAGGACGCTCATCGATGAGCAGAACGATCATATATACTTCGGGGTGATTATCCGCAATTGCATTTGCAATCGACTGCAACAGAAGTGTTTTACCCGTTTTAGGCTGCGCTACAATCAGACCGCGCTGACCCTTGCCGATAGGCGAGAAGAGATCAACTACACGATTCGATATCGAATTGTGTCCATTGCTCGTCAAATTGAATTTCTCGCTTGGGAATAGGGGAGTCAAAAATTCGAACTGCACTCGATCACGCACATACTCGGGCTCTAAGCCATTAATTTCGAGCACCTTGATCAACGGGAAATACTTTTCGCCCTCCTTCGGCGGACGGATCGTACCGCTCACCGTATCACCCGGCTTCAAGCCGAACAATTTGATCTGCGATGGCGACACATAGACATCATCAGGCGAATTTAGATAGTTGTAATCGGCCGAGCGCAAGAATCCATAACCATCAGGCATAATCTCCAACACACCTTCGCCCTCAATCTCGCCCGCAAAATCATCTTTGGTTATCACCTCATCTTCGTCAAAATAGTTATCATTGCGCGCAATCTCATACTCCAATTCCGGCAACAATGACAAATCGGGATCGTCAGCCTTCTCCGTATTCAGTTCTTCATCACCGACCGTTGTTGTCGGTTGCTCGATAGCCTCTTCCGCTATTCGATTCTTTGGCTTACGGCCTCGCTTCTTGGGCTGAGCAACCGGCTCTGCCACAACCTCTTGTGGCTCTTCTGCGGCGGGCTCTGCCGTCGGTTCTTCCGCTGTGGGAATATTGGTTTTGGCGTCCTCGACGCGTGTGGTATTGACACGGGGACGACGACCTCGTTTGGGTTTGTCGGCAGGCTCAGTCCGTGCGGGTTCGGCACTATCGGTTGTCGCGCCAGACGCCACTTCAACAATACGGTCCAACAACTCTTTCTTTTTGAGCTGTTCGGTGATACCCAATGCCTTAGCAATCTGTCGCAACTCGGCCAAACTCTTTGTTTTCAATGCCTCTAATTCTTGCATATAGTAGTGTGTGAGAGATTAAATTTCTGATTTAGGGATTAATCAACCACTCGGACGAGTGGCTTTGTTCTAATTCGATGGCACAAAGATAACCATTTTTTCGAATCTCGCAAAAATCGCAATCAAAAAACGCACCAATAGACACTACGACACGACCTTGGCTGTGATTATTTTTTTAGTTCAATATTTGGCAGAACAAACTTTCCGTACTATCTTTGTTTTAGTTAGATAGATTGAAAAACTATGGCAAAGAATTATCCTTGTGAAAATTGCCCAATGCGTGCAAAATTTGAAAAAAAACCGCAATCATTTGTTGGTCGTTTTTGGCGTTGGCACATCAATTTCTGTCCAGGCTGGAAGGCTTATTTCACCCAACTCCCCGAGGCCGATCAAAAAGCCCTCCGCGAAAAATACAACTTTACCAAATATGCTCGATAAACTTCGAACTGGAATAAAGTCCCTATCACAACGCATAATCAGTTATCTATCAAGACTATCTCCTCGAACAGGAGCAATAGTCTTGGCACTGTGCATTCCCTGTTATATCATCTCTTTTGCCCAAATGTGCTTGCCGATCAGCACCGCTGCCAAAGGTGTGTTGTGGTTCATTTTCTTCGGAATGGCCAAAACCACACAATACGCAGGACTGACAATTCTCGGCGCAACAAGTATCAAAAACATCATCATTCGACATCGTCAGCATCGCCAACGTACCATCGACGAGAATAATTAATCGTCAAAATTGTATCATTTCTGCTCTAATTCGATTATCTTTGCCGTATGAACAGAGAGCAGATCATACAACTTTTCGTTACGTTAGGGGAGCATTTCGCACGCTTCGGCGAGGAGGTTACGTCGCGTCAAGCAATCGCAGACGCAATCGCCTCAAATAGCTGGTTTTCGGAGCAGGAGATTCGCCACGCAGTCGAGGCTATACGCACCGAAATGCTTGATGAAAAACGACTACGCTCGTGGCTTGACAACTACCCGTCGCTACCCGTCGCTACCCATCACAACGTATTGGTCGTAATGGCGGGTAATATTCCGTTGGTGGGTTTCTTCGATCTGCTTTGCGTCATCGCAAGTGGCAATCGCTGTTTGGTCAAGCCATCGAGCAAGGATCGCGTACTAATGTTATATGTTATTGATCTGCTGCGCAAAATCGAGCCGTCTGTTGCTGTCGAGTTGTACGATGGGAGCATCACGCCCGACGCTGTAATTGCAACGGGTAGCGACAATGCCGTACGCCATTTTCGAGCTGAATATGGATCGCTCCCGATGTTGTTACGAGGTAGCCGATCTTCGGTCGCTATTCTTACGGGGAAAGAGCCATATACCAAGCTAAAAGAGCTATGTGATGACATTTATCTGTATTCGGGGCTTGGCTGTCGTAATATTTCGATGATTTTCGTTCCCGAGAGTTATAATACTGAGCAACTTGCAACAGCTATGCGCTCGCATCGCGTTAGCAACGCCGGTTTTTTGAACAACTATCGCCAACGACGCGCAATCTTAACAATGAGCGGAGTCGCTCACACCGATCTTGGACACTCGTTGCTGATTGAGGAGCGAACATTCCCGACAGCAATTTCGCAAATCAACATCGCTCGATACTCATCACTTGCCGAGGTAGCAGAGTGGCTTTCGGAGCACGATAAAGAGATACAATGCGTAGCGTGCAACGACACAGCATTTATCAACGAGCACGCCACCACGTGCCCGCCATTGCGCCGCGCAGTTTCCGTCGGCATCACCCAACAACCCTCATTGACCGACTATCCCGATGCCGCCGACGTGATGGAGTGGGTGAACCCTAATCAATAACTTTTTGGGTTAATTCAATTTTATTAATTATAAAGTCATCATTCTTTTTAAGGGCAATTGTATATTTCTGATCGTCAATCATAACCTCATACGAATCCAAGTAGAAATGAGATGTAGCAGAGTTCGAATACTTTGACCACAATTTTAACATCCAATTCTTATGGGTAAAATCTGTAACCTTTACCTCATATTCAACATCCTCTGGCGTACGAATCACATAGCACCAATCGGCATCATAGATATTATTTTCACCCACTAAATTCATATTAGTCGGCACTAATCTTAATGGTTTTGTTGCATCTGAATAATAAACCTCTATTCCACTATAATTAAAGTCACTCATATTGTAATCAATAGTTGCACCATAAGCTTTTATAATATCATCACACACATCACCATTATATAAAATATCCATATCATCAATATATACATAGCCATTAGTCGATGTAACGTATGACGAAACAACATAATCCCAATAATTATATTGTTTCAATCGTAAATTGACAACAAATGCAAAATGTATCAACATAATTACTGATACCAGTACAATATATAGATTCTTATATGCAGCGACTTTCTCAAATGCTATTGTCGAAATTATTGCAGAGGATAAAATAGTTATACTAGTAAACATTTGATATGATCCTTTCAATCCCACAACAAACAAAAAGAATAATGTACATATAATCGTTATGATCATTAACGAATAATTATTATAATACTTATATCCATTCTTAACATATTTTATCGCAGCAATTATGGCAGTAAAAATTACTGGGACCAATAAGCGCCAATTACTTCCAAGCCAAAAAAATCTCAACATAAATTCCCTTGTAAAAGATGAATTATTTTCGCTTGAAAATCTAAGTATATTCGCAGGATTAACACATAATACAATTGTGCCTAACCACAATCCAAATGCTAAGAATAAAATCTCATTAGGACTCTTATATTTTTCTCTATTTATTAACATATACAGAAAAAGAGCCATTGATAAACCTACTGAAAAAGATTCATTCATTCCTCCAGCTATAAATGCCAATATAAAAAGAAGTATTTTATACAAAATGGTTGATGTTCGATTTGCATTATCTAGGTTGTATTCGAAAATTTTATACAAAAGCCATGTATACCCTAAAGACGACCATAGATAATTAACAGAATGCGCTACACTCGTCATCATTCCAAATCCGACATCTACAAACCCAAGGCTTATCCACAATACTATAAAACAAATTATAGCATTAATCTGTTTAACAAATAATCTACATAATTTTATATAGTAATTTATAAATAAAACAAATACTATCGTATTGCATATTTTAAACATTTCAAAACCCAATATGCCACAAAAAAGTTGCACTATGGTATGTGCAATATAACGACCATTAATTAATTGCCAATGATTATATTGAGAAACAAAAATATCTCTTATATTTTCAACCTTTTTTTTACCAGATATGGCATCTAAAAAGGTAGCATCCTCACATATATAGGTATAAAAATAATCATCATTACAGAAAATTGCATAAGACTCTAATATATAGAATAATAATCCTATTATTAATAAAAACAAATATTCCGTTTTATTCGTTTTATAACATTCTATCAATTTACTTTTCAGGTTCACGATACTCTCCGTTAAATGATTCGATAAAATATACTGGACGATTTTTGGTTTCGTTGAAGATACGACCTACGTATTCACCCAAAATACCCAAGCCGATAAGCTGTACACCGCCCAAAAACAAAATTGCAACCATCAAGGTCGGGAAACCTGCAACGGGATCACCATAGAACAATGCTTTGAACAGCACATAAATCATATAGACAAATGCAACCGTAGCTATCAAAATACCACACACTGACACCATACGCAATGGGGCAATAGTAAACGAGGTAATGCCATTAATAGCCAAATTCAGCAGAGCTCCAAAATTCCATTTCGACTCACCTTCTAAGCGATCACCCTGTTCAAATTCAACACCAATTTTTCGGCAGCCAATCCAGCAATACATACCCTTGGTATATCGCTCTGCATCACGCATTTTGCGCAACATATTGATACACTTGCGATCCAGCAGTCGAAAATCGCCAACATTCGGAAGAACCTCCACTCGTGTAGTGTGTTGCAATAATCGGTAGTATGTCATTGTCAAACTCTTGCGCAATTTGCTCTCCTTGCCGCGAGTTTTGCGAACAGCATAGACATCTTCATAGCCCTCTTCCCATTTCTCCAAAAACTTTGCAATCATATGAGGAGGGTGTTGCAGATCGGCGTCCATAATCACCACACAATCTCCTGACACATAGTCGAAACCGGCCAACATTGCGACCTCTTTGCCAAAATTACGCGAAAGATCGACATAATTCACACGGGTATCCTTCGCACGTAGCTCTTGCAACATTTCGAGAGTACGATCGCGCGAGCCGTCGTTCACAAACATAAACTCCCACTCATATTGAGGCAAACTGCCAACCACCTCCGTCAGTTTATCATACAACAACGGCAATGACTCTTGCTCGTTGTATGCGGGAATAAGGATCGAAACCTTTTTCATATTATTACTTTTTCAAGAAAAATCTAACCAAAATAAAATTTATCGGAATTACAAGCAGGTATGTAGGGATCGGTGCCCACGTTTCCGACAAGCCCAAATATAGGAACATATTTAAGAATACTATATGCAACCCGTAATTGACCAAGTGGCTGAATGCAAAGCCAAATCCTTTCTTGACGCTCGGTTTGGTTTTGAAAGTAAAGTAATTTGACAAAAAGAAATTACAGATAAAACTAACCACGTAACCGATTGTATATGCTATATTTGCATTCATATATGGGTTCAGCAATAGATATACCCCATAATGAATTGCAGTGGCAAGCACACCTACCACTCCAAATCGCACAATTTCCAAAAGATCAAATTTTCCTATCTTCATTCTCTCTCACTATTTGTAGTTGGCACATAACCCGTGCGACACTATTTAATCTACAAATGTACAAATTAATCTACAAATGTACAAAAAATATCTCACAACAAAACCATTAAGTCCTAAATAAATCTTTTCGAACCTACACATCGCTCGTAAAATGCTTGGCGAAATCGAGTTTTTCGCTATCTTTGCAGTAAGAGAAACACGATAATTTCGAATTAAACTATGTCAATGGTTTTCAAATTCAGAATGCTCAGCGACGAAAACGATCGCTTCGTGCGCGATTACGAAGTAATGTACGATATGTCGCTGGCAGATTTCGAGGGATTTATTCGCGAAGATCTCGAATATGATCCCGCAATGACCTCATTCTTCACTGCCGACGACCGTTGGAACAAACTCCGCGAATTTACGCTCGAAGATATGGGCGATATGGGCGAAGAGGCTCCCGTGCCGATGGCAAGCGTTGTGCTCGGTCAGTTAATACACCGCAATCGCGACCGACTGATCTATCAGTTCGATATGTTCGGTGATCGTGCCTACTATCTCGAATTGATCGGCGCAGGCGAGGCCAAGAGTGGAGTAGAGTACCCGCGTGTAACCCTATCGGAGGAACCGGCACCCGATCAGTATGATCCGACGATGAGCGAGTCAGAAGGCTCGGCATTCGACGAAATGATGGGCGATTTCAGCGATTTCGAAGGCGACGATAACTACGACGATGAGTTTTAGTGAGCGACCATTGCTGATCGTCATCGTCGGTCCAACAGGTTCGGGCAAAACTGCGCTGAGTATTCGCTTGGCGCAGCACTATAACGCCCCTATCATCTCGACCGACGCACGACAGATTTTCCGCGGTATGGCAATCGGCACGGCACAACCTACTGCCGAGGAATTGGCCGCGGCGACTCACTATTTCATTGCCTCTCACGACATTCACGAACAATACACCTGCGGACGTTATGAGCAGGAGGCATTGGCAAAACTCGAAGAACTTTTTGCCGCAGGACATCGCACGGTGGTAGCCGTAGGTGGTGCAGGGCTGTACGTCAAGGCTTTATGCGAAGGTATTGACGATATTCCGCAGGCCTCGGAGGAACTCCGCGAGCAACTGTCGCAACGTCTGCGAGAGAGAGGCGTCGAGGATCTATTCGCTGAGTTAGAACGCCTTGACCCCACTTACGCAGCCGAGGTTGATCGTCAGAACCCCGCCCGTGTGCAGCGTGCTTTGGAGGTCTGTTTGGCGAGCGGACGCACCTTCTCGGAGTTTCGCACGGGCGAAAAACGCACTCGCAATTTCGATATTATCAAGATTGGTACCGAGATGGATCGCGCCGAGTTGTACGATCGTATCGACCGTCGAGTTGATATGATGATGGCCGAAGGGTTGGAGGCCGAGGCTCGTGCATTGTATCCGTTCCGCCACCTCAATTCGTTGCAAACGGTAGGCTATAAAGAGATGTTCGACTACTTCGATGGACTTTGCAGTCGGGACGAAGCAGTCGAACTTATCAAACGCAATTCGCGTCGTTATGCCAAGCGTCAATTAACTTGGTTCCGTCGCGACGAGCAGGTCATTTGGCACGATCCGCGCGACGTCGAGGGTGTGATTACTTGCATTGAGCAAGCAAAGCAGGATCTACCGCAGCGCGATTAACCGCGATCTCGATCACCTTACCGCGCATAAAGCTCTCCGAGATGTAGCAGTAGCCATCGAAATTGCGCGAAACACCACCCGAATCCTTCACCTTGAAATAACGGCGACCCTGAGGATCGTACGACAGACCTACGATGTGCATAATGTGGTCATCAACCGTTGTGCGATCGTCGAACCACTTCAAGCGCAGAGCCTCATCAACCGCAATCTCCTCCGCGGGCAGAGCACCCTTCACATAATTTTCATCGGTCGGCAATACGCAAATACCACCACCGTAGCTATACTCCGAAATGTCCGAGCCAAGACCAATGGTATAGCCCTGTTCCACAGCCGAATACATCACTGCAAGCAGTTCGTCCAAAGGCAGATTGATAGCCTTCTCACCTAACCAATTATCGGGAATTTCGATCGAGAACTCCTCGTAGTAGGGGTGGTGAGCAAACGAGGTCAGATAGACAAAATCATCGCCCGACAGACCCAACTTCTCGGCATAGCTCTTGGGAGTATATTCGACGCCATCAACCTCGAAAGTTTCGGGGCGCACGCCCAGATATTCGTCAAGAATCTTATCAAACTCGTCCTGCCAGCCATCGTTTTTGTAAGCCTTCTCCTCGACCATCTTCTCTGCGCAATCGACCATTGCGTTGCACAACTCACGATGATCATACTGACCGTCCGACGAATTACCCTCATAAACCGACTGAGGCACAATGCCATAACGATCAACAATGTAGAGCACATCGTGCAGCTCGCCACCTTGCCAGAGGTTCATACGACCATTCAAGCGGACATACTTCACAGCCTTCTCTTTCCACGCATTGCGAGCCACCCACATCTCCGAGAGATTCAGCTCCTCGCCACCGCGACGCATAACTTCGCTTTCGAGCATCGACACGCCACCGTATGCCCAACAAGTGCCCGTACGAGCTTGGTCCTTGACGGGAGTAACGGCCAACGACACCGAATCGACCATAGGATTTTCGATTTTCTGAGGTTCAGCTGCGGGCTCTTGCTCCTGCACCTTTGCAGCCTCCTGCGCGCAACCGCAACATACGGCCACGACCGCTAATTGTAAGAGTATCTTTTTCATAATAGGATAGAATTTTGACAAATTTAAGGAAAAGTTATTAGATTAGCAACAAGGCTTCAATGTATTAATTTGCAATTTCAAAATAAAATCGATACTTTTGCACTCGCAATAACGCACAATAGGGTTGCTCGGATGGTGGAATAGGTAGACACGCCGGACTTAAAATCCTGTGGCCAGCAACGGCCGTGCGGGTTCGATTCCCGCTCCGAGTACCACACAAATAAAAGGTTCGCACTGATCAAGAGTGCGAACCTTTTTCTTTATACCTTATCATTATGCTATTTGCGATTTGCGGCAACCCATTGTGTCAATTCGACGAAATCAGCCACCGACAACTGCTCAGCTCGTTGCGTGAAAAATCTATGCTCGACTCCACCAAAATCACCAAATACCGATTTCAACGAGTTGCGCAACATCTTACGACGCTGACCAAACGATGCTTTAACGACCTTCACAAAAAGTTGTTCATCGCAGTCGAGTTTGGTAGTCTGATTGCGCACCAAACGAATCACCGCACTCTTAACTTTCGGAGGAGGATTAAACACCTGCTCGCCAACCGTAAATAGATACTCGATATCGTACCACGCCTGCAACAGCACGCTCAGAATGCCATACTCCTTCGATCCCGGTGGTTCGGCTAAGCGAACTGCCACCTCACGCTGGATCATACCAACACACTCGGGCACAAGATCACGATTTTCGATCACTTTGAAGAATATCTGCGACGAAATATTATACGGAAAGTTACCGATCACTCGCACTCCGTCAGGGAACATCGCACGAAGATCCATTTGCAAAAAGTCGCCCTCAATCAGTCGCGGCGAGAAAGCAGGGTAGTGCTCGTTGAGATAGACCACACTCTCGCGATCGATCTCCGCTCCATAGGTTACCACATCATCTCTCTGCAACAGGAATTGGGTCAGCACTCCCATACCACAACCAACCTCCAACACCGTTGCAGGTTGCTCGGGCGTACCACCCGACATCGAGTAACATATTTTGCGAGCTATATTCAGATCGGTCAAGAAATGCTGTCCGAGAGCCTTTTTTGCACGTACTTCGGTCATTTTTATTCGATTAGTTTCCCTGTTCGCAAATAAACTTGATACGGATCAGACGAATCTCCTCCTCGGTATATTCCGAGCCCAACTCCTCGACAGCCTCAGCCAACGAGTCGCTCTCGGCGTCCTCCTTAAAATATAGGTAAATATCCTCGGCCTTGTCTTCGTCCATATAGCTATCGATGTAGTACTTGATATCCAAGCGCGTACCCGAATTGACAATACCTTCGATCTCGGTCAGCAGTTCGTCAAACTCCAAATCCTTTGCACGAGCAATATCTTCGAAATCCATCTTACGATCGATCGACTGAATGATAAAGATCTTATTGCCACTCTTATTACCCACGCTCTTCACGACCATATCCTGCGGGCGGATAATCTCTTTCTCCTCGACATACTGCTTGATCAGTTTAACGAACTCAGCGCCAAACTTCTTAGCCTTGCCGACACCTACACCCGTAATATTCTGCATCTCCTCGATGGTAATCGGGTATTGGATCGACATATCTTCGAGCGACGGATCCTGGAACACCACAAACGGAGGCAGGTCGTGTTTCTTGGCCACCTTCTTGCGCAGATCCTTCAACATCAGGAACAGCTCCTCGTCGGCTACGCCACCACGACCCTGAGGCGTAGCAGCCTCGATCTCCTTCTCCTCGGCATCGTAATCGTGGTCGAGTGTAATCATAATCGGGAAGGGCAGGTTGATATACGAACGACCCTTGTCGTTGATCGACTGCAAGCCATAATTCTCGATATTCTTATCAATCAAGCCCAAAATATGCGCCTGACGAACCACAGCACCCCAGAACTTGGCATCGTAATCGGCACCTGCACCAAACCACTCGCACTCGTTATGACCATAGCTCTTATTCAACGCCGTAACCTTACCGACCAAAACATTGATCAGATAATCCGACTTAAATTTATCGCCAATGAATGCCAACGTTTTGAGCATCAACTGTGTTGCAGCCTTAGCGTCCTTCTGCGGGCGCGGGTGCAGACAGTTGTCGCAGTTACCACAATTCTCCTCGGTATATTCCTCACCAAAGTAGTGCAGCAGAGTCTTACGACGACAAATCGAGCTTTCGGCATACGACACCGTTTCCTGCAACAGCAACTTACCAATCTCCTGCTCGGCCACAGGCTTACCCTGCATAAACTTTTCGAGCTTCTGAATATCCTTGTAGCTATAAAACGCAATGCAACGGCCCTCGCCACCATCACGACCGGCACGACCCGTCTCCTGATAGTAGCCTTCGAGGCTCTTGGGAATATCGTAATGGATCACATAGCGCACGTCGGGTTTGTCGATACCCATACCGAATGCAATCGTCGCAACGATCACATCGACATCTTCGTGCAGGAATGCGTCTTGATTATTGGCACGTGTAGCGGCGTCCATACCTGCGTGGTAGGGCAGTGCCTTGATACCATTGGCAACCAGCAGCTCGGCCAACTCCTCGACCTTCTTACGGCTCAGGCAATAGATAATACCCGACTTGCCCTCGTTCTGTTTGATGAATCGAATGATCTCCTTCGACGCATCGTGCTTGGGACGAATTTCGTAATAGAGATTCGAGCGATTGAACGACGATTTGAACACCGTAGCGTCCTGCATACCCAGATTCTTCTGAATATCCATCTGCACCTTAGGCGTGGCGGTAGCCGTCAATGCAATCAGCGGAGCTTGACCGATATCGTTGATAATGGGGCGGATACGGCGATACTCAGGACGGAAATCGTGTCCCCACTCCGAGATACAATGCGCCTCGTCGATGGCATAGAACGAGATCTTGATCTTGCGCAGGAACTCGACATTATCCTCTTTCGTTAGTGATTCGGGCGCAAAATAGAGTAACTTGGTCTTACCGGCAAGCACATCGGCGCGCACCTGATTGACTGCCGTCTTATTCAGCGACGAATTGAGAAAGTGTGCCACACCCGTTTCGGCTGCGAATGTTCGCATCGAATCGACCTGGTTCTTCATCAGCGCGATCAGCGGTGAAATGATGATCGCAACGCCGTCCATAATCATCGCCGGCAATTGGTAGCACAACGATTTGCCACCACCGGTAGGCATTAATACAAAGGTGTCCTTACCTTCGAGTACATTTTTTATTACCGATTCTTGATAGCCTTTGAACGACGTGAAACCGAAATACTCTTTCAGCTTGTCGTGCAACAGGTTATGTAAATCTTCCGCCATAGATTCGTGTAGTTGAAACAAATTTGATGTGAAGATACAACTTTTTTCGGAAATTTCCATAACTTTGTGCAAAAATTTAGCAAAAAAAATGAGGCTATACACAAAAGATCTTGTCAAGCGATACAAGGCCCGTACCGTCGTAGATCACGTTTCTATTGATGTTAAGCAGGGTGAAATTGTTGGTCTGCTTGGTCCTAACGGAGCAGGCAAAACCACATCGTTCTATATGATCGTCGGACTGATCAAACCCAACGAAGGAGACATCTATCTCGAAGACGATAACAACCAAGTAACAAGGCTCACCTCGCTACCTGTATATAAGC
Source organism: Rikenellaceae bacterium (assembly GCA_017442365.1). GTDB lineage: Bacteria > Bacteroidota > Bacteroidia > Bacteroidales > Rikenellaceae > Alistipes. The sequence goes on along the minus strand of JAFRZW010000004.1, from coordinate 28,874 downwards.
GTGCGCAGCTGGGTGTAGGCTATTTGGCACAGGAGGCGTCGGTATTCCGCAAACTGAGTGTCGAGGACAACATTCGTTCGGTGCTCGAAATGACCGATTTCTCGAAAGAGTACCAGCGCGAACGTGTCGAAAACCTGATCGAGGAGTTCCGCCTGCAAAAGGTGCGCAAGAGCCTCGGTATTCAACTTTCGGGTGGCGAGCGTCGCCGTACCGAGATTGCGCGTGCCGTGGCTATCAACCCCAAATTCATCTTGCTTGATGAGCCGTTTGCGGGTGTCGATCCCATTGCTGTCGAGGATATCCAAAGTATCGTCGGCACGTTGAAGGATAAAAATATCGGCGTAATCATCACCGACCACAACGTTCACGAAACGCTCTCGATCACCGACCGCACCTATCTGCTTTTCGAAGGCAAGATTCTAAAAGCGGGCTCGGCTGAGGACTTGGCCAACGACGAACAGGTACGAAAAGTCTATTTGGGTAAGGATTTCAAACTGAGATAAATGAAGCAGATCATCTCATCTTCTGCTATAAGTGGCAGCATAACTCCTCCGTGCTCGAAAAGCTATGCTCAACGAGCATTGGCAGTAGCATTGCTTGCCGATGGCGAATCAACGATCGGCAACCTCGAATTATGCGACGACACCCGCTCGGCAATTCGTTGCATCGAAGCTCTCGGTGCGGAGGTTACCCTCATTGACGATTCGACAATCCGAGTACGTGGCGGGCTCGCTCCTCGCACCGACCGTCTGCATATTGGCGAGTCGGGACTTGCGACACGACTTTTCACACCGATTGCATCGTTGCACAACCAACCGATTACAATCAACGGTGAGGGCACGATTCTCTATCGTCCTATTTCGATGATGATCGACCCGTTGCGACAGTTGGGCGTCGAGGTGCGCGACGGAGGTGGATTTTTGCCCATTCAGGTAAGCGGCCCGATGCAGGGTGGCGAGGTTGCGGTTGATGGTTCGATCAGTTCGCAATTTTTGACAGGTCTGCTATTGTCATTGCCTATGGCTCAGAACGATACGACCATCTATGTCAAGAATCTCAAAAGCCTGCCGTACGTCGATATGACCATCGACACAGCACGTCGTTTCGGAGTCGAAATAGCACATAAAGACTATTGTGAGTTCTTCATCGAGGGCAACCAGCATTACTCCGCCACCGACTATATGATCGAGGGCGATTGGAGTGGAGCTGCGCCGATGTTTGTTGCGGGAGCTGTTGCAGGCGAGGTTACGGTCGAAAACATCAGCCGTCTATCGTTGCAGGCTGACACGGCAATCATCGATGCTCTGATTAGCGCAGGTGCCGAGGTTGAATCAACCGACAATGCCATAACAGTACGCCATCGACGATTGAAAGCATTTGAGTTTGACGCTACACATTGCCCCGATCTGTTCCCTGCTTTGGTTGCGTTAGCTGCCAATTGCGAAGGTACATCGACCCTCTATGGCACTGAGCGACTGCTACATAAGGAGAGCAACCGCGCTGCAACATTAGCCGAGGAGTATGCCAAAGCGGGTATCGAAGTCGATATCGACGAGCAGAATATTATGCGTGTTCGCGGTGGTAAGATTCACGGTTGCACAGCCGACAGCCACGGCGACCATCGCATTGCGATGTCGATGGCCATCGCTGCGCTGACAGCCGATGCTCCGATTACCATTGAAGGAGCCGAGTGCGTCGCCAAATCTTACCCATCGTTCTTCGATGATTTGGAACAATTGAGAAGCAAATAGCCGATTAATTTTTCAGCAAGCGAATACTAAACCGCCCACACCTTACGTTTTTAGAGCAACCAACGACAATTTATTTAGGTATTTAGGGCGAAATATGCTCTCGTTCGGTTGGGAAATCAAAGGTATTTTGGTAACTTTGCCCGAAATTTTGAAAATTATGCAGAAAATGAAAATATTTAGACACTCTTTTATCGCTCTGTGCGCAATGCTTGCAACCGTGGCAATCGTCTTCACTTCGTGCGAAAACGACGACGAGGACAACCAGCTGCGCGTAGAGTTGAAGAACGCACCGTCAATCGCACAATTTGATTACGGTCAGACCCACTCGTTTGAGGTTTCAATGAAGAAGGAGCACTCGTACGAGATCGAAGAGGTGCCCGAAGGTTGGAAGGCAGAACTGCCTTCGAAAACCCTGCTCAAAGTTACCGCACCGGCCAAGGGTGTAGGCGAGACGAGTGGCGTTGTCAAGATCTCGGTACACCGCAAGGAGCGCACCGTTTCGGCTCAGTTAAAGGTCGAAATAATGCCGGCTACAACTATCGTCCAGAACGCTAACAGCTACATCATCAGCCAGCCCAACACCCGCTACAAAATCAAGGCAACGGTCAAAGGAAACTCGTCGCAGAGCATTGGTGGCACACCCATCTCGGCTGAGGTTGTTTGGCAGACGAGCAAAAACCTACTCGGTCCCGTAATGCTCGATGGCGACCACGTCTCGTTCACAACTACTGCCGACGCAAATGACGACACGAAGATCAACGAGGGTAACGCATTGATCGCTGTGAAGGACGCCAACGAAACTATCTTGTGGAGCTGGCACTTATGGCTGACCGACTACAATCCCGAAGAGGATAATATCACCTATCCAGATGGTAGTGTAATGATGGATCGCAACCTCGGTGCAATGAGCGACGGTAGCGACGATCTCTATCGCGCGTATGGCCTGTTCTATCAGTGGGGTCGCAAGGATCCGCTCATTATGAGTGCAAACGCAACATCGACATCGAACGCATCTACCTACAACAATCTGAACAACAACATCGGATTCTCGCCCGTTGAGTGCGACGAGGAGATCGGTACGCTCGAATATGCAATCAAGTGCCCGACCCGAATAATCAAAGGTGTCGAAGCAAGCGGTTACGATTGGCTCTACAAGGCTCACGACGCATCGCTCTGGGCAGCCAATAAGACAATGTACGATCCCTGCCCGGCAGGTTGGAAAGTGCCCGACAGCAAGGTTTGGAATAGCGTTCAAGAGAGCACTGACGGAGAGTTTGAGAGCGGCTGGTATTTCAATTTCGGTGGCACAACAACATTCTATCCCGCTGCCGGTCGTCGTAGTTTCTCGAAGGGCGTGCTTACAAACACCAACCACGATGGTACGCTTTGGACGGGCTACTATTGGAGCGCAAACTCAACGTCGAACGACAAGTCGGTTGGCTTCTACTTCAACCGTGATACATTCGACACAACGCAGGCGAACTATCGCGCAGGAGGTTTCCAAGTTCGTTGCGTAAAGGAATAGTACGATCACCCACAACATAACTTAGTAACCGATCTCCCAGAGGTCGGTTATTTTTTAATCGACTTAGAATGAACGAAATACAGCAATATATCGAGCAGGAGATTATACCTCGCTATGCCGCCTTTGATCGTGCCCACTCGATCGATCACGTGCGCACGGTGATAGCCGAGAGCCTTGCGTTGGCTGAGCATTACGATGCTGATCGACGTATGGTCTATGTTGCAGCCGCCTATCACGATTTGGGATTGAGCGAGGGGCGCAAGTTGCACCATTTGGTGTCGGGCAGGATTATTCGTGCCGATCGAGTGTTGCGACAATGGTTCTCCAAAGAGGAGATCGAGGTGATTGCCTGCGCCGCCGAGGATCATCGAGCCTCGTCGGATCACGAACCACGCTCGATATATGGACGCATTGTCGCCGAGGCCGATCGTGTAATCGATCCCGAAATTACCCTGCGTCGCACCGTTCAATACGGATTAACCAACTATCCTCAGCTTGACGCCGAGGGACAGTATGCGCGTTTTTGCGCCCATCTGCAAGAGAAATATGCCGACGGTGGATACCTGCGCCTATGGATTCCCGAATCGAAGAATAGCGCACGCTTAGCCGAGCTACGGCAACTTATAAAGAATAGCGAACTGTTGCGTCAAACATTTGATCGGTTGCTGGCCGAAGAGCGCAACCGCTAAACAAAATCGCGCCCACCTTGCGAGGTGGACGCGATTCGTTTTTCGACCCAAAAGGGTAGTGCTCGGCTACTTCTTCTCGGTCGGCTTAGCGATGGTTTCGCGCATCGTGGTATCAGCCTGAATGTTCTTCAATTTGTAGTAATCCATAATACCCAAATTGCCCGAACGGAAAGCCTCGGCAATTGCCAGAGGCACCTCGGCCTCAGCCTCAATCACGCGAGCACGAGCGTCCTGAGCCTTAGCCCTATTCTCCTGCTCCAATGCGATTGCCATTGCACGACGCTCTTCGGCCTTAGCCTGCGCAATATTCTTATCGGCATTAGCCTGATCCATCTGCAACTCTGCACCGATGTTCTTACCGACATCAATATCGGCAATATCAATTGACAGAATCTCGAAAGCCGTACCCGCATCAAGACCCTTCATCAGCACCGCACGCGAGATTAAATCGGGATTTTCGAGCACCACTTTATGAGTTTCCGACGAACCGATACTCGATACAATACCCTCGCCAACACGTGCCAGAACGGTCTCCTCACCGGCACCACCAACCAACTGCTTAATGTTGGCACGCACCGTAACGCGAGCCTTGGCAATCAGCTGAATACCGTCCTTTGCCACTGCCGAAACGGGAGGCGTATTAATCACCTTAGGATTGACCGACATCTGCACTGCCTCGAACACATCACGACCAGCCAAGTCGATAGCCGTTGCCATCTGGAAGTCGAGGTTAATGTTAGCCTTCTGAGCCGACACCAATGCGTGTACAACGTTGGTAATATTACCACCTGCGAGGTAGTGAGCCTCCATATCATTGGCATTGAGTTTCAAACCCGCCTTCGTACCTTCGATCATTGCCGACACGATAATCGAGGGCGGCACCTTACGCCAACGCATCAGCACCAACTGCAACAGACTGATTCTCACACCCGACACCAATGCCGAGAACCACAATCCCATTGGAATAAAGTAGAAAATCAACAACAGGAGCACAAAGCCCGCAAAACAGATCAGGGCAATCATACCCATACTATCAAAACTTACCATAGTCAAAAGGTTATTTTATGGTTATTACTTAATTTTCTTGACAATAATATTGAAATTCTCGAAACCCGTAACCTCGATCTCCGACTGTTGATCGATCAGCTCGGTGGCGCTCTTAGCCTCGAACGTATGGCCCGCAATCTCGACCTTACCCATCGGAGCCAAACGCGTAACCGCTACGCCACGATCGCCCACCTTAACGTTGTGATCCTGCGGAGTATCCATACTTGACGAGGTAATCTGCTGACGCAGTGAGAGTTTCTGCCACGTCTTGGCACGCAACGAGAAGATGGTAACCGCAACTGCCACCACAAAGATTGCTCCGATAGCGATCCAACCCGCCGTTGAACCATACCAAGCAAACGCAAAATATGCCGCTGCCACATCGCAAACCAACGCTAATATGCCTCCTATTGACACACCGGGCAGCAAGACCAATTCCGCCATCAGAAATATAGCACCAAGAACGATGAGTAATACAATCCAGAACATAATGCTTCGTTATTTAATAGTTAGTTGCAGTAAAGATAACAAAAAAACTTAAATTTCACAACAGCACAGCCCATTTTTGAGCCATTGCTGCAATTATTCCTCCTCAGCCGGCATCTCGACCTCGATGGCAACCACCTCTGCCGTTGCGCCCTCGACCGCCGACACAGCCTCAGCAAGTTGCTCTGCCTCCGCACGCTCAGCAAACGACATCACCATAAAGCGACCATTAATTCGCGTGATATCCTTGCCCACAGCCAGCGTATCAATTGCTGCACGCATCTGATCGTCAATCTGCTCCACACCCGAAATTTCGACACGGAACACCTGCGTCATATCGGCTGCCGCTTCACGTGCCTCGGCCAGATTTGTATAGACACCATCTTGCCAAACCACAACCTCAGGGCGACGGAAACCCATATTCTTCAACTTGATCTGCGCCTCATCAGCCTCAGCCTCCGTAGCAAAACCGCCTGCAAAGTAGCGATACTTGCCCTCCTCGGTCTTCAAACGATAGAGCGGATAGACGCCGCGGAAAATCGAAATAGGCTGCTGTTGCGAGAATGTACCGAGCACAATGCGATAGATCGTACCGCGCTCATAGATCTCGCACTCAGGGATCGGCTTACGTGAATTATAGCGCGATGGCGACGACACTCCGATCGGCTCGTATGCCAAGAAGAAACGCTCCTCGATCTCGACCTTTGGCAGTTGATAGTCAATCGTCGCCAGATGGTGCGCCACCTTCGACAACGAATCCTGCACATAGCCCAAGCCATAGATTCGAGCCAACTCAATCTCTGTGCCGATCATTGCCTTCTTGGTATTGAAATAGTTACACATCGCGTCCGAGGCATAGCGACCACGATCCGATGCCGACTGCTGAATTGCCTTCGACAGCGCCAACTCACTCTCCTCCAACAGATCATCGCGGCGCTCCATTTCGAGCATAAAGTTATATGCAAAACTCTTTGCGTCGAAAATTGTCCCCCAGCGCGTCGCTATCGAGTCATTCAACGCCGAGCACAGACCTTTCAGCACCTGATAGTTAGAGTAGAGGCGCGACGCCTCGGCTGCATCTTGCGTCTGTTCATACTGCACCCTGATCGACTCCATCGCTGTATGGTTCTCGCTGAGCATATTGACATACTCAATCACCTTATGCTCATCGTTCTGAGCACGTTGCAAAGCCACGTAGTCCAACGAATCGAGCGCCGTAACAAAGTGTATATCATCGACCAGACGCGAAGCCTGCACTGCTGCCTGCTCGACGATCGTATCGGTAGCCTGCTCATCGGGTAGCTGATCACTCACTACCACCTCGCCCGACACCATATTCTCGATCAGCCAATCCTGCTCGATGGTATTGATACGGCTAAAAATATCGCCCTTACGATTGCGCAAACTGAAAACCTGCTCCTCCAACGCAAGGATCGCCTCACCATACTTTGCGCGATTCTCGACGTCCTCAGCAAAGAGTTTGCGATTCTGTTCGATTACACGCATCACCGAGTCCTCCTGCTGTTGCAACCTGACGCCATCGCTCAGCAGTGCCATATATTCGGCATTATCCTCCAATCCTGCAATACGAGCCTTAACGGGAGGTTGTGCCACCACATATCCTGCGGCAAATGCAAATATCGTTAGTAGTAATATCGAGTATCTCTTCATAGCCAAAATCTAAATCCACCATTTGATCAAAAAGATCTGTATCAATCCGAAAATCTCCAAACGGCCGAACAACATCAACAACGTATCGGTAAATTTCACCATCGACGGCAGCGACGAGAAATTGCAAACCGAGCCGACCTCACCGAAACCCGGACCAACATTCGACACACAAGCCACTGCCGACGAAAATCCCGTCGTCAAGTCGATACCATAGAGCGAATTGACAAAGACTCCGATCAGAATTAACAAAATATAGAAAACAATGAAGGTCATCACCGTACTAACAGTGTCGGTACGCTGAATCACACCATCAATTTTGATTCGCACAATAGCATTTGGGTGCTGTTGCTGCACGATACGCGCCTTCACCGACTTAGCCGCCAAAATCAGTCGATCGAACTTCAAACCGCCTGAGGTTGAGCCTGCACAAGCACCCGTCAACGACAGAACTACCAAAATCATCACCGCCAACGGTGTCCACAAATTGGTGTCGGTCGTAGCAAAGCCTGTCGTTGTCGAAATCGAAACCACCTGGAACAGCGAGTGGCGGAACGACGAGAGCAGGGTAGGATAGACATCTGCCAGACGCAGGCTGACTGCTATCAGCACCGAGCTGGCCGCCAATGCAACAAGATAGGTCTTAACAACCTCCGAGCGGAAGATATTGTTACGCTTTCCCGTCAATGTCGAGAACAGCAAACCATAGTGGATCGCCGACACAAACATCGTTACGATCAGTATCAACTCGATTGCCACACTATCGAAATGTCCGACGCTGGCATTCTTGGTGCTGAAACCCGCCGTCGAAACCGTACTCATCGCGTGCGTACAAGCGTCAAACCACGTCATACCCGCCAATTTCAGCGCAAACATACAGAGCAACGTAACACAGATATAGGTCGTGATCAGGATTCGGATCAATTGCTGCGAGCGGTAGTGGTAGTTATCCTTGGCCATTGCCGACATCTCGATATTGGTCAGCATTGCGCGATTGCGACCCAGCGTCGGCAGAATCATCATTGCAAAGATGACTACGCCCACACCACCGATCCAATTAGTCGTCGATCGCCAGAAGAGCAGACCTCGTGGCAGAGCCTCGATATCGTTCAAAATCGACGCTCCCGTACACGAAAATCCCGACACACTCTCAAACCAAGCATTGATCAGCGAGAACTCGCCGCCCCAAATCAGGTAGGGGAACATACCGACCACGCAAGCCAACAACCACGCACCGACCACAATGCAGTAGCTCTCCTTGGTGGTCATCGTTGCGTTGGGGTCCTTATTGACAAAAATCAACGGAAAGACACCGAGCACCAACGTCAGCATAAACGAGATGAGCAGCGGATAGAATGCCGTATCGACGTGATTTATGTACGAAACGCCTGCCGACGCCAACATAAACAACGCCAAAAACAGCATTACAATGCCAATGTATCGAAATATAACGCTCAGTCGCATATTCCTCTCCCCTCTGTTTTGTTTAATCGTCTATACGACGTTTGTTGCGAGTGATGAGCACCTCAATCTGCTCCTTGATCGACGCCAACTCATCGACAAACTCACCCTTGACCGTAAATGGCAATTTATATCGCAGGTAGTCGTCCAAACGTTTATTGAGTTCGGTGATCGGTTTCACACCGTAGCAATTCACGAAATAGAACAACATCAGCACGATCAAAATCGTAACTATCTGCGTGATCAGCACAGGCATAACAGTTCGATAGGCGTTCTTTTTGAGCAGTTCGGTACGCGGTGCCAACGTGCCCTGCATCGAGGTAATGTAGTTCTTCACCGCATTATGCAACGCCATATAATCAGCCTCGTATTGGCGAGTGTACCACATCGCATTGGCGCGTACAATCGAGTCAGTACGCTCGATGGGAGGTTCAACAGCCATAAAATCTTCGACCGTCGTAGCCAGACGTGCCGTCGCCATCGATAGCGAATCGAGCGACGAGGCGTCGTAAATCTCTTCACGTGCCAATTCGAGAGTCGCAGTCAATCGTTCCGAACTATGTCGGCACGAATCGGCAAACTCATATTGACCGAAAATAGCGATGTGCATCAATGCAGTATGTTGACTCTGAGCAGCATCGAGCATATCCTGCGCCAGCTCGACGTTACGTGTGCTCGCACCAAAAATCTCCTCAGCGTCGCGGCTCAACTGCCCCAATTCGAGCATTGATACAACGCCCGAGAAGGCCAGCAACAATACTATGCAACTGAAACCTGCAATGCTTTTTTTGCGCAAACCCTTCATTCTATTCTTTGACATATCTTTACACTAAAACGCAAATATACAAATTTTATAATAAATGCGCAACCATATCGCAATTATCCACCACAGAATCCAACTTTACGCGCACAATAGTATTGATTTTGGCGCGATCGTAGGGTGCAAGCACCTTGATATAGTTGGCCGTGAAGCCCGACATCATACCACCTTTGGCAGGACCTTCGAACAGCACCTCGGCCTCCTGCCCGATATGACGCTCGCAGAATTGGCGGTGGAGCTTTTGACACAGTTCGTCAAGACGTTTGGCTCGTTCGGCCGAGATGTGCGGTGGCACCTTATCGGGCATCGTAACCGCAGGCGTTCCGGCACGCTCCGAGAAGGGGAATATATGCAGGTAAGCTGGCGCCAAACGCTCCAAAAAATCGTATGTCGTTTGAAAATCCTCGTCCGTTTCACCCGGGAATCCAACAATCACATCAATACCGATGAAGGCATCGGGCATCAGCTCACGCACCGCTTCAATTCGATTGGCATAACGCGCTGTGGTATAGCGACGTCGCATACGTGCCAAAACACTATCACAACCACTCTGTAACGGAATATGGAAGTGGGGTTGGAACTTAGCTGAGCGAGCACACAGCTCGATAATCTCGTCGGTCAGCAGATTGGGCTCAATCGACGAAATTCGATAACGTTCAATCCCCTCGACCTCGTCCAACGCACGCAACAAATCGTAGAAACTTTCGCCCGTCGTGCGACCAAAATCACCCGTATTGATACCCGTAATCACGATCTCCTTCTGTCCCAATCGGGCAATCTCACGCGCCTCTTCGACCAGATCGGCAATGGGCATATTGCGGCTCGAACCGCGCGCATAGTGGATCGTACAATAGGCGCATTTATAGTCGCAACCGTCCTGCACTTTAAGGAATGTTCGCGTGCGGTCGCCACTCGAAAATGCTGCAAAAAATCGGGTCAATTCCTCGGTCTGGCAACTCGTTACAAACGGAGTATCGGCCTTGCGTCCCATCAGCTCAGCCACTCGTTGATATAAATCACCTTTATCATTGTTACTCAACACGATATCAACGCCTTCGATTTTCGCAATATCGTGCGGTTTCAGTTGCGCATAACACCCCGTAACGGCGATAATTGCCGAGGGATTGCGACGATGGATTTTACGCACCAAATTGCGACACTTCTTATCGGCGTGCTCCGTAACCGAGCAGCTATTGATCACACACACATCGGCATCACGTTCGCTCCCGACACGCACATAACCATTGCTCTCGAACTCACGTGCGAGCGTCGAACTCTCCGAAAAATTGAGCTTACAGCCGAGTGTATGAAAACTCACTCGACGACCACGATTCTCATTCATTGTTTTTCGCTATACATTTACAGCGCGAAATTACAAAAAACGGGCGCAAAAACAATCTCCCGCGACAAATATTCCACACTTCTTGTCAAAGAAACGCAGAATATTTGGCTGGGTCGCCGAAAAAACCTAAATTTGCAGTTTGATACACGTACGCACGCGCGATTAACAATGGAGTTTCTTAACGATATACTAAGTTACCCACACCTGAGTAACGCCCTCTATGCCTGCATATTATCGGGCATAGCGTGCGGTATTGTCGGTACATATATCGTCGCACGCCGTATGGTTTTCCTCAGCGGTGGCATTACCCACTCATCGTTCGGAGGTATGGGTATAGCTCTCTATGCAGGGACCAATCCGATCGTGGGAGCGATGATCTTTGCTGTGCTTGCAGCTCTCGGTATCGAATGGGCAAGTGAGCGCGGCCGTATCCGCCAAGACTCAGCGATCGGTATCGTGTGGTCGGTCGGAATGGCAATCGGAATCGTCTTTATGAACCTTCGAGCAGGCTATGCGGCAGGCGATCTGTCGGCATATCTGTTTGGCAGCATCATTACCGTTACTCGTGGTGATGTCGCTGCACTCGGAGTCCTCTGTTTGTTGCTGATTATCGGTGCGGCAGTATGGTTGAAACAGGTGATGTTCGTCGCTTTCGACCGCGATTTTGCCGCCTCACAAGGTATTCCCATACGTGTAATTTCGTACATAATGGCTGTGATTGTGGCAGCAACTATTGTACTATCAATCAGAGTGATGGGTATCATTTTGCTCATATCGCTACTGACAATGCCGGCCGTTATCGTAAATTCAATCACGAAGTCCTATCGGGCAATTACGGTTTGGTCGGCAATGGTTGGAATGGCAGCCAACATTATTGGACTGACCATCAGTTATTACTTCGAGATCCCACCGAGCGCAGTGATCATTTTCGTACTGACGCTCGCACTCATAATCGTCAAACTGCTCCCCGCACGGAGCAAAACTAAACTCGCAACGAGCCGATGAAAAAGATACATAAATTTGTACTCAAATCATATCTGGGCCCGATGGTGCTCACATTCCTGATCGTGATGTTCGTGCTGATGATGAACTTCGTTTGGCTATACATCGACGAGCTGGTCGGAAAGGGTATCGATGGAGCCGTAATCGTCGAACTGATCCTCTATTCGCTGGCAACGATGATTCCGATGGGTCTGCCATTGGCTACACTCTTTGCCGCGATTATGACAATGGGCAACTTGGGCGAAAACTATGAATTGTTGGCGATGAAATCGGCAGGTATGTCGCTGATGCAGATTCTCAAACCGCTGTTTATAGTTGTATTCTTCGTGGCTGTGGGTAGCTTTTTTGCCGCCAACAACCTCGTTCCATACTCGAACAAAAAGATGTTCAGCCTGCTCTATGACATTCGCCAGCAGAAGCAGTCGATCGAGTTTCAAGATGGAGTATTCTTCAACGGAGTGGATAACCTGAGTATTCGCGTCGGAACGCAAGACCCCGAAACACACCTTCTACGCGACGTCCTGATCTATGACAACCGCAACACCAGCGGCAATATGACTACAATGGTGGCCGACTCGGGCTATATCCGCTTGTCGGACGACAAAAAGTTCCTACTCGTAACTCTCTATAATGGCGAATCGTATGAGCAGACTCGCAACAATAATTGGTACGACAAGAACAATCTGCGTCGCTCGTTCTTCACCGAGCAGAATGGTGCAATTCCCACTTCGGGATTCGATTTTGCGCGCACAAGTGCCGATATGTTCTCATCGGGTAAGACCAAGAACATCAACGAATTGGATCATTCGATCGATTCGCTCGAACACCTCGTTACCGTAACGACCACCCGCTCATACGAGCCGCTGCTCAAAGAGCAGATCTTCCAAGAGGACGTCAGCATTCTGCCCGTGCCGGACAGCCTGAAAATGGATATTGACAAAAAGGCATTTAAGGCCGTTCTGTACGAAGATTCGATTGCGGCTCTCGACATTTATGAGCGTAAGAATCTTTGGGCGCAGGCCCGCAGTGCAGCAGCCTCATCGCGCGCCTCATTCACTTGGGACGAAGCTTCGAGCAAGGAGGCTATCAATCAGTTGAACATCAGCAAAGTGGAGTGGCATCGCAAAATATCGCTACCGGTATCGATTATTATCTTCTTTGCGATCGGCGCAGCATTGGGCGCGATTATCCGAAAGGGTGGTTTGGGTATGCCGATTGTGATTTCGGTGGTATTCTTCGTGATCTACTATATCATCAGCACAACGGGCGAAAAGATCGCCAAAGAGGGTACGTGGAGCGCAACCGCAGGTATGTGGCTTTCGACCTTCATTCTCGGACCGTTGGCGGCATTCCTAATCTACAAAGCCACCAACGACTCGAATCTGTTCAATGTCGAGTGGTACTATAACCACGTCAAGAAATTTGTCGATCCCATTACTGCTAAGCTAACTCCGATATTCGCAAAACTCAAACCGAAGAAACGCAATAAACAGCAAAAATAATGAATGCCAAAGATTTACGCATAGTTTTTATGGGTACGCCCGAATTTGCCGTAACCTCGCTCCGCGCATTGGTCGAGGGCGGCTACAACATTGTCGGCGTCGTAACCACACCCGATAAACCCGCTGGTCGCGGTCAGAAAATTCAACAGAGCGATGTCAAGCAGTATGCCGTCGAGCAGGGGCTGCCCGTATTGCAACCTGTCAAGCTGCGCGATCCCGAATTTCAATCGGCATTGGAAGCATTGAAACCCGACTTGGGTATTGTCATCGCCTTCCGAATGTTGCCCGAAACCGTCTGGTCGTTGCCACGTTTGGGCACGTTCAACCTGCACGCCTCGCTACTGCCGCAATATCGCGGTGCAGCACCCATAAATTGGGCTATCATCAATGGCGAAACCGAAACGGGCGTAACTACATTCTTGCTTAATCATCAGATAGATACGGGCGACATCATTGGTCAGGTACGCTGTCCGATTCTGCCCGAGGACAACATCGGTACGCTCTACGACAAATTGATGGAGATTGGCAGCGGTTTGGTACTCGAAACGGTCGAGAAGATCGCCGAGGGCAACATCACACCGATCGCTCAGAGCCATATTCCCGACTCGGAGTTGAAACCCGCGCCTAAGATCTTCAAGGAGGATTGCCTGATTGATTGGTCGATGGAGGGCGAGCGTATTGTCAATTTTGTGCGCGGTTTGGCACCATATCCCGCAGCGTGGAGCCGTATGTACAAAGATGGTGCAGAGGTTGGCTCGGCAAAGATTTTCAGCGTTCGATTCACACCCACTGAGCACAAATGTTGCGCAGGAGAGGTTCGCACCGACGGTCGCTCGACGCTCGAAGTGGCGTGCAAAGATGGTTGGATCGCACTCGAAGAGTTGCAGTTGGCGGGCAAACGTCGTATGGCGGTGCGTGATTTATTGTTGGGCCTGCGCGATACAGCCGATTATTGCTTCTCATCAAAATAGCCGATCGAAAAAAAATGAAAAGTAACAATCCTTCGGTAATCGTTTCGTTTGTTCCGATTGCCGTACTTGTTGTGTTGCTCTTTGCCGTTATCCAAGCCTTCGGTAGCGACTCATTGGAGGGCGGAAGTCAGGTGTCGCTGCTGGCCGCAAGTGCCGTCTGCGTTGCTATCGCAATGTTGCGCTATGGCGTTAAGTGGCAGACACTTGAAGAGGCCATTTCGAAGAATTTTCACAGCGTCGGCTCGGCTATCATTATGTTGCTCTTGATCGGATCGATTGCAGGATCGTGGATGGTGAGTGGAGTAGTACCGTCGCTGATTTGCTACGGTTTGGAGATTATGCACCCCAAACTCTTCTTGGTTTCGTGTTGCGCGATATCGGCCGTGGTGTCGGTTATGACGGGCAGCTCGTGGACCACAATCGCAACAATCGGCGTAGCATTGATCGGTATCGGTCAGGCACAAGGTTTCGACGAAGGGTGGATTGCGGGAGCGATTATTTCGGGCGCATATTTCGGCGATAAGATTTCGCCGTTGTCCGATACGACCGTACTTGCATCATCATCAGCCGAAACGCCTCTTTTCACTCATATTCGCTATATGATGATTACAACGGTGCCCTCGTTCTGTATTGCGTTGCTGGTCTTTACGATCGTCGGCCTTACACACGAAATTAGCGACCCCGCTCAGATTGCTGAGTTCTCGGCATCGCTACGCGCAACATTCAACATCACACCGTGGCTGCTCATCGTGCCCCTGTTCACATTGTTGCTGATCATTCGCAAACTTCCGGCACTGATTACACTCTTCTCGTCGTGCCTGCTCGCAGGTGTGTTCCTCTGCATCTTTCAACCCGAAATCTTGCACAACATATCGGGCGCAGATGGATTTATGGGGGCATTCCGAGGCGTTATGCAGAGCTACTATGGCTCGACTGCTATCGAAACGGGCAATGAAGCGCTGAATGAGCTGGTTGCGACAAACGGAATGGCAGGTATGCTTAACACGGTGTGGCTGATTGTCTGCGCAATGTGCTTCGGAGGAGTGATGGCTGGTAGCGGTATGCTGGCAAACATCACAGCCTTCTTCCTCCGTTTTGTACGCCGAACGGTATCAATCGTGGCATCTACCGTAGGTGCAGGTCTGTTCTGCAATATGTGCACAGGCGACCAATATCTGTCGATTATCCTCTCGTCGAATCTGTTTAAGGAGCTCTATCGCAAGCAAGGACTCGAACCACGCCTTTTGAGCCGCTCGGTCGAGGACTCGGCTACGGTCTGCTCGGTGCTGATTCCGTGGAACTCGTGCGGTATGACCCAATCGACGGTGCTGGGCGTTTCGACATTCGTCTATTTCCCCTATTGCATTTTCAACCTGATCAGCCCCGTGATGTCGATTTTCATCGCGGCACTTGGCTATAAGATTGTCAATAATCAGCCTGAGGCTACGGAGTAATGCGCATACTTGCGACCATATTGGCGATCGTTTTGTCGGTTGTGGCTGCGTCGGCACAACGTCCGCCCGTTGTGATGTTCTACAATGTCGAATCGTTGTACGACACCATACCGTCGCTGTTCTATAACGATAGCGACTACACTCCCAAAGGCTCCCTGCGCTGGAATACAACTCGTTACCAAAGCAAATTGCAAGCTATCACCTCGGTAGTCGATTCGGTTGCAGCCGAAATAGTCGCACTCGCCGAAGTCGAGAACGAGAGCGTTGTGCGCGATTTAGTGATGACACTCGGCACCGATTACAACTATATCCACCGCACCTCGAATGACGCACGCGGTATGGATCTGGCGGTACTTTATAAGGGTGATAAATTTTTCCCCGAACAGATTCGATCAATCGAGTCGGGTTTTCGTCGCACGTTTCTCTATGTCCGAGGCAAACTCTGTGGCGAGCGCATTGATCTCATCGTCTGCCACCTGCCGTCGCAACTCAGCCGACGCGAGAATCGTCTGCGAGCACAGCGACGCTTAGCAACGTTTGTCGATTCGCTGCATCGAGCCGACACCTCGGCGCGTATCATCATCGCGGGCGACTTCAACGACACTCCAACTCTTATTCTGAAACGCGACATTATGCCGGTGTGGAGCTCACCGTTGTTGCTCGAAGCCGAACGTCGAGGCGAGGGTTCGATAGTCTATGACGGACGATGGTTGATGTACGATAATTTTTGGATCGACCCAAAAGCATTTCCATCGGCACGCGCACAGGTCTATATTCGCCGCGATTTGATTTCAACAAATGGAGGAGTGCGTCCTCTACGCACCTTCACATCGCGCGCCTACACAGCCGGACCAAGCGACCACCTGCCCATAATCCTACACCTATATAAATAATAAAAACAATCCGCAAACCCGAAACCGAGTCTGCGGATTGTCATTAAGTGTCGTTTGTCGCTTAGCGCACCTTGCAGATAATCTCTGCACCGTGGCGGATAGCCTCCTCGTTCTGAGGCAACATCTTCCACGCGCGCTCAGGCAGCGATCGCTTCAAGCCCTCAAATACGTTCTCGAGCGTTACTACGGGGCAAACCTTCAAGTAGCCACCCAATACCAACGTATTGAACAGCTTTGCATTACCCAACTTAACGCACTCAACCGTAGCGTCGATTGTATAGACCGAAATGTCATCACGAACGGGGTGGCGCGTAATACCGTTGGTATCGTAAATCAGCGTACCGCCCGGACGAATCATCTGCTCAAACTTATCCATCGACTGCTGGTTGAGAATGATTGCCGTATCGTATTGATGAGCAATGGGCGACGAAATCTTGCGATCCGAGATCACAACCGTTACATTGGCCGTACCACCACGCATCTCAGGACCATACGAAGGCATCCACGTAACCTCGTAATCCTGCATAACGCCCGAATAGGCCAAAATCTTACCCATCGAGAGAACACCCTGTCCTCCGAAGCCTGCTATAATAAGAGTCTCTTTCATCGTCTTGTCCTCCTCGTTATTTAACATCTTTCAGGTCGCCCAACTGATAGAACGGCAACATATTCTCTTCCATCCACTTGTTTGCTGCAACGGGCGACAATTTCCAACCGCTGTTGCAGGTCGAAACAACCTCCACGAGCGAGAAACCCTTACCTGCTATTGCATTCTCGAATGCCTTGCGGATCGCAGCCTTACACTTGCGCACATTGGCGGGCTTATGAACGCTCTGGCGCGTTACGTAGCAAACACCGTCCAAATGGCAAAGCATATCCGAAATCTTGTAAGGATAACCATTCAGGCGCGGATCACGACCGTAGGGAGTCGTTGCGGTCTTCATACCCAACAGGGTAGTGGGAGCCATCTGACCACCCGTCATACCATAAATAGCGTTATTGATATAGATCACTGCGATATTCTCACCACGAGCCGCTGCGTGGATCGTTTCGCACGTTCCGATAGCCGACAAATCGCCATCACCCTGATAGGTGAAGACCATCTTCTCGGGGTGAACACGCTTGATACCCGTCGCAACTGCGCAAGCACGACCGTGAGCCGCCTCGACCCAATCAATCTCGATATAGTTATATGCAAACACACCGCAACCTACGGGCGAAATACCGATACAATCACCATCAAGCCCCATCTCCTCGACCACCTCGGCAATCAAGTTATGGATCGTACCGTGGCTACAACCCGGGCAATAGTGCATCAGATTATCACGCAACAACTTAGGACGTGCGTGAACCAGATTCTCCTGTTTAATTTCAACCTCTGCCATAGCCTTTACTTATTAATGATTTTCTCTTTCAATGCTTCCAAAACTTCACCCGGCGAGTACATCATACCGCCCTGACGGCCATAGTGCTCAACCTTAGTGCGTCCATTAACTGCCAAACGGACGTCCTCGACCATCTGACCGGCATTCAACTCGACGCTTAGGAATCCCTTAACGCCACGCTCTGCCAACTCCTCGATCGGTTTCTTCGGGAAGGGGTAGAGGGTAATCGGGCGCAACAGACCGAGCTTAATGCCCTCAGCGCGTGCCAACTCAACCGTCGCCGAGCAGATACGTGCCGACGAGCCGAACGCAACGATCACATATTCAGCGTCGTCGCAATCGATCATCTCGTAACGAACCTCGTTCTCCTCCATAGCCTTATACTTAGCCTGCAAACGCTTGTTGATTACCTCCATAGCCTCCGACTGCAATTCAAGCGAGGTAACCACATTGCGAGGACGACGCTCCTCACCGCGACCACACGCTGCCCACGACTTGCACTCCTCGGCGATATACTCGTTGGTCTTGCGATCGCGCTGCGGAGCAAGCACCACCTTCTCCATCATCTGACCGATAGCACCATCAGCCAAAATCATTGCGGGATTGCGATACTTGAACGCCAGATCGAACGCATCAGCCACAAAATCGTTCATCTCCTGCACCGAGCTGGGAGCCAACACGATCAAATGGAAATCGCCGTGGCCACCGCCCTTACAAGCCTGAAAATAGTCGCCCTGCGAAGGCTGGATAGTACCCAAACCCGGACCACCACGCTGGCAGTTCACGATCAAGCAAGGCAGCTCAGCACCAGCCAAGTAGCTCAAGCCCTCGCTCATAAGGCTGATACCGGGGCTCGACGACGAGGTCATCACTCGCTTACCTGTTGCAGCAGCACCATATACCATATTAATAGACGCAACCTCCGACTCAGCCTGCAAAACGACCATACCGGTCGATTCCCACGGTTTGAGCTCCATCAAGGTCTCCATCACCTCCGACTGCGGGGTGATAGGGTAGCCGAAGTAGGCATCACAGCCATAACGAATCGCTGCGTGTGCAATTACCTCGTTGCCCTTCATCAATTTAACTTCGTCCTTTTTCATAGCTTTACTCGAATTTTTGACGATAAACCGTGATACAGCTATCGGGACAGATGATCGAGCAGCTTGCGCAACCCGTACACTGATCGGGATTAGCCATCTCGGCATAATTATAACCGCGACTATTTACCTCGGTAGCCAGACGCAGCACATCGAACGGACACGACGCTACGCAGACCTCACAGCCCTTGCATCGCTCACGATCAATGATAATTGTTCCTTTAATTTTAGCCATAGTAGTCTTTATCTCTTGTTTAGAACGTGTGAATCACAACACCTGAACGCAATTTAGGCTCGAACCAAGTTGTCTTGGGAGGCATAATGTTGCCCGTATCGGCGATGTCGATCAACTGCTTCATCGAAACGGGATAGAGCGCGAAGGCAACCTTCATCTCGCCACTATCAACTCTACGCTTCAACTCGCCCAAACCGCGGATACCACCCACGAAATCGATACGCTTCGACGTACGCAAATCCTCAATGCCCAAAATCTTGTCGAGCACCAGATCCGACAGAACGGTTACGTCCAGCACACCGATCGGGTCGTTATCGTCATAGGTACCCTCCTTTGCAGTCAGGCTGTACCACTTGCCCTCCAAATACATCGAGAAGTTGTGCAGTGCATCGGGTTTGTAAATCTCCTCGCCCTTGCACTCAACCACGAACGACTCATTCAGTTTCTCCAACAACTCATCGGGTGTCAAACCGTTCAAATCGCGCACTACGCGGTTGTAGTCAATGATTGCCAGCTGGTTGTCGGGGAACGTAACTGCCAAGAAATAGCAATACTCCTCCTCGCCCGTATGGTTCGGATTAGCCTTCATACGCTCCTGACCCACGCGAGCAGCAGCAGCCGTACGATGATGACCATCAGCAACATACAGCGCAGGAATCGACGCAAAAATCTCGGTAATACGATCATTCACCGCCTTATCCTTAACGGGCCACATATGATGACCAAAACCATCGGCCGCAACGAAATCATACTCGGGCTCCTCGTTCTCAACAATCGACTTAACGATCGCGTCGATCTCCTCATTTGCGGGATAAGCGAAGAATACAGGCTCGATGTTCGCGCTCTGATTATTGACGTGAATCATACGATCCTCCTCCTTATCGGGACGAGTCAGCTCGTGCTTCTTGATTGCACCCGAAAGATAGTCCTCAAAATGGCAGCACATAGCCAATCCATACTGCGTACGACCGTCCATCGTCTGGGCATAGATATAGTAACGCTCCTCGTCGTCCTGCACCAACCAGCCCTCATCGCGCCAACGGCGGAAGTTCTCGACAGCCTTCTCATAGACGGGCTGCGAATGCTCGTCAGCGATCGGGTCGAAGTCGATCTCGGGTTTGATAATGTGCAACAACGATCGCTCGGTTGCCTCGGCCTTAGCCTCAACCGAATTTAGAACGTCATAGGGACGCGATGCCACCTCGGCAGCATATTCGCGTGGCGGGCGAACCGCCTTGAACGGTTTAATTTTAACCATTGTTTTATCTGTTTTAAGGTTACACGTGTTCGAGCCATAACCCGAACACGTGTTATTGGTAGTTAATTATTTGTTTACTTGGAACTGCACGTCGCCCTTCTCGAAGAAACCGACGATCTGTGTTGCTGCTGCTACTGCGGCGTTGATATTTGCCTCAGCAGTTTCGGCTCCCATCTTCTTAGGGGTTGCAAATACACGATTGCCAAACTTCTCCTTCATCTCCTCGATACGAACGGGAGCGATATCGGTTACGTACTTCAAGTCGGGACGCTCCTCGAAGGCGCGAATCAAACCCTCCTCATCAACCAACTCCTTACGAGCCGTATTGACCAACACACCTCCTGCGGGCATCAGTTTGATAAGGTCATAGCCGATCATACCCTTTGTTTCGGGCGTTGCCGGCATATGCAACGAGATGAAATTACTCTCCGAGAACATCTTTTCGAGCGAGTCATCACGACGCAAGTGCTTTGCATACAGGCGCACCTTGTTGGGATTCGGGCGCGAATAGACGTGGACATACATACCGAAACCGTCAGCCACATCAGCTACAATGCGACCAATCGCGCCATAAGCAACAATACCCAGACGCTTGCCACGCAACTCCATACCCGTACCGGGATTGAAAGCGTTGCGCGCCATATAGACCATCATTGCGATTGTGAGCTCTGCCACTGCATTAGCATTCTGACCGGGGGTATTCATCACCACTACGCCACGCTCGGTTGCAGCCGCCAAATCGACATTGTCGTAGCCGGCACCCGCACGCACCACAATCTTCAAATTGGGCGCAGCAGCCAACACCTCAGCCGTAACCTTATCGCTACGGATAATCAGCGCATCGACATCAGCAACAGCCTCCAACAGCTGAGCCTTATCGGTATATTTTTCGAGCATTTTCAGCTCGTAGCCGGCCTTCTCGATAACCTCGCGAATACCATCTACTGCCTTTTTGGCGAACGGCTTTTCGGTCGCCACCAAAACTCTCTTTGTCATATTCAATGAATAAAAATAAGTTATTGAGTCGCGCTCATTCTGAGGTTGGGGTTTGACCAAATTTACAAACATATCCTGTCCCATAGCAAGCGGCTCTTTTTCGTTGATTTATTTTACGTGTAACTTTTCGAACTCCTGCATTGTTGCAACCAGAGCCTCAACACTCTCCTTAGGCAGAGCATTGTAGCACGATGCGCGGAAACCGCCAACCAAGCGATGACCCTTGATGCCCACCATACCACGCTCCTTGGCAAATTCCATAAATTCGGGAGCCAGAGCCTCATACTCGGGATTCATCACGAAGCAGATGTTCATCAACGAACGATCCTCCTTCTCAGCCGTACCGCGGAACAACGGGTTGCGATCAATCTCAGCATAGAGCAACTCTGCCTTCTCCTTATTGCGACGATAGATCTCCTCAACACCACCGATGCTCTTGATCCACTTCAACGTCTCACGAATTACATAGACGGGGAATACGGGAGGAGTATTATACATCGAGTTGTTGTTCATATGGCTGCGATAGTCAACCATCGAAGGCAGCGCGCGCGACACCTTACCCACGATATCCTCACGAATAATTGCGAAGGTTGCACCTGCGGGGCCCAAGTTCTTCTGCGCTCCACCATAGATCATTGCATACTTCGTTACATCAACCGGACGGCTCAAAATATCCGAGCTCATATCGGCAATCAGATTCACAGGCGAGTCGATATCGGTGTGATACTCCGTACCATAAATCGTGTTATTGGTCGTAATGTGCAGATAGTCCAGATCGGTGGGGATCTCTACGTTCTTGGGGATATAGGTAAAATTGCGATCCTCCGACGAAGCCAACACCTCAACTACACCAAAGTTCTTAGCCTCTTTGATAGCCTTCTTCGACCAGACGCCCGTATTGATATAGCCAGCCTTGGTTTCAAGCAGGTTGTAGGGGATGTGGAAGAATTGGGTCGAGGCACCACCGCCAACAAAGATCACTTTATAGTTTTCGGGGATATTCAGCAACTCACGGAACAACGCCACTGCATCGTCCATTACAGCATCAAACTCTTTGCTACGGTGTGAGATTTCGAGAATAGAGAGGCCCAAGCCATCAAAATCGAGAACAGCAGCTGCTGCCTTTTCGATCACTTCGCGAGGCAGGATCGAAGGTCCTGCATTGAAATTGTGCTTTTTCATAACTTAATTGTTAGATTTTCAACTATTTTATTTAGTATTTTTCATTTATATCATTCGAGCAGTTTCAAACTGTAAGCAAACATTTATCTATTCTGCGACTTACAAATTTAGGAATTTATTTCGGTTTATGCAACATCATTCTCAACTTTTTTGTGGCAAATACAGTCTTTTATGAGATTTTTAACGTACCTTTGCGAAAAAGAAAACATAAACACGCAATATGATCAAATCGATGACCGGATACGGTAAGGCCGAATCCGCTACTCAAAACAAGAAAATATCGGTCGAAATCCGATCACTCAACAGCAAACAACTCGACCTGAGTATCAAACTTCCCGCAATCTATCGACCGTTCGAATACGAGATTCGAAATACGATTGCTCAGACCGTAAAGCGTGGCAAGGTCGATGTATTCATCAACGCCGAGACCACCGTCGATGAGGGTTCGGTAAAGATCAACGGCGAATTATTCAAGATTCACTACGAGGCACTCAAAGCCATCTGCGACGATAATTACATCACGCCTTCGCCCGAACGCGAGGCTACACTGATTCAGTCGGTTATGCGTATGCCCGACGTCGTGGCAACCGATAGCAACGACATCAGCGAAGACGAACAGAAGGCACTCTTGGAGGCCGTAGCGGGCGCCGTAGCTCAGCACGATGCCTTTCGCGTTCAGGAGGGTGCTATTCTGATTGCCGACCTGCTGCATCGCGTCGATAAGATCGAGTCTCTCAAAGAGGCTGTAACCCCATTCGAGAAGGCGCGTACCGAAGCTATCCGCACCAAAATTCTCGAATCGATCGAACAGTTGAAGGTCGAGGTCGATAAAAACCGCTTGGAGCAGGAGATGATCTTCTATATCGAGAAGTTGGACGTTACCGAAGAGAAGGTTCGCTTAACCAATCACTGCAAATATTTCCGCGAGGTTGCAGCAGGCGAGGAGGCTCCGGGTCGCAAGCTCGGCTTCATCGCTCAGGAGATGGGCCGCGAGATCAACACCCTCGGTTCGAAGTCGAACGACAGCCAGATGCAGCGTCTGGTCGTTCAGATGAAGGACGAATTGGAGAAGATCAAGGAACAAGTGTTAAACCTGCTCTAAATCAAATACGAAACAATGGGGAAACTTTTGATATTTTCGGCACCGAGTGGCTCGGGCAAAACAACGATCGTGCGCCGTCTGCTCGAACAATTCTCGAATCTCGAATTTTCGATTTCGGCTACCAGCCGCGCTCCACGTGGGGCAGAAAAGAATGGGGTAGATTACTACTTCCTCACGGCTGAGGAGTTTGCCGAGGCTGTGGCTGCCAACAAGTTTGTCGAGTGGGAGGAGGTCTATAAAGGCACTTGCTACGGTACGCTGCGTAGCGAGATGGAGCGCATTTGGACGAAAGGCAACGTCATTCTGTTCGACGTTGATGTAATGGGTGGTATTCGTTTGAAGGAGATCTTTGGCGAGGACGCGATGTCGATCTTCGTTATGCCGCCTTCGATCGAGGAGTTGCGCCGTCGTTTGGAGGGCCGAGGCACAGACGCTCCCGAGGTGATCGAGAAGCGTATTGCCAAGGCTTCGTTTGAGCTGACCAAAGCCCCCGAATTTGACCGCCAAGTGATCAACGACGATCTCGAAGTGGCGGTTTCGCAGGTTGCCGAAATTGTCAAAAACTTTATCGCATAATCCACTGAGGTAATGAAGAATGTAATGCTCTATTTCGGATCGTTCAATCCGATTCATAAGGGACACATCGCGATTGCCGAATATGCCGTAGAGCACAAACTTTGCGACGAGGTCATACTGATCGTATCGCCCCAAAATCCACATAAAGCAGCCCCCGAATTGGCAGCCGAGTTACAGCGTTTCGAGATGGCCGAAATTGCCTGCTCGGAGTCGCGTTTTCCGGAGCAGATCAAAGCCTCGGCGGTCGAGTTTATCCTCGATCGTCCTTCATACACGGTCAATACATTGCGCTATCTGAGCGAGAATTTCGGTAACGAAATGCGATTCTCGATATTGATGGGAGGCGACTTGATTCGCACGCTCGACACGTGGCGTGAGCCGCAGTATATACTCGACAACTATCCTATATATGTATATCCGCGCAAGGGCGAGCCGATTGATAAATTTGCTGATCGCGTTACGGTACTTGACGATGCCCCGCAGCACAATTTCTCATCGACATCGGTTCGACGCACTCTGCAAACGGGTGGCGACGCGCAGTCGATGCTCTGCGAGGGCGTGATGAAGTATATCCGACAGAACAACCTTTGGTCAGCAGCGGCATATCGCCAGCGTTTGGACCAGATGATCGAGAGTGATCCCGAGAACGCCAAGTATTACATTGAGCGAGGTGAATGGCACTATCGCCACAACGAGTGGGGTGCTGCATTGAACGATTTTCAGCGCGCCGTAAAGATTGATCCCGAGTGTGAAGCAAAGAACTATATTGATCTGATTCAAGAGATCCTTGCATTCAGATACAAAGATATTTACAACCCTTAGTTTACGAACGAAATGAAAAAACTAAACATAGCCCTTTTGGCGGGTGGCGATTCGTCGGAGCGCGAGATTGCACTCAAAAGCGCAGCTCAAATCGAGCAGGCAATGGACCACTCGAAATATGACATTACGGTAGTCGATATTCAAGGTCGCAATTGGACCCACACGACGGGCGAGGGCGAGGTAATCGCAATCGACAAGAACGACTTCTCGATCACAATCAATGGCGAGCACAAGGCGTTCGACTACGCACTGATTATCATTCACGGCACCCCGGGCGAGGACGGCAAGTTACAGGGTTACCTTGACATTATGGGAGTTCCCTATTCGTCGTGCGGAATGGCGTCGTCGGTAATCACATTCGACAAAATTTCGACCAAGCGCGCTGTTGCCGGTCGCGTGCCCGTTGCCCGCGAGATCTTCCTTACGCGCAACGAAGAGGTATCGGCCGACGAGGTGGTTGAGCAGTTGGGCTTGCCCGTATTTATCAAACCCAACGCAAGCGGCAGTAGCTGTGGCGTAACGAAGGTATCTAAGAGAGAGGATATTGCAGCCGCTATCGAGTATGCCCGCAGCGAGAGCGACGACGTGCTGATCGAAGAGATGATTTCGGGCCGCGAGATTGGTTGCGGACTGATGATCCTTGGCGAGAAGGAGTACGTTTTCCCGCTGACCGAGATTGTTTCGAAAAAGGACTTCTTCGACTACGAAGCTAAATATACGAGCGGTATGTCGGACGAGATCACACCCGCACCGATCGACGAACAGTCGGCCGAGAAGATTCGCCAGCAGGCTATCGAGGCTTACCGTCTGTGCCGTTGCAGCGGAGTGGTACGCATCGACTTTATCCTCACTCCCGAGGGTGTGCCCTATATGATTGAGATCAACACGATTCCCGGTATGAGCGCCGCAAGTATCGTCCCCAAGCAGGCGGCCACGATGGGTATGTCGCTGGGCGAAATGTTCGATTTAGTAATTGCTGATTCGCTGAAATAATGATTGAAATTGATGATAAAATCGTAAGCCTCGATCTATTGCGCGAATGTTTCGTGTGCGACTTGGACAAGTGCCGCGGCATCTGCTGCGTCGAGGGCAATGCGGGTGCTCCGCTCGATATCGACGAGGTCGATACGCTCGAAGAGGAGTACGAGAACTACAAACCGTATATGAAGCCCGAAGGCATCGAGGCAATTGAGCGACAAGGCTTTATGGTGGTCGATGACGATGGCGACTACTGCACACCGCTGATCAACGACGCCGAGTGTGCCTACTCGTTCGAAGAGAATGGTGTTACGTTCTGCGCCATCGAGCGCGCCTACCGCGAAGGTAAATGCTCGTTCTACAAACCCATTTCGTGCCACCTGTACCCAATTCGTTTGGTCAATTTCTCGAACGGTAGCGTGGGACTGAACTACCATCGCTGGTCGGTTTGCCGCGACGCTGTGGAGTGTGGTCGCAAATTGAGCGTGCCCGTATATAAAGCACTGAAAGAGCCTATTATCCGTCGCTTTGGCGAAGAGTTCTACACTGCACTCGAAGCCGCCGAAGAATATATCAAAGAGAGCGAAAAATCAGAATAATTGATTATCTTTGTCCGACTAAAAATTACGATTAAAGTGAAAATAACTAAATTGATTCTCCCCATAGCCCTCGCGCTCGCCACAACGGCCACTGCGCAGGACGTCAATAAACTCAAAGAGCTACTTCAACAAGCCCAAAGCGAGGTCGAGTTGCTCGAATCAATGCCCAAAGTTAAGCCTCAGCCCGTTACATCGGTGAGCACCGGCAACGGTACCATTGCCCTCGACACGCTCGCAACCGAGAACGACGCAGTTAAGGTCGTGTTGTTCAACGACAACTCGTGGCGATATATTCGCATACGTTCGGCCGAAGATTGGGAGGTCGATACATACGCAAAGCATTGGGATACTATCAAACTCTTCCCGTATGAAGATGTAAAGTTGGCAGACCTGCCCGAAACGGTCGTGATCGAGCTGGTCGATTCGCTCAAAGGCTACCACTATCCGATCAAGGGTACCGTTCGCTCGAAGTTCGGTCCGCGCGGTCGTCGTCGCCATCGCGGTGTCGATATTCCGCTCAAAACGGGCGACCCGATCTATGCAACGTTTAGCGGTAAGGTGCGCATATCGACCTATAACAAAGGTGGTTACGGCAACCTGATTGTAATTCGCCACGACAACGGACTCGAAACGTGGCACGGCCACCTCGACCAAAGTTTCGTTAAACCCAACGACACGGTTTATGCCGGTCAGATCATCGGTTTGGGAGGCAACACAGGTCGCAGCACAGGTCCGCACTTGCACTATGAGATTCGCTACTTCGGTCAGACGTTCGATCCTGAGCGCTTGGTTAATTTCGAGAATGGCAACTTGCGCCGCGAAACATTCCTGCTCAAAAAAGACTACTTCGATATTCACTCACGTGCAGGCGTGCAAGATTTCGAGGACGAGATCTTAGGCGATGAGGAGATCGAGGAGCAGAAGAAAAAAGAGGAGGCCGCAAAGAAGGTCTATCATAAGATTCGTTCGGGCGACACGTTGGGCGGCTTGGCGGTTAAGTATGGCACAACGGTTACGGCTATCTGCCGTCTGAACGGCATTTCGAGCAAAACCACACTGCGCATCGGTCGCTCGTTGCGTGTAAGGTAAGCGCCAGCTTATCAATAATAAAAACTCCCTCGATCGCATTGGTCGAGGGTGTTTTATTTTGGCTTACAATATTATTTCGAGTAGTCGCGCGCACCGAAGATTGTCGAGCCTATGCGTACCATTGTCGAGCCGGCAGCGATGGCAGCAGGGTAGTCGTCCGACATTCCCATCGAGAGGGTATCGAACTGCTCGCCAAAATGGGCTGCGAACTCCGCTTTATATGCCGCCAACTGCGCAAAATCTGCTGCAATGCGAGCCTCATCATCGGTGTTGGTCGCAATGCCCATCACACCTCGCACGCGCACATTGGGCAGTCGCTCGAATAGGCCCGACGCAACCGCCACACGCAACTCCTCAATCGCCCAACCCGATTTGCTCTCCTCCTCGGCTACGTGGATTTCGAGCAGCACATCGATCGTGCGGTTGCACTTGGCAGCCTGCACCTGAATAGCCTCAGCAAGTCGCTCGCTATCAACCGAATGGATCATCGCAACGAACGGGGCTATATACTTGATTTTGTTGGTTTGGAGGTGGCCGATCATATGCCACTCGATGTCGTGTGGCAGAGCTTCGTACTTGGCACGAAGTTCTTGCGGACGGCTCTCGCCAAAGACACGCTGACCCGCCTCGTATGCCTCCGCGATCGCCTCGATGGGGTGGGTTTTCGACACAGCTACGAGCGTTACCCCCTCAGGCAACGTCGCACGCACACGCTCCAATTGACTTTTTACTGACATTGCGAAAAAGTGTTAGTTTCGATGTGTAAAGTTAGTCAAAATTCGTCAAATCCCGAAATTTTTGTATATTTGATGTAGTTTGATTAAGATTCTTTGAGTATCAAACCATTAAGAAGAACTTGCATGAGAATGGGCAATGGATAAGAAATTGCTAACTTGTTTTGTTACACTATATTCCTCATGCTTTTCAAATAACTCTTTTCT
>JAFRZW010000015.1 GCA_017442365.1 Rikenellaceae bacterium | reverse complement strand
GGAGAGCGACGCAAGACATCGATTAAAGAGCCGGAATGGTCCGGCTCCATATGGTGAATAATCAGGTAGTCGGGACACCGCCCCGAAAGGCTGCGTTCAAGATTTGAAAGCCACTCCTTCGTGCATCGCGCATCCACCGAATCGAGGATAGCAACGCGCTCATCAAGAATCAGATAGGAGTTATAAGCCATTCCGTCGGGTGTCGGAAATTGGCTTTCGAAACGCTCCAGCTCGAAATCATCGACTCCGACCGAGCGAATGGCGGAAGAGATATCAACGTGCATAGGACAAGGGATAAACAAACCACCTTGTCGCAGGCAAAATTCATACCCAAACCGCTACACGAACCCGCGGCTTACTCCTCGGGATAAATCATCTTTTTGGTCACGCCCCCATCGACGGTAATACATTGACCGTTGATGAAATCGCTCTTCGCATCGCACAGGAAGAGACACGTGCGGGCGATATCTTCGGCTCGACCAACTCTGCCCGAGAGGTGGAAGGCGTGGTCTTCCGGGCGCAACACCTCCTCTTCGTTCACACTTATCCACCCGGGTGCGATACAATTGACCGTGATGTGATAGGGCGCGAGCGAAACAGCCAAGGCGTGGGTCATCGACCAGATCGCCCCCTTCGAGGCGGCATAGGCCTCCGAATGTGGTTCGCTTTGCAGGTAGCGGGTCGAGCAGAGGTTCACGATGCGACCATAGGGGTTCGTGGCACCCTGCGCCTTGCGGTGTATGGCCAGCTTGCGAGCCGTGATAAAGGCCGAGCGGAGGTTGGTATTTAAGACCTTTTCGAAATGGTCAACCGAGGTCTCGGTAATCGGCTCAAAACCGCCAATGCCGACGTTATTGACCACAATATCCAAATCGCCCCACTCCTCCAAAAGCGTTTGTACAGCCCCCTCCAGGGCCTCCTTATCGCAGACATCGAGCCGAAAGAATCGCGCTCCGGTCAGGGCAGCCACCTCTTCACCGCGTATCGGGTCAATATCGCAAAAGGCCACCCTATCGCTCGCCTCGACAAAGGCCTCGACAATCGCCCGACCAATTCCGTGGCCGGCACCGGTTACAAATACACGTCGCATCATCGTATTACTTTATATCCTTAAGGTGGTATTGCACACCCGCATCCAAAATCGTATCCAAAGCCTCCTTGAACACGCGCTCAACCTCCGAGGCAGTGGTATCATACGCCACACCGCACGCTTCGTCCAACCATTCGGGCAATTGCTCCAACTGCACACCGACACGGAGTGCCAGGGCGTGTACATCGTCTGAATCGACCACCGCGCGTTTTACAAAGTTACGCGCCGCATTGTCATCATCTTCGAAGCGATACTCCACCAGCAGCTCCCCACCCTCGCCTATCCAGGCATAGACCGAGGCGACATACTGTAGGTCGACATCCGTCATAGCAAGGCATTTCTCAAAATCAGCCATCTCGATTTATGTTGTTTTATTATTTAATGGTGAGGGGGCTTAACATCCATCTTTCCGACACCCCCCACAGCCGAACAAAGATACGAAATAATTTGGCGAATCACTGCGTTTCAGGCCAAAATTCGGCAGGGAGTTGTACCGCGACGGAGCGTAAAATGGAGCGTCGAGAGTTGGCTACGCTCATCGAAGGGGGCAAAGACGACCTCCGAGGCAAGACGGGCGGTTGCCCAATTTCGAAGTTGCGAGGAGGAAAACGAGGGGCGTTCATAGCCTCGAAAGGAGAGAAAGAGCAGGCGGTTCTCCTCGTAGGCCTGCTTCAGGTGGGCGGGAATATTGCGGTAGAGCGACCGCCCCAGCGTCACGACCACCGCGCAGCGGCCACGCAGCAGAATATCCAGTACGGCACGCTCGATGGGCGAATGAAATCCACTGACGACCACACGATTTGCCTCGACCATCTCATGCGCCCAGCGTTGCGACAATGCGAGGGCCTCGGCCGGTGCCGTGCGCGAGGCGAAGAAGGCCACGAGCGGGCCGTCCAACAACGAGCGATTTCCGGATAAGTCCATAAAAAAAGCGCAGACCACTGCATTTACTTATCCAACATCAAGGCCTTGGCTGCCCGTAAAACGAATAAGCAACACAGATAGCCCACGCCGGATGTATATACAAGCACACACTGCGCCAAAAGCGTAATGTGGAGATATAACATCGCTCGTGGACATCTGTTTGCGAATCTTCGTTTTACAATAAAACCGCCAAGTTTTTGATGTTGAAGATTACGACAAAAAATGTCAACTATAATATGTATAGTTTCTCGAACAAGGTCGGAAACCGTAACAAAGATAGATAAAATTTAATTAATATGCTCAAGGTGTACAATAGAATTCACCCAGCATTCCACAAAGATACCAATCATTCCAATCATATCCAAATGCTTGTTAAATGATTTAACTTTGTGATTTATAGAGAATTAGAGAGATTAGTAAGAGAATAATAATAAACATATAGCTGGGAACAATCTCATCTAATAGAATGGTTACCAACCAGTTAGATTATTTTAGTGTTCACCTGTGATATATTAACTGAATTTATTCGGTATATTCAAATAATTCTTTGATAAATATGCATACAATATGTGTGTTAAAAAAGTGTATTCAAATTGATTTTTCTGAATACACTTTATTTTTGAATACGTTCGTTAAATTCGAATTTACTTACTTGTTAACCATTCCATCTTTGTTAGGCAAGTAATGTGTTCCGTCCGCAACTCACCAACCAATTGTGATGACACGTTGCATTTCGTGAACATATACTTAAAACCACAT
>JAFRZW010000014.1 GCA_017442365.1 Rikenellaceae bacterium | reverse complement strand
GATAAATCATGAAAAACTTTTGGAACAAACTCCTCGTGGAGGATTGGGTAGTGGTGATGCTCTCGATTCCGCTGCTGATTCTCTGCGCCTGTGGTCAGTACCTGCCCACGATTTCGATTCCGTCGAACATGCTGGAGGCGGATGCCTGGGGCAAGATTGCCATGCTCTTCGTCATCGCCATCATTACGCTCTATGCAGGTAACAAGCTGTTGAGCCGCCCGATGAAGGGCATGCTGCTGTCGTTCATCGTTGTCTTTGCTATCGCAGCCCTGGCCATGTGGATTGGCTCGAACAAGTATATCAAGAGTGAGCTGGGTCTCGAGCCGGTGTTCTTCTCGGTGATTTTCGGTCTGTTGATTCGCAACGCCCTCCATGTTCCCGATTGGATGAAGCCCGCCATTCAGGGTGAGTTCTACATCAAGATTGGTGTGGTCTGCCTCGGTGCTACGATTCTCATCGGCGATGTGATGAAGTCGGGTGCTGCCGGTCTGATTCAGGCCTGCATCATCGTGACGGTGGTTTGGCTCTTTGCCTACAACATTGCCCGCCGCATTTTCAAGGTGGAGCGTGCTACGGCGATGACCATGTCGAGCGGTCTGACGATTTGCGGTGCTTCGGCAGCCATTGCTACGGCCGGTGTGGCCGGTGCCGACAAGAAGAGCTTGTCGTATATCGTGTCGGTGGTGCTGATTATCGCTGTTCCGATGATTTATTTGATGCCCTGGTTGGCCAATATGATAGTTCCGCTGTTAAGTGACAGCGTAGAGATTCAGCAGGAGATTACGGGCGCGTGGATTGGTGGTACGGTCGATACAACCAGTGGTGTTGCCGCTTCATCGGAGATGGCCGGTGATTTGGCCAACAGCACGGCTATCGTCGTAAAAGCTACGCAGAACGTATTGATTGGTGTAGTTGCCTTCTTTATTGCTCTCTATCTCTCGACGAAGCGTGAAGATGGTAAGGCGCAACGCCCGTCGCTCAAGGTCGTTTGGGACAAGTTCCCGAAGTTCGTCCTGATGTTTGTCGTAGCATCGCTCGTTTTCTCGCTGCTGAAAGAGGCTGACCTGCTGACCCTCAATGCCAAGGGTAAGATTGTCGAGACGTCGCTTGCCAAGACCCTCTCGACCCTCTTCTTCTCCTTGTCGTTCGTCTGCATCGGTCTCGATACCCGCCTCAAGGATATCATCTCGAAGGAGAATCGCAATGTACTCTATGCCTTCCTTACGGCCCAGACCTTCAATATCGTCGCTACGTTCCTCGTGGCTTGGCTGATGTTCGGTGTCGTGAAGCCGATGCTGTGGGCATAAGCAGCTTGCTTACCGTAAAGAAAAGCGGGTGTCCAAAATTTGTTGGACACCCGCTTTTTTTTTGCTCGTAACGAACAACTATTCTGGCTGTTATTTGTTAAACCGGCAGCCCTTTTTGGCAACTCTTGAAGTCGATTACGGCACCAGGGAGTGCAATCGAGAGAAGATGTCTTGTGTTCATAGCTGTATGAATTTGTACACCCTCCTCGTAGCATAAAAAGTGACCTGCAGGTCGCTTGTCAATACGTTATGTGGCGTTTACTCGGTGCGCGTAATCTTGAAGAGCTTGCGCTCATCGTCGTAACATTTTTCAAAGTCGAATTTGCCCCACTTTTGCTCCTTGAGCCGCGTGCGGGCATTGTGAAAACCGGTGTAGTCGGTGTACACAAGCTCGAAATAGCGCGTCTCACCACGCTTAAAGCTGCGCAAGGTTTCGGTGTAACTCTTCACGGTTAAAATGCGCGAAATCCGGAGCTTTTCCATAGTGTTTTTATTTTGAAATTCAACAATTTATTTCGCCAAAATTTATTAGGCAACCCTCTCTCGACCTATTATCAACCTATTATCGCCGATAATAGATTGATAATACAAAGATATATCACGGAGAGGAGAAAAGCAAGACTGTGAGGGGAGATCTCAGGAAATATATCCGTTTTGTGCGTGGTGATGGCGAGTTTGTGTGTTGTCGTTTTGAAAAAACTTTGTATCTTTGAGCAACCAAACAAACCAAAACGAACAAGAAAGAGCAAAATTAGATACATACAGATATAAAATAAGTTAGTATTAACTTTGGTTCTCGCTTACTGAAACCTAGGAAATTTCAAATTTAGCGAAGGGAATAAAAGTTGGTGCTCACGCTGTTTGGCGTGGGCTTTTATTCCGTTTATTCGCTAAAGGCTTTCCTAGGGCCGCAGTAAGATAAATTCGAATAAGTCCGCGCTTTTTTTTGTGCCCTTATTCGAACGCATAGTCGAAGTTAATCTATCCCAAACTTCGACGATATGCAAGACTCCAAATATACATTCATAGATCTTTTCTCCGGTTGCGGAGGGCTGTCGCTCGGATTCGAGATGGCTGGTTATAAGTCGCTATTGGCGATTGATAACTGGCAAGATGCTCTTGATACCTACAAGCATAACAACCCTGACGCTCGCACTCTCTGTGGCGATCTATCTAAAATTAATCCCGAAGATATTAAGCGAGAATATAACATCGACCGAGTGAGTGTCATTATTGGTGGTCCTCCGTGTCAAGGCTTCTCAATTGCAGGTAAGCGCATCATTGATGATGAACGAAACAAACTTTACAAATCATTTGTCAGCTTTGTTAGATGCTTTATGCCTGATGCTTTTGTGATGGAGAATGTGCCCAACATCCTCTCTATTGGCGATGGCGTTGTTAAGGAATCAATCATCAAGGATTTTAGTGATTTAGGTTATAATGTTAACTACAAGATCTTGCTTGCCTCAGACTATGGCGTTCCACAAAATCGTAGAAGAGCTGTTTTTGTTGGCTTGAGAAATGGCGAGTATTCATTTCCAACACCTACAACAACTACTCCTATAACTACGAAAGAGGCGTTATCTGACTTGCCTGATAATAGTGTAGCTGATGGTGAAGCATATCCATTGCCAGCACAAAGTGTCTACCAACAGATGATGCGCAAAGGAGTAGAGACCTTGCATAACCATCAAGCAACAATTCATACCGAGCAGACAACGCGCATTATTTCGATGGTTCCCGATGGTGGCAACTATAAGGATTTGCCCAAAGAGCTTCAACAGACTCGTAACGTACATATTGCGTGGTCTCGACTGAATAGCAAGAAGCCAAGCATTACTATTGATACTGGGCATCGACACCATTTTCATTATACATATAATCGTGTCCCAACAGTCCGTGAAAGTGCTCGTATTCAATCCTTCCCTGATAGTTTCGTGTTTACTCATAGTAAGACAAGCCAATACAAGCAAGTGGGAAATGCTGTGCCTCCTTTGATGGCAAAGGCAATAGCAGAGCAACTATTACCAAACCACAAATAGAAGAAGTATGTACGCTGTTCCTGACGAATATTTTTTTCGAATACATCATGTTAGACCTCGTTTCAAGAACGATGTTGAGAGTGTGTTGCTATATGTCGCGCAGGAGTGTAATAGATTATCCGATCTGCCGGTGCGCGACTATGCCGAGTCGCTTAATCGTGCAATTCGATTATATGGAGGCAACTACTCTTTGGCTGAAAAAACTATTAACAATTGGAGAACCGAGATTGCTGCATTATTCGGCTTTTACATTGAAGATAAGCAGGCCGACATAACAAGAACTGGCGACATAGCAAGATTGTTGGCTACTAATCAAGACTTAATAGAGTTCTTCAAATACTATTTATACTACTTCCAATACCCTGGTGGCCATCTTAAACAAGATAGAGTTAAAGAGTTTATAGAAGCTGGCGTTAAATTCAAACCTGCACAATATATTCTAAAAGTATTAATTGCAGGTAATGAGGAGAAAACCAATTTCTCAATCAACAAAGTAGAGGCAACTCATTGTATTTTCAATGATTTGCGTGTTACACGAGATAATAGAGAGGCAAAAGACGTTGTTAAACTTATATTACAGAATCGGACTGCCAAGATCGAGTATGATTCTAACGGAGATACAACGAGATATGCCGCTGATATTCTGGACTATATGGTTTTAGCAAACCTATTGAGAGAATCTCATGGATATTATTACATCAATGGGGCAGAAGTGGATGCCATATCAGCTTTTATCAGCAGTTCTGACTACTTTGGGGGATATGATGATTTCTATGGGGTCTCGAACATTGATATCACCGCAATTCGACTTATTGAACCTCTTTGGTTTGAATATGTGAACAATAAACTCTCTACAGATTTGTTTGCAACCGATATTGTCCAATTTATCGAAGAGTCTATTCCGGAGCGCTCCGATATAGTGGATGACCGTATCAGGCAGATTATTACAGACTCGCAACATTCGACAAAAGATATTGGTGATATTGGAGAATCACTTGTGATTAGCCACGAGAAGGCTCGTATTACTCAATGCGGACTTGGAGATTTACCTCACTTAGTACAGAAGATACCAACATCGTTGGGAGTGGGATATGATATTCAAAGTTTGGAGGGAACACCTGATCGCATCAAGCGTTACATTGAGGTTAAAACAACCATTAGCCAAAACAGACTTAACTTCGGAAATTTCCACTTAACTCCCAATGAGTGGAATTCCGCTACTACATTACGAGATCGATATTATGTCTATCGTCTTATGATAAGCAAAGATGAACGCACGCTATACATATTGCAGGATCCTGTAAAGCTTTATAAACAGGATAAAATCTTTATGTCCTTATCTCATAAGAGTGGTGCAGAAATATCATTCCCGGAAACCGCTTGTACTAAAACCGCACTAATGTTATGAAAAAATTGAAAGTTGCATCAATGTTTTGTGGGTGCGGAGGTATGGATTTTGGCATTTTGGGTGGATTTGAGTATCTCGGAAAGAAATACGCTAAACTACCTTATGAGATTGTGTATGCGTTGGATAATGATGAGTACTGCACGAAGATTTATAACAACAACTTTAAGCATAAATGTGTTGTTCAAGATATTAAATCTTTGGATATTGCGAGTCTGCCTGAGTTTGATATCTTGATAGGCGGTTTCCCTTGTCAATCATTTTCTATATCTGCACAGAATCCACCTCGACTTGGGTATAAAGACGAGCGAGGCATGCTGTTCTTTGAGATGGTAAAAATCTTGCGAAAGCGACAACCTCGATTCTTCATTGCCGAGAATGTCAAAGGTCTATTATCCGCGAACAAAGGCAAAGCCTTCCCGATGATTATTGAGGAATTTGAGAATGCGGGTTACAAAGTTGTGCACAAGCTTCTCAACGCCGAAGAGTATGGAGTACCACAGCGTCGCCAAAGAGTTGTAATTGTTGGCTTTCGCGACGAGAACGACTATAACAGATTCAACTATCCCACGCCCATCAACAATCGTAAGACATTGGGAGATGTTATAGATTTGTCAGCCGATAATGAGGACAAATGGTTTTTTAGCCAAAAAGCTGTTGATGGAATGATGGCTGTGCGCGAAAAGATGAATAAGGGCAGAGTACAGAATCTCGATGAGCCTTGTAATACCATAAGTTCGCATTTAGCGAAAGTTAGTCTAAATTCAACGGATCCTGTGCGATTTGTGAATGACCGCTATCGTCGTTTCACTCCACGAGAGTGTGCAAGGATACAATCATTCCCCGATTCTTTTATTTTGGATTCAGTTTCTGAAGCTCGCCAATATAAAGCAATCGGTAATGCTGTACCACCTGTTATGATGTGGTATATAGCTAAAGAGTTATCAAAAACAGCCTTGCCCTAACTAAAAAAGAGCATTCGGCAATTAGGAATTATTCTCCTTTTATCAAACATTCCACCATCAATGATATATCAACCTATTATCGCCGATAATAGATTGATAGCGTATTTTCAGAAGATAGCGTGTTGTTTATTAGTGATTTATGTGGCGTAATAAAGGGAAAAACGGTGTAAAAAAGTGTCCAAAATCAAAGGGTTTTTTCAAAGGCTATCAGGTGGCGGCTTTCGAAGTAGATGATGCCGCAGCGTGTGAAGCCGAGCCGTGGAAGTAGCGACTGCATCACGCGATTGTCGGCATGAGTATCCACCCGAAAACTGCTCACGCGATCGCACGCCAGTCGCTCTACAGCCTGCATAAAGCATCGGCCAAAGCCTTGCCCCAGCACCTTCTCGGCTACGCACATCCGATGTACTACCACATAATTTTCCTGCTCGGTGAGCCACGCTCCCTCAATCGTGCGGTAGGACGGTTCCCCATCAAAAAGCACCGCACCATAGGCCAGCACCTCATCCGCCTGTTCAATGACATACCCAATGCCCTCTTTCACGTCGGCCTCAATGCGTGCGCGGTTCGGGTAGCCGTGTTGCCACTGGTCCACCCCCGCCTCACCCAGACGACGGATAGCATCCTCCAGAATCACAAAAATCGTGGGCAAATCACGCGAAGTGGCTTGTCGAAAATTCATCTTTGCAGAAACTGTAAAACGAAGCTAATTGCTACAAAGGCTACTCGATACCGTGTTGTTGCTTCCAGCGCGGATAGTCCCGCTCAAGCACACGCTCAAGATTCTTCGAGTACCAACCATAGCTCATGCGACGATGTACCGAAACCTCGTCGAGCGAATAGAGGCGCACGAAGTCGTACATACCGAAGATCGGGCGTGCCGTAGTCAGCTCATAGAATCGCGCCCATACGTTGCGTTTACCCTTCGCCTCGACCAGGTTGCGGTCCACCGGCTTGCGCCCCTCGAAGATGTTTACGTAGTCGTAATCGCAGATGCGGTGCGCATCGAGCCATGCCACAGCCGCCTTCACCGACCGCTGAATATCGCGCCACATCGTGGGGTATTCGGCCGGAATATCCTCGGGATTGACCTCCATGAGGGTTGTCAGCAGGCCGGCCGTCTCGCCACCACTGTACGAGGGGAACTCATAGGCACGTGCCTGGGCAGGCTCCAGCGTGCGGGCGTTGTGCTGGGCGCACCACACCGACAGCGGAGCATCCCCTACGCGGCGGTCGGCGATAATCTTGCCGGTCGGTGTCTCGCGCAGTACATACTGCTCATATCGACCGTCAATCTGGCAGTCGAGAATACACTGAATACCCTTGAAATAGACCTCTTTGGCCACGCGCTGCATCTTGCGCGTTACGAGCGGTGCAAAAAGTGCATCCTTTTGATAGATTTGCTTCATCACCCCCAAGAGGTTGGCGTGAGCGTTGTCGTTGAAGTTGATGTTCTCGATGTAGTTGATACCCATCACGGGGTCCTTCACGCCGTGGGCATCCAGGCACGCCTCGCTCAAAGGGTAGAACATCGGCCAGCCGCCACTCTCATACTGCGCCTCGACAATCAGCTCAAAGGCGCGTTGAAAGGCCTCCTTATAGCGTTTGTCGGGCTTGGCGGCATAGACCTTCGAGAGGAACGCCATTTCGGTCGTCGTGGCGTTGTTGTCGAAAATGGCCGAACCAATTTCGCGCTCCCACGCCAGGCTCTTATGGTGCTTCTCGGCCATACGGTGCCAGGGGATGTTCTTGCTCCATCCGCCACACGGCAGCTGCGACTCCAGAACGATTTCGGCAATCGCACGTGCCTCCTCCGAGCCATACCAGTCCGTCGGCATACGCATCGCTACGTGCGTCCACGACAGGTGGGTGAAATTGCGTTGTTGTGCCACGGCGAGCGTCGCGCCAAAAAGCAGCATCAAAAAGAAAAGTGTACGTTTCATGGTTAGCGTGTTTTAATTGGAGTGTTTGTTGGCGTGTTTTGCGCTTTTTTTAGCGGTATTTGTGCGAAATGAGGTTCATAAACTCCTCGCGCGTGCGATGGTCTTTGAGGAAGATGCCCGTGAAGGCCGACGTGGTGGTAGCCGACTGCTGGCTCTCCACACCGCGCATCTGCATACACATATGGCTCGCCTCAATCACCACTGCCACACCCAGCGGATTCAGGGCCTCCTGGATGCAGTCACGAATCTGCACCGTCAAACGCTCCTGCACCTGCAAGCGGCGGGCAAAGCACTCCACCACGCGGGCAATCTTCGAGAGGCCCGTGATGCGGCCATTCGGAATATAGGCCACGTGAGCCTTGCCGTAGAAGGGCAGGACGTGATGCTCGCACATCGAGTAAAACTCGATATCCTTGACCAAGACCATCTGCTTATACTTCTCGTTGAACATCGCCGAGCGCAGAATCTCCAGCGGATCCTGGTCATAACCCTGCGTCAGGAAGCACATCGCCTTGGCCATGCGCTCGGGGGTCTTAACCAACCCCTCACGGTCGGGGTCCTCGCCCAAAAGGCGCAAGACGGCCGTGTAGTGTTCTTTGAGTTGCTCAATCGTTTCAGGGTCGTACAACTCCTTTTTCGTATAGTTCTTCTCCTCCATAACAATGCTTGTTTATTGTTGCTTTGCGTGCAAATAGGCAACCAGTTTTCTCACGGCACGTCCGCGGTGCGAGACGGCATTTTTCTCCTCGGCACTCATCTCGGCAAAGGTGCGGTCGAACCCCTCGGGGACAAAGAGCGGGTCATAGCCGAAGCCCTCCTCTCCGCTTTCGTGGTCGATGATATGCCCCTCGACAATCCCTTCGAAGAGGTGTTCCTCGCCTTGCTCGAAGAGCGAAATAACGGTGCGGAAACGGGCGCGACGGTTCTCCTTGCCCTCCAGGTTCTTCAGCAGCAGGCGGTTATTGGCCGCAAAGTCGTGGCCATCGGTGGCGTAGCGTGCCGAATGAACACCCGGTGCGCCGCCCAAAGCCTCCACCTCGAGGCCTGTATCATCGGCAAAGCAATCCAGCCCCGTCTTTTCGTAGAGGTAGTGTGCCTTCTGCGAGGCGTTTCCTTCGAGCGTTTCGGCCGTCTCGGGGATATCCTCCTCCACACCGCACATACGCGGCGTGACCAACTCGAAACCCTCGCCCAGGACGGCCTGCACCTCGCTCAACTTATGAGCGTTGTTTGTTGCAAAGATAATTTTCATCCCTATTTTCCAATCTCCATTTTTTCCAACTTATCGTCCAACGACATCTTGTCGATAATCATCTTCACGACGCGGTCCATCTCGCCACCCTCGGTGTAGTCTGCCGGGCAGATGTGGTTCACGCGGTTGTCGTGAATGAGCGACCCGAGCGACTCGCGCCCCGACTCCTGCTCGGGGTTAAAGACGGCAATCGAGTGGCCTCCGAAGTTCTTCACCAGGCGCATACAGGGGATATCAGTCGTACCGTCGCCCACATAAATCATATGCTTGAAGGGGACGGGGCGGTCATCTTCGGGGATGTAGCGATTGACCTGCGTCGAATCGTACACCGACTCTACCCCCTTGTTAATCTTGAAGATAAACTGCGTCTTGTTCGTGTAATTGACCGCCACGGCAGGCCAATAGGCGATGCCATCGACGTCGTAGAGGAACGAGCAGGCGTAGATTTTGCGAAATTCGTGGGCAATCTCCGTCCCCTCGATAATCTCCGTCAGACCCGACGAATTGATGTAGTGCAGGATGCGGATACCCTGCTCCTCGCCATAGCGGTTGATGCGCTCAAACCACTCCTTCACGCCCCTATAGAGCTGCACCTTGCGGCCCGACTCACGGAAGGCCTCCCGACGCAACGAAAGCCCCTTCGAACGGGCCGACTGAATCATACGTGCCATATAGGTCAGCACCCCGTCGGCATCTTGCTGCTCGGCCAATTCGTTGGCCTCGGACCAGAACTCCTTGTTGCTCTTTCCCACGGCGGGGATAAAATCATACTCCTGCATATTGCCCGGGGCTAACGTGCCATCGAAATCGTAAATCAGGGCAATCGTAAAACGGGGATTCTCCATCACATATTCGGTTTGTGGCATAAAGGTACAACTTTTTT
>JAFRZW010000003.1 GCA_017442365.1 Rikenellaceae bacterium | reverse complement strand
GGAATCGCGCACATTGTTTGGCGCGTTCCGCGACTGTTTATCTGTTGTATTATTGAAGTTTGGACCTTTCTGAAATAACAAACAGTCGTTCTGTGCGATGATAGCACAGCCTATTTCACACATCAAAATTAATTCATTTTGCGATAATGAGCAAATTTTATCTTATATTTGTTAAGTGTATGCTATAATCATTTCATCTTTTATTATGATTACGATTAACAAAGCAAAAGAGATAGCAAAATATGTATCAGATTTTGCAAATAGTCGATTTGAGGATATTGATATATTTTATCGAACAACGCATAGGGATAGGCATTATGGAATATATCAGTTAAAGCACGGTACAGTTTTAATGGATTTCTTGATTAGTATTCATGGCAATATGGAAGAAAAATTAAATTTTCCTTGTCTATTGCCGACGGTCTTTGCGAGCCCTAATCAACTGATGGAGTATTTATTGTGGCTACGTACATATATTGTTTCGCATCAGGATTATATAAATGATAATATATCAGGAGACAACACCTCTTATATTATAGTTGAGTTGAGTCATATTTCTAATGATATAATATCAATGATTGACTATGTAAAACAATGGTATGATGCAGACGATGATAATATTCCATATTTAGAGATGAGGTTCTGCTTAAACAGTCAAGATATTGGTAAATTTATTGCATATCTACAGAAGATTTTTGCATCAATATCATATGCTATCAATAAAACTTCAGAAGGAGCATACCATTCTAATTTACATATTATCCTAAAACTATTAGGATTTGATATTATCTCAGAGGATGAAACCAATGCAGGAAGAATAGATGCTGTTATTAAACTTTCGGATATAATATATATTGTAGAGATTAAGAAAGCGGACCGAAAAGACGAGAGTTATATGGCCTTGCAGCAAATTATTGATAACAAATATCCTCAAAAATATATGTTTGATGGATATAATGTAGTTGCGTTGGGAATAAGTTTTTGTACAAAAGAGAGGAATATTAACGGTTATAAATCGGTTGTAATTTACACAAGAGATAGTTGTCAATAGGTATATGCCGTACAAATGCCGTACAAACCAAAAGAAAAACAGCGTTAGAGTGATTTCTAGCGCTGTTTTAGTGAGGTCTGAAGCGGATTCGAACCGCTGTAGCAGCTTTTGCAGAGCTGTGCCTAGCCACTCGGCCATCAGACCACATTTGCTCCATTTCGGGACTGCAAATATACGGCTTATTTCTCAATTTCCAAACTTTCGGGCAATTCTTTCGCGTTTTTTCGCATTTTTCGATACTCCATTGCCACTTCTGCCCTCATTTTATTTATCAACCGAAAGATGGTCGGGGTAAAAACTTTCTGAAATTCACAGGCAACGGCGTATTCTCTAAACTTTTCTGAGAGAATAGGTAACGGCCATCGCACATAAATCCCAATTCGTACCAATTAATTTCGTTTAATGCATTGCAAATTACCTCAGTATCAACATTTTGATTCTTAGGAAATATCGCCAAAATCGAGCCGTCGTAGTTGTTGCACGGGTGGGTGAAAAATGGTTTGGTATTTCGGGTTTTTGTATTGACGTAGATTCTCTTTTCGTTTGATATATAGTGATTTCGCCCCCACATATACCAATTCGTCTCATCGAACTTGCGAATCCGTCGATGTATTAAAAAGTCTTTATGTGGCAGTAGTGATTCGTGCTCTATGTTGTAGATCATTCGCTTGGTTTTGCCCGTTTTCTTTGTACTCGAACAAACAAACTCCTCATTGCCAAACTCTTCACTCGTAAAGATTTTATCGCAACCACTCACTGCTCCGACCTTGACGAAAAATATCTCGGAAAAATTCAATGGGTAGATGTTGTCGGTAAAGAGCAGTTGCCCATTTGAATAGACAAACTCTTTGGCTATGTTGGTTTTGCGGCTGAAATTACCCTTTTCGAAACGAAAGATTATGCAATTCGGGCTGTAACCCTTAAAAACGTTTTGGTCGCCTAAATCAATAAAATCGGTAATAGTACCGCTCTCGTAAATAAAGCGATTGAGCAAAATGCTTGAAGTCGCTTTGAGAAAGTCGCGTGGTGTAATGAATATCAGTTCGCCACCTTCGTTAAGGTGATTAATGCACTTTTCGATAAAGAATAGGTACAAATTACTGCGCGAATCGAATAGTTGCGAGTTTAGTTTTTGCTTGGTGCTTTCGACAATGTCTTGATATCGGACGTATGGTGGGTTACCGATAATAGTGTCGAATTTCTCGTTGAGCGGATAGTCGAAGAAATCCATATTCAGTGCATTCTGAGGGCAATGTGTCGAATCAATCTCGATACCAACACAATCGGGAATCTCACGAAAAAATGCACCATCGCCGCACGATGGCTCCAAAGTCCTTCCGAAATTTCGTTTTAATTGTAACATCTCGGCTACAATAAATTGGGGCGTAAAGACCTGCCCCAACGATGCAACGTTATACATATTCGGGGAAGAATCTTTTGAAATTGAAATAGATATCTGCGCGTAACTTGATAGATTGTCCGAGCGTGGTGAGGAGCATCGACGCTGCGGACTCAAAACTACGGCTCAGAGGCTCCCGATTGTCCTTCCATCGACTTTGA
The DNA here is from genome assembly GCA_017442365.1 of Rikenellaceae bacterium. Taxonomy (GTDB): domain Bacteria; phylum Bacteroidota; class Bacteroidia; order Bacteroidales; family Rikenellaceae; genus Alistipes. The sequence continues at coordinate 97,229 of JAFRZW010000003.1, read as the reverse complement.
AAAGGGAGGTTGTTGCCATTGGGTTGTAACGTTCTGAGACTTTTTAATGTAGTACAAAAGATGTCGTTGCGATCGCGTTTATTAACGATCAGAAAATAGTAGTCGTGGTTCTTGTCGTAGCCGAAATTTTTGTGTAGCTCTTCGAAAAATGGCAGCCACGCAATCTCGTTTTGGAATGCAGGTTTGCGCCCCGTTAGAGCGTAATAAAGACCCAATTTGCAATTCAGGTTATCGGCGTGTGTTGTGTCTGTAACCTTAATATTTACAGGTATAAAATCTTTTCCATCTTCGATGGCAAAATCGTACCACGCGCGGCAGCGAGGTACAATGATGTCAAATCGCTCTTGAATGATCGAAATGATTTCATCTTCATTGAAAGCTGCATTTATTCTGCCGTCAGAAGTGATGCGTGAGAGCGAGATGTTTCTGGCGCATAGATAATTACAGATGTCGCCAATCTGCTTTGGGATAATAGATGTTGTCATAATGGCTGAGCATTGTGCATCATAGCCAGCCAACCACAGGTACGAAAAAGGCGCGAAATTATTTAGTATTTCACGCCTTTTGGTACCTAGGAAGACCTCGCATAATGAAATACAAATAACTCACGCCAAAACGTGAGCATTTCAGTATCCCAGCTATGCTTGTTGTGTTTGAAATTTCCTAGGTTTCAAAGGCGCAAGGCTAACGTCGATGCTGTATTAAATTAATATGTGTATGTTCTCTCTCTTTACATATATGTTTTGTTTGGACAAAGATACGTAAACCGATTAAAATATCATAGACGCGATGTGAATTTTTCGCAAAAAATTCGTACCTTTACAATCGTAAATCGGGCGCGGAGCAATCCGCAACGCCCAACCTAAATTATTTACGATTATGGCAACTATCGACGATATTGCTCTCAGTATGCAGTCGCGCATTGGCGTGCGCGCTGTGGTTCATCTCGTGCGTACCTTCGGGTCGGCCGAGGCGGTCTATGCGGCCTCGGTGGACGAGTTAGTCGGGCGTGCCGAGTTACAGGAGAGCGTTGCTCGCGAGATCGTAGCCCGCAAAACTCACAAGGCGGCCGACCGCGAGCTAACCTACTGTGCCCGCCACGGAATCGAGCCAATAGCCTCGACCGAGAGATCGTTTCCCGCACTGATGCTCGAAACAGATGACTATCCGCACGTATTATATATTAAAGGTAACACGGAGGCGCTCGGAGGGCTCACGCTCTCGATGGTCGGCACGCGCCACATCTCGCAATATGGCGTAACGATGTGTGAACGTCTGGTCGAGGGGTTGTCGCGTCGCGTGCCACAGCTGGCGATTGTGAGCGGATTGGCCTTTGGTGTCGATGTCAATTGCCATCGCTCGGCAGTGCGACACGGATTGCCGACCATTGCGGTCGTTGCCAATGCTCTGCCCGCCGTTACGCCTGCACAGCACACCGCCTTTGCTCGTGAGATCGTCGATCAGGGAGGTGCGATCGTTACCGAACTCCATTCGCAGACAAAACAGAACGGTCGATACTACATTCCGCGCAACCGAATCATCGCAGCGATGAGTGGCGGTACGGTTGTGGTCGAGTCGGGTGCGTCGGGAGGTTCGCTCCACACCGCGGCAATGGCCGACAGCTACAATCGCGTGGTGATGGCCGTCCCCGGACGAGTTACGGATATGTCGTCCGAGGGGTGTAATGCGCTGATACGCAACCGCAAAGCAGCACTCATAACCTCGGCTGATGACATCGTAGCCGAGATGGGTTGGGATATGCACGAGGAGGCGTGTCTGCCTTCGGCGAGCGAGCCTGTGATCGAGCTCTCGCGCGACGAGGCGGGATTGCTGTCGCTCATTGGCGATTCGGATCCTATTTCGATGGTGCGACTGCAAGAGCTGACGGCACTTGATGCCGGAACACTTGCGACACTGCTGCTCAATTTGGAGTTGGCGGGCGCGATCCGACAGGTGCCCGGTAAAATGTATCTAAGAATGTGATAATCAACCCGTATGATTCGATTAATAGACACCCATTCGCATATCTACGAACCCGAATTTGATGACGATCGCACGGAGGTTGTCGAGCGCGCCATTGCGGCGGGCGTCGATCGTCTGCTTCTGCCCGCGATCGACACGCACAGCCACGCCCGTATGCTCGATTTGGCGCGTGCCTATCCTGCGAATTGCTACCCGATGATGGGTTTGCACCCAACGTCGGTGAATGAAAATCCGACGTGGCGCGACGAACTGACCGAGGTCGAGACGTTCCTGCGCCAACCGCCCGAGGGGGTGCGTTTTGTGGCTGTGGGTGAGATCGGTCTGGACTACTATTGGAGTCAGGATTACGTTGAGGATCAGCGCGAAGCGTTTGTGGCGCAGTTGCGTTTGGCAGCTGAGTTGGATCTGCCCGTAGCCATTCATACCCGAGCGGCGTGGACGGATATGTGCGAGATTATCGAGCGCGAAACGGCAGCGGCACGCGAGCGTGGTGAGCGCCTGCGCGGAGTGTTTCACGCCTTCTCGGAGGACGTCGAAACCTACAAACGTCTGAAAGCGTGTGGTGATTTTCTGTTCGGCATTGGTGGGGTAGTAACCTTCAAAAAGAGTGCGCTGGCCGAAACCGTGCGCGAGATGTCGCCCGAGGACCTGTTGCTCGAAACCGATTGTCCCTACCTTACCCCCGTACCCCATCGCGGCAAGCGCAACGAGAGTAGCTACATTCCCTATATCTGCGCACGTGTGGCCGAGCTGACCAACTGCACCGTGGAGCAGATTGCCGAACAGACAACTCGCAATGCCGAAAGAATTTTTGGGCTCGAATAGTTGTTTTTCGGAAAATAATTGCTAACTTTGTTAGACGGTTGTTGGTTGTGCGCTCAACACGACAGCCCGACCTTGACAAACGAAACGTGTTAGGACAAAGATGAAACCTTCGATTCTGATCATCTATACAGGTGGTACGATCGGTATGCGTACCGACGCATCGGGAGTATTGGTGCCGTTCGATTTTAGCGGTATCTACGATGAATTTCCCGCCCTGCGTCGCCTGAATGTCAATATCGACGCCATTACGATGAATCCGATTATCGACTCGTCGAACGTCAGTCCCGAAAATTGGTGCCGACTCGCCGAGTTGATCCGCGACAACTATGCCTCGTATGATGGTTTTGTGGTGTTGCACGGCACCGATACGATGTCCTACACCGCCTCGGCAATGAGCTTTATGCTCGAAAATCTGGCCAAGCCTGTCGTATTCACCGGAAGTCAGATCCCGATCGACGTGCTGCGTACCGATGGCCGCGAGAATCTGATTACGGCTATCGAGATCGCTGCGGCTAAGGAGAATGGCCGCGCCATTGTGCCTGAGGTTTCGCTCTATTTCCAGAATCAACTCTTCCGCGCCAACCGCACCATTAAACATAGTGCCGAGCAGTTGAACGCCTTTCGCTCGTTCAACTACCCTCCGCTGGCTGAGGTGGGCGTGAGCATTCAGTATAACCATTCGTTCATCGCTGAGGCGGCAGGTGATCCGAATGAGCCTCTGCGCGTTGCTACGTCGCTCGATACGGGAGTGGCGGTGGTCAAAATCTTCCCCGGTATCAGCCCCCAGATCCTGCACGCGATGTTGAGTATCTACGGGTTGCACGCGGTTGTGCTCGAAACATACGGTGCGGGCAACGCCCCGACGGCCGATTGGTTCAGCGATATTCTGCGCGAGGTTATCGCCCGCGGCGTGATAGTGATGAACGTTACGCAGTGTACCGATGGCGCAGTGGCGATGGATATTTACGAGACGGGACGCCGACTGAAAGAGATAGGTGTGATATGCGGTGCAGACTCGACAACCGAGGCTGCGGTGGCTAAGTTGATGTATATCCTCGGTCGAAAATTGCCCCACGATGAGGCAGTCGAAATGTTGCGAAAAGCAATAAAAGGTGAAATTACGGAGTAAATCGTTGCACAGAATTAAAATTATTGCTATATTTCGCAAGTCTTTTATGCGTTTTTTCGGGAACGGAGGAGGTGTAAAAGGCGAAAATTTAGGTTCATTGCTTTGATAGTCAGCGCGATAGGCGCAGGCTACTTGGCGCGATTTGGAGAAATGACCGAGTGGCTTAAGGTGCACGCCTGGAAAGTGTGTATGCCTCAAAAGGGCATCGTGGGTTCGAATCCCGCTTTCTCCGCGAAACATTTTTATTGGGCCAACTAAAAATGATATAAACCTTGCCCCGCAGTCGATTTGGCAAAGGGCACACGACACAAGAAACGAAACTTAAAACAAATAAAACAACAACAAAACACAAACAACAAACAACTAATTAATTTAATTTATCTACTATGAAAAAACTTTTTTTGACTTTGTCAGTAGCAGGTATGCTTTGCCTTGGTACTGCTAACGTGTTTGCTCAGGAGGCCGCTGAGGCCGCTAACGCTGAGGCTCCTGCAACTGAGCAGGTAGCTGAGGAGGCTCCCGTAGCTGAGGAGGCTGCTCCCGTTGTTGATGCTGAGACCGAAATCGAGGGTGAGACTATGCACCAGGTTTTGAAGCAGAAGTTCATTGAGGGTTCGTGGATGTGGATGTTGCTGCCCTTGCTCTGCTTGATCCTTGGTTTGGCAGTAGTTGTAGAGCGTATCCTCTTCCTGTCGTTCTCGTCGATCAACACCAAGAAGTTCGAGGCTAAGGTTGAAGAGGCTCTGAACAACGGTGGTATCGAGGCAGCTAAGGAGGTTTGCCGCAACACTCGCGGTCCCGTTGCATCGATCTACTATCAGGGTCTGGATCGCTACGATCAGGGTCTTGACGCAGTTGAGAAGGCAGTTGTATCGTACGGTTCGGTTCAGAACGGCCAGATGGAGGCTAACCTGACTTGGGTAGGTCTGTTCATCGCTGCAGCTCCTATGTTCGGTTTTATGGGTACCATCGTTGGTATGATCGACGCATTCGACTCGATCCAGGCAGCTGGTGATATCTCGCCCGTAATGGTTGCAGGTGGTATTAAGGTGGCTCTGTTGACTACCCTGCTCGGTCTGATCTCGGCTTGTATCCTGCAGTTCTTCTACAACTACCTGATCTCGAAGATCGACTCGTTGGTAGTATCGATGGAGGATAGCTCGATCAACCTGTTGGATATGCTGACCGCTTACAGCAAGAAATAATTATTAATTCACGACCTATATTAAAAACTAAACAATGAAAAAAGTATTGAACATACTGTTGGGCGTTATGATGGCCATCACCGTTGTGTTGGTTATTATGATGGTCGCAGGCGGTCGTGACGCTGCCGGCAACCCCGATGTAAACGGCATCATCATCTGGACGTATGTACTGTTTGCACTGGGTCTGGTTGCTGCATTGGGTAGCGCAGTTTACAACACCTTCACCAATCCTTCGGGCTTGAAGGGTTCGTTGGTGTCGATTATCGCGATCGCTGTTGTGCTCGGTATTGCTTACGCTCTGACCGACTCGACTACCCCGATGAATATGGCCGACGGCACCGTAATGGACGACAAACTCGTTCTGGGTGTATCGGATTTCAGCATCTATGTAACCTATTTCGCAATGGCTGCTGCTCTGCTGGCTGCACTGTTTGCTGAGGTTAAATCTGCTATTAAATAACAATTTGACTTAAAAGCAATTATGGCAGCTAATAAAAGAAAAATACAGGAAATCAATGCCGGCTCAATGGCTGACATCTCTTTCTTGCTGTTGATCTTCTTCCTGGTTGCTACCACGATGAATACCGACTCAGGTCTGGCTCGTATGTTGCCGCCTATGCCCGATGAAAACACCGAGCAGAAGCCTTCGGACATTAAGGAGCGTAACCTTATGAAGGTATTTATCTCGCAGAACAATAACATTATGGTTAGCACTCAGGAGGCTGAGAATCAGGTAATTGACATTCGTCAGCTGAAAGAGAAAGCCAAGGAGTTCGTCCTCAACCCCTTCGATTTGGAGACACTTCCCGAGAAGAAGGTGAAGGAGATCGAGCTCGCAGACGGCGCTAAATGGTCGTACCCGGTTTCGGAGGGTGTCATCTCGCTCCAAAATGACCGTGGTACAAGCTATGAGGCATACATTATGGTACAGAATGAGCTTACCCGCGCGTTCAACGAAGTACGTAACGAACTCTCGAAAGAGAAGTACGGTATGGAGTTCACCGATCTGGGTGAGGCAGCTCGTAAGTCGATTACCGACGCTGTACCTTTGAAGATCTCAGAGGCTGAACCGCGTAACGTAGGAGGTAAATAAACTATGGCAGTAATTAAGAAAAAGGGCTCGAAAGAGACTCCCGCAATCTCGACATCGTCGCTGCCCGACGTAATCTTTATGCTTATCTTCTTCTTTATGGTAAGTACTCAGATGCGTGAGCAGGAACTGCTGGTTCGCTACCGCCTGCCGGCTGCGACCGAGATCCAGAAATTGGAGAAGAAGTCGCTCGTTAGCTTTATCCACATCGGTCCCCCGAGCTTGGCAATGCAGGCAAAGTTCGGTAACGCACCGAAGGTACAGCTCAACGATAGCTACCGTACTACAAAGGACATTTTGGACTTCATCGCTTCGGAGCGTGATAAGCTCAACGAGGCTGACCGTAACGCAATGACCGTCTGCATCAAGGCCGATAATCAGACCCGTATGGGTATCATTACCGACGTTAAGCAGGAGTTGCGTCGCGCGAATGCTTTGAAGATTAGCTACGCTGCATCGAAGACCGCAGGTTACTAATCGTCCGAGTGTAGTAGAATAACTACTCAAAAAAGATCCGCTTCCCACATCGGGAGGCGGATTTTTTTTGTGTTATTGAGGCGAGCTTTGGCTCGTTTCTTTTTTGGGGGGAGGTTAGCCTGATAATCAGAGAAAGATCGCAATATCTCGCCCCGCAGGTTATGCTCTTGCGAGGCTGTGCTATGTGATGAGGGTTGTGATTGTTCGCGTTTGAATCACTGGTGCCCGCTCATCGACCAACCAGGTGAGAATACACGATGTATGGCTCAGTTCGTCGAGGGAAGAGTGCAAACCGAGTAAATATGAGTGTAGAATAATATCCTCATATTTATTAATGTGAGATCGCTCGGCTTAATCGTGTTTGCGGAGGGTAAAGTCGAAGCGAAGACCTCCGTTCGGGCAGTTCGAGGCAGTGATTGTGCCACCGTGGAACTGAACCGCGTGCTTGACAATCGCCAGCCCAAGTCCCGTGCCTCCCATTTTGCGCGAACGACCTTTATCCACTCGATAGAATCGTTCGAACAGGCGTGGCAACTGCTCCTTATCCACTCCCTTGCCATCGTCCTCGAAACGAATGCGACAATAATCATCGGTGTTCTCAATAAGCTTGATCGAGATATTTTTACCCTCGGAGTAGGCAATTGCATTCTCGGTCAGGTTGCTGAATATCGAGCCAATCAACGACAGATTACCCTCAACGACCACCTCCTCGTCGAAATCGACATTTAGTGCGAGTCGCTCGTCCTCGGGAATCGCCTCCAACTCTTCGGCAATCTCATTGATGATATAGTTCAGCACGACCCGCTCACGGCTGATCAGGTAGCTGCCGTCCTCCATTCGGGTAATGAGCGACACGTCGTCCAGCAGACGGCGCAATCGTTCGTTGTGTGAGTAGCAACGCTCGATGAGTTCTTGTCGTTTCTCGTCGCTCAGGCTGATACCCGAAAGCAGAGTTTCGAGGCAGACTTGGATCGATGCCACGGGCGTTTTCAGTTCGTGATTGATATTATTGGTCAGTTGTCGTTTGAGGCGGTTGCGCTCTTGTTCTGCCTCGTAGAGATTGACACGTTCGATATCTTGGCCCAGTCGGCGCGTCGAGAAATAGGCCAAAATGCTCATTGCGAGGCTGATAGAGATCATCACAGCGAGGAAGGTCCAATCGGCGGCGAGCAGCACGTTCAGCGAGGCCGAATAGGGAATGGCGGTACGCACCACGAGGTTTTCACCACGTGTGGCCGAGTAGAAATACTCTTGTCCGTTGCTTGCCGATTGGCGGCCGATGTGGTATCCTGCTCCATTGCGGAGTGCAGCTGCGACTTCGGGTCGCGTGCTGTGGTTATCGAGCGAGTCGAGTGGCACGGTGTTGTCATAAACAACTTGGCCGGAATGGGTCATAATCGAGATACGCAGATCGTCAAATGGTTTCTCGTGCGTTGAGACATACTCATCATACGGCGTGCCCTCCTCGATGGCAACGAGCAGGTGGAGATTGTACTGTTGCAGTTGAGCGCTGAGGGATTTCGATTTGTACTCTTTCTCGTGCAGGTATTGGAATCCAATAAAGCAGAGCACGATTGCCCACGAGTAGGCAATGAGTTGCAGAAAGAGTCGTTTGTGAAACGAGAGTTTAATCGCGGAAGCCATAGCCAAAACCTGATCGGGTAACGATATACGATCCGTATGCACCGATTTTCGAGCGCAAGCGGGTGATATTGACATCAATAGTACGATCGAGCACTACCACTTCGTTGCTCCACACTCGGTTCAGGATCTGCTCGCGCGAGCAGATCTGGCCACGATGCGAGATCAGATATGCCAGCAGTTCAAACTCTTTGCGAGTGAGTTTGATCTCCTCGCCATCAACTGAGCAGCGTTTGAACTCCAAATCGAGTTGCAGACCTTCGACCTGTAACATATTGTGTTTTTCGGCCGCAGCAGCAATGGGTTTATTCGTCGATGTGCGACGCAAGACGCTCTTGACACGTGCGATAACGTTACGAACGGTGTAGGGCTTCATAATATAGTCGTCGGCGCCGAGATTGAGTCCCATCACCATATCGTCCTCCGAGTCGCGTGCCGTACAGAATATAATAGGTATATGGGCAGTTACCATATCGGACTTCAACATCTTGGCCATCTTGATACCACTGATTCCGCCCATCATAATATCGAGCAAAATGAGCGAATATTTACGCAGATCGTAGCTCAATGCCTGCTCGGCACTGAACGCGATATCGACATCGTAGCCCTCGTTTTCGAGATTGAGTTTCAGCACCTCGCACAGAGTCTCTTCGTCATCAACAATCAATATACGGTTAGTCGTCATACGCCTTGTCTGATTTTTTACAAACACAAAGTTACAGAGAATTGTCGAGTCGCGAAATACCCCGCGAGGATATTTAACGAAATTTTAACATTTTGTCGCGCGATGGCTTTTCACGAAAGGCTAACCGATTTGCAACATTTTTGTAACATTTTTGGCGTTACTTTGCCCTCGAAAAAAATTAACTAATTTTCTATGGGTATATTGCAAATATTTACGCTGCTGGGAGCATTGGGAATGTTCCTCTACGGTATGAATCTGATGAGTTCGGGGCTGCAAAAGGTGGCAGGCGAACGTCTGAGAAGTTTTCTGTCGGCTATGACCTCAAACCCCTTAAAGGGCGTACTGACGGGCTTGGGCATTACAACAGTTATCCAATCGTCGTCGGCTACGACGGTGATGGTCGTAAGTTTCGTCAATGCAGGTCTGCTCACTTTGGCACAGGCGATCGGCGTCATAATGGGTGCCAACATCGGCACAACCGTAACAGCTTGGCTGGTATCGTGGTTGGGTTTCAAGGCCGATATTTCGGTGCTCGCTGTGCCGTTGATGCTGCTCGGTTTCCTCTTCTCGAACTCGAAAAAGGACCAGCGTAAAAATCTCGGAGAGCTGATCGTCGGATTCTCGCTTCTCTTCTTGGGTCTTTCGTTTATGAAGGAGTCGGTGCCCGATTTGCGACAGACGCCCGAGGTATTGGAGTTCGTTCGCACGTGGGCCTCTTATGGTTTTGGCTCGGTGCTGCTCTTCCTTGTCTTTGGTACGGTGCTGACCCTTGTGCTGCAATCATCGTCGGCAACGATGGCCATCACGCTCATTATGCTCAGTATGGGTTGGATCCCGTTCAATATGGCCTGCGCAATGGTGCTTGGCGAGAACATCGGAACAACCATCACCGCCAACATCGCAGCGTCGGTGGGTAACACTCAGGCTAAACGCGCAGCAATGTCGCACACCATATTCAATGTGTTCGGTGTTATTTGGGCACTTGTGCTCTACAAACCCTTCTTGCAGCTGGTCGGCTTGATCACCGAGAACCTGTTTGGACTGCCCAATCCCGCAGCTGAGAGCTTCGTGGTTAGCGAGGCTAACTCGCCCGAGGGCACTGCGGCACTCTATGGTCTGTCGATGTTGCACACGCTCTTCAACCTGACCAACACGCTCATCTTGGTTTGGTTCACCAAGCAGATCGCGCAGGCTGTCAGCTGGATCATACGTGCTCCGAAGAATCAGGAGAAAGAGGTATTCCGCCTCAAATACATCTCGGCAGGACCGCTTGCAACTCCCGAATTGTCGGTTGGCTTGGCATTGGACGAGATTATTCACTTTGCCAAAATCTCGAAGAACGGTGCTATCTATGCAAAGCGTGCAATCAATGACGCCGGCACCGATAAATTCGAGGCTCTGCGCGAGAAACTCGTTAAGTATGAGGAGATTTCGGACCGTATCGAGTATGAAATTGCGGCGTTCCTCAATGGTGTGTCGGCCGAGGAGATCAGCGAAAATACCTCGATGCAGATCAAGTCGATGTATAAGATTATCGGCGAATTGGAGTCGCTGGGTGATTCGGGCGAGACCATCAGCCGCATTCTGTCGCGAATGAATGTTCATAAGCAGAGCTTTGATGCTGAGGCGATCAACGACCTCAACGCAATGGCTGATGCAGTTGGCGACGCATACGACGTGATGATTGCCAATTTGGAGGCGGCTCACCGCGGTGAATTGACCAACATTTCAAACGCTTACGGAGCTGAGGATCGTCTGAACAATCTGCGCAACAATCTTCGTGATGCAGTGATCGAGAAGATCGAGAGCGACAACAATAGCTACCAAACGAGCGTATATTATATGGATATTGTCAATACATTCGAGCGTATGGGCGACTTTATGATCAACATCTCGCAAGACCTCGAACGCGGCTATATCAATAAATAACCAATTGACCTATACAAAAAGACTCCGCCCCGAAACCTTGTAGTTTCGGGGCGGAGTTGCATTTAGTTGCAGGTTGGCGAATCAGCCTGACCTATTAGGAGTCGATTCAAACCACTTTGGCACAGCGCAACCGTATCAACGCAACACGCTGCGTAGCACTCTTTTGAGCGCACACGCAACACCCTGCACCGACCACTCTGCACAGTCTGTGCCACCGACCTTGCGGTCGGCCAGCGAACGAAATCGCTCGGTTCCTGGACGATGCCGACAGCCTAACCCTTCTTGGGTTTTGGTGCGAGCATCATCGTCATCTTCTTGCCGTCCAGCTTGGGCATCTGCTCGACCTTTGCCAGCTCCTCCAAATCGGTAGCGAAGCGCAGCAACAGAATCTCGCCCTGCTCCTTGAAGACGATCGAACGACCACGGAAGAAGACATACGCCTTCACCTTTGCGCCCTCCTTCAAGAAGTTCTCGGCGTGGCGCAACTTGAAGTTGTAGTCGTGATCGTCGGTCTGCGGACCGAAACGAATCTCCTTGATTACGACCTTCACGGCTTTGGCCTTGATCTCCTTAGCCTTACGCTTCTGCTGATACAGGAACTTCTGATAGTCGGCGATACGGCACACCGGAGGATCGGCCTTGGGCGAAATCTCGATCAGGTCGAGCTCCATCTCGTCGGCCAGCTTGATAGCCTCGCGAATCGAGAGCACGACGGGGTTTTCGATATTGTCGCCTACGACGCGTACCTGCGGTGCAGTGATCTCGTCATTGATGCGATGAGGATTCTCCTTCTCGGGACGACGTGGCCCGTTAGGACGCTGGCCACCGTTCTGCGGGCCTGCGTTGTTTGTCCTCGGCGGAAATGGTTTTGTAGTGTTTATAGTTTTGTCCTCCTATTGGTTAATAAAACTTTGATTTACTGAATTTTGTCGTTACCTGCGGTCTCCTCCTTCACCTTTTCGAGGATCAGGTCGCGGAAGGCCTCCATAGTCATCTGACCCTTGTCGCCCTCGCCCTGAACGCGCACCGAAACCAGACCATCAGCCTGCTCCTTCTCACCCACGATCAGCAGGTAGGGGATACGCTTCAACTCGTTGTCGCGGATCTTACGACCGATCTTCTCGTTACGGTTGTCGATCTGAGCGCGCACGTCGTTGCGGTTGAGGAAGTCGGTAACCTTCTCGGCATAGTCGTTGTACTTCTCGCTGATGGGCAGCACAGCCACCTGATCGGGCGAGAGCCACAGCGGGAACTTACCTGCGGTATGCTCCAACAATACTGCCACGAAACGCTCCATCGAACCAAACGGTGCGCGGTGGATCATAATCGGGCGGTGGGGTTTGTCATCAGCGCCGGTGTAGGTCAGATCGAAACGCTCGGGCAGGTTGTAGTCCACCTGAATAGTACCCAGCTGCCACTTACGACCGATAGCATCCTTAACCATAAAGTCGAGCTTCGGACCGTAGAATGCAGCCTCGCCATACTCAACAACGGTATTCAGACCCTTCTCCTTAGCAGCGTCGATAATTGCCTGCTCGGCCTTCTCCCAGTTCTCGTCCGAACCGATGTACTTCTCCTTGTTGTTGGGGTCGCGCAACGATATCTGAGCGGTGTAGTTGTCGAACTTCAACGTCTTGAAGATATAGAGAATGATGTCTATAACCTTCTCGAACTCCTCCAACAGCTGGTCGGGGCGTACGAACATATGGGCATCGTCCTGCGTGAAACCACGCACGCGGGTCAGACCGTGCAGCTCACCGCTCTGCTCGTAGCGATATACCGTACCGAACTCAGCCAGACGCAAAGGCAGATCCTTATACGAACGGGGCTTGGTCTTGTAGATCTCGCAGTGGTGGGGGCAGTTCATCGGTTTGAGCAGATACTCCTCGCCCTCGATGGGGGTGTGGATCGGCTGGAACGAATCCTTGCCATACTTTGCGTAGTGGCCCGAGGTTACATAGAGCTCCTTGTTACCGATGTGCGGGGTGATAACCTGCTGGTAGCCATAAGCCTTCTGCACGCGACGCAGGAACTGCTCCAAGCGGTCGCGCAGAGCGGCACCCTTAGGCAACCACAAAGGCAGACCCTGACCTACGCGCTGCGAGAACGCGAACAACTCCAACTCCTTACCGAGCTTACGGTGGTCGCGCTTCTTAGCCTCCTCCATCATCGCCAGATACTCATCGAGCATCGACTTCTTGGGGAACGAGATACCATATATACGGGTCAGCATCTGACGCTTCTCGTCGCCACGCCAATAAGCGCCTGCAACCGAGGTCAGTTTGATAGCCTTGATTAATCCTGTGTTGGGCAGGTGCGGACCGCGGCAAAGGTCAGTGAACGCGCCATTGGTGTAGAACGAAATCGTGCCGTCCTCCAATGCCTCGATCAGCTCAACTTTGTATTGGTCGCCCTTCTCGGTGAATGTACGCAGCGCCTCAGCCTTAGCTACCTCGGTGCGTACGACAGCCTCCTTCGTGCGAGCCAACTCCATCATCTTCTGCTCGATACGCGGCAGGTCGCTCTCGGTGATGGGTACGGGGCAATCGACATCGTAGTAGAAACCGCTCTCGATAGCGGGACCGATACCGAACTTGATACCCGGGTACAGTGCCTCCAAAGCCTCTGCCAGCAGGTGCGACGAGGTGTGCCAGAATGCGTGCTTACCCTCATCATCGTCCCATTTGAGCAGCTTCACGTGGCTGTCATCATTGATCGGCAGGTTCAGATCACGAACCTCGCCATTAACCTCAGCCGCCAGCACCTCCTGTGCCAAACGCTGGCTGATGCTCTCGGCGATCTGCATCGCCGTAGTCCCTTTGGCATACTCACGAATGCTGCCGTCGGGGAAAGTGATTTTCATCATTGCTTGTTTGTGTTTTGTTTGTGTTGTTAGTTTTCCTTGCGCCGCGCTCCCACAATTACGAGACGGAATACACGACGGTCGGCGTTATTTTAGTTAATTCAAAATTCAAGATTCAAGATTCAAAATTATACTTCGCTTGCGCAGAATTAGTTATGAATCGTTATTGGTTCTTGTCAATCTTTTTCAATTCGCGCTTTGCATACACGAGAAAGAAGATCGAACTGATTACCATTACAATAGAGAAAAACATCATCAACCAATCAATCTCCTTGGTGGCGATATGGTGGTGGATATTAAAACCCAATAGTACCATAGCCGCTACGAGCACTGTGCTCTGCAACCAAACGTTTAGTTTTAATTGTTTCTTGTAATCCATATTGCGTTGATATTTAGTAGCTTTACTCCTCTGCGGGTTCGGGCAGTTTCAGATCGTGTACCGATACGTCGCGACCCTTCTCTCGCTCGAAATGCTGCAACGGATTGGCATTCATCTGCGCCCAACGACGACGGTTCTCGAAGATATCGATTGCCGCATAGATCGCCTCGCGCATCGACTGCGGATCGGCCACATCCTTACCCGCAATGTCGTACGCCACACCGTGGTCGGGTGAGGTGCGCACCTTCGACAGCGCCGCCGTAAAGTTCACACCCTCAGGCGAAATGGTCTTGAACGGAGCCAAGCCCTGATCGTGATACATTGCCAGCACCGCGTCATACTTCTTGAACGCGCCGCTCGCAAAGAAACCATCGGCAGCAAACGGACCAAACGCCAGCACCTTCTGCTCGAAGGCCTCCTGCACTGCGGGGCGAATCACCTCCTGCTCCTCCGTGCCGAGCAGACCTCCGTCGCCCGCGTGGGGGTTGAGTGCCAGCACCGCAATACGTGGCTCAACAATGGCGAAATCGCTACGCAACGTCGCGCGCAGACGGTGCAGAGCCTCGACAATCTTCTCCTTCGAGATCGCCTGAGCCACCTCCGCCAGCGGAATGTGGATCGTCATCAAACCCACACGCAACACCTCGCTGCACATCATCATCATCGGCTCGCCCTCCAACTCGGCAGCCAAAAACTCGGTATGACCCGTATAGCGGAACTCGTCGCTCTGCACGCTCTCCTTGTTGATCGGAGCGGTAACCAAAACGTCGATCTCGCCCTCTTTGAGGTCCTTCATTGCCGCTTTCAACGACGCCACCGCCGCAGCACCTGCTGCTGCCGTAGCCTTGCCCATCTCAATAGGGATCTCCGACGGGCCGCAGTCGATGATATTGACCTTGCCACGACGTGCCTGCGAAGCCGACTGAATGGGGTTGTAAATAAAGCCCTCGACGTCGCTCAGTCGATTTTTGTAATATGTCGCCACTTTGGGCGAGCCGTAGATCACGGGGGTACACAATTCGGCCATACGTGCGTCGGCAAAGGTCTTGATAATGACCTCCCAACCGATACCGTTGGTGTCGCCCTGCGTAATACCTACTCGTATTTTATTATCACTCATTGTGTTTTAGTGTACTTATCAACTTACAAAGATAGCAATTTTTATTCAATTCAAAATTCAAGATTCAAAATTCATAATTATTTTCTTGGTTTTATGCTGTTTTGATCGAGAAGAGTGAAAATTTTCCTGTTTTTTGAATAACAAACAAAAAAAATTCGTACCTTTGTTCAAATGAACAGAAACAACTTAACCTCATTTTATTAATAGTTATGGCAAATACCAAAGAAAAGCTGTTCGATCTTTTCCCGCCGGTACCGACCGAGAAGTGGGAAGAGGTGATTACGGCTGACCTTAAAGGTGCTGACTATGAGCGCAAATTGGTATGGCGTACCGACGAAGGTTTCAACGTACGTCCCTACTACCGCGCCGAAGACCTTAAGGCTATTGATTTCTTGGGCGCTGGCATCGGCCAGTTCCCGTACGTACGTAGCACCGGCAAAAAGAACGAGTGGCGCGTACATCAGACTATCGGCGTAGAGTGCCCCGCAAAGGCTAATGCTGAGGCTCTGAAAATTCTTAACGCAGGCGTTGATGCTCTTGGTTTCTGCATCTGCAATGCTGAGTTCTCGGCTGAGGATCTCGACACCCTGCTGGCCGGCATCGCACTGCCCGCTATCGAGCTGACTATCTGCGGCTCGGCAGTCGAGGAGGTTGCTGACCTGCTCTTGGCAAAGGTTGAGAAGGAGGGCGTAGCTGCTGACGACCTGCGTGTAAACTTCGTAGTCGATCCTATCGTGATGGCACTGTCGATGAAGGGCGAGTTCGGCTGCTGCGAGAATGGCGAGGCTTGCTTCGCTGATATGGCAGAGCTGATCAAGAAGACCGCTGCTTACAAGCGCGTTCGCGTTGTAGGTGTTACCGGTTCGCAGTTCCACAACGCCGGTTCGACCATCGTTCAGGAGTTGGCATTCACGCTGGCTGTCGGCCACGAGTATCTCGTGAAGCTGATGGAGCTGGGTCTGAGTGTTGACCAGGTGGCTGAGAAGATCCGCTTCACGATGGCCGTTTCGTCGAACTACTTTATGGAGATGGCTAAGTTCCGCGCAGCACGTCTGTTGTGGGCTAACATCGTTGATGCTTACAAGCCCGAGTGCAAGTGCTCGACCAAGATGTTCACTCACGCTGTAACGTCGAAGTGGAACCAGACCGTTTATGACCCCTATATCAATATGTTGCGCGGTACCACCGAGGCAATGTCGGCAACTATCGCCGGTGTTCACTCGTTGGAGGTTACTCCGTTTGACGCAGCATTTGAGACTCCGACCGAGTTCTCGGATCGCATCGCACGCAACGTTCAGTTGCTGTTGAAGCACGAGTCGCACTTCGATCAGGTAGTTGACCCCGCTGGTGGTTCGTACTACATCGAGAACCTCACCAAGAACATCGCTGAGCAGGCTTGGGCTCTGTTCAAGACCGTTGAGGAGAAGGGCGGCTATATGGCTGCATTCAAGGAGGGCTTTATCGTAGCTGAGGTCGAGAAGGCCGCTGCTGCTAAGGATAAGGCCGTTTCGACTCGCCGTCAGATCCTGTTGGGTGCTAACCAGTATCCTAACTTCACGGAGGTTGCTGCTGAGGACGTAAAGGCAGATGTTGTAACCCGCAAGACTTGCGAGTGCAACTGCTTGAAGCCCTACCGCGGTGCAATGGCATTCGAGGCTATGCGCTTGAAGGTTGACCGTAGCGAGAAGACTCCTAAGGCATTTATGCTGACCTGCGGTACGCTGGGTATGGCACGTGCTCGTGCACAGTTCTCGTGCAACTTCTTCGGTTGCGCAGGTATCCGCGTACAGGATAACACCTTCTTCAAGTCGGTTGAGGAGGGCGTTGAGGCTGCATTGGCAGCTCAGGCAGATATCGTAGTGGTTTGCGCTGCTGACGACGACTACCTGACCGTAGCTCCTAAGGTTAAGGAGTTGCTGGGCGGTAAGGCAATCCTGGTTGTTGCAGGTGCTCCCGCATCGATGGACGAGCTGAAAGCTCAGGGCATCGAGAACTTTATCCACGTTAAGGTTAATGTGCTCGACACCTTGGAATATTACTTAAAAGAACTCGGTATCTAAACGGAAGGAAAAACTATGAGAGCAAAATTCGCTGATTTGGCATACGCAGGCGCAGCTTGCGATGCACAGAAGCCGTGCGAGTGCAACGAAAACGTATGGCTGACCGCCGAGCAGATACCCGTCAAAGGTCATTACTCGGCTGAGGATCTGGCCGGTATGGAGCACCTGAACTATGCAGCAGGTATCGCTCCGTTCCTGCGCGGTCCCTATTCGACAATGTATGTAATGCGTCCTTGGACCATTCGTCAGTATGCAGGTTTCTCGACCGCTGAGGAGTCGAACGCATTCTACCGCCGTAACCTGGCTTCGGGCCAGAAGGGTTTGTCGGTAGCATTCGACTTGGCTACTCACCGTGGTTACGACGCTGACCACCCGCGTGTAGTTGGCGACGTAGGTAAGGCAGGTGTATCGATCTGCTCGGTTGAGGATATGAAGGTACTGTTCGATGGTATTCCTCTGAACCAGATGTCGGTTTCGATGACGATGAACGGCGCCGTTCTTCCCATCTTGGCATTCTACATCGTAGCAGGTTTGGAGCAGGGCTGCACCCTCGATCAGATGGCAGGTACGATCCAGAACGATATCTTGAAGGAGTTTATGGTTCGTAACACCTATATCTATCCCCCCGAATTCTCGATGCGAATCATCGCCGACATCTTCGAGTACACTTCGAAGAATATGCCTAAGTTCAACTCGATCTCGATCTCGGGTTACCATATGCAGGAGGCAGGTGCAACGGCAGACATCGAGCTGGCTTACACGCTGGCCGACGGTTTGGAGTACTTGCGCGCAGGTGTTAATGCCGGTATGAGCATCGACCAGTTCGCTCCGCGTCTGTCGTTCTTCTGGGCAATCGGTATGAACCACTTTATGGAGATCGCTAAGATGCGTGCTGCACGTATGTTGTGGGCTAAGATCGTTAAGCAGTTCGACCCGAAGAATCCTAAGTCGTTGGCACTGCGTACTCACTCGCAGACCTCGGGTTGGTCGCTCACCGAGCAGGATCCTTTCAACAACGTAGCTCGTACCGCAATCGAGGCTATGGGTGCCGCTCTGGGTCATACCCAGTCGTTGCACACCAACGCTCTGGACGAGGCAATCGCACTGCCGACCGACTTCTCGGCACGTATCGCTCGTAACACCCAGATCTACATTCAGGAGGAGACCAACGTATGCCGCGAGGTTGACCCGTGGGCAGGTTCGTACTACGTAGAGTCGCTGACCAACGAGATCGCTCACAAGGCTTGGGCACTGATCGAGGAGGTTGAGAAGCTCGGTGGTATGGCTAAGGCAATCGAGACCGGTATTCCTAAGATGCGTATCGAGGAGGCAGCTGCACGTAAGCAGGCTCGTATCGACTCGGGCGTTGAGAAGATCATCGGCGTAAACGAGTACCGTCTTGAAAAAGAGGCTCCGATCGATATCTTGGCAGTTGATAACACCGCAGTACGCGAGTCGCAGATCAAGCGTTTGCAGGAGCTGCGCGCTAACCGCGACGAGGCAGCTGTTCAGAAGGCTCTGGCAGCAATCACCGAGTGTGTGAAGACCAAGCAGGGCAACCTGTTGGAGCTGGCTGTTGAGGCAGCTAAGGTACGCGCAACTCTGGGTGAGATCTCGGACGCTTGCGAGGTTGTAGTAGGTCGCTACTCGGCAGTAATTCGTTCAATTTCAGGTGTATATTCGTCAGAAGTGAAAGCAGATGCAACATTTGCTAAGGCTAAGGAGATGGCCGAGGCATTCGCTAAGAAGGAGGGTCGTCAGCCCCGTATTATGATCGCTAAGCTCGGTCAGGACGGCCACGACCGTGGTGCTAAGGTTGTCGCAACGGGTTATGCCGACATCGGTTTCGACGTCGATATGGGTCCGTTGTTCCAGACTCCCGAAGAGGCAGCTAAGCAGGCAGTTGAGAATGACGTTCACGCAGTAGGTGTATCGTCGTTGGCAGCAGGCCACTTGACGCTTGTTCCTCAGATCATTGCCGAGTTGAAGAAGCTGGGCCGCGAGGATATTGTTGTAGTAGTTGGTGGTGTAATTCCCGCACAGGACTACGATCAGCTCTATCGTGATGGCGCAGCAGCAATCTTCGGTCCCGGTACTCCGATCGCAACTGCTGCTATCAAGATTTTGGAGATCCTCTCGGAGGAGTAATCTAAGAGCAAGATAGCACATCTATAAGCCGCGAGGCCGCCTCAATGGGGCGGCCTCTTTCGTTTTGTCCTGTTTGCAGAAGAGTGTGTCTGATTGGTTGAATTTATTCGAAGAATTTAGATAAGAGTATACCTATATATAATATTATATAGTACGATTGGTTCGTCGGGTTGTCGAAAAGCTCCGTTTGTGCCCATTTTGGGAGAAATTCGCTCAAATTCCGAAAAAAAGTTGAATAAAAGGTACGATGTAACATAATTATTCGTACATTTGTAGCGGAGAACGAAAACAAAAATGCGAATCAATCAGATTTTATCTGCCGATCAAAGGTGGTTACGGCCCTCTTTGTATAGGTAGCATATTAATTATTATAGCTCTGGGCGGTCTGCCTGGGGCTTAAGTTGTTTCCCATCACTTATTTTCGCTTCTCCTGCGTGGTGATTCGCCACGCAACGGTTCTCCATTATTATTTATTAAAGTATTAAATTAAAAAAAATAGGAACTTAATTAAAAAAGAAGAAGTGAGTATGAAAAAATGTGAACTTAGAAAGGAGCCATACGAGGTTCCGAGAATCGACTGCCTTTTTGCTGAGGTAGAGAAGGGCTTTGTCGGCTCGCCTGACGGTAGTGCGGGTTTTGGCAATGGTACTACTATTGGCGATAGCGACGATGGTATGTCGACGAATTCGGCGCAGGCGAGTGCAGCTTTGTATGATGCAGGTCAGTGGGCTGAGTAGAGTGTTTAATAATTTGAATGTGAGTATTATGAAAAAATTGAAATATTTAGCATTGGCGTTCATTGCCATTGGCTTCGTGTCGTGCGAAGATAATTTTACCGAGGAGCCTACACCTGTTGGCCCTGAGGGTAATTTGGAGAAGATGACCATCACACTCGAAGCTGGTAAGGGTGCTTCAGAGGCTGATGAAACCCGTGTTTATTTGGGTAGCTTTGGCAGCAAGGTAACCTACTATTGGGAAGAGACCGATAAGGTTGGTATGTATGCACTTACCAATACGTCGTCGATGGAGAATTTTGAGGCGGGCATCAACGAGTTGAACTCGAACAAGAACTTGGCTCGTTTCCAGGGTAATATCTATGCAACTGGTATGGGTGCGCAGGATCTGTTTATCTATTGGCCCTACAACTCGTCGAATATCAATGAGAGTGCAACCGCAGTCAATTATTTGAAGGAAACAGGTGTTCAGGTTCGTACTTTGGCACAGCAGACTCAGTCGGGCTACAATATTACTGATGGCGCAGCAGATCACCCGTCGGTTAATAGTATTAATGCTTACGGCGCAGCTGTTGACCTGATTACGACCGATGATACGGGTGTTGGCGCATTTGAGTTGCAGCACCAGACCGCATATTTGCAGTTCGAGCTTTATGGCGAGAATACCGATGGTCAGCACGCATTTGCCAATGGTGGCTACAAGGTTCAGGGTATGCGTGTTGAGTTGGGTAAGTTTGAAGGCACTGTTAGCGAGAAGAATAGCAAACTCGACGGTACGTTTACTCCCGTAGCTATTGCTGGTAACTATCGTTATGGTCTGCCTTCGGATTATGACTATTCGAAGAATAAGAATAATGTTAGCCGTGATCACGTTGTAGTTAAGAGCACGGGTGCAGCAACCGTTGTTTCGGTAACGTTGGCAGAGGAGCAGGAGTTGAAGGATCAGTCGCAGAAACTCCCCGTGTTGGCAGTTGTTAACCCCGCATTGGTAACTAAGGATAATGTAAACTGCATTCGTGCCGTTGTACAGTTGGTTAACAAGGAGGGTACCGAGTATGTTGAGCGTACTCGTTATATTGATTTGCGTTCGCTCGACGCATTGAAGGGTGGCGACTATTACAAGATTTCGTATAAGGTTGTCGATCCCGCAGAGGCTTCGGCTCAGCTTGATGCTGAGGGTCACTCGAACTGCTACATTGTTTCGTACCCCGGTACTTATACCTTCAATGTAAATATCCCCGGTAATGGTCAGTTGCCGTTTAATGCTACATACGAAGACTTGGGCTTAGCCGTAAATGAGAACGGCAAGTTCTTCGAGGCTTCGGAGGCTACGAACTACGAGGTTAATTGGTTGTGGGCTTCGGGTGCTTCGTTCGATGATGCAAATGGCAAGGTCGAGGACGTTGTAACCGTTTCGCTTAATGGCGAGAGCGGTGTGCTTGTTGTGAAACCTCAGGCTGCCAATTTGAGTGGTAACCTTGTGGTTGCATTGACCAAGACGAACTCGACCGATATTATTTGGTCGTGGCATATTTGGTTTGGTGCTCCTAAGGTACAGCACTATAATTTCCCCAACACTCGTCCGTCGCTTCCTATCAACAACGAGGATTGGTATATGTTGGATCGTAATATTGGTGCTGAGTCGGCAGAGCTTGGTACAACCGATAGCTATGGTTTGTATTATCAGTTGGGTCGTAAGGATCCTATCGCAAATCCTGACGAGTGGGATAATACCTATAAGAACACAACCAAGTTTGAAACAACTGAGGCTGCTTGGAAGAGCGCAAGTTATACATAT
Source organism: Rikenellaceae bacterium (assembly GCA_017442365.1). Lineage (GTDB taxonomy): Bacteria > Bacteroidota > Bacteroidia > Bacteroidales > Rikenellaceae > Alistipes. The sequence continues at coordinate 75,163 of JAFRZW010000003.1, read as the reverse complement.
AAGCAGGCTTATACTCACCCGATGCATTTGACCACTAATACCACGCAGGATAATGGTTGGTACACTTATGCTTGGGCTACAAGCGACCAGCCTGCAACGGCTAACTCGAAGACTCTCTTTGACCCGTGTCCGCTGGGTTATAAGTTGCCGTTGACTCGTGAGTGGGATAACCTTAAAAATAATGAGTTTGAGTATGCTGATCCCGCGTCGATCTGCTCGGGCGTTTTCGGTTATTCGGCATTGAATACTGCTACAATAGCGAATTTGCGTGCAAGTTATACGCCTGAGTATGATGTGATTTCACCTGCAGATTCGTTGTTAAATAGACGTGCAGCAGGCAACTATTATACTCGAAATAGCAGTGGTGAGCGTTCGTATCAAACGGTAGATTTGGCAGGTTCGTCGGCATCGACTCCTATTATTACCAACTTCCCCAATTCGGGTGTACTTACAGCTAATGGTGAGAAGTATCAGGTGACTTCAAACTTCGCTCTTTGGGCAGCAGGTCGTGTAACGGAGGGCGATGACAAGGTCGCTGAAACAGATGACGATGTGTATAGCCCGCACTGGTTTGGCCCTCGTAGTGATTCAGATTATGCGTATGATGCCACTAACAACCCAAATTCGTGGGTATCATCGTGGCTTGTATATGCTCCGTATAAGGTAGATATCAGTACTTCGAACTTTGGTATATCGCCTGCCCTTATCGGTGAGAAAGCTGCGAATATGTACGCTGCTCCTGCTCGTTGTATCAAGGAGTATAACGATAACGTAGAACAATAGAATTGGTTAACAATTAATAGAATAAGGACGCGCGCTTGCACCCTCGCCACAGGTGCAAGCGCAAATCCCCAAAACGTGAAACATAATTTATCGAATTATCCATTTACGGTGAGAATAGAAGTAGTCAGGGAGTGAGTACGATAATGGTGAAATTGATGACTAATTTTAATAAAATGATGAAGAAATTACTCCTCTGTATTGCAGTTTTTGCACTCGCAGCTTGTTCGGACGAACCTACGCCCGAACCCGAAGTGGTATATGGCAAAAAGTTGGTAACTTTTAATGCTGGCCACACTAGCCGTACTCACTTTATCGAAAACACGAACTATTGGGACGCTTCGGACTGTATCGGTGGTTTCGCTGAGAAAAATTCGAATGTGAAATTCTCCACATCTCAGGATATGCTCGGCTACTTCTCGGGCTCGATCACTACGATCGACGAAGAGGTGCCAAGTTTCGTCCTCTACTATCCTTACAACGCAACAGCTAAGTTCGCCAACAACATTCTCACATCGTCATTGCCCGCCGTGCAGTCGCTCGCCGAAGGCTCGTCGTACAATGTGATGCCGATGAGCTCGCAGGTGGACAACTTCGATAAGACCGTATATTTCTACAATATGTGCGGTGTTTTGCGCGTGAAGGTGTCAAGCAAGGTAGCTCGTACGCTGACCAAGATGGTCGTAACAATGAATGCCGGTGAGCCCATCGCGGGTAACTATACCGCTGATCTGACCGACCCCACCGAGCCCGTGCTTACTATGGCGTCGGGTGGCTCGGCAACGGTTACGCTTGAAGGCGCAGTTGCTATGTCGGCGAATACCGAGTACACGTTCTTAGTGATTCTGCCCCCTGCAACCTATGCTGAGGGTTTGAACATCACATTGGAGGATAGCGACGGCACTACCTTCAATACTGCAGACGAGCCCGATACTTACAAGTTTACGCAGGAGCTGCCTATGCAGCGCGCTTCATTGCTGACCGTGGGCAAGGCTATTGATTTCCCTGCACCAGTTGATGAGAATGGTCCTGAGTACGAGGCTGCAAAGTGGGTTTGGGCTTCATCGAGCAATTTGATTAGTAACGTGTCGACCTTGTCGGTCGCAGAGGCTACAAATTTGGCTGAGGCAGGTACTGCAAACTGCTACATCGCTTCGGCGGCTGGTACGTATTCGATCCCTGCTGTTAAACCCGACGGAACGCCTGTAGACGAGACTTGCCCCAATGCTACCATTAAGTTCACTCTTTCAGGCGAGGAGGGTAATGCCGTAGTGGCATATACCAACGAGGCTGGTGAGATTCTGTGGAGCTGGCACATTTGGTGTACCGATAAGCCTGCCGATCAGTCGTGGAATGCAAATACATGGCTCGATCGTAACCTCGGTGCTGTTACTGCTGTCTCGGGCGATGTGGGGTCGTATGGTTTGATGTATCAGTGGGGTCGTAAGGACCCGTTCCCTGGTAGTAAGTTGTACTCGTGGACGGGCACCAATGACGAATCGTCGGCTTTCAGTACAGATTACACATACTATACGGTTGCCAATAGCGGTTATGGCTGGAAGTATGAGTCGGGTGTCGGTTTGACGGTTGCTGAGGCTATTGCTCAGCCGATGTTTATGTGTCAGAATGCGACTGCTGCGGATCCCGATCCGAGCTGTGCTGATGGTAGCAAGAACTTTAACAATGTTACTCGTCCGTGGGTTGCAGGTATGTGTGCAGTTGAGTACTCAAAATTATGGCTCGATGATCAGAAGACGATCTACGACCCGTGCCCGGCAGGCTATCGAGTACCGACGCAGGCACAAGTTAAGGCTGATTTCTCGGATTTGACAGACCAATTTGCTACAAGTGGCAAGACGAATGGTTTGACCCTATCAAGTGTAAACTGCTGGTTGCCCGCGGCTGGCTATCGTACTTATGACGGTAACGGCAAATTGTTCAAGGTTGGCACAATGGGGCATTATTGGACATCGACGACCTATTTCCCGCGATCGTCAAATCATCATTATGGTGCAACATTCTACACGATGGCAATTCGTGAGACCACATCGGGTGTTTATGGTATTACCTCGAACGGTCAATTGAAGGCATCGGAGAATGCCGCAGTGCGTTGTGTTAAGGAGTAACCGCTCCTTGTCTTAAAAGTAAATCTCCTCGCCAGAAATGGCGGGGAGATTTTTTTTGACAGCAGGATTGAAACTGAATATTTAATGTAGAATTATGACTATTAGTCTCAATATTTTGTACGATGAGGATAATTGTGTACTTTTGCAAACTAATTTTTCGATTTTGAATAATTTTAATCGAGAATATTAATAAAATGGGGGAAATTATTGAAGACTATACGCCACCGAAGATTAGAGCGTATGAAGTGGAGGTTGAACTCGGCTTTGGAGCGAGCGGAGGTGATGTAAATGACGAGGAAGACGGGAGTATAGGTGGCGAGACGCCTGAATATGATTACGAAGACGATGAGTGGGATTGATTATGAGTAGGTCGAAGGTATTTTGGGTATGCACATTGGCGGTTCTCGCTATGGCGTGCAACAATCACAATGAAACAGAGATAGCATCTTATCACGTGCAGGTTAGTGCCCAGATTGGCGACGTGGCGCGAACGACAATACGTGATGATGCTGCCGCTCGTAGGGCAGAAGTTCTATGGGCAGAGGGCGATCAAATAGGCGTCGTGGCAACGTCAAATGGGGCAATTTCGACGCTCGATTTAACGAGTGGAGCAGGTAGTCGCTCCGCAACTTTCGAAGGCGAAATTCTTACCTCAAATGAGCTTGCAGAGAGCTACCTCGCCTTCTATCCCAATCAGCAAAGCGCTACTACCGGCAACGGTCGTTTACGGCTCACGCTGCCCACCGAACAGCGTAATGGTGCCGATGGCATTGATGGCGCTGCGTGTGGATTTATGTTGTCGAGTGCGTCGGGGACGGTCGATGCGCTCTCGTTCGCATTCGAGAATCTCTTTGCGGTGCTCAAATTGTCGCTGACGGGTCGGGGCGAGCAGTTGGCGCGTATCGAATTTTCGGGAGGTGCGGGCGAACTTGTTTCGGGAGATTTTGAGGTGGATTGGACGAATGAGCTCGCGATTGAGTTCTGTGATGTGGCTACAACGCGCACACATCTGCAATCTAATCAAATTTTGGGGACCGATCCTGCACCGCTATATGTTGTTGTGCCCGCCATAACGTACTCGAAGGGCTATTCGGTGCGAGTTACGACCGCCGATGGACGAACAATGGTGCGCACGGTGGGTCGCAGTAGCGGTCGTGAGTTGCAACGCGGAGTGATCTACAATCTGCCGACGCTCGAATTTGATAGTGAGGCAATCGACCTGAGTCTTGGTGGTAGGGCAAATTGCTATGTTGTGTCCGAGGCTGGTCGCTATTGTTTCGATAGTGGATTAACGGACGGTGTAGCGGCCGAAATGATTTGGGAGGATAGCGAAGGGCTGATCTCGGAGGTCGCGCTTACGAGCGATGGATACGTAACTTTTGATGCCACAGCCCTACGAGGCAATGCGTTGCTTGCGCTACGCAATAGCGAAGGCGCGATTATCGGCAGCTGGCATATTTGGGCGACGGAAGCGCCTAAGGCTCAGATCTATTCAGATGGTACGGTGGCACTCGATCGAAACCTCGGAGCAAAATCTCCGACTGACATAGGTTTGTATTACCAGTGGGGACGCAGTGCGCCATTTACTTCTACGCCCGAAGAGCTTGGCGAGGGAACATTCTCCGATGGAGTTGGCAGCCCACAAAAATTCCTGACGAATTGGAGCGACGTAGCTCGGTCGGCGGATCTTTGGGGCAATGGCACCAAAAGCGCATACAGCAAGGTACAAGGAGCAAAGTCGGCTGCCGATCCCTGTCCTGCGGGCTGGCGTGTAGCGCCGCCGATCTTCTACCAACATATCGCCGCTCTGCTCAAAAAGAGCGAGGCGGGCGGGTACGAGATGTCGCTTGATGAGGGCGTTGCATACTATCCTCTGACAAATCGATTGACGACGAGTGGCATATTGAGTGGCAATGCCTATCTCTTTTTGTGGAGCAATTCAAACTATGTAAATGCGATCTCGACGACGCTTTATGGTACATATTTTCAGTTCACAGCGAATGTGAACAACAACTCCTCATTTGCAGGCAGTGGCAAACGACTCAACGCAAACAAGACTTACGGAATGAATGTTCGCTGTGTAGCCGAATAAGTTGTAGCCAAGTGCTTATCTTAGTATAATGCAGAAATGTTCGAAGAGAAGGATATGTAAATCAAAAAAAAGAATAGGTTGTTTGGAAGAACAACCTATTTTTTTGTCTAACCACTAAATTCTACGCGCCGAAAATCGTGCGGACGATCAGCTCCGTTGCGCCTTTGTTGGCGGCGATGTAGTCGGCAGCGATGCGGGCATAATGCGCTCGTCGCTTCTCATCGGCTTTGAGCGGTGCAAACCACTCCTCCAACTCCTCGGTGGTTGTAACCGAGCAGCAAGCTCCCAATGCAATCATATCGCACGCCTCCTTAAACTTGTGATACTTAGGACCAAAGACAATCGGTACGCCATACGTCGCAGGCTCCTGCGTGTTGTGGATACAAACGCCAAAACCGCCACCGATATAGACCCAATCGGCATATTGATAGAGTTGGTTGAGGATACCGATCACGTCGACGATCAGCACTCGCGCCCCCTCGACATCGCTCTCCGTGCGGCACTCGCTATAACGCACCACACCCCCCGTACATTCCTCCACGAGTCGTTCGATACGTGGCGGCTCCATTTCGTGGGGTGCGATGACAAACTTCACATCGGGGTGCGCATTGACAAACGGCACCAGCAGATCCTCGTCGGGACGCCAGCTGCTACCGACAATGAACAGACGACCCTCGCCCTTGAAGTGCTCGATGAGCGGATAACGCGACGCCTGTGCGGGCAGAGCCGCAGCGCGATCGAATCGGGTGTCGCCCGCCACAATCACATTCTCGAAACCGATCTCCGAGAGCAACTGTTTCGACTCCTCGTTTTGCACGAAGATCGTTTCGAAGGTTTCCAGCGCGCGGCGGAACATACCTCCGTAGGGTTTGAAAAAGATTGAGTTACGACGGAACAGCGACGAGAAGATATAGCTACGAATCTTGCGTCGGCGCAGTTCGCCGAGGTAGTTGAGCCAATAGTCATACTTGACGAAGATCGCCATCGCGGGGCGCACGATATCCAAGAATCGACGCACGTTGCGGGGGGTGTCGGCAGGCAGATAGAAGACCCAATCGGCTGCTGCGAAATCCTTACGGATCTCGTAACCCGATGGCGAGAAGAAGGTCAGCAACACACGATATTGGGGGTAGCGATCGTGGATTGCCTCGATCACGGGGCGACCCTGCTCGAACTCACCGAGCGACGAGGCGTGAATCCACACCACGGGTTTGTCCGACGCGCCGACCGTAGCCTGCAAACGCTCGAAAATTCCGCGACGTCCCTCGACCCATTTGTGAGCCTTCAGTTTCCACGGTGCAACCGCCTTGATTGCGGCTGAGTAGGCCGCTATTCCCAAATCGTATAATAACATATATCTCCCTGTTTGCCAAATTGTTATCGCTACCAGCCAAACTCCACAACATCGGGTACATATCGCACGTCGAGTTGCCCGTCGGGCCAGCGATCGACCGCTATAAGGTCGAATTGCGGCTCCAAAGATACATCATAAGTGGCTAAAAACAATGAGGCTGCGCGTTTTAATGTCTTTTGCTTGTTGCGATCGATGGCCTCTTCGGGCGATGTCAGTCCTCCCGCCTTGCGTGTTTTGACCTCGACGAAGTGGATTCGATCGAAGCACGTTGCAACGATGTCCAGCTCGTAGCGACCGCTGCGCCAGTTGCGAAAAAGTATCTCGAACCCGTTCGCCTGCAACCACTCTGCCGCAGCCTCCTCGCCCGCCATACCTATATTATATTTATCGTTCATCGCTCCGTGGTGATTGAAAGAGATACACACGACGGTGTTGTGGCAACTGAAAGTCGCGGACGCCGCCGTGTGTATGTCAATATTGCATTATGCTACATCAAGAACGACAGGTCGTCGCCCGCATTGAGCTCGACGATGGGCTGGTTGCGCTTGAATACACGCATCGGGCGCTTGCCGATCAACTCCATCTTCTCGCCCTCGACGCGCAGCATACAACCCTCGCGCAGACCAACAACATAGCGGCGTGGATTGGCCTCGATGTACTCCAAGATACGCTGCTCGCGCGTCTCGCCTGCGTGGCCCTCGGGATTGGCATCGAGATAGTGGGGGTTGATCTGGAAACGCACCGCGCCGATTGCCTTGAACGATTCGGGCTCGACGATGGGCATATCATTTGTTGTGCAGATTGTGGGGCAAGCCACGTTGCTACCTGCGCTCCAACCTACGTAGGGAGTGCCCTGAGCAATTTTGTTCTTGATGGCTGTCATCAGTTTCTGCTGCTGCATCTTACGAGTCAGCGCGAAGGTGTTGCCGCCACCCACACAGATAGCCTGAGCCTCGCGGATCAACTTGGCGGGGTTCTTCGAGCGGTGTACCGAGCGAACGCGAATGCCAAGTTCGTCAAAACGCTTCTGAACCTTTGCCTCATACTCAGCATACGAGAATGTTACGGCTGCGTAGGGGACAAAGACGATCTCGGTGATACCCTTCAAAAAGTCGCCAATCTGGGGCATAGGGTATTGCAGGTAGGGTTCGCCTGCGTTGGTCGAATTGCTAATTAAAAGAAGTCGCATAATTATTGATGTTTTAAGATTAGTTGTTCGATTTGTTCGGGGTAGTGTCGATATTCGAGCGCGTGGATTCGTGCTTCGAGCGTCTGCGGAGTGTCGTCAGGCAGCACCTCACACTCGAATTGCGCAATGATCGCGCCGCTGTCGTATTGTTCATTGACATAGTGAATCGTGATTCCGCTGCGTGTGCGCCCCGCAGCAATGACCGCCTCGTGGACGTGATGTCCCCACATTCCTTGTCCGCCAAATTCGGGCAACAGTGATGGGTGGACGTTGATGATTCGACCGCGGTAAGCCTCGATTACCTCGGCAGGAAGGAGTAGCAACCAACCTGCCAAAACGAGCCATTCGATTTCGCGTGCGCGTAATTCGGCGAGCAAGGTTTGGGGGGCGGCGAGATCGTCTTTGGTCATAACGATCGATTCGATGCCGCAAGCCTTGGCGTGATCCAAAACGCCCGCAGAGGCACGTGAGGCCACCACAAGACGTACCAGAATGCCCTCGGATTGTTCGAATTTTCGGGCAATTTGGAGCATATTGGAACCCTTTCCTGAGGCTAAAATTGCTATATTGGTCATTGTCAAATATTTACGTATAAAAAATCGGAAAAAGCGACAAATTTCTTCGTCGAATTGTCAAAAGTAATAAAAAAAGTGTTACTTTTGCGCAAAATTCGTCAACTGAATTGAAGAAAATTTACAGTTTGAATATTGTTTAACTAAAAATTGAAAGTTATGTCAGAAGTTGCAAACAAAGTTGTCGAGATTATCGTTGATAAGCTTGGCGTTAAGGCTGAGGAAGTAGTACCCGAAGCAAGCTTTACCAACCACCTCGGTGCAGATTCGCTCGACACTGTTGAGTTGATTATGGAGTTTGAGAAGGCATTCGACATTCAGATCCCCGATGAGGACGCTGAGAAGATCGCTACCGTTGGCGACGCTATCTCGTACATCGAGGAGAAGAAGAACTAATTCTCTGATCCCGACAATCGAACAGCACATCTGTTCAATGCGTAACTCTCGTCGCGCGTAGCTGAGAGAAATTTTTCACCTTAAACCGAAAATTATGGCAAGAAGAAGAGTAGTCATTACAGGTATTGGAACTATTAACCCGTTGGGTCATAATATTGAAGAATATTTTACTAATCTCGAAAACGGTGTTAGCGGTGCAGCCCCGATTACTCGATTCGACGCGGAAAAATTTAAGACGAGATTTGCGTGCGAGGTCAAGGACTACGATTATACCAAATACTTCGATCGTAAGGAGGTTCGCCTCTACGATCTCTATACCCAATTTGCGCTGATCGCTGCCGATCAGGCTGTTGTCGATGCAGGCATCGATCTGGACACGATCAACAAAGAGAATGTCGGCGTAATCTGGGGTTCGGGTATTGGTGGTCTGGAAACCTTTTTCCAAGAAGTGAAGGGCTTTGTCGAGGGCGGTAACACCCCTCGATTCAGCCCTTTCTTTATCCCTAAGATGATTGCCGATATCGGCGCAGGCCATATCGCAATGAAATATGGGTTTATGGGCCCCAACTACTGCACCGTTTCGGCGTGTGCGTCGTCGAATCACGCAATGATCAGCGCGCTGGACGCAATTCGTTTGGGTAAAGCCGATATGATCGTTACGGGTGGTTCGGAGGCTCCGGTCAATGAGCCGAGTGTCGGTGGTTTCAGCGCGATGAAGGCTATCTCGACCCGCAATGACGATCCGCAGACCGCTTCGCGTCCCTTCGATGTGAATCGTGATGGATTCGTTATCGGTGAGGGTGGTGCAGCGTTGATCTTCGAGGAGTTGGAGCACGCCAAGGCTCGTGGTGCGAAGATCTATGCCGAGGTGATGGGTGGCGGTGTGAGTGCCGACGCTTACCACTATACGGCTCCCCACCCCGAAGGCAAGGGCGCAATCCTGTCGATGCGTAACTGCTTGAAGGACGCAGGTGTATCGCCCGAAGAGGTTGATTATGTCAATGTTCACGGAACATCGACTCCGGTGGGTGATCCTGCCGAGTTGAAGGGTATCGCTGAGGTCTTCGGTGAGAACGCCTATAAGATGAACATCTCGTCGACCAAGTCGATGACCGGCCACTTGTTGGGTGCAACGGCAGCTGTTGAGGCGCTGGCGTGTGTGATGGCTATCGACCGCGGTGTGATTCCTCCCACGATCAACTGCGAGGAGCTCGATCCGCAGATTGACCCCAATTTCAACCTGACGTTGGGCAAGGCGCAGAAGCGTGATGTGCGCTATGCGATGAGCAACACGTTCGGTTTTGGCGGTCATAACTCGACGATTCTGTTCGGTAAATTCTCGGAGTAAAATACGTTATAAGCATTCGCGGCTGTGTTTGATTTCATTCGTCGTCCGTTTCTGAGGCGTTATGGCCGCGATAGCGTATATTACCGAATAATAGACGATGTGTTCGGGATTTGTCCCGATAACATCGAGCTTTATAAGCTGGCTTTGGTTCACAAGTCAGCTTCTTTGTTTTTGGACGATGGTCGCCAGATCAACAACGAACGCCTTGAATTTCTGGGAGATGCGGTGATCGAGACGGTCGTGTCGGACTACATCTTTATCGAGTATCCTGAGGCTGACGAGGGTTTTCTGACCAAGTTGCGCTCGAAGATCGTGAGCCGTCAATCGTTGAATGGTTTGGCGGTGAAGATCGGATTGGATCAGCACGTAATAGCGCAATCGGCGGGTACGCTGGCGCAGAAACATATCTTCGGAGATGCGTTCGAGGCGATGATCGGTGCGATCTATCTGGATAAGGGATATAACTTCGTCAATCGACTGCTGATCAACGAATTGATAGGTCGAAATGTCGATTTGGAGGAGTTGATGACCGAGGAGACCGATTTCAAGAGCCGCCTGATCGAGTGGTGCCAGAAGAGTCGCCAGCCGATCACGTTCCGCACGGTCCACGATGCGGAGTATTCGGACAATCACCCCGTTTTTCTTTCGACGGTTGTGATCGACGGTGTAGATGTCGGACACGGCACGGGCGAGTCGAAAAAGCAGGCTGAGCAGCGAGCGTCGGCCTCGGTTTGGAAGGTTATCTCGGATAACGATCTGGGCGATCAACTGCTCGAAGAGTTCGATCGTTTTGCAGCAAAACACTAATTACCAATACTCTATGTACAAAGATGACGGACTTACCCTCCGCGAACGAATTGCGGCACGTGGCTTGGGATCGCTGAGCGATTCGGAGCTGTTGGCTGTGATTATGGGCGAGGATACGGCAACGGCCGTGGCTGATGCTGAGCGTCTGTTGGAGGCGTATGGCGGTCAGTTGGTGGCGGTGTGTAACGACGAGATTGCACGTTTGAGAATGACGGCGGGCTTGGGTCTGCGTCGAGCCGAGAGAATCGCAGCTGCGGCGGAGTTGGGACGACGAGTGTCGGCTCAGCAGAGCGAGCAGGTGCAGACGATCGAATCGAGCGACGACATTCGACGAATGTTTGCTCCACGTTTGGAGGGATTGCAACACGAGGAGTGTTGGGCGATCTACCTGACGGCTTCGAATCGCATTGTCGATAGCCGACGAGTGAGTCAGGGTGGCGTTTCGGGAACGGTGGTTGATCATCGTTTGGTTGTTAAGCGTGCGTTGGAACTGCTTGTGCCTCAGATCATAGTTGTCCATAACCACCCGTCGGGATCGGCTCAGCCGAGTGCGGAGGACGACCGCGTAACGGAGCGTCTGCGTGAGGCAGCGGCGCTGTTCGATATCCGACTGCTGGACCATATCATCATTGCTCGCGGGTCGCATTTCAGCTATGCGGCGCAGGGACGCTTGTAAGAGCGTCGGACGACGAGCACGAAAATATCACAAAAAATCGTATAAGTTATCCCATTTTCCGCGAGAAACGATTTCGCGGTTAGCGATAATTTTGTACCTTTGTGTGATTACCAATAAACATTTTACGACAATGAAATATGCACTGATAAGCACCGAAAAGGGTGATATGAAGGCCGAGTTGTACGAGAAGGAGACCCCGATCACGGTCGAGAACTTCTGCACGTTGGCCGAGAAACGTTTCTATGATGGTCTGACGTTCCACCGCGTGATTCCCGATTTTGTGGTTCAGGGCGGTTGCCCGTTTGGCGATGGTACGGGAGGCCCGGGTTACACCATTCCGTGCGAGACGTCGGCCGAGCGTCAGTATCACGATCGAGGTGTGCTGTCGATGGCTCACCGCGGTCGCAATACGGGTGGTTCGCAGTTCTTCATCTGCCACAACCGTCAGAATACCCAGCACTTGGACGGTGTGCATACGGCTTTCGGTAAGGTCGTTGAGGGTCTTGATGTGTTGGACGATCTGCGTGCAGGTGATCTGATTTTGAGTATTCAAATCGTTGAAGAGTAATAAGTTATGGAATTTGTAGGTGTAGTTTATCGCATTATGCCGCAGCAGTCGGGTACGTCGGCTCGTGGTCAGTGGCAGAAGCAAGAGGTGATTTTCGAGCAGCCTGATGAGTTTTCGCGCAAGGTGTGCGTAACGTTCTTTGGCGATCGCGTGCAGGATGCAGCGACGTTGCAAGTGGGCGAGAAGGTGAATTTGTCGTGCAATATCGAGTCGCGCGAGTATAACGGTCGTTGGTATACCGACGTGCGTGCTTGGCGTATCCAAAAGGTACAGCCCGAGCAGCCCGCAGCAGCGCCCATTCCCGATCTGCCCCCGTTCGAAACGACTGAACCGGCAATGCCGGCAGGTGGCGATCAGTTTGACGACCTGCCGTTCTAATGCAATGACGATCAGAAGAGTAATCGTTTGTGCGGCGTGGGCCGTGTGCGTTGCACTTGGTTTGTCGGGGTGCGGAGCTCAGCCCTCGACCGAGGACGTGTTGCGCGTTACGGTCGAGTCAGTCAATGCGCTGACGCCGATCGAGGTGGACGAGATTACGCGCCTCGATTCGGCATCGTATCAACTGCCTGCAACGCTACGCTATCATTACACGCTTTCGATAGATTCGCTTTCGGTAGCCGAACGCGCTGATATGGAGGAGTATATGCGTGCGACGTTGCCTGACCGTATCCGCGAGGAGAAAGGGTCGGAGGCTCTCGGTAGGCTTGGCGTCGAGTTGCAATATTGCTATTTCAATCCGTCGGGCAAATTGTTGATGGAGCTGACCGTTGCACCGACTGAGTATGCTTGCGAAAAATAAGTAATTGTTTGAGAACGAATTTGTTATGACAAGAATCGAAGAGTTGTCGGCGATTGAGTGTGCGGAGGGTACGCTGCGTCGTTTCCGAATGACCAACGCCGAGGGGGCTTATGTTGAATTGTGTAACGTGGGCGCGGGTATCACCTCGGTAGTAGTGCCCGATCGCGAGGGGGCAATGGCCGATGTGTTGCTCGGGTACGACGATCCGCGCAACTATGTGGGCGATGGTCCCTGTATGGGCAAGATCCCCGGTCGATACGCCAATCGTATCGCGGCAGGTCGATTTACGCTCGATGGCGTAGCGTATGAGGTGCCCGTTAATTGTGGCCCGAATCATCTGCACGGTGGTCCCGATGGCTTTGCAAATCAGCTTTGGACAGCCTCGATCGAGGGCGAGAGTGTGGTGTTTTGTCTGCATAGCGCTGATGGACACGCAGGTTTTCCGTCGGTATTGGACGTGGTGGCAAAATATACGTGGAACGATGATAACTGCCTGATGCTCAATATTTCGGCAACGACCGATGGCGCGACAGTCCTCAATCTGACCAACCACGCATATTGGAACCTGTCGGGACACGACACGGGCTCGGCACTCGACCATCATTTGCGTTTGTGGGCGTCGCGCTGGTTGCCGACCGATCCGTCGTTGGTACCTACGGGCGAGCTCCAAGCGGTGGCAGGAACTCCGATGGATTTCACTATGCCACAGGTCATTGGCAGCCGTATCGAGGCGGATTTCGATGCGCTGCGCTATGGCAAGGGATACGACAACTGTTGGGTGATTGACGGCGCAGAGAGTGAACTGCGTCGCGCTGCCGAGTTGTACGACCCCAAGTCGGGACGTGTGATGACGGTTGCGACCGATCAGCCTGCTGTTCAGGTATATACGGGTAATTGGCTCGATGATAGCCCGATGGGTAAAGGTGCGTATAAGTATCACGACTATGCGGGTGTTGCGATCGAGTGCCAGAACTTTCCCGATGCTCCCAACCACCCGTCGTTCCCCACGTCGGTACTTCGTCGCGGCGAGCGTTACGACCGCACGATATCGTTCACATTTTCGGTGCGTTAATTAACCTCAGTGTTGAAAATTAAACCCGCCTATCTCAGCGAGATAGGCGGGTTTGTTTGTGGCGTGTGAGCGGTCTGACCCGCAATCACACCGAGAGTTACTCAGCCGCGGTTGTCAAAGGCGATGCCTGAGTGTAGGTACGAGTCTGGAACTCCTTGTCGAGCATATACAAACCGAGTTTGTTGCCCTCGATCAAGTTCAGCTGATCGATGATGTCGCGTGCGCTCTCCTCCTCCTCGATCTGCTCATCAACGAACCAGATGAGCATATTTGCGGTTGCGTGGTCGCGCTCCTCGGCTGCGAGGTTAGCGAGGTTGTTGATCAGCGAGGTAACAACCTTCTCGTGTTTGAGGGTATCCTCGTACATTGCCAGCACCGAATCCCACTCGGTCTGTACCTCGGCGATGGGGGCGAGCACTACACGTGCATCACGCGATTGGAGATAGTTGATGAAGATCTGAGCGTGATCCTGCTCCTCCTTCCACTGCACGTAGAACCAGTTAGCAACACCTTTCAGACCCTTGTCGGCAGCGTCCATCGACATCGACAAGTAGAGATAAGCCGACCACAACTCGGCATTGATTTGCGCATTGATAGCGTCCTGTAATTTCTGACTTAACATAGCTTTATACTTTTTAATTGTTTAACTTCTTGTTTGTTTTTCTGTATTGCAAAGATAAGCATAAAAATCGGAATTGATACCACTTTGTGTATAAATCTGCGATTATATTTTTCGATGAGTATATAAGTGGAAATTATACAAGAAATTTGCCAATGCGGGGTGTCAAATAAAAAAAGCCTTGCTCACAGGCAAGGCTTCAATCGTTGGGGTGGAAGATGGGACTCGAACCCACGACACCTGGAACCACAATCCAGTGCTCTAACCGACTGAGCTACATCCACCATTTAAGTCCGAGGTTCTCTCGAACGGTGTGCAAAGGTAAGAACTATTTTTCGTTCCACCAAAATTTTATGATAATTTTTTCGATAAAGAGGCCTCAAACAATCGCCGAGGCCTCTCTACGCGCTATTTTACCTGCAACACGATCCACTTTTCGTCGGGCATCATCGTCTTTACAGCATTGTTGTATGCCTCGATTTTCTTCATCGAGAAGCCCTCTTTGGCAATCGCGTCGCGCACCTCAGCTGCCGTTGCAATCGACTGCTGCTCGTAGGGACGCAGTGCGTCTACTGCCTTGGCAATTACGTCGGTACGCATATATTTGCTGCCGTTGCCGCGCGTAACGGGGAAGACCTTACGCTTCAAAGCCACAGCCATACGATTGACGGGAGCGGTGCCCTCCGAATCTACTGCGATCGGAGCAGCGATCTTGTCGCCCGCCTTCACCCACGATGCCACTGCATAGCTGCACGGGGGATAGCCCAGCACGGTCCAAATGGTCGTTGCGTCGGGGTTTGAGCCGGCAACAACGCCCTCGACTACCACCGAGGCGCTCGACGACTTACGCGGAATGTAGTCCTGGTCGATTGCCCAGCCGCTTTCGGGACGACCGCCTTCGGTCATCAGATCGCTATCGAGAATGGCGTTGAAGAACGAACGCGAGGGGTTGGCAAAGATCCACTCGGCCGACAACTCGCCCGCAGCGTAACCGCGATGAATCAGATACTCAGCATTTTGGTAGCGAATGTAGCCCATACCGTCGTCCTGCACGCCCGAGAACGAGTAGTTCGAGCGAATGATATATCCGTTGGGAGCGAGCGCAACATCGTTCACGTCGAATTTGGTGTAGCCATAGTCCCAAACCTCGAAATAGGCCGCGCCACCCTCGGCGTCGATCACGCCAAAGTTGGTCTCCAAAGCGCGGGGCAGGGGCATATTTTTGATAAACTCCTCAAATTCATCGACCGTAGCGCAGACGCCCAATGCCGCCTTCATTACGATACCCTCGTTTTCGGGCAGATATTTGAGCGAGTCGGGTTTCATATTGTACGAGGCGGTGTTCATAATGGCGAAGCCCTTCTCGTTGGCACCTGCCCACGCCTCTTTGCGGCTCTCGTCTTTCGAATTTACCAGCGCTTGGAAGGCATATTTCTCGCCCTTGAAGTGCTCGATGTGGTTCCACTCGGTGCCCGTGTCGCGGTGTTTCCACAACAGAGGACGACCCGATTTGGTGGCACGGCCCGAAATGACGGCCGACGTACAAGCCTCGGCGGGCATTATCGATGTGATTGCGAGGGCAACGGCCATCGCAGTGGTGATCAGATTACGAAGTTTCATAGGTATCAATGTTTTTTTAGTTTTGACAAATTTAACAATTTCTTTTCGAATTACAAGCGTGCCGACTGCTATTTTTCGCCTTGTGCCCAACCGAGCAACTCACGCAACGGTTTGCGACCCCACCGCTCGGCCATAATCACCAGCACCACAGCCGCCAGCACAACCACTATACCTGCCGCTTGCAACGCCCCGAAACGCTCGCCAAAGCAGACAATGCCGATCACAACCGCCGTCAGAGGTTCCATACAACCGAGTATGGCCGTGGTGGTCGAGCCGACCATCTGAATGGCATAGATCAGCGCCAAATCCGAGAGTAGGGTAGGCACCAACGCCAATAGCAGCAATCGTATCCACGCCCCTGCGTCGGGAATGGGGTCGATTGCACCCCCGTGGCGCACCACCAAATTCATATAAAAGAGTATCGCTGTGCAGAGCAATACGTAGAAGGTCATCTTGCGCCCCTCCATATCCTTGACCGCCGAGCGATTGACGCCGACGATGTAGGTCGCATAGGTTACAACCGTGATGAGAACTGACACAATACCACGCAGTTGGATCGTTGCACCCTCGCTCGACCCGCTCAGTAGATAGACACCTCCGATGGCCATTGCTGCCGCCGTAAAGACGCACCACGACGCCCGCTCGCCAAAGCCCACAATCATTATCGTCGTAACCAATACGGGATAGAGGAAGTGGATCGTTGTGGCAATTCCGCTGGGGATAAATTCGTATGACGAGGTGAGGAACATCGACGTCGAGCCATAGAAAACCGACAGCACGGCTACCGTCGCCAACTCTCGCCACGAAATGCGTAACGAGCGCCCACTCAGTAACATATATGCTCCCATCGCGGCTGTGGCGAAGGCAAAGCGATAGAAGCACAGCGAATCCAACCCCACGCCACTCGTCAGCACGGGTAGCGAGAACAGGGGGATCAGTCCGAAGGTCGATGACGAAACGAGCGCCCAGATTGTACCTTTGAGTTTTTGCATTGTTTGAGAATTGAGTTTTGCGACTGCAAATTTACATATTTGGTCGCCAAATTCGTACGCTCAACAACGAAAAAACGCCCACTCTGACAATCCGAGCAGGCGTTTTTTAGGCGGTTTTCGTGTGTTGTTCGAAGGACTACTTTTTCTTGCCCTTGATCACCTGTTTGAGCAGCACAGGCTCGTCGGTGGTGATGTAATCGACGCCAAGATTGATCATCTCGCGCATCACATCTTCCTGATTAACAGTCCAAACATTGACGATCTTCTTCTGCGACTTCGCTAGCTCAACCCATTCGGGGTGCTCGCGCAGCACGTTGTAGTGCAGGTCGAAACCGTCCATACCGTCCTTGAACATCTGCTCGGGCTCAGCCTCGACCGACGAAAGCGGCAGCACCACAGCCGTCGGGCGCAGACGCTTCAACTCCTTGCAGACGTGGTAGCTGAACGAGATGAACTCAACCTGCTTGTCGGTTACCTGATATTTGCGCAGAGCCTCCAAGCAAGCCTCGACCATACGGGTCTCGAACTCGGGCGACGATTGGGGTTTGATCTCGAACACGAGTTTGGTCTTCTTGTTGTGATTCCACGTTGTGAGGTAGTCGTCGAGCGTGGGGATTAACTCGCCATTCGAGAGCTTGGGAGCCTTTTCGCGCAGCTCGGCGAAGGTGATCTTCTCGATCTGCAAGCCGTTTAATGTCTTGGCGTCGTGGTGTACGACCAGCACACCGTCGGCGGTCATATTGACGTCAAACTCAGTACCATACGCGCCGATCGTCATCGCATTGTTGAGTGCGCTGATCGAGTTGCGCGACGAGCCTTCGGTGTTCCAATAGCCGCGATGTGCAACCACGCGCACCTTCTTTGCCTCAGCCACGCCCGCAGCGAGCAACAACATTATCGAAAGAATCAAAGTTTTAGTTCTCATAGTCTATCAAAGTTTTTAGTTTGTTCCAATAGCGCAAAGCTAACAAAAATTATTCAAATTTTCGCTATGCGAGTGTGCATTTGTTGAAAGCAAAGTCAATAATTGTGAATTGAGAATTGAGAATTGTGAATTGTGAATTGAGAATTATGAATTGAGAATTGTGAATTAAAAAAGGGCCGCGTCGAAACGCAACCCTCGTTTGAGTTATTGTCGTAGCGGGACAACTTAGTCGGCCATATTGGGCATCGGCTTGTCGTACTCGCCATTCTCCAACTTCGAACGGATCGACGAGAAGCAGTCCAGCGTGTACTGAACGTCCTCCAACGTATGAGCCGCCGTAGGAATGATACGCAGAATCATCTCGCCCTTCGGGATTACGGGATAAACCACGATCGAGCAGAACAGTGCGTGGTTCTCGCGCAGATCGACAACCAAGTTGCAAGCCTCGGGTACCGAACCCTTCATATAGATCGGGGTTACGGGCGACAGCGTGCCACCGATATCGAAGCCACGCTCGCGCAGACCGCTCTGCAATGCGTTGGTGATCTCCCACAGTTTCTGCTGATACTCAGGGTGTTTGCGGATCAGGTCAAGACGCTTCAAAGCACCCATTACCATCGGCATCGGGAGGCTCTTAGCGTAGAGCTGCGAACGCATATTGTAGCGCAGCAGGTCAACCAGCCACTTGTGCGATGCAACGAATGCACCGATACCTGCCATCGACTTAGCGAAGGTGTTGAACAGAACATCAACGCCATCGGTTACGCCGAAGTGCGAAGCGGTACCGCGACCGCCCTCACCCATCGTACCGAAGCCGTGAGCGTCATCAACCAGCAGACGGAACGAGAACTCGCTCTTCAAAGCCACGATCTCGTCCAGCTTACCCAGATCACCCTTCATACCGAATACACCCTCGGTGATAACCAGCACGCCGCCATTCTGCGTCTCGGCCAGCTCGGTAGCGTGGCGCAGCTGCAAGCGCAGGCTGTCCATATCGTTATGACCAAATACGAAACGCTTGCCCTTGTGCATACGCAGACCGTCGATGATACAAGCGTGAGCCTCAGCGTCATAAACCACAACGTCGCGGGGAGTCAGCAGACAGTCGATGATCGACACCATACCCTGATAACCGAAGTTGAGCAGGAATGCGTCCTCCTTGCCAACAAACTCGGCCAACTCGCGCTCCAACTGCTCGTGATAAACGGTCTGACCGCTCATCATACGTGCGCCCATCGGTGCTGCCATACCGAAATCGATAGCACCCTTAGCGTCAGCCTCGCGTACTTCGGGGTGGTTAGCCAGACCGAGGTAGTTGTTGAGACTCCAATTCAGAACCTCCTTACCGCGGAACTTCATATGAGGGCCGATGGGGCCTTCGAGTTTCGGGAACGAGAAATAGCCGTGCGAATACTTCTGGTACATACCGATCGGGCCGCCGGCACTCTTCTTCAAGCGTTCAAAAATATCAGTCATTGTCTTTTATAAATTTTAATGTTAAACGATTTCTTCAAAAAAAAAGTTTGCTTTGCGGATTAGCATTACCTCTCCATAAAACACACAAATTTACAACAATTCTGTACGAATCGGAACACTTTCGGTCTAAATTCGAGCATAAATAGGTATTTATACCCATCGTTTGGGCAATTTGCTCTCGTCTTGTCGATCGAAAAAATTGCCAAACTGAAATTAATTCGTCGAAAGGGTATAATATATTTTTGTTTGGCTCGTTAAAAATGTATAACTTTGCGCGGTTGTAGCATTACAATGCGCTATTATTTTTTACGGAATGAAGATGAAAAGATCGATTTTGATGTTGCTCACCGCTTGTGCCATCGCCCTGGCGAGCACCGGTTGCGGCCCATTCAACAAGTTGCTCAAAAGTGGCGACAACGATAAGATATACGCCGAGGGTCGTGCCCAGCTGGACGCTGCGAAGTATAATCGTGCGATTATGTGTTTCGAGCAGGTGCAGCCCTATTTTGTCGGTACGATGCGCGAGGACTCGTTGGCATACTATATGGCTTATGCCCATTTCAAGAACGACGATTTTACCACCAGCTCGGAGCTGCTCGATGAGTTCCGTCGTAAATATACCCGCAGCCCCTTCCTCGAAGATGTCGAGGGTATGTATGCGCTGAGCTTCTACTATCTTTCGCCCGAGCCGATGCGCGATCAGACTACAACAACGCAGGCACTTACTGCAATTCAGGAGTTCCTCGGTCGCTATCCCAACTCAACCCGCCGCGCAGCGTTCGAGCAGATGGTGCGCGAATTGACTCAAAAACAGTACGATAAGGTGTTGATCAATGCCAAAACTTACTACACGATCGGTCGCTACAAGTCGGCAGTTCCGGCATTGAAGAACGCCTTGAAGAAGTATCCCGATACGCCCCACCGCGAGGAGTTGATGTATCTGATTGTCAAGTCGTCGTATGAGCTGGCCCACAACTCGATCGAGTCGTTGCAGCGCGACCGCTATATGGCGATGATGGACTCGTACTACTCGTTCGTGGCAGAGTTCCCCGAGAGTAAGCACGTTAAGGAGCTGAGCCGTATGCAGGAGGAGGCAAAGAAGTATATCGCTAAGTTTGGCGATCCGAATCAGGAGAAACCCGCAACCGAAGAAAACACCACAAAATAATCACTCAGAGTACAAACAAAAGTATGGATCTGAAATTAACAAACATTCCCAACAACACCAAAACCCGTAAGTTGGTCGATTTGGACCAGCCGACAGGTAACATCTACAAGTCGCTCAACGTCATTTCGCGTCGTGCTAACCAGATTGCAACTGAGATGAAGCAGGAGCTCAATCGTAAGTTGGCCGATTTCTCGACCAGCACCGATTCGTTGGAGGAGACCTTCGAGAATCGTGAGCAGATCGAGATCTCGCGTTACTACGAGCGTCTGCCGAAGCCGGCAATCATCGCAACCGAGGAGTTCCTCGCCGGTAAGCTCTACTATCGCGATAATAAGAACGAGGAGTAGATGATCGTGTAGGTGCCTTGGGCACTCACGTTTGGTTAAACGAATGTGATGGAGGAGGCCACGAGGGGGAGGAAGACGTTGTGAAACGTTAGGCACACCGACCGAGAGTTGTTTTGCAGGTAGGACCCGTAGGGGTTTTTCAGAAACGACCGCCCACTCCGAAAGCAAGCCGACCACCCGAAAGGGCGGTCGGCTTTTTTGATTGAAAATTGCTTTGAGAGAAACAAACAACGCACCCCACGTCGGAGTGCGTTTTTTTATTTGTAAATTGTGAATTGCAAATTGTGAATTGTGAACCGACGCCAAACCGAATGCGGAGTTGAGCGGTAGCTCGAACTCGGCTGAGGCGCGAAGGAGCCCGCCGAAGGGCGGGTTTTGCTTTTTCGGTCTTGCGTTCAAATTTAATGGCAACAAAGAAAAATTGTGAATTGTGAATTGTGAATTGTGAATTGTGAATCTCTCCTACGGGCGCACCTCAATTTTAAGCTGAGCGTCGCTGCCACTCCACATATTCTCAACGGTGAAACGCAATACTCCCTCCTTGTTGGTCTTTGCGGTGCGGGTCGAGAAGGGGTTGATCACCACGGGATTACCCGATCCGTAACGCAGTACGTAGGCCACCGAACTCATATTGGTCAGCGCTACGGTCTTGACGCCATTCGAGGCCTCAGCCACCACGCGCATCTGCATCGAGGCGAGGAACAGATCGCGCAGCAGAGCCTCGTCGCCAGCCACCGTTCCGAGCGAGTAGGCGAGGGTGCGACGTGCAACGATAGCCTCACGCAACGACTCAACCGACTGATCCTTAGCGAAAATGAGAGTCATATTGCGGCGAACGCCATTGATACGATAGGTCTCGGCCGTAGCGTCGTGAATGTCGGTATTCGACGATACGAACAGCTTGCCCTCGTGCGCCCAATCGATCGCCAGCGGGTAGAACGACGAGCCATTCATCACCTCCACGCCATCGATCAACCCCGCAGCATAGAACCCACGCTCGGCCTCGGTCTGTTCGAGCGAGGTGCGACGCCAGCCGGGGTGGTTGTGCATAATGAGAGCCCCCTGCGCACGAGCTTTACGCATCGACTCGGCGGGATCGGCGTCGTAGATTGCATTGTTGTCGGTGGTAAAGAGAGCGTTGTAGTGGCCGATGGTCTCGGGCGTGCGAGTAATCTCTACGCCCGAAATGATGGTCAGTCCGTAGCCCTTTGCGGTCTTGCGAGCCAGCTCAACAGGCAGATTCAAATCCGAGGCGATACCACGCTCGTCGGCCGCCTTGTTGATAATGTTATGATTCTGAGCCTTAGTGCCTTCGGGAAGGATTCCGCCCAACGCCTTGATCATATTACCCTCGTGGCGACGATACTCGACGTGCTCGGTGATAGCCAACACGTCCAGACCGTCATACCACGCCTCGCGCACACGAAATTCGGGCGTGCAGTCGCCGTCCGAGTAGATCGAGTGGGTGTGCAGATCGGCCTTGTAGATCGTGTAGCCATTGACCTCTGGCAACACAAACTCGACACGCTGCGACGAGTTGTGGAGTGTGTGGCGAGTGATGTCGGGGTTTTTGGCGTCTTGGTAGTAGTGTTGTGCCGACGCTGCCGATGCGATCAGCAGCGTGGCACACAACATTATCGAACGTTTCATAGTGAGCGTGAATTACTTAGCGTACTCTTTCAGGTAGTCCTCCATACCCTTCACCACGCGGTCGATCAGCTCACGACGGAACTTGGGATCGACCAGACGAGCCTCCTCAGCGGGAGCCGAGATGAACAACGTTTCGAGCAACATATTGGGATACTCGTAGGGCGAATTGAGAATGAAGTTGAAGCTGCCGATGTTACCGAAGTTGTTCATATTCAGCTCCAAAACGCGCTTCAAAACGGCTGTCGAGAGCGGCTGGAAACCCGGGTGGCGGTAGTAGGTGCTCGTTCCGAGGGGCTTCAACGGCGAGCCACCGGCGTTGCAGTGGATCGAGATCATCATATTGGGATCGGCCTTGCGCAACATCAGCACGCGGTCGCTCATATCGACATTAACGTCCTCGGTGCGGGTCATCGTAACCTTTGCACCACGCTTTTCGAGTGCCTCACGCAGCATATGAGCCAAGTCGAGATTGACGTCCTTCTCCTCGACACCTGCAACACCCACAGCACCCTTGTACGGACCACCGTGGCCCGCATCAATCGCTACGTGCAGACCGCGCAACGAGGCTTTCGGCGCTGCCTTCACGCGGATAATGAGCGAGTTACCCTCGTAGCTTACCGAGTGTCCCCAATGTGCATTGTGGTCGAGCGTAATCACAACGCGGAAAATATCCTCCTCGACCTGCTCGTAATCGACGCTCTTGATAGCGTTCTTGGTTTCGGGGTATTGGGTCAGCCACGAGGTGTTGGCAACAGCTCCGAAAATATCGACAACCACACGTGCGGGATCCAACTGATGGAACGTAGCGAAGGGCAGACGCTCCGTGAGCGAAACACGTACCACATCGGCCTCCTTACCACCGCGAACACTCCACGAGCCAACTAACGACTGTGCGGGCAGCGTACCTGCGGGCTGCACCTCGACACACGAAGCGGGAATGTAGGCGGTGCGATTCTTCGACAGACGAACTTTGTATTGATTGCCCACCTTGCCAACTGCTTCGAGCAGAATGCCTTCGGTGATGTGTCCGATCTTCGAGCCACCCAGACGATCGGTACCCAGACCATAGTTCAGGTAGGGCAGATCGCCAACGGTGCGCAACATCACGGGAGCATTGGGGTCGATAACCTCAATTGCCTCCTTCATCGTGAGGGTCGCCGAGCCATCTTTGCCCTCGATCTTAAACTGCAACGGCTCAGCCAACACCTTGCAATCCTTCTTTGCGGTGATCAGACCCTGATAAACACCTGCCTCGACCTCTGTCAGTTCGCAACCACCGACGATCGACACCTTGCAACCAGGCGTGCCAACGGCACGCAGAGCAATGCGCTCGCCTGCGGTAACTGCCTTGATGTCAGCGGGAACGGTGCTGCATTCGAGCAATTTGATACCCGTCAGAGGCTCCTTTTCGGGACGCTTCGTGAGTTCGATGTCGAAGTTCTTCTCGACGCGACCGGCCTTCGAAACGGCAACCACCGACACGCTGTTTTTGCCCTCTTCGAGCATTACCTCGGCAGCCCAACCGCCCGTAGGATAGACGGGGAATTGCTTGCCGTTGACCGTGAGCGTTGCGTCGGGATCGGCCACACCCGTAATCGAGTGGCGTGCGGTTTGGGTTGTGGCGCGCTCGCCACGACCGATTTCAAGACGTTGAGCCGATGCGGGTACTACGGCCATTGCAACGGCGCACATAAGCATAAGGATTCGTTTCATTGTGATATAGTTTTTTTAGTTTGTTTGCATTGCACCCTACAAATATACGCATAAAAAAGGGAACTATCCCAGCGATAGCTCCCTTTTTTTGAGGTGTGTGAGTTCGTTTTTTAGCGGAGGATCGTTTCGGTCGAGCCGATCTTAATGCCGTCCATATAGACCTCGATCGCGTATTTACCCGCTGTGATGCCGTCGCCATTGTAGAACAGACCCACGTCCAGATCGTCGTTCTGGTAATCGACCTCACGCGAGGCGGTGTAGATCAGCGGCGAGCCTTCGAAGTCGAACGTCGCAGCGTCGGTGGTCAGCAGATAACCATCGGGCGAGGTGATACGAACATATACCGTACGCTCGCCGGGGTTAGCCAACTCGTTGGCCGACAGCACGAAATCAACCTTCAAACGTGCAGCACGTGCCGCGCGGGTAACCACCTTGCCATTGGCGTTGAGGGTCGAGAGCACGATGTCGCGGGCGCGAACAACGGCACCTTGACGCACCTTGGTATCCAACTCGGCTGCCTTCTCCTCGGCCATATCGGCACGCAACGTTTGGCTCGCAACCTGCTTGCGGTAATCGACATTCTCGTTGATGAGCTTCTTGTTGAGCGTGTTGAGCGAGTCGATCTGCTTCAAGTAGCCCTCCATAATGCCACGCAACATCGTTACCTGCTTCTCGTACTGCTTGATCTTACGCAGCGAGAGGTTGCGCTCCTTCTGCAACTGCTGCATCAACGAGTCGGCACGCATACGCTCGGTTGCCAAGTTCTGCGAGATGGTGTCGTTGGTGATTTGCAGATTGTCGAAATCCTCCATCAGCACGCCCAGGTTGCTCTGGATCGAGTCGCGCTCGATTTCGAGGAATTGGTAGTCGCGTTTCTGATCCTGATGAATCTTGAAGTATAAGCCCGAAATAGCCACCAAAATTACTGCCAAAATGCAGATTACCATTCGATAGCCCTTGATCGACTTATCAACAGCCGCGGGCTGCTGCTCGTCGTCGTATTCGTAATTGCGATTGTTTTCTTCCATAGTTTTGGTTTGTTGTTTTATTATTTCTGGTGCAAAGATAGCAATTTTTACCGTTCTACGCCTATTGCCTGAGGTTTTTCATCACTCTTCGAGGCTTTCGAGCGGGAATCGTAGCCCGTCGAAACCACTGATATAGGCGCGGACGCTGCCCACACGAATAGGCGACTCGAAGAAGATGGGGATCTTATTGCGGTCGTCCGAGATCCAGATGAAGAACTCCGTGCCGTCCTCGAAGCTCTCGCCCGTCGAGGTTGCCAGCTGACACGAGAATTTGAGCGTGCGGAACGTACCTACACCGCGCACCTTCTTGCGCTCACGACCCAAGTAGCGATAGTTGATGTAGCGCACCGTATCGTTTAGCAGCAGTGCAATGGTGCGATCCTCGCCCTCGACTAAGGTCGTGGGGTCGGTCGTGCGCAGGTCGTAGAAGAGCGAAACACCGTCGTAGCTCTCGCCCGCAATGGGGATATGACGCTCGTCGATGGGGTTCTGACGACGTTGTTTGCGATTGATACTCACACCCTTAGCCCAATCATATTCGAACGTGGACCACGCGCGGTAGCCATTCTCGCGGATCTGCGAGGTGGCGAGTACGGGGCGGAACGTAGTGGTGTCGATATAGCTGCGATAGGTGTCGTTGAGGTTGTAGAACCAACGCCACGAAGGCATCGTGCGGGCATTGGCATAGATACAATAGTAGGGGCGGCCGTTGATCGTCGTATCGGCCACGCTCATCACAACCGTTGCCACCTCGGTATTGGGGATCAGCTTGGCGCGGTAGCTCACTTTGAGGGTCAGCTCCTCGCCCGCACGAAAGGCGGGTTGCACGCCACTCTGTTGTGCCGCCACGCCGAGGGCACAGAATAGAGCGCAGAGTATGGTGATGAGTCGATTCATACTATTCTTTACTATTATAACGTCCTTTTGGGACAATTTATTATGAGATCATACTGAAATCTCGCTCCTCGCGCGAGGCATAGCGTGCCCGCAACTCGCGCAGGGGTTGATTCTCTGCACGCACCAGATTGGGGTCCGAGGCCAGCAGGTCGGTTGCAACCTGTTTCGTGAGCTCGACAATCTGCACGTCGCGCGTCGGGTTTGCAATCTTCAAATCAAAGGCCAAACCGCTCTGTTGCGTACCTCCGATGTCGCCCGCACCACGCAATTTGAGGTCCAACTCGGCAAGCTGGAATCCGTCTGTGGTCTCGCACATCGCGTCCAAACGGGCACGCGCCTCCTTCGAGAGCTTCTCGCCACTCATCAGTATGCAATACGACTGCTCGCCACCGCGACCTACACGTCCGCGCAGCTGGTGCAACTGCGACAAACCGAAACGCTCTGCACTCTCGATGACCATAACCGTAGCATTGGGCACATCGACGCCCACCTCGATAACCGACGTAGCAACCATAATCTGCGCCTCGCCCTCCAAAAATTGACGCATACCCTCGCGTTTGTCCTCGGGTCGCATCTTGCCGTGGACGATCGTGGTTATATATTCGGGTGGTGGAAATGCCTGAGTGATCGAGAGATAGCCGTCGGTCAGATCCTTATAGTCCATCTTTTCGCTCTCGGCAATCAACGGATAGACGACATAGACCTGACGACCGAGTGCAATCTGCTGGCGCATAAAGCCGAACAACTTCAAACGTGCCGAATCGAAGTAGTGATAGGTCTGAATCGGACGTCGGTTGGGCGGCAGTTCGTCGATCACCGACACGTCCAGATCACCATAGAGCGTCATCGCCAACGTGCGCGGAATGGGTGTGGCGGTCATCACAAGGATATGGGGCGGTTGTGCGTTCTTGGTCCACATCTTGGCGCGTTGCTCCACACCGAAACGGTGTTGCTCGTCGATTACACACAGACCCAAATTGTCGAATTTGACCGTATCCTCAATCAGTGCGTGCGTGCCGATCAAGATGTGGGCACGTCCCGATGCCGCGGCTTCGAGCGATGCGCGACGTTCGGCAGCCTTCGATGCACCAGTGAGTATATGTACCTCAATGCCAAGCCCTTCGACCATACGGCTGATCGAGGCGAAGTGTTGTCGGGCGAGAATCTCGGTCGGAGCCATCATACACGATTGGAAACCATTGTCGGCAGCAATCAACATCGACGCCAGAGCCACCATCGTCTTGCCGCTACCGACGTCGCCCTGCAACAGACGATTCATCTGGCAACCCGTGATTGTATCCTGACGAATCTCGCGGATTACACGTTTCTGCGCTCCGGTCAGCTCGAAAGGCAGTTTTTCGTTATAGAAACGGTTGAAATAGTCGCCCACACGCGGGAACATAAAACCGTTGTATCGGTTCTTGCGCACGGTGCGACGTGATTGGATATTGAGTTGAATGCCAAGCAGTTCGTCGAATTTCAGGCGGTACTCCGCACGTCGCAACAGCTCGGGCGACTGCGGGAAGTGGATATTGTACAACGCCTCGCGCAGGGGAATCAACCCGTGTGCTGTGCGTAACGCCTCGGGCAGCGGATCCTCGATACGGCTCTCGACCAGCGGCCAAAGGTTGCAAATGATATTGTACAGCCCCTTGCTGCCGAGTTGCGCGTTGGTCAGTCGCTCGGTTGTACTATACACACCTTGCAGACCTTCGGGTCGCTTGCGCGCGCTCATAACCTCCTCGACCTCAGGGTGTACCATCTGTAACTGTCCGCGATAGAACGACGGGCGGCCGAAGATGATGTACTCGACACCCACCTGCAAACGCTTTTCGATCCAACGCACATTTTTGAACCACGTCAGCTCGGCCGAGCCCGTCGGGTCCGACACGAAGGCTTTGAATCGGCGGTTGCGACCCTCGCCACTCGGAGCAAAGCCCGTAATGCGTGCGCGGAACTGCACCAGCGTCGAGCCCTCGTTCTCGGTGATCTCGCCAATGCGGTAGTAGCGGGTGCGGTCGATGTATCGGAATGGGAAGTAGTAGAGCATATCGCCAATGGTGCGAATGCCCAATTCCGAGCCGAGAGCCTTGGCACGTTGCTCGCCCACGCCCCCTACAAACTTGATATCGTTGTCGAATACTCTGCCCATAATGCAAAAGTAACGAAAAGATTTTGAATCTTGCACATCTTTTTTCGTATCTTTGCACTATTCGGACAATAGTTTTTATGTACGACAGATGAAAAAGTATTGCAATTCACTTGGTCGATATGCTCGTCGCGTGAGTAATCGCGTGCGTATCGGCAATGTCGAGATAGGCGATGGCGCACCCATTGCCGTGCAGTCGATGACCAACACCGACACCAACGATACCGCCGCAAGCGTGGCGCAGATCGAGCGTATCGATCGTGTGGGTGGACCGATTGTCCGCCTCACGGCACAAGGTCCGCGCGAGGGCGAGAATCTGCGAAACATCGTGGCTCAACTGCGTTCGGAGGGCTTTTCGACCGCCATTGTGGCCGATATTCACTTCGTCCCTGAGGTGGCGGAGATTGCTGCCGAGTCGGTCGATAAGGTGCGTATCAACCCGGGTAACTACCGCACGACGGATCGTCGTTTGGAGCGACTGATCGAGAAGTGCCGCACGCGGGGTGTGGCGCTACGCATTGGCGTCAATCACGGCTCGCTTGCCAAGCGTGTCTTTGACGAGTGGGGCGATACGCCCGAGGGTATGGTCGTGTCGGCAATGGAGTTTTTGCGTGTCTGCCGAGCCGAAGGGTTCGATCAGGTGGTCGTTTCGATGAAGTCGAGCAATACGCGCGTGATGGTCTATGCCTACCGACTGCTGGTGGCGGCAATGCGCGAGGAGGCGATGACCTACCCGATTCATCTGGGCGTAACGGAGGCGGGCGACGGTATCGAGGGACGTGTGAAGAGCGCCGTAGGTATCGGTGCACTGTTGGCTGATGGTGTGGGCGATACGATCCGTGTGTCGCTGACCGAGGACCCCGAAAATGAGATCCCCGTAGCGCAAATGTTGGCGGACTATTTCACCGATCGTGAGGGCGAGTTCGAGGTCGCCGAGGAGCGATTCTCTCCGTACGAATATCGTCGTCGTGCCACGCGTCGTGTGGGGTGTGTCGGTGGCGATCAGGTGCCCGTAACCCACTCGGAGTTAAGCGATAATGAACTTGATATATTTGTTGCCGAAGCAGTTTCGAAGAACCCCGTGGCGGAGTGGCGCTCGGCAATTCTCGATATTGAGGACGATACCCCTGTGGTGATTGCCCGCACGTACGATGACGAGGATTTCGAAACGTTGGCCGTTAAGGCTGCGGCCGATATGGGTGTGATGCTGCTGGACGGTCTGGCCGACGGTATCTGGATCAATGCTCCGCAGTTCCCCGCAGCGAAGATCAAGGAGTTGGAGCTGATGATTATGCAGGCGGCACGTGTGCGTTTCTCACGCACGGAGTATATCGCTTGCCCGTCGTGCGGTCGCACGTTGTACGATTTGCAAACAACGTTGGCAAAGATCAAGGCTGCCACGTCGCATTTGAAGGATTTGAAGATTGGCGTTATGGGCTGCATCGTGAATGGTCCGGGCGAGATGGCCGATGCCGATTATGGATATGTAGGCGCTGCACCCGAGCGAATTACGCTCTATCGTGGTCGTGAGATTGTCGAGCGAAATATTCCGCAGGCGGAGGCGATTGACCGTCTTGTGGCACTGATCAAGGCTGATGGCCGCTGGACCGAGCCTACGACCGAGCCTGCACAAAACGAACAGAAAGATGAGTAGCCGCACGATACTTCCACTGACCTATTTGGGTAATGTTCAGTGGTTTGCACATTTGCTTGCAGATGATTGCGTGATCGATGTTGATGAGTACTACCTCAAACAGAGCTACCGCAACCGCACCGTTATCGCTGCCGCCAACGGATTGATGCCACTGACGGTGCAGGTTGCCAATGCCAACCGCCCGCGAATGAAGATGCGCGAGGTGCGAATTGACTACTCGAAGCGCTGGCAACACCAACATTGGGTGTCGATTCTCTCGGCTTATAAGTCGTCGCCATACTTCGATTTCTATGGCGAGGAGTTTGCTCCCTTTTTCGAGCGCCGATACGATTTTCTGATTGATTGGAATGCCGACCTTTGTCGTACCGCAATGCGTGCGTTGGGTATTGGTAAGGAGTTGAACGTCAGCGAACGTTGGATTAATGCCGAGGCTACGGCCGCATTCGACTATGATCTGCGTGGCGCCTTCTCTCCCAAGCCGCGCCTGGCAATGGTCGATGAGCGATTCACGCCCCAGCCCTATTGTCAGGTCTTTGCCGATCGTGCTCCGTTTGCTCCGAACCTTTCGATCCTCGATCTGCTATTCTGCGAGGGTCCCGCCGCAACGACTATTTTACGCTCTTGCCTACGATAATCGTCGAGTGATCCGAGTAGGGGCTGTCGGTTGCGACGACCTCGATGGTGTTGGCTCCCTCGTGCAGCAGCACCTTGTCCCAAATAAAGATGCCGTCGGTGGATTCCATCATTCCGCGCGACACCCCATTTACGATCAATTCGAGTTGTTGCTGATTCGAATAGGCGCGAATCGTCTGTTCGGGATTTTCGCGTATTGACCAACGTTTTTCGGCAATGTGAACAAATGGATCGTGGCGGTTCCACGCCGCTTTATAGACATAGAAGGCATCTTTGCGTACCGAGCGGTCGTAGCTGACCAGACCGTGGTCGTTGATCGTGCTACCGTCGATATGAGCCTGACGAGCCGATCCGAAATCGAACATATTGCCTGCCACAATGCCCCAAAACAGCGGGTCGTTACCTGCCGTGCGCATATAGCTCTCGTGGAAGATTGTCTGCCAACGTTCGGGGTGCCAATTGCGGTCCAGACGAGGACGAACCGTGAGACTGTCTTGATGTTGGGGTGAGCCGCCAGCCGAGTATGTAAGACCCGAACGCAGATTGCTCCAACCGTCGCGTAGCTGCTCCTTCCAAACCTGAACGTCCTGAACATCACCTGTTTGCCAACCTAATGTCTGGTGCCAAACGATCAGGTCGGTGATGAAGTTAATGTCGCCGTCCTGGTTGCTTACGGCAACGGTCGGACGCGACGGGTCGAGCTTTTTTGCCAACGAGTTCAGCTCGCGGATATAGGGGCGCGGGTCATCACCCGGAACAGCCAATTTCGAGAAAATACCCCAAAAGAGTATCGAAGGACGGTTGTAGTTTTGGGCGATGATTTCGCGCAACTGCTCGCGTCCATTCTCTGCCAGCGCGGGCGAAGTGGTGTAGGGAACATCTGCCAAGAAGGGTGAATTAACCAACGGAATGTCGCACCAAACACCGATGCCGTGGCGGTCGCACTCGTCGAGGTAGGCTGCCGAGGCGGGATATGTTACCATACGCACCAGATTTGCGCCCAACTCTTTGATCATTGCCATATCTTCGGACACGTGGTGGGGGAGCACCGCAGAGCCTACGCCTGCGTGGTCGTTGTATAGAGCCACGCCACGAATGCGGCTTGCGTGGCCGTTGATGCGCAGCAGGTGGTCGCTACCGATTGAGATCGAACGGAAGCCAGTCTTCACCGCTACCGAGTCGGCAAATGTGCCTGTCGAGAGTTTGGCAACGAAGGTGTAGATGGGTTGTTCGCCGGGCTCTTCGCACCACAATTTGGGTGAGCTGACCCTGAACGGAATGTTGAGTGATGTTTTGTCGCTCTTGCCGTCGAATTTCGTGCGGATATTGTCGATGAAAACCGTGTCGCGGTCGGGCGAGAGAATCGCCATTTGAATCGTTGCCGAGCGATCGTGGCGGTCGGTCGCAAGGTGTAGCGTAACATTGCCTTCGACACTCTCGGTGCTGATTTTTTCGGGCGTAACGAACACACCGTCAGTCGAATAGTGTAGCGGAGAGATGGCCACGCGGTCAGTTACGATCAGCTCCACCGAGCGGTGCAGACCGCCATAGCGGTTCTCCTCTTGTGCCAAAGGCAGCAGGTCGTTACGTTGGGCGTTATCGACTCTCACGCGGATCGAGTTGGGCATTCCGTAGCGAACAAAGTCGGTGATTTCGAACGTGAATGCTGTTCCCGCACCGCGATGTGTTCCGACGTAGCGGCTATTGACCGAGAGGTCGGCTACCGATGACGCGCCATAGAAACGGATAAAAACACGTCGTCCCTGCCACTCCGAGGGGACGTTGAGCGAGCGCATATAGTTGCCGATAGTTTGGCTTTGCGATCCGTCGCTGTTCCAGACGTGGGGGAGTGTTACCTGTCGGGCGAAGTCGCTGCTCACGGCGTCGCCATAGAAGAAGCGCCAGCCGTTATTGAGCGAATAAACTTCGCGGGCCGAAATTTCGAAAGAGAGGATAAGTGTCAGTATGACAAGTATATAGCGTTTCATAGTAATTCTTTTTGCACAACAAATATACGAATAAACGAAAAAAAATGCTAAATTCGTGCTCAAAACAACAACAACTAAACCATTTTTGACGATGAACGTAATTGATATAGTACTATTGGCCATTGCCGCTTGGGCGATTTATGAGGGTATCCGCGACGGTTTGTTGGTGCAGATTGGAGGCGTGGTAGGTCTGGTTGTGGGCGTGTGGCTGGCGTTTCGCCACGCCGAGCGTGTGGGTGCGTGGTTCGGTATGCACGGCGCCGAAGCCTCGGTGGCAGGATTCCTGACGGTGCTGCTCGTAACGATTGTGGTGATTGCTGTCGGCAGCCGTCTGTTGCGCGGGGTGTTCCGTATGTCGGGCTTGGGCGCATTCGATGCGGTGCTGGGAGCTGTGGTATCGGTTTTGAAGTCGGCAGTGGTTGTGAGCCTGATTATCGCGGCGATCGACGCAGTGAATGTCAATAATGTGCTGCTCAGCAAGGAGCGAATCGAATCGTCGCGTGGCTACATTCCGTTGCGTAACTTCTCGACCAAGATATTTCCGTTGTTCGACAACGTGCGCGAGCAGGTGAAGGCGATGACGGCTAAACCCGTTGAGGATCAAATTGCTAACGACGCGAGCGATGAGTAGGGTCGAGGGTGTTGTGGTTCGTGCTACGGGTAGTTGGTACGATGTCCTGAGCGACGCGGGCGAGCCGCTGCGTTGTCGCGTGCGCGGACGTTTGCGACTGAAAGGTGTGCGCTCGACCTCGCCCGTTGTGGTGGGCGACCGTGTGGAGTGCGAGTGCGACCAGACGGGTGGTTGGCTGATTGAGCAGATCGCGCCACGTCGCAACTATATCATCCGCCGTGCGTCGAATCTGTCGAAGGAGTCGCACATCATTGCCGCAAATATCGATCAGGCGATGTTGGTGGCGACGCTGTTCTCGCCAACGACCAACGTAGAGTTTATCGACCGCTTTCTGGTTACGTGCGAGGCCTACCGCGTGCCCGTAACTATCGTGCTGAATAAGATTGACTTGGCGCGTACCGAGCCCGAAATGCTCGCTGCGTTCAAACATATCTACTCGCTTGCCGGCTACCGCATTATCGAGTGCTCGGCAACCTCGGGCGAGGGTGTTGATGAGGTGCGCGAACTGCTTGCGGGACGCACGACGCTCGTTTCGGGCAACTCGGGTGTGGGTAAATCGACGTTAGTCGGTGCGATCGAGCCGTCGATCGACATTCGTACGGGCGAGATCTCGGAGGCACACCAAAAGGGTAAGCATACGACCACTTTCTCGCAGATGTATCCGCTGCCGATGGGTGGTGCGGTGATCGACACGCCCGGTATCAAGGGCTTCGGACTGATCGACATCGACGACGAGGAGTTGTGGCACTACTTCCCCGAGATGATGCGCGAGGCCGAGGGGTGCCAATTCTATAATTGTACCCACACGCACGAGCCGCGATGTGCTGTGGTTGAGGCAGTTCGTGAGGGTCGCATTGCGGTCGAGCGCTACGAGAGTTATCTGAAAATATTGGACGAAGATGAAAAATATCGAAAGTAAGTGGTTGCTCGACGCCGCTGGTCGCACGGACGAGTGGTATGCCGAACGCATAGCCTATCTGCGCGATTTCATCACCGAGGAGCGTGATGAGGTGCTTGCCCGCACGCTCGACAGCCGCACCCGCTATATGACAATCTGTATGGAGAACACCTACCACGCGCAGAATGCCAGCGCGCTGGTGCGCCATTGCGAGGCGTTCGGTGTGCAGGATATCCATACGATCGAGGACCGTTGCAAGTTCAATCCCAATCTGAATATCGTTCGCGGTACGGATAAGTGGATCGACCTGCACCGCCACCACTCGACATCGGAGGCGATCGAGGCTCTGCGTGCCGATGGCTATCGTATTGTGGCAACGACGCCCCATCGTGGCGATTCGTCGCCCGAAACGTTCGACGTTACGAAGGGAAAGTTCGCGTTGGTGTTCGGTACTGAGGACGCGGGCATTAGCGACGAGGTGATCGCGGCAGCTGACGAATTTGTACGTATTCCGATGTGCGGAATGGTCGAGAGCCTGAATGTTTCGGCCTCGGCGGCTATACTTATATATATATTGTCGCAACGTATGCGCGAGTCGGTTGCGAATTGGTACCTCACAGAGCAGGAGCGACAGGAGTTGCTGTTCCGATGGTTGATGTCGTCGGTGCGCGATCCATTTGGGGTTCTGAACCGCCGCTTCCCCGATACACCGATTTTCAAGGTGCCTGCAACGAAGTAGGCTTTCGTAATTCAAAATTCAAGATTCAAAATTCAGGATTATCTGTTTTTTGAAAGAGAATTTTGAAGAACTAAGTGAAATAATCCACGCTCTCGGAGCGTGTCATCATAGGCGGGTCGCCCTTTGGACGAGCCCCCCACTCGCCAATGATGAGCAGAGTGTAGGTAAATTGATTGTGTATCAAAGGCACACATTACCGCAAGCGAAGTAAATAATTTTGAATTTTGAATCTTGAATTTTGAATTGAAAAAATATGATTCTGCGTAAACAATTTCTGCAACACGTGGCTCAGACCTCGCCCTCGCCAATGTTGGTCGAGGTGGAGCGTGCCGAGGGTTCGTGTTTCTATACGCCTGAGGGCAAGCGCTATTTCGACTTGGTGGCGGGTGTGTCGGTCAGCAATGTGGGCCACTGCAATCCTGTGGTGGTTGAGGCTGTGCAGCAACAAGCGGCGCGCTATATGCACGTGATGGTCTATGGCGAGCTGGTCGAGGCTCCGCAGGTGGAGTATGCACGACGTATTGCCGAGCTGCTGCCTGCACCGTTGGAGAGTGTCTATTTCCTCAATTCGGGTGCCGAGGCGGTCGAGGGCGCGTTGAAGTTGGCTAAGCGATATACGGGTCGCACGGAGTTGATCTCGTTCCGACGTGCTTACCACGGCTCGACACACGGTGCGATGAGTATGATGGGTACGCCCGAGGGTGAGGAGTGGAAGGCTGCATTCCGACCGCTGCTGCCCGATGTGCAGTCGTTGGAGTTTAATGATTTCGAGCAACTTACACGTATCACCACACGTACGGCTGCCGTTCTGGTCGAGCCGGTGCAGGGCGAGGCGGGTGTGCGTCTGCCCCGAGAGGGATTCCTCGAAGCGCTGCGCAAGCGTTGCGACGAGGTGGGTGCGCTGCTGATATTCGATGAGATACAGACAGGTTTTGGCCGTACGGGCGAGATGTTTGCCTGCGTGAAGTATGGCGTTACGCCCGATATTGTCTGTCTGGCGAAGGCGCTGGGTGGCGGTATGCCGTTGGGCGCTTTCGTGTCGAGTTCGGAGATTATGTCCACGCTGAGCCATTCGCCCGTGTTGGGACATATCACGACCTTCGGAGGCCACCCCGTGTGCTGTGCGGCGGGTCTGGCAGCATTGAACTATATCGAGGCTAACGACCTGCACCACAAGGCCGAAGAGAAGGGCGCGATGTTCGAACGATTGATGGCCGATCACCCTCAGGTGCGCGAGATCCGTCGTGGCGGTCTGCTGTTAGCGGTCGAGTTGGGTGCATCGGAAAAACTCTATAAGTTGATGGAGCTGTTCAAGGAGGCGGGTGTGATGAGCGATTGGTTCCTGTATTGCGATACGGCCTTCCGCATTTCGCCACCGCTGACCATCTCGGAGGCGGAGATCGAGGAGTGTTGCTCGATAATCCGAGGGTGCTTGGATCAACTCGACTGACAAAATGGGAAAATGTGTGCCAAACGTTAAAGTTTGGCATATATTTTGTACGGAATGTCGTATCGAGTGGTGAGAAATGAGAAAAAATCGGTGAACGATTTGCAAAATCCGAAATAGTTTGCTATCTTGCACTCGAAAACAAAACAATTATTAACTCTAAAATTTGATTGCCTATCGAAAAATTCTACTCTAAACCAATAAATTAGGAAGGGTATGAATGTACAGTTATTAAGTGATCAGCAGTTGCTTAATAGTTATCTTTCGGGTGATCAGAGTGCAATCTCGCAACTCATCGAAAAACATCGTCGCCGCGTAACGGATTATATCCGTATGCTGGTGAAGGATCGTGATGTGGCCGATGATATCTTCCAAGATACGTTTATTAAGGTGATCCGTACGATCGATAGCGGTCGTTATGTCGAAAATGGCAGATTTCTGTCGTGGGTGCTGCGCATTGCGCACAATCAGGTGATTGACCATTTCCGCCAGCTCAAACAGTCGGGTAAGGTTAACGAGGCCGATGCAGGTTTCGATATGCTCAATACGTTGCGTTTCTCGGAGCGCACGATCGAGGACGATATTGTCGAAGGTCAGATCAGCGAGCAGGTGCGTGCTATGGTGGCCGAACTGCCCGACGAACAGCGCGAAGTGGTGATGATGCGCTACTATTCGGGTATGAGTTTCAAGGAGATAGCCGAGACAACGGGCGTCGGTATCAACACCGCGTTGGGTCGTATGCGCTATGCTCTGTTGAACCTTCGCAAGATGATGCGC
This sequence comes from Rikenellaceae bacterium, assembly GCA_017442365.1. Lineage (GTDB taxonomy): Bacteria > Bacteroidota > Bacteroidia > Bacteroidales > Rikenellaceae > Alistipes. The sequence goes on along the minus strand of JAFRZW010000003.1, from coordinate 38,033 downwards.
GAAAAAAATATCATTTTGAGCTAAACTTACGCAATAAAACACACACATCGTCCGTTTGGTAAATACCAAACCTTGATTATGATGTGTGCCTATGGAAGACGTTGACAAATTAAATTATGACGAAGAGAGTCTGCTGCTTGACGCGGTGATATGTGGCGACCACGAGTTACTCTATATCGATACGTTGTTGAGCGAGATTTTCGGAGCAAAGTAGAGGGTTAATTTTGATGAGGACGGAGAGTTTTTTAGCGAGGCTCTCCGTTTTTTTGTGCCGTAGGGTGGAAGTTTTCGATGAAAATCGCTATATTTGTAACAAGAAAATTCGGAAAATGGTATGGGCGTAGATCGCAATATGAGAAATATCGAGAGCGATTTGGAGTTCGAAAATCGTATCCGACCGCAGGAGTTGGCCAATTTCGCGGGTCAGGAGAAGATCGTCGAGAACCTCCACATCTTCATTCGCGCGGCATTGATGCGTGGCGAGTCGCTCGATCACGTGTTGTTGCACGGCCCTCCGGGTCTGGGCAAGACCACGCTTGCGGGTATCATCGCCAACGAGATGGGCTCGCAACTCAAAATGACCTCGGGTCCTGTGCTCGACAAACCGGGCGATCTGGCAGGTCTGCTGACCAATCTCAACGAGGGCGATGTGCTCTTTATCGATGAGATTCACCGCCTTAGCCCCATTGTCGAGGAGTATCTCTACTCGGCGATGGAGGATTTCAAGATCGACATCGTGCTGGACAAAGGTCCCTCGGCACGCTCGATTCAGATCGAGCTGGCGCCATTTACGTTGATTGGTGCTACGACCCGTAGCGGTCTGCTCACCTCGCCCCTGCGTGCCCGTTTTGGTATCAACTGCCATTTGGAGTACTACGATACGCGCGTGCTGGCGGGTATCGTGCGCCGCTCGGCGAGGATTCTCGATGTGCCTATCGACGACGATGCCTCGGTGGAGATCGCTATGCGCAGCCGCGGTACGCCCCGAATCGCCAATGCGCTGTTGCGTCGCGTTAGGGACTTTGCGATGGTCAAGGGTGGCGGTCGTATCAACTTGGAGATCACACGTATAGCTCTCTCAGCTCTGAATATCGACGCTCGCGGTCTGGATCATATGGACAACAAGATTCTGGCAACCATAATCCAAAAGTTCAGCGGTGGACCTGTCGGGTTGAACACCATTGCTACGGCTGTTGGCGAGGAGGCGGGTACGATCGAGGAGGTCTATGAGCCGTTCCTGATTAAGGAGGGCTTTTTGAAGCGCACTCCACGCGGACGTGAGGCCACCGAGCAAGCCTATCGCCACTTGGGCGAACTCCCACCGTCGGCACAAGAGACGTTGTTCTAATAATAAAAAGCCTGCCCCGAAAGATGGAGCAGGCTTTTTTTGTCTGTTGTGCGGAATTGATTTACAGCGTAAATTTAGCACCGACAAAGAACATTCGCGGAGCACCCGGACCGTAGATGTAGCCCGAATCCTTCAACGCTCCGAAATCGACATCGTTCTGGAAGGCGTCGAAGGCGTTCTTCACACCGCAATTCACCTGCAACGTAATGCTGCGCGTCAGGCGAATGTCATACGAGAGTTTGACAGCCATATCGAAGAACGAGGGGGTGCGTTTCAGTACGTCGTCGGCCGAGTCGGGCATATAGTGCGGTACGAGCATCGGACCCGTATAGGTGCCGTAGATCGAGATATCGAAGTTGCGCACGGGGCGAGCATTCAGACCCACGTAGCCGTAGTGGTCGGGCGAGCGCAACATACTCCTCTCGGCGGGAATAGCCTCGTTCTCGCTCCACGCAACGGGCTCGCGGTAGGTGCTTCGCTGATAGGTGTAACCGACCGACAATGAGTTGTTTGCGTCGAGTGCAGCCTTAGCCTCTATGTTCACACCGCGTACCTCGGCACGGTCGGCATTGGTACGCATCAACACCTGATTGCCAGCCGCGTCGGCGTGCTGCTCAACCAACGTAAATACATCATTGAGCGAGGTATAGAAACCCTCGACCAGCACGTTGAACTGCACCTTGCCTGCTGTTGCGTACATATCGGCCGACGCTGTAACGCTATGCGAGTACTCGGGACGCAGTTCGGGATCGAGCACGATGAGCGACGCCTCGCCACCTACCGCCATCACGTGCAGGTCCTCGTCGTAGGCCTGCGGAGCACGATAGCCGCTGGTGTAGCCCGCACGCAGAATCAGGTTCTTGATCGGGGTGTAGCGCACATTTGCACGGGGGCTGACGATCACGTGATCAATCAGATTGTTCTTATCCAAGCGCGCACCGATCACCAGATTCAACGCCTCGCTCTGCCACTCGTTCTGCACGTAACCACCAATGGTCTGCGAGAGCTGCTTGATGTGGCGGTCGTAACCCGTCATATGGTCGATGAGGTTGGTGTTGTTGAACTCGACACCCATCGTCAGCTGCGAGGGCAGGAACAACAACTTGCGGAACGAGTAGGCATACTGCGCACCCGCAACGAAGGTGTTGTCGATCGTGCGACCATAGGCGTTGGGGTCCTTACCCGCACCGTAGTAGCTGCTGCGACGGATACCCTGGAACGAGGTGTAGAGGTTCAACTTATGGCGATAATCCTTCGAAAAGAGATCGAAACGCAGACCTCCGCCGTTGATTCCGTGGCGGGTTTTCTCGGCGATCTCGGCCTCGTGGGGAGGCACATCAAGGTTGTCGCCACCACGACGGAACTCACGAATGTGGTGATACTCGGCGGTCAATTTCGAGTATGCCGAGGTCTTATAATAGGTGCGGAAACCGATCGTCTCGGAGTTGATCGTGGGAATCTCCGAGAAACCGTCATCGTTGCGGTCGTAGGCGTCGCGGTCGCGGATCATACCGAAAACGTATGCTCCTGCACGGTAGTCGTCCGATACGAATGCAGCATTGAGCGAGGTCGAGATATCGGTCAGTCCGCCCTCCATCACGCCCGTGGTATTCGACAGCGAGAGCAGATTGCGCTGTGGCTCCTTGGTGATGATATTCACCACACCCGCAATGGCATTCGAGCCAAAGAGAGCCGAGCCGCCACCACGCACAACCTCGACACGCTCGATCATACTTGCGGGCAGCTGCTCCAAACCATAAACGCCTGCTAACGACGAGAAAATCGGGCGGCTATCCAGCAGAATCTGAGTATATTGACCCTCCAAACCGTTGATTCTCAGCTGCGGGAAACCGCAGTTCGAGCAGCTATACTCGACACGCACACCGGGTTGATAATTGAGCGCCTCGGCGATATTTGCCGACGAGGTGCGGTCGAACAACTCCGAGGCAACGATATTGACAATCGTCGGAGCCTCCTTGCGATTCGACTCTTGGCGGTTGGCCGAAACCACCACCTGCTCAACCTCGACCGACGACTCGCGCAGTTCGAAGTTTAATTCGAGGGTCTTGCCCGCTTTGAGCGTAACCACCTTCTCGACGGGATCGTATCCGACCGACGAGGCTACCACCGTGAGTTCGGTGTCGTAGGGCACGTTTGCCAGCATATAGTGTCCGCCCTGGTTGGTCGCCATACCGAGCGTTGTGCCACGTACGGCGATTGTTGCAAAGGCGATATGTTCGCGAGTGCGGGCGTCGATCACGTGGCCGACGAGGTGAGTATCAGTTGTTTTGTCGCGACGCTGGGCCACGGCGTCAATTGCGGTAGCGACACAAATCAATGTCGCCACCACAAGAAGTATTGTTTTCTTCATTGTGATTTCGTATTGTGTTGATTAGTAAATGATTGTTGCGACGCACGTCGTTTATGAACAGGTGCTATTAGGGTGCGGTTTTAAGCCGCAATGGTCGCAACGGGCGGGGCACGTAACGAAATCGTGCGATGATAATCCGATAGGTCTTTACAGAGGGACTCGGGCAGAACAATCACACTCAGCAACTTGCGATCGGTCAGGCGGAGCGCGATTGCTGCTACAATAATCATCACAAACGATGATAGTGTTGCGATCAACTGAACCTCGGCTTTGGTGTGTGAGTGTGTCGAGCTATCTTCGCCAAACGAAAAATGCGAATGGACAACCTGCACGCCATCGATCAAATGCGAATGGACAAAGAGCGTAGCACTTGCATAGTAGCAAGCGAAGAGCAGTAAAAGTGCCACCGATAATATTCTACGCACCGAATTTTTCATTTGATCTTTTCTGTTTTGCGGCGCAAAGGTAGCTAAATTTTGCAATATGCGAAATAGCGACACGGGGTTAATAACAAAACCACGCTTATTAGGCGTGGTTTTGTTAGTGGTGTTAGAGTCTATTAAAGGACTACTTCACAGCGATTGTCTCGATCTCGACCAGCGCACCCATCGGCAGGTTTGCGACCTCATAACATACGCGTGCGGGCATATCTTTTGTATAGTACTTCGCATAGACTGCGTTCATCGCACCGAAGTCGGCAATGTCGGCCAGCAGAACGGTCGATTTCACTACGTCGTCAAGCGTGTAGCCGGCCTCTTCGAGGATTGCACGAATGTTGTCGAGCGAACGAGCGGTCTGAGCCTCAATGCCTTCGACCATTTTGCCTGTTGCGGGATCAATCGGAAGCTGTCCCGAAATATAGAGTGTGCCATTAGCCTCGACAGCCTGCGAATAGGGACCGACCGCCTTGGGTGCGAACGGTGATGAGATGATTCGTTTCATAGTTTCGTGAGATGTTTAATTTAAGTTTATTGCAAATATAGTCGAAATTGCGTAATTTTGCGCAGTGTAAAACCGAAAAAATGAAAGAACAATGAAAATTTTCAAGAGCTTAATCATAGTTGCGCTTGCTCTGTCGGCTACGGCGTGCTGCAAGTGCGATCTGTTTCAGAAGCGTTATGGCAAGCCGCTGGTGGGTACTCAGTGGCAGCTGGCGCAGATCGAGGGTCGTGATGTTACGCCCGAGGATAACTATACGATCGTCTTTGCTGCCGACAACACGCTGAGCGGTATTGCCGAGTGCAACCGTCTGACGGCACGCTATACGGTTGATGTCGAGGGTGATATGATGATCTCGGATATTGGTACGACCCGTATGCTCTGCCCCAACGATGAGCAGGAGCGTCGTTTCCTCGATATTCTTGCGTCGGTTACCGACTTCAAGATGGACGGTCCGATGTTGATGCTCATCAGCGATGGCGAGATGCGCGCCGTGTTCCAGGCCGTAGGTGCCGAACTGCCGCCCAGCAAGTAGTCGAACGGAAGTCCAACTTAAAATATTGAAGAAGAGCGTATGAAACGTGGTTTAATGGCATTGGTGATGGGGTTGGTGGCGTTGATGTTCACCTCGTGCGAGTTGCTGCTCGAAAATCCCGATCGAGTTATCACTCAGGGCGAAATCGCTGGAAATTGGGACTATGTCTACTCCGATTCGTGGGAGCACGGTACAATTTCGATCGACCAGTATGGCAATTTCACGAAGGTGCTCGAAGGCTTTGGCGTAATGGTTCTTCCCGATGATTATACAGATACCGTTTCCACAGGTACGATTATCATCGCAGGCGGTAAGGCTACCGTAACCGTTGACGGTAAGAGCACTACCCATAAAATCGAGGCTTCGAAGCGTGTCAAGAATCGTTGGTTGCTCGACTCGACGGGCGATATGGCATATATGGCGTTCGGCAATTGCGACGATCTGGGAATGTTTGGCGCAGGTGAGTGGTAGCGACCCTCGCCGAAGCGCATAAAACAACGCCCGACTTTCACTCGAAAGTCGGGCGTTTATGTTTGGTTATCAGTGCGTTTCTACTTGTTGTAGTTGTACTTGTTACCCTCGTGAAGAATCGTAACCGACGCCTTCTCAGCAGCCTCGACGCGACCGATCACCTGTGCCTCGATACCGTACGAGCGAGCGATGTCGATCAGACCACGTGCAGCCTCCTCGCTATCGACGTACATCTCCAAGCGATGACCCATATTGAATACGCAGAACATCTCGCTCCACGGCGTCTGGCTCTGCTGCTGAATGGTGCGGAACAGAATGGGGGTGGGGAAGAGATTGTCTTTGATTACGTGCAGATTATCAACGAAGTGCAGGACTTTGGTCTGCGCACCGCCGCTGCAATGGATCATACCCTCGATATTGCCGCGATACTCCTTCAAAGCCTCGCGCACAACGGGCAGATAGGTACGTGTGGGCGACAGCACGAGCTTACCCATCGTCAGATCGCAACCCTCGACCTTGTCGGTCAGGCGGCAACCACCCGTATAGACCAGATCCTGCGGCAGAGCGTTGTCGTAGCTCTCGGGGAACTGCTCAGCCAGATAGTGCGCAAACACATCGTGGCGAGCCGAGGTCAGTCCGTTGCTACCCATACCGCCGTTGTATTCGGTTTCGTACTTAGCCTGACCGAATGAGCTAAATCCCACGATGATAGCACCATCGCGGATAGTGTCGTTCGAGATCACATTCTTACGCTCCATACGTGCCGTAACGGTGCTATCGACGATGATCGTGCGTACCAAATCACCCACGTCGGCCGTTTCGCCACCCGTCGAGATGATATTGACGCCCATATCGCGCATCGACTGCAAGAACTCCTCCGTGCCGTTGATCACAGCCGAGATCACCTCGCCGGGGATCAATCGTTTGTTGCGACCGATGGTCGATGAGAGCAGAATGTTATCGACTGCACCCACGCACATCAGATCATCGGTATTCATCACGATAGCGTCCTGCGCAATACCGCGCCAAACCGACATATCTCCCGTCTCCTTCCAATAGAGATATGCGAGCGACGATTTGGTACCCGCACCGTCGGCGTGCATAATGATACAGTGGTCGGGCGAGCCACTCAGGGCGTCGGGGATAATCTTGCAGAAGGCTTTGGGGTAGAGGCCTTTATCGATCTTTTTGATGGCAGCGTGGACGTCCTCCTTCGAGAACGAAACACCGCGACGGCTATAACGTGATTCGGCAGTCATAATCGTTGAATGTCTGTTTGCAGTTTTGTTTTAATCATACAAAGATAGCGCACCCCGCGCGGATTAGCAAGCGAGCGAGCAAAAATCTTTATTTTTGCACAAACTTTTTGAATCGTTCGTGGGCGATCTTAGGCGACTTCCATACCTTTTTTGATTCGGGCGAGGGTCTGTTCATCGACCAATCGCGCAACCACCGCGAGTGCAAACTCGACCGACACGCCCGCACCCGCACCCGTAATGAGGTTGTCCTCTTCGACCACGTTGCCACCCACGACGTTGTAGTCGCTTATCTGTTCGCGCACCGAGCTGTGGCAGGTGATGCGACTGCCGCGAGCGACGCCACTCAGCGCCACAACGGTCGGCGCACCACAAATGGCTGCCACCACACGACCTTCGTTGTAGTAGCGTGCCACCCACGCGCGAACCTGCTCGTTGTTTCCAAGGTTGATATAACCGGGGTTGCCGCCCGGCAGAATCAGTGCCGCTCCGTCCGAGAGGTCGGCGTCGGACAACAGAATGTCGGCACGACACTCGACGATCCCGTGCGAAGAGCTGACATTCAGCTCGTTGCCGATTGCTACGCGAATGCACTCCACGCCTCCGCGCTGCATCACGTCGATCGTTGCCAGAGCCTCGATCACCTCGAAGCCCTCGGCCAAAAGGATATATGCCTTGTTATTCATAATTCAAAATTCAAGATTCAAAATTGGTTTTCTTTGTTGCTAAACGCACGCGGTGGCGTGTGGCGGTGCGATTGAAAATCGCGGTCGCTACCGCGTGTGTCGATTTTCGGCAAAATCGCCATTTTCATTCGACGAAGTTACGCAAAAAATGTAACAAGAACAAACACCGACCACAATTCCGAGTGTGAAGTTTGGTCCATTACACGAAAAGTGTTACCTTTGTGCAAAACCACACACGCTATGACCAATTCAATGGAGGCTCTACTGAGCTATAATCGCGGTATCCGCATTACGGGCACTCTGCAACAACTGCTCGAACATCTGCACCCGTTTCGCGTGGCGCAAAGTCGAATGAACCGCACGGGCGAATATCGTCCGCTGGACCTCTCGACAACGGTTTTCTACGTCTATAAATGTACAAGTAACTGGTAGTTAAGGTTGCGAGAAAAGAGAATTTCGAGCCTATCCGATCGAAGTCGGGTAGGCTCGAAATGTGTTGATACGCGTTGCCTGTTATAGTGCTCGTTCGAGTATCTGGCGCGCCACGTTCGCGTCGATGTTGCCTTGCTCGCCCAATGCAGTGCCACGCTCGGCAAAACGACGCTCGATCTCGGCAATCGTCTCCTCGCCAATGCCCTCCTCTGTGAGGCGCGTCGTAAGCCCCAACGAACGGAAAAATGACTCGGTAGCCTCGATCGTGCGGTCGATACGACTATTGGCGTCGCCCTCGCAAATGCCAAAGACGCGCTCTCCCATCTGAGCAATCTTCGCACCCTTCTGCTGACGCATTACCGACATCAGCGCAGGCAGTACGATCACTAACGTATGGCCGTGGGTAAGTCCGTGCAGGGCAGTCAGTTCGTGTCCGATCATATGGGTCGCCCAATCCTGCTTTACGCCCATCGCCACAAATCCGTTCAGAGCCATCGTCGCCGAGAGCATATAGGTTGCCATTGCGTCATAGTCGCGCTGGTTTTCACGTACCTTCGGAGCGACTTCGACCAGAGTCTGCATAATGCCTTCGGCCCAGCGATCCATCAGCGGCGAACAGCCCACCTCGGTCAGATATTGCTCGATCACGTGCACAAATGAGTCGGCAATGCCGCAAGCGATCTGGTAGGGCGGCAGCGAGAATGTGGTTTCGGGATCGAGGATCGAGAACTGCGGATAGTTGGTATAAAAGGCATATTTTTCGGCCGTTGCAGCATTCGAGATCACCGCTCCGTTGTTCATCTCCGAACCTGTTGCGGGCAGAGTCATCACCGAAGCGAAGGGTAGCACACGCCCCTTGGCGCGCCCAGTGAGGGTCAGTTCCCAAGCATCACCATCGTAATAGACAGCCGAGGCGATCAGCTTCGTTCCATCGAGCACCGATCCACCGCCTACGGCCAGCAGAAATTCGACACCCTCCGCACGACACTGCTCCACAGCGCGGCGCAGCGTCTCGACCTTCGGGTTGGGCTCGATGCCCCAAAATTCGATATAATCACGACCCGCCAATGCTGCCGTAACCTGCTCATAGACACCATTTCGGCGGACCGAGCCACCACCAAAGGTGATCATAATCTTCTTGTCGGCAGGGATCTCGCGTGCCAGGCGTGCGATCTGCCCGCGACCAAATAGAATCTTCGTGGGATTGCAAAAGCTGAAATTGTTCATCGTTTCTCAATTTACGTAATAATAGCACAAATCTAATGATTTGTGTCTGAATATGCAAGTGTGCTATTGTGCATCTCGACCAAAAATACTATCTTTGAGCCGCGAATTATTAATCACACAAAAATATTTCAATCGTGGTAAAAATTGGAACAACACTCTCGCCCGTAGGTCGCAAGGCACTGCTCTGTGGATCGGGTGAGCTTGGCAAGGAGGTTGCCATCGAATTGCAGCGTTACGGTATCGAGGTCGTTGCATTGGACAAGTATGCTAACGCCCCCGCAATGCAGATTGCTCATCGCTCGTATGTGCTGTCGATGCTCGACGGTGATCGTCTGCGCGAGATCATCGAGGCCGAAAAGCCCGATTACATCATTCCCGAGATCGAGGCTATCGCAACTCCCACTTTGGTCGAGTTGGAGAAGGAGGGCTACAACGTAATCCCCACTGCCAAAGCTGCTTGGCTTACGATGAATCGCGAGGGTATCCGCCGTCTGGCTGCCGAGGAGTTGGGTCTGCCCACTTCGCCCTATCGCTTTGCTGCAACGCGCGAGGAGTTCGAGGCCGCAGTGAAGGAGATCGGTACGCCTTGCGTTGTGAAGCCCGTGATGAGTTCGTCGGGCCACGGTCAGAGTGTCTGCCACTCGGAGGAGGAGATCGACCGTTCGTGGACAATTGCTCAGGAGGGTGGTCGCGCCGGTGCAGGTCGCGTGATCGTTGAGGGTTTTGTTAAGTTCGACTACGAGATCACTCTGCTCACCGTTCGCCACGCAGGTGGTACGACGGTGCTCAAACCCATTGGCCACCATCAGGTCGATGGCGACTACCGCGAGTCGTGGCAACCGCAGCCGATGAGCGCTGTGGCGATCGCTAAGGCTGAGGAGATTGCGCGCAAGGTTACGGGTGCGCTGGGCGGTTACGGTATCTTTGGTGTTGAGCTGTTCATCTGTGGCGACGAGGTGCTGTTCAGTGAGGTGTCGCCCCGTCCGCACGATACGGGTATGGTTACGATGATCTCGCAGGATCTGTCGGAGTTCGCTCTGCACGCTCGTGCGGTGTTGGGTCTGCCCATTCCGTCGGTGCGTTTCTATCGTCCGTCAGCATCGAAAGCGATTGTGGTTGAGGGTGATAGCGATAAGGTTGTATTCGGTAATCTCGAAGAGGTTATGGCCGAGGAGGACGTTCAGGTACGTATCTTCGGTAAGCCTGAGGTTGTAGGTCATCGCCGTCTGGGTGTGATCTTGGCGTCGGCTGATACGGTCGAGGAGGCGTTGGCTAAGGCCGAGCGTGCTTACGCAAAGTTGCAGGTCGAGGTTTTGCCGCGATAGATTGCTGGGATTCAAAATTCACGATTCAAAATTCATAATTGAGCCGCGCCCCTTTTCGGAGCGCGGCTTTTTCGTAATCAGTTGACAAAATCTTGGTTTCATTTATCCTCGACCTCGATCGAGTGGATCAGAATGCGTCGATCGACCGGAGCAATGCGTCGCATCATAGCCACCACACCGCAATGTTTGTCGTGGGCAAGTTCGAGGGCGCGTGAGAAACGGTCTTGATCCTCGAAACGTAGGCAGGTAACGTTGTAGGTAACCACGAAGGCCGTAAAACGGGTCTCGGCTTGTACGCGATCGGTGTCGATCGTCCCCTCGGTTTCGACCTCAAAGGCGACGGGTTCGAGGCGCATTTTCTCCATAATGGCGAGAGCTGTGCGTCCTGCGCAGTCGCCCATAGCCACGAGCATCAGCTCCTTGGGGTTGTAATCGGCGAGGTTGCGACCGCCGGCAGGCAGAAAACGACGGTCGGAGGTCATTTCGAGTTTTATGGATTCCATAGGCAAAAAAGTGTTAAGAAAATTGACTGTTTGCACTAAATAGTGCAATAATCGCGCCTGAGCGAGTGTGATGTTCTCGAAAATATGCCTATCTTTGTGGATTAAAACTGTAACGTACTAAGACAAATGCGTAAAATCATAACTTCATTAATGGCAGTGGCCGTGTCGGTGTCGCTCTTTGCGGCGTCGCCCGCGAGCCGTGAGTCGATGCGTCGAGGTGAGGAGCTCTTCTCGGCGGGCAAATGGAATGAAGCACGACGCGAGTTGGTAGGTGTGGTTGATGACCCTGCGCTGACCGCGGCTGAGCGACAGCGTGTCGAGTGTTACATCGCTCTGTGCTCGATTGAGCAGGGCGATGAGCAGGCCTCGGTGTTGCTCAATGACTATTTGGCGAAATATCCCAACTCGGTATATGACAATGAGATACGTTTCGCGGCTGCTTGTATGGCCTACAAGCAGGGCGACTATCCGACCGCGCTCGATCGGTTTGCAGCGGTGGAGCGTGTCGAGAAGGGTCGAATGGACGAGTATGAGTTCAAGGCGGGACACGCGAAGTTCGCTGTCGGTCGCACGGACGAGGCCTACGAGCAGTTGGCGCGTGTTGCCGAGAAGAGCGAATATGCACCTCACGCCCGCTATTATCGCGCCTACATCGATTACTCGCGTGGCGAATTGGATCGTGCTAAGGAGGGCTTCCGCTCGATTGAACACGAGGAGGCTTATAGTGCACTGGTGCCATTCTATCTGTTGCAGATCGAGTTCCAGCAGGAGAATTACCGCTATGTGGCTGAGAATTGCGATGCGCTCATCGCGCGTGCTACGCCTGCACGTCGTGCCGAGATCGAACGAACGGCAGCCGAGTCGTGGTTCCGTTTGGGCGACTATGGACGAACGATCACCTACCTCGAAAGCTATGCGCAGGACGGTGGAACGATGGCGCGTGAGGAGCAATACCTGATGGGATATGCCCTCTACCGCTCGGCCTATTACGAGCGCGCGGCAGACTACTTGCAGTCGGTGTGCGGTGCTGATGATGCGCTGACGCAGAATGCAGCATACCACTTGGGCGACTGCCGCTTGAAACTGAACGATAAGACTCGCGCAATGCAGTCGATGGCGTTGGCGTCGGCAATGTCGTTCGATCGACAGATCGAGGAGGACGCTCTGTTCAACTATGGTAAGTTGCAGTTTGAGTTGGGCGGTGGTCAGTTCAACGAGGCGATCAACCTACTGACTCGATACATCGATCGCTATCCGCAGTCGGAGCGTGTGGCTGAGGCGCGTGAGTGTCTGGTGGCGGCATACTACAACTCGAAGAACTACGATGCAGCCTATGCGGCAATCAAGCAGATGCGCGATCCCGACAACAATGTCAAGTCGGCATTGCAGAAGATCTCCTATTTCCGAGCTTTGGAGCGTCTGAACGAGGGCGACAAGGAGGGTGCGAAGGCTCTGCTGGCCGAATCGCTCGAAAACCGATTCAACGCTAAATATACCGCTCTGGCGGGCTTCTGGCAGGGCGAGATCCTGCTCGGCGAGGGTAAATATAAGGAGGCGGCAACCAAATTCAACCGCTATCTGCAACTTGCGCCCAAGAGCGAGCCTGAGTATGAAAAGGCATACTACAACTTGGGTTATGCCAATCTGCACGCGGGCAACCGTTCGCAAGCACGTAGCAACTTCGACAGCTTCTTGTGGTTGCACAAGGCGAAGGACCAGTTCCGTGCCGATGCTCTGAACCGCAAGGGCGATATTCTCTATGCTCAGCGTTCGTTCGATCAGGCGATTGAGGCCTATAATCAGGCGGCAGCCATCGTGTCGCCCGAACGCGATTATGCACTCTATCAGCGTGCTATCGTGCTCGGACTGAACGACAAAGTGGCAGCCAAGATCGAGGCTCTGCGCTCGATTGCCCGCTCGGGCGAGGGTCGCTATGCCGACCGCGCAGCCTATGAGTTGGGTCGAACCTACGTGTCGCAGGAGCGATACAAGGAGGGTGCCGATGCGCTGAATGATTTTGTCGATCGTTTCCCTCGCTCGGAACTCTATGTTCAGGCTTTGGCCGATTTGGGTCTGGTCTATCAGAATTTGGGCGATAACGATCGTGCGATGGAGTGCTATAAGCAGGTGATGAGCAGTGCTCCCAAGTCGTCGCAAGCACGCGATGCGTTGGCAGGTCTGCGAGGTATCTATGTCGATAACAACGATGTGGGTGGTTACTTTGCATACGCTCAGAAGGCAGGTATCGAGACCGATATGAGCGTTCTGCAACGCGACTCGCTGACCTATGTGGCAGCGCAACGACTCTATACGTCGGGCAAGTTGGAGAAGGCGGCAACGGCGATGACTTCGTACGTCAAGGAGTTCCCGAAGGGTACCTATCAGGCCGATGCGCTCTACTATCGCAGCGACTGTTACGCGCGTTTGGGTCGCTCGAACGAGGCTATTGCGTCGTTGCTGGATCTCACGTCGCTGCCCGCAAACGATTACACGCAGCGCGGTACGGAGCGATTGGCGTCGTTGGCCGATGGTGCGAAGCGTTACGAGGTGGCGGCCGATGCCTATTTGGCGTTGAGCGCGCTGACCACCGATGCAAAGAAGCAGAGCGCAGCCATTACGGGCTATGTCCGCTCGACGATCAATACGGGCAATGATGAGCGCATACTTGCGATGTCGGAGCGAGTCGAGAAGATTGCCTCGGTTGAGGCTACGCCGTTGCGCGAGGCTCGATATGCGCGAGCTAAGGCGTTGGAGCGTGCCGACCGCGCACAAGAGGCGATGGAGATCTATGAGCAGCTCGCCTCAGAACCTAAGTCGCGCGAGGGTGCCGAGGCGGCCTACCGCGTGATCGAGGCGCACTACAAGGCGGGACGTGCAGCCGAGGCCGAGGAGGCGATCTATGCGCTGTCGGATTCGCAGACCACACACAACTATTGGTTGGCGCGAGCATTCCTCACGTTGGGCGATATCTACCGCGACAAGGGTGATGACTTCCAAGCACGTGCTACGTATCAAAGCGTTGTCGATGGTTATTCGCCTGCCGATGATGGTATAGTCGATGAGGCGCGTGAGCGTATAGCAAATCTTAAACCTGCACAAACGAACTAAGGCTATGAAGAGATTTTTCAGCATATTTACCCTGCTACTGCTGACTGCGAATGTCGCTGTGGCTCAGAATATCGACAAAGAGGTGGTGGTAACCAAGGAGTACACCCCAACGCTCGATACTCCCGATAAATTGACCATCGCACCGCGTATGGACGACACCGTTGCGTTGCGTCCTGAGGTCAAATATTCGATAACGCCGATGCAGTGGGCAACTACTTTCGAACAACGCCCCATTGCGGCTGCCAATACGTACGTTTGGAACTACCATCGCCAGCCGATGTTGTACGTCAAGGCGGGTGCGGGTTATCCGCTCAACTCGACGGCCGATATCGTGTTTTCGCATACCAATAACGCGCGTAATAGCTTTGGCATTGATCTGACCCATCGCGGTCAGTGGTGCGACGTGAAGGATCTGGTGGGCGCGAAACACAACGCCAACTACTCGGATAGTCGCGTGAAACTCTTTGGAGAGTTGGGCGTGGGCAAGCGTATGAAGGCTGGTGTCGAGATCTCGGCCGACCACGATTTGCGTTACTATTATGGCGATCTCGATCCTCAGGCGCTGGCGATGTCGATGACTTTGTCGGGGTTGAATGCGACGAATCCTCTCAATGGATTTGGTGCGGGTGGTCGTGTATGGATTGGCGATGATTTCAGTGATCTGTCGCACCTGAATTTTCGCGTAGCTGTCGATGGCGGTTACTATGGCGCGAAGGTTAAGGAGATGTTTGTTAAGCGTTTGGACGCGGGCGAGGTGAGCAATTTCGATGCAGGTCTGGTGCGTGTGGGAGCGCGTGCCGAGATGGCAAAGATGTTCTCGCAGCACGGTGCGCGACTGATCGTGGGCTACAACTACAAGAGTGGCACGCAGCAGAGCGACTACCGCAATTCGATCCTTTCGGTGGCTCCGCGATACATATTCAATAATGGCGCGTTGCGTGCCGAGGCGGGCGTTACGGTCGAGGTCGATCGTTGCACCTCGAATGTTGCTACCAATAGTGCATTGGAGCACTATGCTATGGGCAATTCGTCCTATACGGGCGAGCAAACGAAAGGCGTTCATATATTCCCTTATCTGCGATTGTCGTATAATGAAGGGGGACTGTTCTCGCCGTTTGTTGAGGCTGATGGTGGTCTGCAATCGTATGATCAGCAGTCGCTTGCTGAACTGAATCCCTACATCGCTCCTGTATATGATGCTGCGAATGCGTCGATCTACTCGGTGCGTTTGGGTCTGATCGGTGCGACGCGCTCGAATGCTCTCTCGTATAGTGTTTGGGCGGGTGCCGAGATCAACAATCGCGCATTGTATCCGTTTATGTTGAACGCTTACTACTTCCCGATGATGGACAAATTGGTACGTATCGACATCGCGGGCGAGCTGACTCTGCGCCCTGTGCGCGGTTTGGAGGTGGCTCTCGATGCGCGTTACCATATCAACAAGATTGGTACAAAGATCGATCAATTCGTCGGAATTGTTGAGGAAGATGTCGTGGGTGAACCACTGCTGAGCAAATATCAGAATTTGACCGATTATAACGGCGGTCGTCGCCCGTTGCCGGCCTTCGATGTCGATTTGAAGGTGCGCTATACGGGTGCGAAGTTTATGGTCGGTGCGAAGTTTGGCGCAGCGGGAGCTTTCGATTGCTTGCAGTTAGTGCCGTTTGCGGGAGCTGAGAAGTTGGGCTATTTCTATGAGTTGGAGTGTCCGGCGCGTCTTGATCTGGGCATCGAGGCGGAATATAAGGTGGCTAAGCGTCTTTCGATCTGGGTCGAGGCCAATAACCTGCTCAATCGTCGCTATTACATCTATCCGCTCTATCCGTCGGTTGGAATCAACTGCACTGCCGGTGTGAAGTTGGTCTTCTAAACTGACGATGTATTCGACACTCTTGTCTGCCTTGCAGTCAGAAAAATAGCCGCGTCCTCGATTGGGTGCGGCTATTTTTTGATTCGGGTGAATTGCAAGGCTATGCCTTCGACTTCACATATTCATCAATCGCTTTTGCGGCACGGCGACCTGCTCCCATTGCCAGGATCACAGTTGCGGCACCCGTAACGATGTCGCCACCCGCAAAGACACCCTCGCGCGAGGTACGACCCTCATCGTCAGCCACAATGCAACCACGACGGTTGGTCTCCAAACCGTCGGTTGTAGCCGCAATCAGCGGATTGGGCGAGGTGCCGAGTGCCATAATCACCACGTCGCACTCGATCTCAAACTCCGAGCCTGCCTTCACTACGGGCGAACGACGTCCCGACTCATCGGGCTCGCCGAGCTCCATCTCGACACAGCGCACGGCACGTACCCAACCCTTCTCTGTGCCAAGCACTTCGATCGGGTTGGTCAGCATACGAAACTCGATGCCCTCCTCTTTGGCGTGATGTACCTCCTCGACACGCGCGGGCAGCTCGACCTCCGAACGTCGATAGACGATCGTTGCCTCAGCACCCAGACGCTTTGCCGTACGCACCGCGTCCATTGCCACGTTACCGCCACCGACAACCACCGCGCGACGACCTGCATAGATCGGCGTGTCGTACTCTCCATCGTAGGCGTGCATCAGGTTCGTGCGCGTCAAGAACTCATTTGCCGAAACCACACCATTCAGATTCTCGCCCTCGATGCCCATAAAGCGCGGCAGACCCGCACCCGAGCCGATAAACACCGCATCATAGCCCTCCTCATCGAGCAACGAATCGACCGTAACGGTACGACCCGCGATGGTATCGGTCTCGAACACAACGCCCAAACGACGCAGCGAATCGATCTCACGAGCCACGATACGCTCCTTGGGCAGGCGGAACTCGGGAATACCATAGACCAGCACACCGCCCACCTTATGCAGAGCCTCGAAAACACGCACCTCGTAGCCCAATTTGGCCAAGTCGCCCGCACAAGCCAGACCCGCCGGACCACTACCGATGATCGCCACACGATGACCGTTAGGCTCGGGACGCTGCTCGTCCTTACGACCATTCTCGATCTTCCAGTCGCCAACGAAACGTTCGAGCTTGCCGATGGCAACCGGCTCACCCTTAATGCCTAAGATACAAGCGCCCTCGCACTGCGACTCCTGCGGGCAGACACGACCGCAGACACTCGGCAGCGAGCTATCGCGTGCAATGGTATCGGCTGCCGCCTGCAATTCGCCACTCAGCACGTGGCCGATAAATTCGGGAATCGAGATCGACACGGGGCACTGTGCCACGCAACGCGGATTCTTACAATTCAGACAGCGCGAGGCCTCCAACTGAGCCTCTTCGAGGTTATAGCCGTAACAAACCTCCTCAAAATTGGTTGCGCGCACCTTCGGATCCTGCTCGCGGCAAGCCACACGCGCTATTTTATTTGCCATAGTTACTTCGTTTTGGGGGTTATTTATCCAGACCTACGCGGCACTTATGCCCTGCGGCACGCTCGGCAGCAATGGCATTGGCACGCTCCTCCAACGAGCGATACATACCCTGACGGCGCATTGCCTCGTCGAAATCGACCTCAAAGGCGTCGAACTCGGGACCATCGACGCACGTAAAGCGCGTGCGACCGCCCACCGTTACTCGACAAGCGCCACACATACCCGTACCATCGACCATCAACGCATTGAGGCTCACCGTCGTTTTGAGGTTGTACTCGCGCGTGGTGAGCGTTACGAACTTCATCATAATCATCGGACCGATCGCCACCGCTTCGTCGTACTTCGCGCCACCGTCGATCAATTCGCGGATCAACGCCGTAACCATACCCTTGAAACCAGCCGAACCGTCGTCGGTTGCGATATGCACCTTTGCCACAGCCGACATTCGCTCCGTAAAGATCAGCATATCTTTGGTCTTGGCACCGATAATCACCTCACACTCAACGCCTCGCTCCGAGAGCCACTTCACCTGCGGATAGACCGGAGCAGTACCCACGCCACCCGCAACGAACAAGAAGCGACGCTTGCGTAACTCCTCGATCGGCTCCTTCACGAAGTCCGACGGACGACCCAACGGACCTGCAAAATCCATCAACGATTCGCCCTCTTCGAGAGCTACGATTTTGCGCGTAGAAACGCCAATCGCCTGAGTAACAATCGTTACCCAACCCGCCTCGGCGTCATAATCGGCAATGGTCAGCGGAACACGCTCGCCGTGCTCGTCGGCACGAACGATCACAAACTGCCCGGGCAGAGCCGTGCGGGCAACACGCGGAGCCTCGATGCGCATCTCCCAGATGCCCGCGGCAAGTTCGCGTTTGTAGAGAATTTTATACATAGTCGGTTATCAGTTTTTTTGTCAATTATCTCGCACGACTCCCGTAACGCGCAGCTGACGCATCGGACGCTTGGGGTCGTTGGTTATCAGTACTATATGTTCGATGGCGCGACCGTAATCGAGCTTTGCGGGATCGATCGTAACACGCACGTTGATACTCTCTGACGGAGCAACCGTCGTGCCTGCGTCGAGCGAAGTGGTGATGGCCACGTGGCTCGGCTGTATCGCACGAATGATCAGCGGCTCCATACCGTCGTTGGTCAGTCGCACACTGACTGTCGCGGGGTTATCGCCCTTGTGAACATCTTCGAATTTAAGTAGTTGGCGTTCAAATTCGGCCTTTGGCGCAAGTTCGTTATTGGGGATTTCGAACTGCTCGATAGCATAGCCGTTGGTCGAAATTCGAACATCGCTTTCGCACCCCTCGACCTGCACTTCGAACACATCGCGCAACTCGCCAAAGTAGCCCGACGAGCGCGGTACCGAGTAGCTGAACGTAACGCGCCCCTTAGCCCCTGCGGCGATTGTCTGTGGGAAGTCGTGGCGCATAAAACCACTCGCCGAGCTTTGTACCAAGCGGACGCGAATAGGCTTAGATGAGGTGTTTATGTAGTTAATAAACAGATTCTTGCGCTCGTTTTGTGTTACATAATTGAACGGCAGCGATCGTGCGTCGATTCTCAATCCGCAGTCGCCCACCGCTGTCGGGTAGAGCTCCTCGACGGTCTTGGTGCGTGCGATGATGTTACCCGTAATTCGCAATGTGGTGCGGTAGCGACGACCGCCTGTGAAGACGGTGATCTCCTTGGCAAATTCGCCTGCGCGATTAGCGGGGTCGAATGTAACCTTCAACACGCCACGCTCACCCGCTTTGATCGGTTTGCGACTAAATTCGGGCGTAGTGCAGCCGCACGACACATTGACCTGGTCGATCACAACGGGGGCCTTGCCTCGATTGACATACTCGAACGAGCACGACACCTTGCCATCGGCCTCGCGGATAGTGCCGAAATCCCATACCGAGCGAGTGAATCGCAACGATGATTGAGCCAATGCACCCAACGTCATCGCGCACGCCACTGCGGTCAAGACCACACGTAGAGCCATATTTCTCGTTAAGATTGCCATACCTCTTTTTATAATAGCACTACAAATATAAGGTTTTTGATGTAAAAACGCGTTTTTTTGCAAATAATTGTGAAATTTTTGTCAAAAATGTTTGGAGGAATAAAAATTTGACGTATCTTTGCACTCGCAAAACAAAGGTAACTTTTTCATAAAGCAAACTTAAAGTTTTAAGGTTCATTATTCCTCAATAGCTCAGTTGGTTAGAGCACCTGACTGTTAATCAGGGGGTCGCAGGTTCAAGTCCTGCTTGAGGAGCGGATTAGGAGGCGCAGTGATGCACCTCCTTTTTCGTTTATAGACACTCAGCAATACCTTTTAGGACAACTTAGTCTTTGCTTTTCTCAACCGATATCACTATCTTTGTTCTACTAAACGAAGCTCAAATGACAAACACCGAACTGCTCATAATCGCTATCGGAGTATCGATGGACGCCTTTGCGGTCGCCATCGGCAAGGGCCTTTCGGTGCAACGCGCACTGCCTGCCCACTACTTGAAGGCAGGTGCGTGGTTTGGTGGTTTTCAGGCGCTTATGCCCATTATCGGTTACTATCTTGGCTCGACATTCTCGGGCGTCGTGGCCAATATCGACCATTGGCTCGCCTTTGTGCTACTCGGGCTGATCGGTACAAATATGATCCGCGAATCGCGTTCGGGTGAGGCGTGTGAGGTCAATCCCGACTTTTCGGCACGCACAATGTTGTTGCTATCCATTGCTACGAGTATCGATGCGTTGGCAGTCGGTGTCTCGCTGGCGTTTTTGGGTGTCCCGATTTGGGGAGCAGCGGCCGTGATTGGCTTGACGACCTTCATCTTCTCAGCCGCAGGCGTCCGTGTAGGCAATATCTTCGGTTGCCGCTATAAGTCGAAAGCCGAGTTGGCAGGCGGAGTGGTGCTCGTGCTGATGGGACTCAAAATCCTCGTCGAACATACTCTGGTCGAGTAATTCAATATGCACAACAAAAGCCGCACTCAGATACGTAGTGCGGCTTTTTCATTTGAGGCATATACGCACCTTCGAGTGTTGGGCTGCTTGCCCTAAGGGTGGGCCCGCGAAGGTGTGGCAATTTTGCCGAATCGACAACTTGCGCTAATACAATTCAATATACTCGTAAGTGTTCCCGACTATCGAGAGGTAGCGCTCGAACTCCTCGCGCGAGATGACGACCGTAGCGCGGTTGTCGTTGGGGTGGAAGCTGAGTGAGGGGCGGTCGAGCAGATTACGATCGAGGAACAGATGTACGTGGTGCTCCTCGTCGTTGATCAATCCGAAGGGCGACACCGAGCCGGGCAGCAGCCCCAGATAGCGTTCCATACGTTGTTGCGAGGCAAACGAGAGCTTGCCTTGGCGAAGGCGCTGTTCGAGGTCGTGGATCGCCATATTCTGCGAGCTGTCGAAGCAGACCAAGTAGTGGCGGTTGCCCTTATGGTTGCGAAAAAAGAGATTCTTGCAATGTGTCGAGCCATCGTTGCGCCAATGTTCGCGTGCGATCTCGATCGTGGGGGCCTCGGGGTGTTCGTACCACTCGTAGCGGATCGAGTGGGCGTCGAGGTAGTCAAATACTTTCTGTCGTCGTTCCATCAGTTGAGTTCGATTTTTTTGAGAGCACAAAGTTAGCGTAAAGTTTGTATATTTGTGCTGAGAAAAAGCAAAACCGATGGCAAAAATCAATAAAACAAACGCAGCGCGACTGCTCGATCGCGCCAAAATCGCCTACGAACTTGTCCCCTATGTGGTCGATGAGGAGCACCTCGACGCCTGCCACGTGGCTGAGCAGTTGGGCGAGCCTATCGAGCAGGTATTCAAGACGTTGGTGCTGCGTGGCGATCGTACGGGAATCTTTGTGTGCGTCATCGCGGGCAACTGCGAGGTCGATTTGAAGGCGGCGGCGCGCGTGTCGGGCAACAAGAGCGCCGAGATGATCCACGTACGCGAACTGCTCGCTACGACGGGCTACATTCGCGGAGGTTGCTCGCCAATCGGAATGAAAAAACCGTTCCCGACCTATATCGATAGTAGCTGCGAGGCGCACGATCATATCTATATAAGTGCGGGTGTGCGTGGTTTGCAGATCGGGATTTCGCCGCGCGATCTGATCGAATTTGTCGGGGCGACGGTGGCCGAGCTGACGGCTTAACGCACGACCCGAAAGCGGGCACGAAAATTGAGGAATGGGGTTACCGAGGTGAGCACGAGGCTCGCTTCGGTAACTCTTTTTTCGTGTGCTATGATGAACAGTTTTCGTGTGGCTATGTTGCTCTTCGGGGTGGTGGCGGTGGGGTGCCGTGGAGGTTCGCCCAATGCGCTGCCCGAACGTCGCGTTAAGGTGCAAACGGTTGAGCGTCTTGATTTTATCGATAAGGATTTTGCGGGAATGTCTACTGCCGACAACTCCACTAATTTGGCATTTAAGGTGGGAGGTCTGGTCGAGCGAATTGATATTAGCGAGGGGCGACTGATTCCTGCGGGGTACGTCATTGCGCAACTCGATCCGAAGGAGTTTGAGCGGCAGCGCGATGCGGCGCGCTCGGCCTTCGAAACGGCTCGATCGCAGTACGAACGAGCACAGCGACTGCTTGAACGTCAGGCGATTTCGCGCGCTGAGTATGAGGTCGCTCAGACGCAGTTTGTGCAGGCTCGGTCGGAGTATGAAAATGCGTCGGACGTGCTTGCCGAGACCAAACTGCGTGCGCCATTCGAGGGGATTATCGAGCGTCAGTTTGTCGATACCTATCAGCGTGTCAATGCGGGGCAGAGTATCGTGCGATTGGTCGATCCCCGTACGCGAAGTGTGAAATTCACGATGCCCGAGAGTGGGCTTAATCTGTTGAGCGATACGTCGGTACGTTTCTCGGTTGAGTTCGATAATTATCGTGGCGTGCAGTTTCCGGCCTATTTGAAGGAGTATGTCGAGACGTCGTCCGATGCGTCGGGATTTCCCGTGTCGCTCGGTCTGCGTGAGCCTTTGCCCGCAGGTCGATTCGACATCACGCCCGGTATGTCGTGTACCGTAACTATGCAGATTGTTCAATCGCGTGCGAGCGACGAGGTGTCGGTGCCGCTGAGTGCGGTCTATGCCCCGACGGGAGGTGGTACGTATGTGTGGGTGGTACGCGATGGCGCGGTACATCTGCAACCGATCACGTTGGGTGAGATCTTCGGGCGCAATCGGGTGGTTGTCGAGCGTGGTCTGTCGGGAGGTGAGCAGGTGGTTACGGCTGGCGTCTATCGCTTGCAAGAGAACGAACGAGTGGTTGTAATTCAATAAGTTACGCGCGTATGAACCTGACCGAATATTCGCTACGTCGGCCACGTGTGGTGTGGTTTGTGCTGGCGGTAATGCTCGTTGGAGGCGTGTATGCTTTCACACGTTTGGGTAAGAAGGAGGACGCTCCGTTTGTGATCAAGAGTGCAGTGCTGATGACTCGCTACGAGGGTGCGTCGCCCGAGGAGGTAGAGCGGTTGATAACCGAACCGATCGAGCGTGAGGTGCAGTCGATGCGCTCGATCTATAAGATTACGTCCGAGTCCTATTACGGGCTGTCGCGCATCGTGGTCGAGCTGTTGCCCTCGACGCCTGCCGATCGTATGCCGCAGATGTGGGACGAATTGCGGCGCAAGGTGCAAAATGTTCAGACTGAGCTACCTGAGGGCGCATCGACGATCTCGGTTGGCGACGATTTTGGTGATCTCTATGGGATCTATTACGGTTTGAAGGGCGGCGAGGGTATCGACGACGAGGAGTTACGCGAGTGGGCACAGGAGATCAAACGACGTGTAGCGACGATCGACGGCGTGCAGAAAGTTGCACTCTATGGCGAGCAGCAACCTGTTGTGAATGTGTATGTTTCGATGGCTCGACTGAGCAATTTCTCGATTCGTCCCGAAAGTATCATTGCGGCGATGAGCGGTCAGAACCGCGTGGTCGATAGTGGCGAAAAGCAGGCGGGCGAGATGCAGATACGCATTCTCGAAACGGGTACCTATCGTTCGCTCGATGATATTGCAGATCAGTTGCTTACCTCGTCCGAAGGCAAGCAATTCCGATTGGGTGATGTGGCACGAATCGAGCGCGAGGTTGTCGAACCTCCCACGTCGATAATGCGTGTCGATGGCGAGCGGGCCATCGGTATCGGCATTGCGACCGATCCTGCACGCGATGTTGTGCGGAGTGGTCGCGCTGTGGCTGAGGAGCTGCGTGCGATCGCTTCACAGATGCCCGTCGGAATGGAGATCGTGGCGCTTTATCCTGAGGATGAGATTGCGCGCGAGGCAAATAATCAGTTCATTATCAATCTGTTGGAGTCGGTTGCGATTGTCGTGGCGGTGATTATGCTCGTGATGGGCTTGCGTCAGGGCGTGGTGATCGGGTCGTCGCTGGTGTTGGCGATCGGAGGCACGATGTTGATAATGCTGACCGTGGGCGAGGGTCTGAATCGCACCTCGTTGGCGGGATTTATCATTGCGATGGGAATGCTGGTCGATAATGCGATCGTGGTGGTTGATAACGCCCGACGTGCGATCGACCGCGGTGTGAAACCTGCCGAAGCGTTGGTCGAGGGGGCGTCGCGTCCGAAGTGGAACTTGCTGGGAGCCACGCTCGTAGCGATCTGCTCGTTCCTCCCGTTGCAGTTGGCGGCGTCGGCTGTTGCCGAAATGGTCAAACCGCTGTTTGTGGTCGTGGCTTGTTCGCTCTTGTTGAGTTGGGTGCTTGCCCTCACCCAGACGCCACTGCTCGGCATCGCATTGATACGTCCCGCTGTGAGGGCGACCGAAAAAACGGGGCTATCGCCTGCGTTTGAGCGATTTACACGTGTGTTGGAGTGGCTGTTGGCGCACCGCGTGCTGACCGTCGTGGCGGTCGTTGTGCTGTTTGTAGGGTCGTTGGTGGCGATGCGTGCTATGCCCCAGAACTTCTTTCCGTCGCTCGATAAACCCTATTTTCGTGCCGATTGCTTTTTGCCCGATGGGTACAATATCCACGCGACGGCCGAGCGCGTCGAGCAGATGTGCGCGTGGCTCGAACGCCAACCGTCGGTGCGGCGTGTGTCATCGACCGTCGGCTCGACCCCGCCACGATACTATCTGGCAAGCTCTTCGTTCGGGCCGCGCGACAATTTTGCAAACATTTTGGTTGAACTCTCGGACGCCGATTCGACCTCGGCAGTCGAGGAGCGTTTCTATAAATATGCGCTTGAAAATCAGCCCGATGTATTGGTGCGCTCGTCGCTGTTTAAGCTCTCGCCGGCAGTCGAAAGTTCGATCGAATTTGGATTTATCGGCAACAATATCGACACGCTGACTCGGCTGACCGAGCAGGCGATGGCGATTATGCGTGAGGAGGCGGGGGCGACCTCGGTGCGCAATAGTTGGGGCAATCGCGTGCCCACGTGGCTGCCCGTCTATTCGCAGATGACGGGGCAGCGAATCCGAGTTACACGTGAGCAGTTGGCGCGAAGTCTGACGCTCGCCACGTCGGGTTATGAGTTGGGTGTTTTTCGTGAGGACGATCGTCGTGTACCGATTGTTTTGAAGGACGAAAATATTGATAACTATAACCTTACGAATATGCAGGTGCTGCCCGTATTCAATCCCAACGGGCGTGTTTATCCGTTGGAGCAGGCGGTTGCGGAGTTCGATTTCGACTACCGTTTGGGGGTGATCAAGCGTTTCAACCGTGAGCGAGTGATGAAGGCGCAATGTGATCCTGTGCGCGGGCAAAATAGCAAGCAGCTATTCGACCGTCTGCACGCGCGAATCGAGCGCGAGGTGGCTCTGCCCGAGGGTTATACGATGCGCGTTTTTGGCGAGCAGGAGTCGCAAAGCGAATCGAATGCGGCGTTGGCGGCCAATCTGCCACTGACTATGGTGTTGATTTTCTTTGTTTTGCTACTGTTGTTCGGTGATTACCGACGTCCTGTGGTGATATTGTTGATGTTGCCGTTGATATTTGTTGGTGTGGTGGCGGGATTGCTCGTTACGGGGCGAATGTTCGACTTCTTTGCGCTGCTCGGTTTGCTCGGATTGGTGGGTATGAATATCAAAAATGCGGTGGTGCTGGTCGATCAGATTGACGTCGAAATGCGCTCAGGTGCAGATGCTTACGAGGCATTGGTGCGTGCCACGCAGTCGCGTGTTGTCCCCGTGGTGTTGGCTTCGGTAACGACCATTCTCGGAATGTTGCCACTGCTGTTCGACGCGATGTTCGGGGGTATGGCAGCGACGATTATGGGCGGTCTGCTGATGGCTACGTTGCTGACTGTTTTCTTCCTGCCGGTCTGTTATTCGCTCTTTTTCAATGTTCGTAAATTATGAGAAAAATATTGAGTATATTGTTGATTTTCAGCGTAGTTGTCGTGCGTGCGCAAAATCATATTTCGGTCGATGAGTATCGTCGTGCGGTGGTTGATTATAGCCATACGTTGCGCATTGCGCGTTCGGCGACACTCGCAGCTGAGGAGCAGGCGGCACTGAGCCATACTGGATTGCTGCCGAGGCTCGATGCGGCGGGTCGATTCGAGGTCGCACTGCGTCAGCACGCGGGGGTCAAACCCTTCTCGTTCTCGGTACAACCGCTTGTTGTCCAGACGATTTATGCGGGTGGGGCGCGACGGGCAACGTATGAGAGCGATCGCGTGGGAGCAGACGCTGCCCTGAGTGATGAGTTTTTTACGCAGTATGAGGTGGTCTATGCGGCCGACGATGCCTATTGGAATTTGGCGGCGGCGCGCGATCGCTTGCGCATTACCGAGCAGTATGTCGATATTATTCGCTCTCTGAAACGGGTTGTTGATGCGCGATTCGAGAATGGATACATCTCGCGGAGCGATGTGCTGATGACCGATACGCGACTCAGCGAGGCGGAGTATGGCTTGGTGGCAGCCGAGCAGGCCTATCAGGTTGCTCTTCACAATTTTAACGTGTTGATGGGAGTCGAGCAGGCGGTGGGAAATGTTCCGGCTGATAGCGTGATGACGGTTGTTGAGGT
Source organism: Rikenellaceae bacterium (assembly GCA_017442365.1). Classification (GTDB taxonomy): domain Bacteria; phylum Bacteroidota; class Bacteroidia; order Bacteroidales; family Rikenellaceae; genus Alistipes. The sequence goes on along the minus strand of JAFRZW010000003.1, from coordinate 11,460 downwards.
GCCCACACGAATGGTGCTCGATGAGATACTCGATCGTCGGGGTGATTTTCTTGCCTCGCAGTTGCGTGTCGATCAGGCGTTGATTGGGGTTCGATTGGCGCGCTCGGCCTACCTGCCTCAGATTGCAGCGGGGGTTGGTGCGGTGTGGCAGACCCGCACGCCAAACACCCATTGGCATACTACGATTGATGGAGCGGTGAGCCTTTCGGTCGATGTGCCGATATTCGGTTGGGGTGCGCGACGACGGTCGGAAGCGGTTGCGCGTCAGCAAGTTGCAATGCGGCAGAACGAGCACGATCAACTTCGTGATCAGATCATACGCGACGAAACCGACGCTTGGTCGTCGATCGAAAATAGCCTTTCGCAGTCGCTCGCGTCGCGTCGGGATTTGGATATTGCGCGTGAGAATCTCGAACTGAGTACCTATTCGTATAACGAGGGTCAGCTGACCATTCTTGATGTGTTGTCGGCACAATTGTCGTGGTTGCAGGTCTATGAGAATGCGTTGGAGGCGGCGCTGAATCTGCATCTTGCCGTGGCGGATTATCGGCGTGTAACTTCAACGGAATAAAAAATGCCCGCACTCAACTGCGGGCATTGTTGCTTTATTGGGTGATTGCTCTCAATCGTTCGATAATCCGTTCGGGTGCGACTCGCATACAGCGGTAATCGCCAAACTGACACGCCTTCTCGCCATAGACCGAACAAGGTCGGCAGGGTAGGTCGAGCTGTAATCGGTTCTCGGAGCTGCTGCCCCAGCCGTAAAAACCCGTTGCGGGGTGTGTTGCTCCCCAAACCGATACGGTCGGTGTCCCGACGAGCGAGGCCATATGCATTGCCGACGAATCCATCGAGACCATTGCGTCGAGGTTGGCCATCAGATCGACCTCCTCGTCCAAGCGGATACGCCCGAAAACTGCCGTAACGTTCGGGTGGCGGTTCTCCATCGCGCCTGCAAATTCGCGCTCGGCTCCACCGCCCGAAAAGATAAACACGCGATCGAACTCCTCGGCTGCCAACCCAACCAACTGCTCGCGCAGAGGTGCGGGGTAGGTCTTGCCCTCCTGCTTCGAGAATGGCGCAATGCCGATCCAACGTCCCTCGCTGCGCTCCCCGAATGGTGCCGGCAGCGCTCGCTCATAACGTCCAACCTGCGGCAACTCAATCGGATAGCCAACCTTGCTTAGTACGTCGGCATATCGCTCGACGCTATGGCGCAGGGGCGTAAGGTCCTTGTCTGTGGGGCGTGTAGCGCGCTCTTTGAGGGCCTTCTCCTTGTCGATTTTCGCCACTCGGCAACCGCGCAGACGCAACAACGCGCGCAGCAATTTCGTGCGCAAGACATCGTGCAGATCGGCTACGTGCGTAACGCCACTTGCTGCCGCCTCCGATGCCAGCTGGAACACGCGGGCAATGCCCTTTTCGCCATTCGCCCCTTCGAGCGTGAGGAAATCCACTCGCTCTACATCGCGGAAGAAGGGTATCCACGCGCGACGTGTGAGCATCGTGATAGCTACATCGGGATACGCACGACGCAGTGCGGCAACGGCGTGAACGGTCATTGCTACGTCGCCCATTGCCGAAAGGCGCACGACGAGTATTCTATCGCTTTTGGGCATAGAGAATGGGGTTGAGTGCGGGGTCGTTGTACATCTTCATCTGGCGATAGACCTTCATATACTTACGACCGGCCTCAATATCCTCGATCAACTCCTCGATAGCGATCGAGAGGTCTGCCTGCTGCTGAACGAGCACATCGAGCTTGGCTTGGCACGCTGCACGATGCTCATCATCGACGTCATCGCGCTCGACTTCGGCGCGCATATGGTAGATTTTGAGTGCGAGGATCGACAGACGGTCGATTGCCCACGCGGGGGTCTCGGTATTGATACGGGCGTCTGCGGCAGGTACAATATCTTTGTATTTGTTGAGCAGGAAAGAGTCGATATACTCTACCATATCGCAACGTACCTGATTCGAACGGTCGATACGGCGTTTGAGATTCAGTGCATCAACGGGGTCGATGTGTGGGTCGCGGATAATATCTTCGAGATGCCACTGTACGGTGTCGATCCAATTCTTGTGATAGAGCAGAAATTCGAGCGATCCCTCCTCAAATGGATTTTCGATTACGGTATCCACATTGTCGTGGCGGTGGTAGTCGTCGATAGCGCGACAGAAGATTTTGTTGGCTTGTTCAGTCAGCATATTTTCTACTGTTAAAATCAATTAAATTCTTATAAAAAAGGTTTACTCCGTTATTAAGACGCAAAAGTAGTCAATAATGTTGCACGAACGGTCAAAAAAAGTGAAAAAAAGTGAAATATTCGCTGTTTCACTACGATAAGTGCAAGAAATGTGCAAACTTTCATTAACTTTGCGCTCTATGATTCATCGTATTAGCATTATGAAGGTTGAAATTCGTACGCTGCTCTTGACGCTCGTTGCTCTGACCGTAGGGCTGGTTGCCGAGGCGCAGAGCCGCGTGAAATATACCACCGAGGAGTACATCGCGCGCTGGAACAAGACGGCGGTTGAGCACCAAGAGAAATATGGTATTCCGGCCAGCATTACGCTCGCGCAGGGTATCCTCGAATCGAACAATGGTAACGGTCGCTTGGCGGTCGAGGCCAATAACCACTTCGGCATTAAGTGCAAGAAGGATTGGACGGGCCCCTCAATCAGCCACGACGATGACGCTGTGGGCGAGTGTTTTCGCAAGTATCATTCGGCCGAGGAGTCGTTCGAGGATCACGCCAATTATATCGACACTCAGCCGCGTTACGACTCGTTGTTTCGCCACTCCGAGACCGACTATGTGGCGTGGGCACGCGGTTTGAAGGCGGCGGGCTATGCGACAGATCCTCAGTATGCCGAGAAGTTGATCCGCATCATCGAGGAGAACAAACTCTACATCTACGATCGTGGCGGGGACGCACTCGAAGAGCGTGTTGACGAGATGGAGCGTGTCGAGCGTGAGGTGCGTAGCGAGAAGCCTGAGGTGCAGCCGACAAACAACGAAGTGGTTGATATTGACAACTATACGGTTACGGTCAATCCTCACCACGGCTACGCTGTGCAGATGGTCAATGGCGTGGAGTATGTTGTGCCGAAGGCGGGCGATACGTACGAGAAGATCGCGTCGCTGTTCGACGTACCCGTGAAGAAAATCTACAAGTTCAACGATGTGGCTGTGGGTGCTGCATTGGGCGAGGGTGATCGCGTCTTCCTGCAACGCAAGCAGACGCGCTACGTGGGCTCGGAGTTGTATCATACCGCTTCGGCAGGCGAGACGCTGCGTGCGGTGGCTCAGTGGTACGGTGTTCGAGTGGCTAAGTTGGCTACGCTCAACCGCCTGCCGAGCGACGCAACGTTGCACGAGGGACAGCATATCAAATTGCGCTAATTGAGAGGTAAGTACATCATTTTAATTAATATATGGATAACGACACAATGGGTCATAGATCGGAGATCTTGGCGACCCTGATCAAAAAATCAAATCTAAAACAGAGGGTGTTCGACAACACCTTCACGGCGTTCAACCTGCTCAAAGAGTGCCTGCACGAGATGAATGCCGAATTTGACGATGAGCTTGAAGGCAAGCTCGATAAGCGCGTGCGTATCGACTACCGCGACCGCGGCAAGTACGAGGCGCAGATCCAGATTGCGGGCGAGATGTTGATCTTCACGATGCACACCAACGTATTCGATTTCGATCCTTCGCACGCGGTGCTGGGTGAGGAATATGTGCGCGAAGAGCGCGATCGAAGCTATTGCGGTGTGATCAATATCTACAACTTTTTGGCCGATTCGTTCCGCTACAACCGTAACGAGGACGAGGGCTATCTGATTGGACGTCTGTTTATTAATTCAGAGGGGGCGTTCTTTGTTGAGGGTCGTATGAAGACCCCCTACGGCTATCGCCAGTTTGGTGCGGAGCGTATCGACCGCACGTCGATTATCTCGGTTTTGGAGTCGGCAATCGAGTTCGCGTTCGATTTCGACCTGCTCGTGCCACCTTATAGCAGCGTGAGCCGCGCGACGGTTGATCAGTTCAATACCAAGATGGAGAACTCGAAGTTCCGCACAGGCAAGCGTCTGGGCGTTGAGTTCGAGGACGGTAAATAGACTTTACAGCTCATTTATAGATGTCTGCGCCTGCTCGAAGTGATTCGGGCAGGCGTTTTTTTCGGGGGTGGGGTATTGGAGTTTGGCAGAAATTGAGTAACTTTGAACTATCGAGTGTGCTCGCCCGAAGAGTGTATATATATAAATAGGTGCGAAATTTGCTCGAACGACCCAACCAACAATAACCGCAAAACTATGTATAGCAACGATCCACGTACGGTCATCACGCTCGATGCGGGCGGAACCAACTTCGTCTTTGGTGCAATTCGTGCCAATCAATTTGTCGCTGAGCCGGTTACATTGCCGTCGAATGCACACGATCTGGACCTCTGTATGCAGACCATAGTCGAGGGTTTTGAGCGTATCGTGGCGCAACTTCCGGAGCCTGCCGTGGCGATCAGTTTTGCCTTCCCTGGGCCTGCTGATTATCCGCGAGGCATTATCGGTGGCGGTTTCTTGCCGACGTTCCCGTGCCTGAGCGAGGGTGTTGCGCTGGGCGACTATCTGAGCGAAAAGTTTGGGCTGCCCGTGTGGATCAATAACGACGCCGATATGTTTGCCTATGGTGAGGCGCTGGCGGGTGCGCTACCTGAGGTGAATGCGCGTCTGGCGGCTGCGGGAAGTGCCAAGCGATTCCATAACCTGCTGGGTTTCACGTGGGGTACGGGCTTTGGTTTCGGTATGTCGGTTGATCGACGTATGCACGTGGGCGACAATTCGTGTGTCGAGATTTACTGCCTGCGAAATCGAATCTACCCCGATGCGATTGTCGAGGATAGTGTGTCGATTCGTGCCGTGCAGCGTGTCTATGGCGAGCTGTCGGGTGAGCCGAATCACGGTTTGACGCCCAAGGAGATCTACGACATTGCCGAGGGAGAGCGCGAGGGCAATCGTGCGGCTGCTATTGGGTCGTTTGCCGAGTTCGGACGGGCAACAGGAGATGCTTTCGCGTCGGTGGCGTCGTTGCTGGACGGACTGATTGTGGTTGGTGGCGGATTGACGGGCGCACGCAAATATATTATGCCGTCGGTGATGGCCGAAATGCGTTCGACGCTCTCGCAGCTCACTGAGGGCGAGCGAACTGACCGTATGCCCGTAGCGGTGTATGAGTTGGACGATGAGGCTCAATTCGAACGCTTTGCACGTGGCCAGCAGCGCGAATTGAAGGTCTATGGCAGCGATCGCACGGTGAGCTACGACCCCGAAAAACGTATCGGAATCATCTTCTCGAAGCTGGGTGCAAGTCGGGCCGTTTCGCTCGGAGCTTACGCCTTTGCACTCAACGAGTTAGATAGTCGGAAATAGGGTAGTGGCTACTGCCAGACGGCATTCAGCAGAATCCAGAACAGAAAACGCAGGAACGCTCCAACGAGGGCGATAATTGCGGTTGCGCGCGGACGAACTTTGTAGAGTCCGAGTGCGACCATAATCACTATGCCAACAATCGGTGCCCAATAGACCGCTGCGAGCCAAATGCCGTAGCGATCAATGCGTTGGCGCTGACGTTCGATGGTTTCGGGGCTGATTTTGAAGTATTTTTCGAGCCACTCCCACTTGGCATACCAACCCAAAACGTATGAGGTCATTGCCCCCAGCCAGTTGCCCAATGTCGCGACCACAAGACACGCGATGGGGTTGCCGCCCGCAGCGAGCAGCCCGATGAGCAGTACGTCCGACGAGAGCGGCAGTACCGTTCCCGCCACGAACGTTCCGATGAACAATCCTACATATCCTAAGTCGATCAGCCAATCCATTCTTTCGAGCGTTGTTTGCGGTGCAAATATCGTGATTTACTCGGTGAAATGCAAATCCCGATCTGCGCCACGCTCAGTTTAGTCATAAAAGGCTCAAAACGCGATTCGTTTCGCTGTTTTGAGCCTTCTGCCGATGTTGTGTGGAGAGAGTTTGCAAAGGTTATTGTGCGACCAATAGTTGAACTATTGCCACTGCTTGGACACCCTTTTCAACCAAGCGTTTGGTAATTATTTCTACTAATGGGAGGAGATGAATTGACTCGCAAGTCGCTGTGGCGTAGGCGTATAAAAAAGCGACCCCCGCCCGAAGGCGAGAGTCGCAAAGTTCAGTATGATTCAATCATCGACTACCAGCCGGGGTTCTGACCCAAGTTGGGGTTGATGATGGTGATACCGCTGGGCAGAGGATCCAAGTAGTTCTTGGTCTCGTCGAACACGCGGTTACGACCAGGAGCAAATGCCGAGACGTAGTTCTTGCCATCAATCTCAGTCCAATACTCTTTAGCCTTGATCTCCTCCATCGTGGTGATGTTTTTGCCCTCAGCGTCGTGGTGCAGGTTCTGCCAGTCGTACTCGTTGGTGTAGTCGTAGTAAGCCTGAACAGCTGCCTCGCTAACGCCTACGTGGCCGCTGGGGTTCTTCGAGAAGTCGAGCTGAGCACCCATCTTCCAACGCATTAGGTCATCGTTACGGAAACCGTCGCAGATCAACTCGCAACGACGCTCACGACGTACCTCCCAGATCAACTCATTAACACCGTAGATGTTCTTGGGATCCTTGGTGATAGCAGTGCCGTTAACCGATACCGAAGTACCCGAAACGGTCAGCGCGGGAATCTTACCGTGCTTAACGCGCAACTCGTTGATCGACTTGTCAGCGTCAGCCTGGGTCATAGTACCCAACTCAGCGCAAGCCTCAGCATAGTTCAACAGAACCTCCGAGTACATATAAACCGGACCGTCGGTATCGTTGTAGGGAGCCAAGTTGTTCGAAGAAGCGTTGATATAGTCGCTCCAATTAACAAACTTAGTCAGCCAGTAACCGGTGGTCGAGTTGATACCGCTACGCCAAGCGTAGGTGTCGAGCATTACGAGCGAGTCGTTCACGTTGCTTGCCAGACGAGCGTCGCGGCCAGCGATTGCCGACTTAACGGTCGAATCGTCGAAACCAGCCTCGCTTACGTGGATAGGCAGACCGTCAGCGTTGCAGTACGACTCAACAGCGTCCTTGGTGATACCCCAAGTCGGAGTCGACGAAGTCGAGTAACCGTGCAGACCGTGGCCGAGCTTAACGTCAGCGTCATACTGGAACACCTTGAACATCAGCATCTCCGAGTTACCCTTCAAATCCTTCGAGTTGTAGTTAGCTGCATAGTTCTCGTGGATCGACCACTTGCCGCTATTGATGATTGCATCAGCAGCGTTCTTAGCGATGGTGAAGAACTCGTTAGCTACCTGAGTGTTGTTCTTGTGATACTTCTGCCAAGCACCCTCGTAGAGAGCAGCACGCGAAAGCATCAAGTAAGCAGCGTACTTGTGATAGGTGTTGCCATTCTTGTAATCGCGGCTGTTCTCAGCAGCGAACTTCAAGTCCTCGCACACCTTGCGCATAATCTCAGCGCGATCGGTACGAGCCTGCGAATGCCAAGCCTCATTGTTCATATCCACCTCGTGGTCCTGCCATACGCAGTCGCCGTATGCGCGAACTACATCGAAGTGCTGGATAGCACGGTAGAAACGGCAGAAGCCCTCATAGTGCTTGCGAACCTCGTCCGACAGCTCCATATCGGCCATACGAGCCAAGATGATGTTAGCGCGGCGAGCCTCCTGATACGACGATGCCCAAATGCCGGTACCCGACGAGATGGTTACTGCGTACTCAGGGTTGTTGTTATCCTGACCGTAGTCATCACTCTTCGAGTCTGCGTAGTAGCGGCCGCTGTGGGCAGCACCGTAGCTCGAAAATGCAGTGTAGAAATAGTTGGTCTCCATTTGGAGTGCAGTCTCACCCGACCAGAACGAAGGACCATCGGGGAATGCCGACTGGGGCTCCTCGGTGAGGAACTTCTCGCAACCTACCAAAGCTGCAGTTGCGAAGACCATTGCTGCAATTAATATCTTTTTCATATTCTTTTGTTGCTTTTATAGGTTAGAACGAAATCTGAACACCACACGACCAAGTACGGCAGAACGGGTTACCACGACCACCGGTATCTGCGGTTGCATTCTGGTTGTACTCGGGGTCAATTGCGCCGTCGATGTGGTCGAAAGTGAAGAGGTTGTTAACGCTGAAATAAATGCGAGCCTTCTCGATGGTAGCCTTCATAGTCCAATCCTTCGGCAGAGTGTAACCGATGGTTACGTTCTTCAAACGCAGGTACGAGAAGTCGCTCAGGTACTTAGTCTGCGAATAGAAGTTGTTCTGACCGTTGTTCGACAGACCGTTTACAGTCGAGCCATAATGGCCGATGTACGGACGCGGGAACTTAGCATCGGGATTCTCGGGAGTGTAGCAATCGAACTGGTTGGTGAAGATAGCCATCGAACGACCCTGGGTGAAGGGGAGGATCAGCGACGAAGTAGTCCAGAAATCACGCTTGCCTACGCCCTGCAACAGGAACTCGAAGTCGAGACCCTTCCACTGCAAACCTGCGCGCAACGAGTACTCGTAGCGAGGCTGGTTGTTACCGATGCGGATCAAGTCGCCGTGATCGTCGATAGTACCCTTACCCGAATCAACCTTACCGTCGCCATTTACGTCAACGTACTTAACGTCGCCCTCGCCGTAGCGGAACGAACCCTTGTAGAGAGCCTTCTGATATACGTCGTTGATATCAACGCGCGAGCCGTCGGGCAGCAATACACCGTTAGCAGCCTCCTCAGCGGTGAAGTAAGCATCAGCGGTCTTGAAGCCCCAGATCTCACCGAACTCCTTACCCTCGTAGTAGCCGGTCAGAGTACCTGCGTTCGAGCCCCACTTGGTGATCTTAGCCTTGCTGTCAGCCAAAGTAGCGGTAGCGTAGATGCGGAAGTCCTTGTTGAACGAGTGGTTGTAATCAACCTGTACCTCCCAACCGCGGGTGCGCATATCACCGCCATTAATCTTAGGCATCGAAGGCAGACCGATCTCGTATGCAACCTGGTCAGCATTTACAAGCATACCCTTGGTGTTGCGCTGATACCAGTCGAATACGATATTCAGGTCGTTGTTCAGGAAGCCCAGATCAATACCGAAGTCCATAGTCTGAATGGTCTCCCAAGTCAGTGCGGGGTTGCTTACGCCCGGCATACCGAAGTAAGCCAACATAGCTTTCGTGTTGTTAGGATCGATCCAGCTGATAGTACCACGACCGATGGTGGTCATAAAGGGATAGTAGTCGCTGGCAATAACGTCCTCATTACCGATCATACCGTACGATGCGCGAACCTTCAAGTTGCTGATCACGTTCTGATTCTTCATAAAGTTCTCCTCCGAGAGGCGGTAGCCAATCGAGCCCGAGGGGAAGAAGCCCCACTTCTGGGTTTTAGCGAACTTCGACGAACCGTCGAAACGACCGTTCAATTCGAGGAGCAGCTTATCTTTCCAGTTGTAGTTGATACGACCGAAGAAACCGGCAGCAGCGCGCTTGTTCTTAGTTTCGCTTACGGTTGCGTTCGAAGCGTTCTCAGTCAGCGACAGGGTCGGGAAACCGTAGTTGATCATAGTCTTAGAGGTTGCACCGATGTTCTGAACGAAGTAGTCGTCCGAGTTGAAACCGAGCTTCACTGCGATATTGTGATCCTTGCAGAAATCAACGGTGTAGTCGAAGTATGCGTTGAATGCGTTAGCACGAGTCTTAACGATGGTCTTCGAAACCTGATCGTTGCTCTGCAAAGCATACTTAGGCGAGTAAGCCGACCACCAGTTTGCTACATATACGGGAATCTGTACAGCGTTCGAAATGTAGTTCAGAATGCTGCGAGTGTAGTCAGCGTGGAAGGTCAGACCCTTAGCGATGTTGATATCAACATTTGCACCTACGCGCATATAGTCGTCCTGACCCTTCTGAGTAGGATAGCCTACCAAGAAACCGTTACCGTGGCGGAAGTACAGACCCTTCGAGCCCTCAGTAGTTGCATTCAGAGGCTCACCGGTGTTAGGATCGATACCACCGTCCGAAATACCGAAGGGGAACATCGTGGGGAAACGCATCGAGTAGGTGTACAAGTTCGAGCCCGAAGCCGAGTTGCCCAGGGGATACTTGAATACCTTCTCGGTGTACATCATCTTGGTACCGATGCGCAACCACTTCTTAACCTGCGACGAGGTCGATACGTTAGCAGTTACACGCTGCATCGACTGCTCCTCAGCCATCTTCAACAGACCGTCCTGCTTGTAGTAGTTCATCGAAATGTTGTACGAAGTCTTGCCTGCGCTACCTGCAACGGTCAGGTTGTGGTTGTGCTGGAACGAAGTGTTCTTCAACAACTCCTTGTTGGGATCAACGATACGATAGAACTGCGAAACACCCTGAGCATTGTACTCATAGTCGCGGCCATAAACGTAAGTCTGACCCAGCTCGCCAGCCTGGTAAGCGTCCCAGTAGTTGTTCAACCAGTTCTCGATGTGAGGCTTAATGTCCTCATAGTACATACCAAATGCCTCGATACGACGGTTGCCGTTGGTTGCCTCGTAAGCGTCCATAGTCAGATCCATAGCGGTCAACATATCGTAACCGGTAGCATACTTAGGCAGGTTGATAGGCTCGTTCCAAGCGAAGTTAGCCGAGTAGGTGATCTTCGAGCGATCCTTAACGTCCGAACCGTCCTTGCTGGTGATCAATACAACACCGTAAGCACCACGAGTACCGTAGATCGAAGCCGAAGCAGCATCTTTCAGTACCGAGATGTTGGCAATGTTGTCGGGGTTAACGAACGACAGGTCGCTGATCTCAACACCGTCAAGCAGGATCAGAGGCTTGTTGTTACCGTAGATCGAAGTGGTACCACGTACCTTGATCGAAGCCGACTCACCCATATCCGCAGTTGCGAAGGTGATGGTCAGACCCGGAACAGTACCCTGCAAACCCTTCGATACATCAACGATAGGCTTGCTACCGAAGGTCTTATCAACGTCAACCGAAGATACTGCACCGGTCAAGTTTGCCTTCTTCTGAGTACCGAAACCTACGACAACAACGTCGTCGATGGTCTGCGAATCGTCTGCCAAGGTTACGATCATACCGTCGTAAGCCTTAACAGTCTGAGCAACGTAACCGATGTACGAAACCGAAACCTCAGCACCTTCGGGAACCGTTAGGGTAAAGTTACCGTTAGCGTCGGTGGTCATACCGTTGGTCTGGCTGCCCACTTGAATTACCGTAGCACCGAAGATCGGTTCACCTGCCGAATCCTTAACGGTACCCGAAACCTTGACTGACTTCTGAATCTCGGTGCTCTCGCTCCAAGCCTCAGCTGCCATCAAATTCGTTGTGCACACTGCCAATGCCAGCGTGAACAACAAACCAATAGTCAATTTTCTTTTCATAGAGTAAAAAATTAAGTTAGATAAAGATTTATATAACAGTGGTGTATCTGTT
>JAFRZW010000013.1 GCA_017442365.1 Rikenellaceae bacterium | reverse complement strand
TATGCAAATGAGGGTTATACTCCCTCGTGGCAGGGCGTTATCTTCTTGCCTAAGGAGTTTGTTCTGGCACCCTATACATCGGCTACCGTTGTGTTGAATGGTGCAATCAACCACACAACGACCTACTCAAATTCGGTCGATCTGAGCAATGCCGACTACGTATTCTACCACGTTGATGGCTTCGATAGAGCGATTAACACAAGTTATCACCCCGCTCCGTCTGAAACGATTCCTACGGACAACTACTTCAAGATTGCCTTCGTTGCGCAGGGTAATTCATGGGCAATATCGAACAATTCACCTGCATTCTTCATCTTCTCTTCGGGCGATACAGCTATTTACGAATATGGTATGAATGCCGAAAATACCTTCTTCAGTCCTGGCAAAGAGGGCAATAAGGTTTATGCCGGTGTGAAGGTTAAAAACGAGTGGATTCTTGATGCTGTTGAGGTATGGCAGGCCGATAAGCTTGACAAATCAAAAGAACGATTTGCTTCGACCGTGAATACGGGCTATGTAACCTTTACCAACGCTCAAGGCTACTCAATCTATCGTAATGTGGATAAGGCTGCGACCGAGGCTCTGCCCGAGAATGAAGGCAAGATAGTGTATAACTACGCCTTGGGAACCGATTCTAATGGGACTACATCTACCGATCCGAGTACTATTGACGCAGAAGCATCGATGGCAAACGGCGCTCATATCGTCTTCCAAGATACCAATAACTCAGGAAAAGATTTCCATCAACGCGCAAAGGCAAGCCTGAAAAAGTAATCCCTGCTGATGAGATTAAGACGGCAAATATTATCATTTTGTATAGCCATTATAGGTGGGGCCTTTGGTTCCACCTTAATGGCACAAGATGTGTCGTGGTTGCGTCCTGCTGATTTGCAACAGCAATTTCCGTGGCTTACGAGCGAGAATGCCTCAGGACTGACCGTATTGCCGGTAAGCTCCCGCATCTCTGAGGTAGGTTTCTATGGAGAACTATTTTCGGGCGGACTTCGTAATTATAATGAGGCAAAGAACGGTTACAAATGGGGGTTGAAAGGGTTATCGTTTTATCCTATCTCGGAGCGTGTTACCGTATGGGGTGAGGTGGATTATAGTAATTTCAGAGGTAGGGAGATGACAGGTTCATACTTTATTGACCCCACTCAAACACCTTTTGATCTGGTTGAATTTAGCGAAGACAACCCTGGAAACAAGCAACTAGAGAACTATCATCTTGCAGGAGCCGTAGGACTCAACCTTACACGTAGGTTAGCGGGAGGATTGAAGTTCGACTATACTGCAGCAAATTATGCCAAGCGTAAAGACCTACGCCACACAAATTCGCTGATGGATATGTCTCTGACCGCAGGATTGAGCTATCGTCTTGCCGAGCGTCTCACCATAGGCGCGAACTACGCCTACCGACGTCGCAACGAGAGCCTGCTGCTTAGTATGTATGGCACTACCGACAAACTCTACTATACGCTGGTTGATTATGGGGCATTTTTCGGTAAACGCGAACTTTTTAGCGATACAGGGTATACAAAAGAGAATGAGGCAAAGCCTCTCTTCGATTCGTACCACGGCGGTTCGTTGCAACTGTCATGGCGTATTGGAACTCGTTGGGAGTGGTTTAATGAAGTGTCATATCGCACCAGAACAGGCTTCTATGGTGACGACTCACCCTCGACGGTAGTCTATTCGACCCACTCGGGAGAGCAACTCGCTTATAACAGCCAACTTGTCTATACGGGATTGCGCAGTACCCACACGCTGCGAGTCGTTGCAGAGCAGCGAAAAGTGGAGAATCGTGAGAATATCTATGATTTTCGCAACGACGAGGTAGGTATCAACTATTATGTCTATCTCGGAGATGCGGAGGTTGGCGAGCGCACCGAGCAGAACATATCATTGCAATATACGGCTCGGCTTGATATTGAACAAGAGTTGCCGCGCTGGCAGATTGATATCAGGTCGGATTTCGATCTCCGTAAACGAAAAGCTGTAAACTATCCAGATTATCGTCTGCAAGATATTGCGTGGTGGAAACTCTCTTCGTCGCTTGAACGGAATTTCAGCCTAGGTCAAGGTCTGTTCTCTGCTAGAATCAATTTGGGATATCAGGCAGGCACTGGCGACTGTTGCGAGGATGGGAAATACAACAACTCAAACAACGCAGAAACCTTGACTCGCACCCTTGACGAACTTCTTATGCGTGATTATGAATATCATACAGCCACCCGCTTTCAAGCAGGTGCAAATGCACGTTACTCTCATCGCATAGGAGAAAAGGGCGTGCGTAGTTATATCGAATTGAGCTATACCTTTTGCAAAGCACTCAATACAATATATCTTGACAATGCAATGCGACATATAGTGTCACTTCAAATTGGATGTAATTTTTAAATGTATAACTAAAACATAGGTAATTTATGAAAACAAAATTGATGATTCTTTTGGTGGCAGCGACCATGTTTGTTGCCTGCGGTGGTAACAATTCGAAGAAGGCTGCTGACAACGCAGCCGAGGCAACCGAGGCTACGACCTCGATGGAGATTGACGCTGTTTTGACAGAGGCAGAGGCTTTGACCGACCAGCAGATTGCGTTGGAGGGTGTTTGCACCCACATCTGCTCGCACGGTGGCACCAAAATTTTTATGATGGGTAGCGACGACACGAAGACCATTCGCATTGAGGCTTGCAAGCTCGGGTCGTTCGATCAGAAATGTGTAAACAGCATTGTAAAGGTGAATGGCATTTTGCGTGAGGAGCGCGTAGATGAGGCATATCTGCAACGTTGGGAGGCTGCCGTTGCTGCACAGACTGCTGAGCAGCACGGAGAGGTTGAGGCCGGTTGTGACTCGGAGAAGGCTGCACGTGGCGAAACCGGTAACACGGTTGCAGAGCGCATCGCCGATTTCCGCACGAAGATTGCCGCTCGTAAGGCTTCCGTAGGCAAGGAGTATCTCTCATTCTACTATGTAGAGGCATTATCGTATGAAATTGTCGAGTAGTAAATTCCGAATGTGGTGCAGGACCATTCATCGAGATCTGTCGTTTTTCTTCTCGGGAATGATTCTTATATATGCTATCTCGGGGTTCGTGATGAATCACCGAGATAGCATCAACCCTCACTACACCGTAACCCGCACCTTGCACCATATCGACAATCTCCCTTCGCAGTCCGCATTTAACAAACAGACCGTTTTGAATCTGATGGAGCAGGTTGAGGTCCATGAGAGCTATACGAAGCACTATTTTCCTCAACCGAACCACTTAAAGGTATTTCTGAAAGGGGGCTCATCATTGACGGCGGATCTGACTACGGGAGAGGTGTGCTACGAGTCGCTTAAACGCAAGCCGATAGTGAGTACGATGACCACTCTGCACTACAACCCGGGCAAATGGTGGACTTGGTTTGCCGACATCTTTGCCGTGTCGCTCATCATTATCACCCTGACAGGACTCGTTATGCTGAAAGGCAAACACGGTCTTTGGGGGCGCGGTGGTATCGAGCTGCTGATAGGCATTGCGATTCCGCTGATTCTGCTCTTTTTCGTGAAATAAATAAGAACTTAACCCCTCTCTATGGAAAATGTAATCGAATGTCGTAATCTTACCCATTACTATGGTAAGCGACTGATATATGAAGACTTATCGTTTGACGTACCACGCGGTCGCATATTAGGCCTACTGGGCAAGAACGGTACGGGCAAAACGACGACCATCAATATTTTGAGCGGATTCCTGCAACCTCGTTCGGGCGAGTGCCTTATCTTGGGCGAGAAGATTGGTGAGATGAATCCGCTGACTCGTCGCAAAATCAGCCTGCTCATTGAAGGGCATGTGCAGTACCAATTTATGACCATCGAGCAGATCGAGCGATTCTATGCCTCATTCTATCCATCATGGAACAAGGCGGCATATTACGAACTGATGAGCCGACTGCAAGTTGCACCTCATCAGCGCATCAACCGTATGTCGTGTGGTCAGCGGTCGCAGGTTGCGTTGGGCTTGATTTTGGCACAAAATGCCGAGGTACTCGTTTTAGACGACTTCTCGTTGGGTCTTGACCCCGGCTACCGTCGTCTGTTTGTCGATTATATGCGCGAGTATGCAAAGGCCGAGAATAAAACGGTCTTCCTGACCTCTCACATCATACAAGATATGGAGCGTCTTATCGACGATTGTATCATTATGGACTATGGCAAGATCTTGGTGCAACAGCCCATTTCGGAGTTGTTGGGTAAATTCCGTCGCTACTCGGCACAAGTTAAAGAGGGCTTCGAGTTGAAAAATACCGAGGGTATATACAACCCGTCGGTAATACGCACATCGCTTGAACTCTTCTCAATGAAGCCGGAGGAGGAGGTTAAAGCCCAATTGGCTTGCGAAGGGATTTCGGATCTTACGGTTGAGCGGGTCGGCTTGGAAGATGCTTTTATTGGTTTAACGGGTAAATATTAGAATGATGATAAAAGCTATATTTTATAAAGAATGGATTAAAACACGTTGGTATTGGCTGTTGGCGTTGCTGCTCTCAATCGGATTTGCAGGCTATGCTATGCTGCGTGTCGCTCGTGTTTATTCGATGAAAGGTGCCGAGCATTTGTGGATTGTAATGATCCAACGAGATGCAATCTTCGTGGATTTGCTGCAATTTGTTCCGCTATTTGTGGGCCTCGCCTTAGCTCTTGTGCAGTTCGTTCCAGAGATGCACCATAAATCGTTTAAGCTGACGTTGCATCTACCAATTCGCGCCACGCGAGCTGTCACAGCGATGTTGTCGTTCGGTAGTGTGCTGCTTATCGCAACATTTGCTCTGTCATTAGCATTGATGTGGGGCTATCTGCAATCGGTGTTGGCCCCTGAACTGTGGCAGCATATCATTCTGAGCACGCTGCCGTGGTATTTGGCAGGGCTGGCAGCCTACCTGCTCACGGCGTGGATTTCGTTGGAACCTACGTGGAAACATCGTGTGATCAATGGTGTCATTGCTCTGCTGTTGCTCCGAATCTATTTTATGTCCCCGGCTCCCGAATCCTACAATAGTTTTCTGCCATTGTTAGCAGTGGTTACACTATCGTATAGTTTGCTGTCGATGTTATCGCTTACCCGATTCCGCGATGGCAGACAAGATTAACATAAAATGTTATATGAATTATGATTAGAACCTGTAAAATATTTTTCGGCT
>JAFRZW010000012.1 GCA_017442365.1 Rikenellaceae bacterium | reverse complement strand
GCTGCTGACCACGAACGGAGCGAAACGGTAACGATGGTAATCAACAGGATAACTCCCACCGCCAAGGCATATACCCACCACGACATCTCCACGCGATAGACATACTGCTCCATCCAGCGACTGATGATGTAGTAGCTCACTGGTATTGCCACAGCCGAGCAAGCGGCGACAATGTAGAGGTACTTGCGGTTAAACATCTGCAAAATGCCACCCACCGATGCTCCGTGTACTCGGCGAATACCAATCTCGCGGCGGCGATACTGCGTCTCGAACAACACCAAGCCAAACACGCCGATAATCGAAATCACAATCGAAAGGAACGAGAACAGGGTAACGAGTGTCGAGAGCTTATCCTCGCGCTGATATACCAACTCCAACTCGTTGTCGAAGAATTTTACATCAACCTTCTCGGGATCGCTGTTCGGCGAAATATCCAACACCGTATCAATAATATGCTTTCTCACCTCGGCAATGTCAGCTCCTGCCACCGTGCGGATATAGGCAATGCGTGGCAAATCCCAACCATATTTACCATAAATAAGGAAGGTAAAAGGTATGACTTCGTAATGTGCCGACTGGAAGTTGAAATCCTTGCAGATACCGACAACTGGTGTTTTTGCTCCGCTTATATGTCCATCAATAGCAGACTCTGCGGTTATCTCAAACTCTTTTGCCGCTGTTTCATTAAATATCAACGCACCAGTTTCGGTAAGTTCATCGGATGGCATAAAGTCACGACCATCGATAATATCAATACCCATTACCTCCAAGAAATTATGCGATACTACGTGTACCGCAAAGTGTTGACTTGTGCCATTTGGCATATCGCGAGTCCACGCCATTCCGACGTTTGTGAGCTTACCTCGGCTCATCGCAATATCCTTGATTTGAGGATTCTGCTTCAAGCGGTCGATGAGTGCATCGCGCTTAGTGTAGTCCAGCACATCAGTAAATTGCCCATTTACAGCCTCATAAGGCAGGGTGGCAACCAAAAGATTCTCTTTGTCGAAGCCCATATCCTTGGTGAGCATATAATGATGCTGACGATAGATAAAGAATGAGCAAATAATCAGCGCAATGGAGATAGTATATTGTATGCCCACAAGCGTATATCGCAATATGCGACCGGACTTTGAGGCCGAGAAATCGCCCTTGATAACAAATGCCGGTGAGAACTTGGTAATGTACCACGCTGGATAGAGCGATACCACCACACCGAGCAGTACAACGCACAATGCCATTCCGCCCGCCAGCGACCAATTCTCGTTGATGGCAACCGAGGTAGAGATATACTCTTTGAGTGGCGTATCGGCAAAGAGTACCACAATAACGGCTGCACCAAACAACGATACGAGGATCAAACCTACCGTTTCAAAGAGGAAATTC
This sequence comes from Rikenellaceae bacterium, assembly GCA_017442365.1. Taxonomy (GTDB): domain Bacteria; phylum Bacteroidota; class Bacteroidia; order Bacteroidales; family Rikenellaceae; genus Alistipes. Next base: position 2,724 of record JAFRZW010000012.1, on the reverse strand, counting down.
AGGCGCAGTTTCGCAGTTGGAGCACCAAAGATTTTGTAGTTATTGACGGCACGGATTCGGCTCGGTATCAACGCAAAGAAGAAGTTTACAAAGTTGATAAACGAGATAACGAGAATCAACACAGCAATAGCGATCAGCGTGTAAGTGGTACTACGACTGCCGTGATACCACTCTGGCTCGGTGTCATCAGCGAAATAGAGGTCAGCAATTGGAGTCAGTCGAGGGGTAATACGTTTAAGTTGCTCTTTTTTCTCTTCCTCTGAAAAACCACGTTTCTCGCAGTCGTTTATAACATAGTCAAGCATTCGCTGTTCCGCCTCCTCGCGAGAAGCGCCCTCACGAAGTAATACATAGTAGGATTGGCCCCAGTTATGCTCATCTTCGGGTTTTGCATCGGGCATAATCACATAACCTTCGCTATATGCCATTGTTGAGGGCTGTGGAAAATCCTTGTAAATACCCGAAATGATGCGTTGTGCCTGATTTACAGCACCACGACCATAGTTAATTCTGTCGCCAACTTTCAGGTTACAACGCTTGGCTACACTCTCCGAGATAATCATACCATAGTTAGCCTTGAACTCCTCGTCAATGCCTCCTGCTATAAACTCGAAGGGGAATACTGCCAATCCGCTGAGCTCGGTGCCACAAACTCCGATGGTAAAATTCTCAATCGTTGAGTTGCGTTTGATAGAGTATTCGTTTTGATATTGCGAATTACCATAACTGCCTGTCATATCAATAGCACCGGAAGCCTCAACTTCGGGGCATACGGCGCACATCTCGGTTGGGATGCGTCGATTCCAATACCATTCCCAGTGTCCCTCTTCCGACCACGATGGGTGATCCAAACGATAGATGCGCTCCGAGTTGGGGATAACGCGGTTGTACGATAGGTCAAACTTCACCTGCACAGCAATAAGATATACCGCTGCAAAGGCCACTGCCATTCCCACGATGTTCAGCACCGACGATGTGGTGTAACGGCGAAGCAGGGTTAGAAAATTTCTGATATACATAACAATAAATTCAAAATTTAGAATTCAAAATGCAAAATTATTTGTTGAGGATAAGCACCTCGTTTTCGCCAAAGTTGTCGTACGACGAAGTTATAACTTTTTCGCCAACTTGGAGGCCCTCGATAACCTCATAATACTGCGGATTCTGTCTGCCGATGCGAATCTCACGGCGGTATGCCTTCTCGCCCGAAGCATCGACAACATATATCCACCTTCCGCCAGTCGCCTGATAGAACGAGCCACGAGGTATCAGAATTGCCTCGGCAGCCTCGCCCAACTGCAAGTTGAGGTAGTAGGTCTGACCGCTACGAATATTCTCGGGGGCAGCACCGCTGAAACGGAAGTCCGCCTTAAACTGACCATTGCGTACCTCAGGATATACCTTGCGGAGCTGCATTTCGTACTCCGCGCCCTGACGCTCAAACGATGCTACAAGACCCGTTGTTACGCGGTCGATATAGTGCTCATCGACCTGTGCCTGCACCTTGTAGGTCGTAAGGTCGTTCACCTGACCGATGTTTGCACCCTGCTGCAACGACTGACCAAGAACGGCATCCAACATACCCACCTCGCCATCGATAGGAGCCTTAACCTTGAGGTTATCCACACGCTGGCGGATAAGCTCCATATTGCGCTGCATCGAGCGGAGGCTCTCCTCCATCTGCGACACCTGCGAGGTGCGGTAGAGCGAATCCTGCTTCTGCCGCTCCAAGACCAAATCGCGCTTACGCACCGCGAGTTCGTAATCCTCCTTTGCACGCAAGTACTCCTCACGCGCCAAGAGGTTGTCATTGTAGAGGTTTTCGTTCTGTTTATAGGTGCGATGTAGGCGCGACACTTCGAGGTCGAGTTGCAGTTTCTCCTGACGGAGGGCAAGACGCTCCTGTTCCATAGAAATCATCGTGTTACGCAGGATGTTCTGCTTCTCGGCGAGGTCCGCCTCCGACTGCAAAATCTGCATCGAGAGGGAGTTGTTCGACATTTCGAGGATTACATCGCCACGCTTAACTTGCGCTCCCTCCTCGGCAACGATACGCTCCACCACGCCCGATTCAAGAGGCGAGAGCTGCACGGTGGTCATCGGCTGAACGCTACCCGTCAGGCGTACATAGTCGTTAAACTCGCCCTGCTCAACGGTGGCGATGTTTACAAGTCCTGCATCAACACGCAAGGTCGAAGAGTTATCACGCAACACCAACCAGCCGATAAAGCCAATCAGCACCACAACTGCTGCATAGGGCAGATTCTTCTTCTGAAAGATGGCACGCCATCCTTTCTTCTTTTCAAGTTTGATATCCATATTGTTTGAGTTTTATTTGTTATCTAATAAGTGGCATTCCGTTGTAGTAATCGACCATTCGGCTCTTGACAATATATTGCAGGCGAGCACGGAGCTTGTCCGACTTGGCTTGCAACAAGGTGTTGGCGGCGGTTTGAAGGTCGAGAGCGGAGATTAAGCCATTCTCAAACTTGCGCTCTGCACCATCGTAGGCAAGCTGTGCTGCCGAGACCTTCTTCTGCCCCTGCACATACTGCTTGCCGAAGCCCTGCATCTCCTGCCAAGCTTGGCTCACCTCGCTCTCCACAGCACGCTGCACGGCTATCTCCTCCAACTGTGCCGAGCGATAGGCGTTCTGTGCACGACGCTTCGACGAGCGAGCCGAAAGACCGTTGAAAATAGGAATTGAGAGAGCCACCTGAATAT
>JAFRZW010000002.1 GCA_017442365.1 Rikenellaceae bacterium | reverse complement strand
TCTCTATCTTTTCTATAAAGTCGTAGTTGTCGAATAGCGTCAACTCCTTCACATTATCTTGCATAATAAAACCTTATTTTTAGCAAAGTTAAGAAAAATTCTTATTTATACACATATAATAATATATATACGATGCTACTTCCCTGCGAAATAAGGGTGATTCATCAACTCCATAGCAGTCTGCTCCTCGGTGATTTTGATGTATTTCATAAACTCCTTCTCGGTCTTATGTCCCGTAATCTTCATAATCGCAATCGTGGGAATACCAGCCAAATACATATTTGTAGCTCCGCTACGGCGTGCGGTGTGAGTTTTAACAAGTTCACATTTCTCAACCAGATGCGACTTCTTCTCGCCACTCTCAACATACGATACCTCTACCATATCTACAATGCCAGCCTCGCGAGCAATCTCCTTGATATACTTATTCACCTTCTGCTCGTATGCTTTAGGCAAGCGATTGTCGTATTTATCAAGAATTGCTTGCAACTCGGCACGAATAGGGATAATAACTTTATTGCCCGTCTTCTGCTGCTTGAGGTCAATTACTCTCTGACCACTCTCCAATGTGCGAATATTACCCTCATTGATAGTCGAATAATCACTAAATCGCTGTGCCGTATAACAACCCACAAGGAAAATATCCCTCGCAATACTCTTCTGTTTATCTCCCTTCAAATCAACCTCGGCGATAGCTTTAATCTCCGACTCGGTAAGATAGATATTCTCCACCTCTGCTGTCAGCACACGAAACTTGCGACTCTCAATCAAGCCATTATCGTGCAAACCCTCCTCGCGAGCTGCGCGCATAATGATTTTAAGCTCCTTAACATGGCGACCAATCGTGTTTATGGAGTAGTCCTTTGCGGTGAAGTATGCAACAAAGTCATCATAAAACTTCAAATCAATATCGCCAAAGTCATATCGCTTGTGCATTGCTTTGCAAAACTCGTCAAACTGAATAATAAAACCTTTGTAGTTCTTGATTGTTGAGAGCCCGTAACGCAACTTGTGAATATTAAGACGCTCGCCACTCTCCATCTCTCGTACATATCGACCAATATAATCCGAGAGTGACTCTCGGCTACGCACACGCTTGCCATTGACAACACTGCGAGGATGGTGGAACGCATAGATAATCTTCTCCAACTTTGTTTTTGTCATTGCATGTTCGGGATCTTTGGCCATCTCGCCAAGAATAAGACTTCGCAACTCCGAAAGATTTTTCATTAGTTCTCTTCCCTGCTGCTCTGAAAAATCATCGGTAAAGGCAATGCGACTTTTCACACTCTGCTTTTTATTGTCCCAAGCATCTGACCAAACTAGATACTGAGTTTCAACATAGAACGAAGTGTGCCTATCTACATTAAAACGAATGTAGACCTTTGTCAGCACATTCTTGCGTGTTGTGCGTGTCTTATAAGTAAAAGTAGCCATACCCTATAATCTTAATTTCTCTGCAAAGATATAAAATTTGTACGGCATTTGTACGGCAATCACAAAATTTTCTCCAACTTTATTTTGCAGTATTGTTTCTAAAGTACATATAAAGTATTGATATATAGAATAATTAAAATAAAGTAAGATTAAATCCAATTAAAATTTATAGCGTTCGCTTCAGACCTCACCAAAAGTGCGCTACAAGTTATTGTGGCGCACTTTTTTATTATCAGTCGGAGACTCAGAGGCCGATCGGCATCCACGCACAGCACCCCAAAAAATAAGGAGAGCCACCTCGCGGCGACCCTCCCCCAATACCCCGCAAAAGTGGCGTATGTTATGCAGGATATTGTCTTTCAACGGCACGCCCCGAGGGCTTGCCGATATTTTCCTACACTTTTGGCTATGAACAAGTTATGCGCATTGTCGATAACCGACAACACGCCGAATGGGAACTAACAAACTATGCCAAGGTCGCAACCCAAGCACAACTGTCGAGTAAATTTGTTGAAATATTCTTGTAGATTTATTCTCATTCTCACATTCAAACGCACCGGCAGTTTATCTCCCTTTACAGCCAAAAGTTTATTTTCATTCTAAGTGCGAAAGTAACAATAATTTTTTAATTATCCAAACAAAAAAGAGACCCACACCGCGAAATTACCCCCCCCCTCACATTGCGTATAATATTGATTTACAATATATTACAGCGTTATGCAAAAACTTATTATTTACACTATTTTTGCCACACATTGTTTCAAAATCGCACAGCGCACGCACAACAAATCGGCAACCCAAAACGTTATACCCGCAAAAAAACTGCGACCCGCAATGTAACTTTTCGCACGACCGAGCGTCTAATAAGTAAGCGCACACCGAGCCACGTTTTGACAAAAGGTCGAAAAATAGAGCAAAATATCGTTTTTCGGTTTGTTTTTTTTGTTTTTCGATATATTTTTATTGGAATTTATTTTGAAAATCAAAAATAAGACTTACCTTTGTTGCCGACCAAAGATCGAAAATGCGAGCTCGGAATCGCGCTAAAACTTTGCAAACAGAAACAAAACAACAGACACAATGAAAGCATTTTTCACTTCACTACTGTTGATGATCACCGCATTGAGCACCTCAGCAATGGCTCAAAACACGACCTCCTACACGCTCGAAGGGCGCGTGGTCGAGTCCTCAACCGACAACGCCATTGGTTATGCTACCGTAGCCCTGCTGCGAGCCGATTCGACGGTTGTTACTGCGGCAGCTGCCGATGCGGTGGGCGATTTTAAGCTCAGCACGAAGGAGGCCGGCACATACACGCTCCAAATTTCGTCGGTCGGCTACACCACGCTCAATCGCTCGGTGGAGATTGTCGAGGAGCGCACGAAATTGGGCAAAGTGGCTCTGGAACAGGGTGTTGATATCAAGGAGGTGGTCGTAGCGGTGCAGAAACCGTTGATCGTAGCCGACGACGAAAAGCTCGCATACAGCGTCGAGGACGACCCCGATGCCGCGACGAGTCAGCTGGTCGATATTATGCGCAAGGTGCCGCAGTTGAGCGTCGATGCCGAGGGCAACGTGTTGCTGAATGGTCAGAGCGACTACAAGGTGCTGGTCAATGGGCGTTCGTCGTCGATGATGTCGAAGAACTTCAAGACCGTCATCGAGAGTATGCCCGCAGGCTCGGTCAAGAAGATTGAGGTGATCACCAACCCTTCGACAAAGTACGAGGCAGAGGGCGTTGGCGGCATTATCAACATCATCACAAATCGCAAAGTTGCAGGCGGTTACAACGGAAACGTCAATCTTTCGGGATCGAATCACTACTTTCTGAACGGCAACGCCTACTTTGCGGCACAGGCAGGTAAATTCTCGATCTCGGCATCGGCCTATGTGCAGGGTATGAAATCGCGCCTGACGCACCGTGGCGAGGGCTTCCGCGAGGTGTTCGACGATCCGACAATGCACCTGATGACAAGTTCGACGGGAATGACCTACAAAGGCAGGTATTTGGGCGCATACTTCAACGCCAGCTACGAGATCGACACGATGAATCTGATCACATTGGAGGGAGGTTATCACAATGGCACAAATAAAGGCATTGCCGACTCGAAGACCGAAGTATTCTCGATTGGCAATGAGCGCGTTGTGGCGTACGACAACACCTGGGAGAGTGGCTACAAATACAATAGCTATTGGGCGAGTGCCAACTATCAGCACCGATTCAACCGCGAGGAGCACACACTGACCCTCTCGTACGAAATGGATCTCTCGCCCGACAAGGAGGATCAGCTCTACGACGTTCTGAACACGTTCAACTACCCCACTTCGGCACGTCGCAACTTGGGCGACAACGGCAGTTTCGACAACACCGTGCAGATCGACTACTTCAACCCGATCAACAAGATGCACAGCATCGAGGCGGGCTCAAAATATATCTACCGCCGCTACACCAACGAGTCGCAGACGCTGCTGCGCGACGAGGCGACGGGCGAATTTACCATTGCTCCCGACTACCCGCGTAGCGATATGAACTACACGCAGAACATCTTGGCTCTCTATGCCGGCTACCACGTGAAAGGCAAGAAGCTCTCGGGTCGCGTCGGAGCTCGTATGGAGCAGGCGTGGAGCGACGTAGTGGTACGCACCGAGAAGGAGGATATCGCCTACGATCCCTCGCTGTTCAACATAATTCCATACGCGAGTGCCAATTACCGCCCCAACGACGCCAACACCCTCTCGCTCTCATACACTCAGCGACTCTCGCGTCCGAGCCTCTGGAATATGAATCCCTATCGCAACGAGAGCCCATTGAGTGTCAGCTACGGCAACCCCGATCTGGACGCTACCATTGCCCACTCGGTTGCGCTGTCGTGGCGTCGGTTCTCGTCATCGTGGAACGTTTCGCTCGGCACGACGGGCTCGTTCTCGAACAATGCCGTCAGCCGCTATACCTTTGTCGAAGATGGAGTTACGCACTCGACCTATGGCAACATCGCCAAGCGTCAAGTGTATGGTCTGAACGGCACGATCGGCTATCGTAGCGGTGTGAAATTCAACGTGCAGTTGAGCGGTCAGGGTGGCTACAATGTGATCAAGGCCCCGACGCTCAACCTCGCAAACGACGGATTTACCTACAACGTTTCGCTCTACGCCTCGGCTGCGCTGTGGAAAGACGCCACGATCTACTGCAACGGTTACGCCTATCGTTTTGGGGTCGATCTCGAAAATAGCTACAAGCAGACCTACTTCTCGTACGGACTCGGTCTGCGTCAGCAACTCTTCAAAAAGAGACTGACCCTCTCGTTCACCGCTTCGAATCCCTTCACGTCGAAGATGAAACTGACGAGCGTAACCGAAACAAACTCATATCGTAGCGAGAACACCTCGTGGCAGACTCCACGTCAATTCTCATTCTCGATCGGTTATCGCTTCGGCAAGACGCAAGTCAATGTCAAATCGACCAACCGTTCGATCCAAAACGACGATATGGACACCTCTTCACGTGGTGCAAATGCAGGTGCGGGGCAGGGAATGTAGCCCCGCCCCGCACTCCGACTTTTGCGGCGAATCCTCGCGCGTGGATTAGAAATTGACCGTTACATTGGCAAGTACCGATGTGGTTGCCTGCGGGAAGTAGCACGACCACGATTTGCGATCGGCCAACGTCGCACCCTCCAACCACGAGCCGCCATAGCCGCTCGCGCAATACTTAGCATTGAACAGGTTGCCGATCTTCACGCCAAAGCGCACACGCTCAACACGTTTGGTGCTCATCGTATATGACAGATCCAGATCGCTCACCGAGTAGCGAGGCAGAGTCAGATCCTCATACTCGCCATTGGTCAGGTACTGCTTGCTCACGTAGCGAGTCGAAAAGCGTGCTGCAAAACCGTGAGTGTGGAAATCGACGAACGCACCCGTCGTAACCGAGGGCGAATAGGCAATCGTCGTGCGACCACGCTCGAACGCCACACCATCGATATAATCAACATAGTTCTCGATATAGTTCTGGCTCAGTGTTGCATTTCCGCCCAGCGACAACCAGCGTGCAGCGCGCACCTCGATCATCGCCTCGATACCACGACGGAACGACTCGGGGACATTACGCGCCAGCAACTCGCCCGTATCGGACAGCTCACCCGTCTGCACCAACTGGTCGCGGTAGAGCATATAGTAGCCATTGAGCGAGAGATCAACCACCTTCGAATTGAATCCGTAACCGACCTCAATATCAAGCATTTTCTCTGCCGTCGGGTACTCGCCCTCGCGGATATCGGTGAAGTTGTTTCGGGTCGGCTCCTTCTGACCCACCGCTGCCGAGGCATAGACCGAGTGGTTGCGTGCGAAGGTGTAGTGCAGACCCAACTTGGGGTTGAAGAAGTTGTAACGACGATCGACGTCCAAACGTTGCAGCGCGCCCGTTACATCATCGAAATTGTCATTCACACCCGAAATTCGGTGCGAGATATGGCGATATTGCAGGTCGCCATAGAGTTTCAAACCACGAGCAACCAACCAATCGGCCTTCACGTAGCACGAAGCGTCCCACTTCGTGGTGTAGTTGCGATAGTACTCGGTCGTGGGGAACGTGGGCGCAAGCTCCAACTCCGACACCTCGCCAAAGTGAGCACCATCGTAGAGCGACATCGCAACGCCCATCGTAAGTGTCAGTCGATCAGAAGTGTAGTTTGCCGACGCTACCACGCCACCAAAATCATTCACCATCGACTTCTTGCGAATCAGATTGGTGCGTGCAACCGACGCATCGCCAACCGCAATCGGCGACAGACCATACTTAGCCAGCTTCTGATCGTTCTTGTAGTTGCGATAGTAACCATTGCCGTAGGTGTAGTGTGCCGTTGCATTCATCTGCCACTTGTCGTTAAAGACGTGGTTGAAAATCAGCTGATTATTCAACTGCGTGTAGTTGTCGGTGTGATCATCGAAGAAGCCCACAACCGCATACTCCACGTCGCCACTTGCCGTAGGTCGGTAACCCCAAATCTCACCCTCGGGATTGTAGCGACGATTCTCCTCGATCTGATCCAGCGAAAGACCCGTATAGGCCAAATAGACCTTCGCCACACCACCAAACGAGAGCAACTTGACCATCGTACCGCCCTTATAATAAGCTGCTTGCAGCATATACGACGACAGATCGCTCGCGGCACGCTCGACATATCCGTCCGACGAGATGTGCGACAGACGACCCTCGACAGCCCAATGTCCGCCCAGCAATCCCGACGCAATCGACAGCTCCTGCTTTGCGGTGTTGAACGAACCATACGACAGCGACGCACGTCCTGCAAACTCAGCCGAAATGGGCGCCGAAGTCATATTGAGCGAGGCACCAAAGGCGCCCGTACCAGCCGTCGAAGTGCCCACACCGCGCTGCAACTGCAATGAGCCGATCGACGACACCAGATCGGGCGTATCGTACCAATAGACCGAGTGGGTCTCAGCATCGTTCATCGGCACTCCATTGAGCGTAACGTTGATACGCGAAGGGTCGCTACCGCGCACACGCAACGAGGTCGAGCCAATACCCGTACCGCTCTCCGACGAGATGACCACCGAAGGCATATTCGCCAGAATCGAGGGGATATCCTCGCCATAATTTCGCTCGTCGATCTGCTCGCGCGAGTAGGCCGAGAAGGCGATGGGTGTGTCGTGCTTGGCGCGCACGCCATTGACCTCGATCTGCTGAATCTCGACAAGCGAGATCGAATCTGCGTCATTAATTGATTGATTTTGTTGATTTTGCGAGGTTGGTTCCTCAGCAGGCTGCCAGGTTGCTGCCCCGACTGATGTGGCATAGATAGCCACTACGGCTAAAAGAAAAAACCTTTTCATAACCATTTAGTTTTGTGTGTTAAACAATAGTTTGAAAAGGGGTATGTTGTGTAAATTACACTCCTCCCGTTCCGGCATTACCCGTTTCGGTTCGATGGGTATAATCTCAGCCAAACTTCTCTCGCTTTGCCGCGTTGCGCACCGCGCTACACAAGTCGTTCAGCACCCCTTATGTCGCCACAAAGGTAATAACTAATTGGCTAAATTTGCAAACTTTTCCGAAAAAATAACAAAAAATCGGGGTGCGATACATACGATCTCACCCCGATTATTCGTCTAACATTCAGTCGGTTATTCCCAACCTGTGAGTGCAGCAAATTGTTCGATCACGATTCGTGCCATCTTCTCCTGACCATAACGGTTGGGGTGTCCCGACGCACCAAGATCGGTCGTATCGTTATAGACATCTTTCGAGATATCGGCCATCGCCGTATTGGGAATCGACGCAACCATCTCCTTGACACACTCCACTGCATAAGGCGAATGCACCACACACAGCACCGGCAGCTCCGCGTCCCACTTCTCGCGCAGACGCTCGATCAGCGCTCGGTAGCCCGCAACATACTGCTCCTCGGTGGGTCGGGGCATCGTGCTGAAATCGTTGGTGCCGAGCGTAATAACAATCGCATCGGGGCGATAGGGACTCTTCTCGAAATCCCAATCATAGGTAAAATCCTCGTCGTAAAGGCGGAATGCACGCGCGCTCATCGTGAGGTCGTGATTCGACACCTGCAACGTGTCGCCATAGTTGCGTACCAGACCGCGTCCCGAATGCGAAATCAGCGTATAATCGGCATCGAAACGCTCAGCCGTCAGTGCTGCGTATGTATAGCGGCAGTTCTCCGTCTCGGGCAGGAAGGGATCGCTACCCGAATTGCTCTCGGTGCCATAGCCGCAAGTGAGCGAGTCGCCATAGAACTCGATGTGGCGGGCGCGCTTCAACTCGTCGGTCGAGAGCAGACGTCCGTCGGTCGTAATCGTATGCAGCGTAATGCGTCCCTGCTCGGACTCGGTCGCCTTCTGGATACGCACCACGTGCTCGCCCTTAGCCTCGGGATTGTCAAAAAGCACAAGCGTCGTATGCTCGCCCTCGGAGGTCAGTTTGGGCTGTTCCTTGCCGTCGATCCACACATTGAGGTAGTTACGTTTCGTGTCGCTCAACTCGATGGCCAAGTACGAACCACGAAAACGGATATCGACATAGACGCCACTCCAATCGAACGACACCGAGCCATCGTCGTGCGTCATCGTTCGACCCACAACGCGGGCCTTGGAATCGGCTACCGAAGTTGTCTTCGGGCCACCGCAACTGCCAAGCAACGAGCACATTAGCGCAAAAATCAAAAAACGTTTCATTAGATAAACTCTCCATTAATAGTTACACCCTTAGCAAATGGGTTCAGCACCTTATCGATCACCACAGCGCACTCCAAACGGGTTGCATCGCGCTGAGGATCAAAGTTTTCCAAACCCCATTCAGCCCACTGCTCAGCCGTTACCGAGCCGTGCTCGATCAAATCCTGCAACGTTACATTGCGCTGCTCGGCAATGTGCGGAATCTCGGCATCGAACGAGTGCAGACCGCGCGAAAGCTCGTCCATCGAGATCGTCTCGTTGGCACGGAACCAGCTCTGGTTCTCCCAGCCGACGGTCATACCCACACCCTCGATAATACCCGTAACGCCCACACGCTGGATAGCTCCAAAGTGGGGATCAGTCGCAGGCAGATCGAGGAACGGCAACAGATAACCGCCACCAGCCAGCACCTCGCGCTGCACCTCACGCACCGCCACCTCGCGTGGCTCGATGCCCTGCTTCACAGCCAGCGCAGCCACGATACCCGCAGCCTCACCGATCTGTAACACAACGGGTTGCAGACGTGTCGAGCCATTGACGATGTTGCTCACCGAGATCGACTTCTCGGCTACGATCAGACCATCGACCTCCTTAGGCAGCAGCACACCCATCGGCAGACCATACGACGGAATCGAATGGAAATATAGATTGGGCAGTGCCTCCCAACCCGTATATCGTGTATGGTGCTGATCGACCGGATAGTCGCCCACACCAATTGCCGTGCGATAGAGCGTAAAGTCGTATGGATTAGTGATGTGATTCAACTTGAAACGCACCTCGCCCACCGTACGACGCGACTCGCGGTGGTAGGGCATCAGGGGCATCAGGTCCTCGGTCGGGAACTCGTCATCGGCCAGATAGAGCGTATTCAGACCCAGATCGTGCTGAATGAAATAGAGGAAATTGCGCGTGTGGGCCTTTGCCTTTGCGACCGCCTCGGCACGCTCCTCGTCGTTCATCTCGATCATATTGACATAGTAGTCGTTACCCTCGATGGGCCAATTAATCATAATTTTACCATTGGGCAGGCGACCGTAGGTCATCATCATCTGCTTTGACCAGAGGCGGTTAGCCTCCTTCGGCGTGCGGCAGATCTCGTTCTCGCAAGCGCACGCAAACACCGTCGAGTCGTAGTCGGCAGGGCGCTCGATGGTCATATCGCGACCATAATCCTTCAAGATCATCACCATCGTCAGATCTTGAATAATGCCATTCGCCTCCTCGGGCGCGATATCCTCGCCCGTTACGTGGCGGCTCTCCATACCGATATCGTACTTCACGCCCAACTGCGCTGCCACATCACCCAACTCTGTACCATCAATCAGCACCTTGCACTCAACCGTTTGGCGACCCTCAGCGCCTTCGAGCGTCAGCGTCCAGCCCTCGTCGGTACGCTCAATCGAGGTTGCTCGCGTTTCGAACTTAACGGTCAGCGCCTCCTCATTGTCGGCCATTGCGCGGAAAATTCGCGCACCGACACTCGGCTCAAACAGCAGATTGCTCACCCAACCCGTTTTGAGCGACTGAGCACCGCCATAGTGCGCTTCGAGCGAGTCGCGCAACTCGCCCCACATACCGCCACGCAGACGATAGTTACCATCTGTTGCGCTCACACCTGCCGAGGTGAGCATACCGCCCAGCCACGGGCCCTGCTCGACGATGAGCGTCTGTGCGCCCAAACGTGCCGCACGGATACCTGCCGTAGTGCCACTCACGCCACCGCCAATGACCACTACGTCATACGTTTCGCCGCCACAAGCGGTCAAGAACGCCGCAACCACAATGGCTACGGCGTAGTTCAAAATACGTTTCATCACGTCTTTATTTCAAGGTTATAGTTTGCGTATAGACTCTTCCAAAACGATCCGTAGCCGTTACCTCTGCCACTCGCGCACCTGCGGGAATTGCCACTCGATAGAAGTGATCTGCGGGCGTGGGATAGACATAGGGGTGATCCAGCTTCTCGCGGTCGGCATACATCACCTGCGCTGCGGGGTCGTAGGCCGTGAAGCTCTCCATCTTCTGTGCCTTGCCGCCATCGAATCGAGCCTCGATCGACCACTTCTCATCGGCTGCCCAAACATTTGCCACCAATTGACCCGCAAATTGCGGATACTGCTCACCAAAGTAGATGGTCATCTGGTGCTCGGGCGCATAGTCGGTCGATTTGTAGTACCACTTCACTTCGTCGCCATTGACCTCAAAGACACCATAACCGCGCGGTGTGCCGTCGGTGCAGAGCGTACCCTGCCACCAAGCACCACTCAGTGCAGGAATCACGTGCTCGTAAAGGCGATCGGTGATCTGCTGATTGTAGGTGGTATGGGTATGTCCCGACAGAATATGCGCATTGTACGGAGCCAGCATACGGTGCAACTGCGGAGCATTGGTCATCACGTTTGCAATCGTGCTGTAACTGAACTGCTTACGGTCCTTCTCCTCGCAGGTCGAGGGGATATGCAGAATCACAAATACGGTCGCGCCTTCATCGACATAGCTGAGGTCCTTTTCGAGCCAAGCGAACTGACGCTCATCGAGATAGCCGATATAGAAGTAATCACGACCGATATAGAAATTGTCGTTCAGCACCACATAGTGCGCCTTACCCACATTGAACGAGTAGCACACCGGGCCGAAGGTCTGCTCCCAAAGGCGGGTCGAGGTCTCGTGCGAACGGCTATACAGCGTCATATCGTGGTTGCCGGGGGTGCTGAAAAAGTCCAGACCCGACGTCGCAGCCACCTCATTATAAGTGGGATAGAACGAGTGATCGTACGAAATCACATCGCCACAGCAGATGCCGTGGAACGGAATATCGTAGCCCTCGACCGTGCGTCGAATGTCGGCCATACCCTCGCGGAGTGCAGGGAACTCCTTCTTATGCCAGATCTGCGGATCGGCAATCACCACAAAACCGTGGTGCGTGTCGTCCTGCGCCTTGCGCATAAGCGTAAAGTCATAGCTCCTCTTGTCCTCCTCCTTCTGCTGCCAGAACTGCGGAACACTCTGCTTCGACGGCACGCTGTAACCCGACGGAACGGTGATATAAATCAGCCCGTTATCGTCTGCCGACACAAGCTCGAAACGACCCTTCGCGTCGGTCTGCGTAAAGTTCTCACCATCGGTTACGACCACCGCGGCAACTCCCTCGCCATCGCACTTGACCGTGCCTTTGAGGGTCTTGACACCCGTAGCCCACGCCATCGCGCACCACACGAGTGCGACCGAGAGCAACAATATACGTTTCATCGTCCCTCCTATTTCTCCATCTTCTGTTTCAACTCTTTGAGCAGGCACTCGCACTTGTACAGACCGCGAGGAACGTGGAAACAACCCTTCCACTTACCACCTTTGAGCGTCAGCAGCACCTCGCCACGACGATTCAGGTAGCCGAACCACTCGGGGTGCTCCTCATCGCGGAAATGCGACCAAGTGTAGTCGTGCAACTTCTCGAACCAAGCCTTGCAACGCTCATCGCCCGTCAGCAGGTAGCCCTCCAACATTGCGATTGTCGATTCGATATGCACCCACCACAACTTCTGATCCCATTCGAGCTGCTGCGGAGGACAACCCTTGCGATCCATAAAGTAGAAGATACCACCGTGCTCCTTATCCCAACCGAAGTCGAGCGTGTTCAGACCGACCTCGACTGCCTTGCGAATCAGTTCCTCGTCGCCACGACGACGCGCCAGGTCCATCACAAACCACATCGTTTCGAGCGTATGACCGGGGTTGATCAGTCGCCCGTCGAACGTATCGCTCAGCGTACCGTCGGCATTCATATGCTCAACGACCAGACCCAACTCAGGACGATAGAAGTCGTTCATCACATCGCCCAACGCCTTCTCGATCGACTCCTCAACCAACTCGGGTTCAATTAGATGCTCGATTTCGAGCAGCAGGTTGCAGAGGATCATCGACGGTGCCAACGCACGCATATCGCGCGAGCCTGCGTGAGCCTTGTTCCAACGAGCCTTGGGGTTATCCCAACGCTCCATAATGTGCTGGAACGTGCGACGTGTAGCCTCGGCATAGCGCTCCTCGCCCGTAGCCTTGTGCAGCTGAGCAAACGCCATTGCTGCAAACGTGTACGAGAAGATATTGTAGGGATCAACCAGCGGCTTACCGTCGCGCGTCAATGCAAAATACCAATTGTAATCGCCATCGTGGCCATAGCGGAGCATAAACTCAGCACCCTGACGAGCGCACTCCAACCACTCGGGACGCACACCCTCCTTGTTGCACATCATCGAGAAGAGCCAAACCTCACGACCCTGCAACCACATAAATTTATCGGTATCGAAGACCGATCCGTCGCGGTCGAGACAGGTGAAATAGCCACCATACTCCTTATCCTGCGAATGCTCCAACCAGAACGGTAGCACACGATTGTGCAGCTCGTCGTGATATTGTTGGATCAAAGCATCTATGTTCTTCATCACTTTCTAACTTTTATTTTAACGTTATGTGTTTTCTATCGAATTTCATTGACATCTACCCTACTTCTCGCCTAAAAAATAGTCGCGATAGCGATCGAACAGATGGTGCGCCGACGTGTAGCTCGACTGAGGCGAGAGGAAGTGCGAGAACTCGAAGGTGATCGCCTTGTCGTAACCTGCACGTGCCGCTGCTTCGAGCTTCATTCGCAACTTCTCGAACTTAATAGGCAGGAATTTGATCGGCATATCGCGGTCGAAGGTCTCGGCATTGGTCCAACACTCCATTCCGTATCGATCGGCCAGACGCTTATTCACCTCGAAGAAGGCGTCCAACTCGTCGTAGTCGATATGACCATCTTGGAACGCAACCGCATCAACCGCACCGTGAATACCGTCGAAAATCTCGTCCCACTCGCGTTCGTGGTCAGCCACCGACACTGCGTCCTCCTTCGACAACGAAGCCGAAGCCGCCAAAACCGCCTTCTTGCCGTCGATCCACGGCGAGATCAGCGTCGGCAGACCTCCTGAAACAGCCTTGCAATGTTCGCCCTGCTCGCGGAAAGCCTCGATCACACCCTTCGTGCGGCGCGAGATCTCGCCACTCAGATACCAACCGCCAAACGACTTATGGTGCTGACCGTAGTTCTCCCACACCTCGTCGATCACGTAGCGATTGTACTCCGTCTCCTTCGACATATCGCCCGTATCCCAATAGTGGCCCGAATCGTACAGACCGAAATAGAACTTCATACCGTGCTTGTCGGCCAAGCGCAAAAACATATCGAGCAGGTCGGTCGAGGGCTTATAGCAACCCTTGCCGATCAGATATTTCGAGGGATAGGTAATAAACTTACGGTATCCCGAACGAATCATAATCACCGTATCAATGCCGATCGAGCGCATATTCTGAAAATCGGCGTCCCACTCCTTCTCGCCCCAATTCTGATGCGGAATATCGTGGCTGATCTCATCGAGAAATGTTCCAGTAATTTTCATTTTATCTGTTGTTTTTAGGATTTCCAATAATAGTTTCGACGTGTGAGCGGATATGTAACTGCGATGACAAGCAGCGCAAACAGCACTCCGCGACCAAAGGCACACCACGGGCCAAGGTTGGCGAACTTATCAACCAGAACCGAGAGCGACGTGAGTGTCAGCAGTGGAGTGAGCAGATAGCCCGACGCCGTATAGGCGAACATCGGGTTGGCTCCGCAGGCCTCCAAAGCACGCAGGCGCACGCCATAGCGACGCTCCGCAATCAGTACCACGACAATAACCATAATGGCCATTGCCGAGGTTGTGAAGTAGTAGCTCAGCGTTGCGTGGTCCTTCTTAATTCCGCCATCAAGTGGCTCAGTAATAAGGCCAATGGCAAGCAGCGCGATCATCACCAGGCACAACGTGCGGTAGAGTCGTCCATCGTGGCTTGTGAGGTTGTTGATCACCCAGCCGATCGAGCAGCACACCACCGCCGAGATCGCCACCGTAAGTCCAATCTTACGAACGAACAACCCCCACAACACCACCACGAACAGCGATACCAACTGCACAATAAGCAGCGTCAATCGCACGCCTTCGCCCTGTGTCTCCTTCTGCTGGGGTGTCAGTTGCAGGTGCGAATAGATTGTATCTCCAATGATTGTTCCCGTAAGAACCACGCAAAGATACTTCAAATATTCGAATCGGAACACCCACTCGGCAGGCGAAAGTTGCCACAACCATTGGCACCACGAGCCGTCGACTGCCGATGCGGTTTTGAGCATAGCCACCGCTGCGATGATCACCACACGAGTCATCACGCTTGCGCGCGTCAGCCACCACAGCAACGTGCCGAACAGAGCCATCGAGGCCAAGATCATAATAATCACATCGCTACGATACAACGACACCTCGACTCCGAACAGTGGTTTGTAGAGCATTGTCGCCACAATGAGTAGCGCAAATCCCGCCCAATTCAATATCGTATTTTTGCGTCGATCGAGATTGGGCACGCGAACAAACATCGCAAAGAAGAGTACCCAAATCCCCAACGTAACAAGCGAAGCTGCCCACGGCTGCAAAGTCGTGAGCACCCCCATACGTGTATTTCCCAAAATGATTGCAAACGAGGCCAACCACACAAAGCGGTGCAGGGCCGAGCCTGCTACCTGCAATGTCGTTGCTCCTCGCTCCTCGCGGCGACGCAACGCAAACGGCATTGCCGCACCCATCGAGATCAGAAAGAACGGAAAGACCAGATCGACCCACGTAATACCCGCCACATCGGGATTGAAAACGAAGGTCGGTGGCGGCACCTGCGCGTGGAACATAAAGGCTGGCAGTTCCACATTCCAGAGCATCTGCCCCGAAACAACCATACCGATAATAGCGAAGGCTCGCAAAAGATCTATTGCCGCAACTCGTTTCATCGTTCTTTCAAAAAAAAGTTTATTTTCGCAAATATTTCATCTCTTTCAGGTGATCGACCCACATCTCGTAGGCCTCGGCGTGGAGATGGATTCCATCTTTGGTCAGCTCCTCGCGCAGTTCACCCTTCTCATTATGCAACAATGGAGTCAAATCGACCCACGTTGCCAACCCCTCGTCGCAGAACGCTTTCAATCGTTCGTTCAGCGCACGAGTTTGTGCCTGCTTGCCCTTGGCGTATGGATAAGCCAGCACATCGTTATTGGGCGTGATTACACTTTGCAGATAGACCTCACACTCAGGCACCTGCTCGCGTACCATCTCCAACATCTTGCGGATATTGGCAGCCACCTCTTCGACCGGACTATTACCCGACAGGTCATTGACACCCGCCATCAAGAATATCTTGCGAGGCGCGCTCTGCAAGATCTCGGGCAGGCGAGCCAACATTCCACGTGTATTGTCGCCTCCGATACCTCGATTGACGATATTCTTCTCCTTCGACAGGAAATTCCACCAACCCTGCTCAGTCAGACTGTCGCCCAACCATACGATTGCACCGCTTGGCATACCCTCCTTACGGTGGGCAGCCAAACGGCAATCATAGTAATCACCAAATCCCGATTGTGCCATCAGCGGACACACCGCGATCAGTGCAAATAGTGTTACGATCCAACGTTTCATTGAATCTTAGTTTTATGTGCCAATTACAAGCTCTCCTTCACCTGATCGATACCAGCCTTAGCGTACTGCCAAGTGCCTGCCTTCTTCAAGTGGATCATATCGAAGAGGAAGTAACCGTTGCAAGCGTCGTAGCAAGCCTTCACCGAGTTGGTGATAGCCTCATACTCCTGTGCGTCGGTGTACTTATCATCGTAATCCCAGTTACCTACATCAGGACCGCCACAAACCTGCGGGCACGCACCTGCCGTGTACTCCATAGCCAGCTGGCAGAAGCCCTGCATAGTCCACTCCGACGAGCCATAGACGTTGCCCGGCGACGCATACGCACCGATCAACATATGATCCATCACATCGGCATAACCGAAGTTCATATACTCCTTGGTTGCCCAACGCGGGAACTTCGACGAGGTATCGAACGAAGGACTTGCCCAGTTCACACCAACATCGTAATAGGTGCTATACCAACCACCTACATAGACACCGAACTTCACTGCGCCATTCACGCCGTGAACTGCCTCTTCGGCCTTGGTCATAAAGTCGTGGATAGCCTTTGCGCGGAACTCCAACCACTTCTTCAAGTGCTTGTACTCGTAGGGCATATCGGCATTGATCGTACCGGTGAAACCTGCGGGCAGGACGTCCTTGTTGAAATCAACCTCCTCGCCTACATACTCCTCGAACTCCTTCAAAGTCGATTCCGAGCAGTCGCTCAACATCGAATCGAAACGACCACGGTCCAGAATAATACCGTCCAAATCGCGGTATGCTGCCAGATCGCGCAACAGATCGAGAATATATGCCTGCACATCAGCATTGTGAGGATTGAAGAAGAAGGTCGTCTCGTCCGAATCGAGCGTATTGACAAAACCGTTCTTCGTATTGAGCACCGTTGCCCACTCCTTCTTCGAAGCGTCGCGCAACAACACACCCTGCTCACCCAGATTCGACTTGTTACCACCTACCATCGTGTTGAAACCTGCGTGGATACGCAGACCCAACTCGTGGCCGATCTCGATGAATGCACCGAGGTAGTCCCAATCAGCCGTACGCTCATACTTTGCGTAGCCGTTCGAGCCCCAAGCACCGAGCCAAGCTACCTGCTGGCACTTGTCCGTTTTGAACAGCACATCGCCATTGGTAGGACGTACATCGACAACAACATCAGTGAAACCTGTCTCCTTAGCCAACGTCAGATCGCGGCGGATATTCTCCTTGCTATTGGCGAAATCGGGGAAGTTCGCTGCTGCATCAACCCAAATGTACATCGGGTTGGTCGTGGGACCCTCAGGCTCAACCACGGGAGCAGCGGTCGTCGTCATCTTGATTGCGCTCACAGCCACGCGGTCGCCCTTACGAACGGCTGCATAGACGTTGTACGAGGTCTCATCGAACAGACCCTCAGCGCGATACTGACCACTCTCCGTAGCACTCACAGCCTTACCCATAGCGATCACCTCACCTGCCGTAAGCTGCACATCGTCCTCATCGGTCTCGATGCAGTAGTATGAACACTCCTCGGCATTCGTAGGAGTGATGGTGAACTCCAAAGCGTTATGCTCTGCTGCTACGGGCGAAATTGCAACCGAGGGCATCGGCTCCACATCGGGACGTGCAGGATAGTCGTACACCAAATCCTTATCTTCGGTACAAGCAGCCAATGCGGCTACCAGACCAATACACAACAAAAATTTTTTCATCGTTTAGTTCATTTTGCGTTTAATTGGCACCCATAGCCCCGATCAAGAGGCTATGGGTTTTATCGTTGGTTATTGAGCGATACAGTCGAACTGTATGCAACCTACATAACCGTTACAGAACATAAAGTATGCGTACATAAAGTAACCGTCCTTGGTTACGTGCAACTTAACGTCCTGAATTGCATTGCCATTAGTACCGTCGTTAGCGCGACCACCGTAGATACCGTAGCCACCCTCACCACGATCCAGACCATAAACTACGCAGTCGGGATCAAGCGAAGCGTCCAACTCCAACGAGCCAGAGAAGGTCTGAGGATACTTAGCCTCCATAACCCACATACCGCCGGCTACACCCCACGTGAAGAAGGTCTCCATCGTTGCGGCAACATAGTTAATACCGTTGAACGGAACTGCATCAACAGCCTTCATACCCTCGTTACCGGTCAGCGTACCCTGAACATAGTTCAACGCAGCGTTGGTTGCGCCATCGACCCAAGTCAGCTTGTTCATCGAGTAACCGCAAGCCAAGAAGTCTGCCGTAGCGTCGGTACCCAAACGGATTGCATCACCGTTGGTCCAACCGCCCACGCCCGAGATCTGGCACCAATAGGGCTGCATCGAAACCGTCTGGCCGTCCTTAACGGTCCAAGTCAGCGTCGAGGTCGAGCCTGTCGAGGTCCAACCGCAGTATGCAGCCTGTACCGTTGCGTCGCCATAGACATCACCCCATACCGAGATGTGGTCGCCATAGACGTCGGTGGTTGCGTACTCGATAAACAGCTCGGGAGTCGAGTTGATATCGCGCATACGCCATACGCGGAATACGCCACCATCATCGGGAACGCGGTTATTGATTACGATATGACCCTTGTGATCCGAAGTCATATAGTAGCTCGAAGTTGCACCCTTGATCGAGCCAAGCGACATAGTACCAACGGTAGTACCCTTCTTCGCGTCGAGCACGATAGGATCCTCGCCACGAGTATTCAGGATAACGTAGTCGTCCGTAACAGCGATACCGGTTGTCATATCGAGCTTGGCGACGCCCGCAGCCGAAAGTTTGGTAGTCCAGAGCATCTTGCCGCTCTCGGGACGGATACCCTCCTCGACACGTGCAGGCTCGGTCTGCTGCAAAGTCCACTCACGGCTGGTTACACCGTCCTGAGCGATCACCGTAAATTTCTTAGGCTCATCGGGCGAGCACCAGAACGCCGTAGTAGCGGGATCGGGAACGATCTTTGCGTGGGGCGAAACCACAACCTCAGCAAAGACATTCTTCAACTGCTCGAAGTAGATGAGCGAAGCAGTTGCGCTCGACTTGTCAATCACAGCTGTCAGGCCCAGCGACGGAATTGCGAAGCTCTCGATATCGCAAGCCGAGCTCTTAGCCAGCGCAGCCTTGATCGTCCATTCGCTCTGCTCCTTCTTCTGGTCAGTCAGCGTTACCTTATAGGTCTGAGTCAGGTCGATAGTGGTCAATTTCGGCTCCAACGTAGCATTGTCGTCGAGGTTGAACTGCACCCAAACCTTCTTATAGTTCTCCAACTTCTGAACGTTGTCCGACTCAACGGGCAGCGTATAGGGAACTTGGATCGTAATTACACGTTTCTCGTAGTCGATCTTACTCGTGAAGCCCGAAGCATCAGCCGTATGGTAGCCGTCCCAAGTGGGATAGACCGTCAAATTGTTGATACCCTTGTTGGCCTCTGCCGGAAGCAGCACCTCCGGCTCTTGGCACGCCGCGAACGAAAGCACGACGGCCAATAATGTCCAAAATATACTCTTTTTCATAGTCGTCGCTTATTAGAAATTCCACTCGGGGAACTGTTCAATTGCCTTGTTGTTACGCAACTCCGCATCGGGTATCGGCAGACGATACATACGATTGAGGAACTTACGATCCTGACCGTCGGCATCGACATACTGATAACGGTAGCCCGAACCCTCCTTGGTGATCTTCATACCGTGTACGCGGTAGCCCGTGTAAGCCTTCTCCGAGAGCTTCCAGCGGCGCATATCCCACCACAGATGGCCTTCGTATGCCAACTCGATCTTACGCTCGTGAACGAGTGCCTCGAATACGGCATCACCCGTCAGCGACAGATCGGTAGGCAGACCAACGCGATCGCGCACCTGAGCAATGTAACCCATTGCAGCAGCGTCGTTACCCAACTTATACTCAGCCTCGGCCAAGTTCAGCAGCACCTCAGCCAGACGGATCTCAACCCAAGCCGAGGTCGATGCAACGTTGGTCAGGTCGGTGTTCGACTCCTGACGGAACTTGCGCATATAGTAACCCGTTACGGTCTTGCCATAGGGATAAGGCTCAACGCCATAATCAACGTAGGTACCGTACTGACCATCAACGCAGCACTCCAACTCGACGCCCTTCCACATTGCGCCATTGTAGAGGATCGTTGCAGCGAAACGCGGTTCGAGCTTCTCATAGGGAGGATACTCCGTAGTACCCTCAGCCGAGTGCCACTTGGTCCAATCGACCTTCGAGCCGTCCTTAGCCTCGTAGCTCTCAACCATCTCCTGCGTAGGAGCTGCACCACCTGCGGTAGTATATTCGTGATACATACACATATAGCGATCCCAATAGTGGTTAGGACCTGTTACGAGGTAGTTGAACTCCAAGATCGACTCTTTGTTGCCACCAGCGGTTGCAGCCTCATAGGTCGGAGCAAGCTGATAACCCAACTCCAAAACCTTCTCACCTGCTGCCTTAGCATCGTCCCAACGCTCAGCGTAGAGCATTGCGCGCGACAACATAGCGTATGCTGCACCCTTTGTTACGCGACCCGAGTTCTGTGCGTTCCACTCTTCGGGCAGATTCTCGGCTGCAAACATCAACTCATCGTAGATGAACTGCCAAGTATCTTTTGCAGGGGTCAGCGGAGTATCCTTAACGGTCTCGGCCAAAGTCTTGAAGATGATGACCTCGCCACCGTGGCGCTTAGCCAGCTGGAAGTAGAGGAATGCGCGGAAGAAACGTGCCTGAGCCTCATAGAGGGTATTGACCTCGTCCGAGTAGGTCGAGTAGTTCTCCATTGCTGCCAAGAACTCATTGACGCGACGAATGCGAGTATAGGTGTTGGTCCAGCAATCGAGCATACTACCGTTGCTCGACATCGTTTCGGGAGTAAATACATAGTGGTTCGAATCACCTGCGCGGTTACCCAGAATCGGGCTACCATACTTGAACGTTTCGGTCAGACCCTCGGTCAGGTTGCCCTGGAACTGCTGATCACCAAACTGTCCATAGATTGCGATATATTCGTAGAAATTATTGACATACAAATCGGTTGCTGCCTGCGACTCCCACGCTGCCTTATCCGACACACGATCGGGAGGTGTAAGCTCCAACCAGTCGTTACAACTCATCAATCCGAGAGCTGCGAACGATACGAGCAGACTAAAAATTCTCTTTTTCATAGTTTTCATAGTTTTCGGATTAGAGAGTAATGTTCAAACCAACCGACATCACGCGCTGCTGCGGGTAGTAACCGTTGTTAACACTCGGCAGCTCGGGGTCGATGTTATACTTAGTCAAGTGGCTCAGAGTAAAGAGGTTCGAACCCTCAACATAGATACGCAAGTTCTTGATACCGATCTTGTTCATCCACTTCGAGGGGAACGTGTAACCCAACTGAGCGGTCTTCAAGCGCAGGTAATCACCCGGACGATACCAATGGGTCGACGAGTGAGCATTGTGCGAGCTCGAAGCCAACGACAGACGCGGGAAGTATGCGTCGGGGTTCTCGGGAGTCCACGAGTTCAGAACCAAGTAGAGAGGCGTATTACCATCGTGGTAGAAGGGCTTGGTCATCGACGTATTGTCCATAATACCACCATCATAAACACCCGTCAGTGCGATGGTCGAACCGATTGCGCCCTGTACCAAGAAGTTCAGATCAAGACCCTTCCAAGCCAAGTTGAACGCCAAACCTCCCGTAAATTTGGGATAGACACTCGTACCTACATAACCACGGTCCTGCTCATACGAGATCTTACCATCACCATTGCGGTCGATGTACTTGATATCACCCACGCGAACGGGCTTACCAACCATCGTAGGCGAGTTCTCAACATCTGCCTGATCTTTATACAGACCGTCAGCGATGAAACCGATCACCGAACCAACCTCCTTACCGGTCAGCTTCTGGTAGTCGGGAGCGTTAGCTGCATCGCCTGCATAGAGCAACCAACGACGCTTAGCGTACGAACCCATCAACTTGATACCGTACGAGAAGTCGCCACTGCGGCTGCGATAGTTGTGCGACAAGGTTAGATCGAAACCGCGAACGTCCTGCTTGTTCTTGTTCTCCCAAGCGGGGAAGTAACCACCAACCGAGGGAGGATACGAACCCGATGCGCTCGACAACATATCATATTTATAGGTGTAGAATACGTCAGCCTCAACACCGAGCAGACCACCCCAGAACGTTGCATCGACACCGATGTTGTAGTTCAAGTTCTTCTCCCACGAGATGTTGGGGTTAGCCACCGACGAGGTGTAGATGCTCTGCTGACCCTGACCGCCGATTACCACCGAGTTACCATCCGAAATATCCATCGAGCTCAGATACTGGAATGCGCTGACTGCCGAAGTACCGGTCAGACCGACACCGGCACGCAATTTCAGGTTATCAACCCAATCAGCACCAAACCAACGCTCCTCCGAGATACGCCAACCTGCCGACGCTGCGGGGAAGAAGCCCCAGCGCGAACCGTTCATACCCGAGAAGAGGTAGGTACCGTCGTAACGACCCGAAAGCTCCAAGTAGAGGCGATTAGCGTAGTCGTAATTGACACGAGCCACGAAACCAACCTGACGCGAGTGCGAGCTCATACCGCCAATAGCGCGCTTGTCGCTCGACTGATCACCGAAGTTCAACTCAGGCAGATTCTCGAACAACAGATCGTAGGTACGACCATAGTGGTTATTGCTGCGGTGGTCGCGGGTCTCCATCAGCACCAAAGCTGCGATACGGTGATCCTGGCAGAAGGTCTTGTCGTACGACAACGAGCTCTGAGTGATACCGTAGTAGGTGTAGTACGAAGCCTCCTGCAACGAGTTCTCCGAGCCCAGACCCGAATAGGTTTGGCTCACCGAGTAGTTGATCTTGTTGATGTAGCCATTCTCATCATACGAGAAGCTACCCAACGCCATCTCGTACGGAGTCGAGAACGACTTGGTGTGCTGGAAGGTCATATCGTACGATGCGAAGAACTTAGCCGACAGACCCTTAACCCAAGGCACGTCCCAACGCAACGAGATATTGGGCTGAATGAATGTAGCGCGGCTCTTATACTTACCCGACTCCATATATGCAGCTACGGGGTTTACCGTTGCCGACGCAGTCGAGGTTGCGGTGTGATACTCAACGCCATCGATCATAACCTTTTCGGGTACGTAGGGGTGAACACGCATAGCCTGCTGAGCTACGTTGTTCCAAGCCGACGGATCTGCCGAGTAGGTCGGCTGATCGTGGTTCTGGATACGACCTGCCACACCCACATCAAGAGTCAAGCTGTTAGCGATCTTAGCCGAAAGGTTCACACGAGCCGTGTAACGACGGAAGTTGAAGTTATCGACATTACCCTTCTGATCGAACATACCCACCGAAGTAAAGTAGTTGATACGGTCGTTACCGCCATTAGCCGATACCGTGTGCGACATATTCGAACCTACGCCAAAGACCTTATTGTACCAGTTGGTATTACCCCAACCGTCCTCTTCGTTGAGCATCTTCTGCACGATGTCTGCGGTGAAGATAGGCTGCTGACCATCGAGCTCCAACGCCTTGTTGTACCAATAAGCGTATGCGGGACCGTCCAACAGCTCCATCGGATTAGCATTCGAGCTGATACCATACGAGCCCTTGTACGAGATGGTCGATTCGCCATTCGTACCACGCTTGGTGGTTACGATGATGACCGTATTACCGTCCAGACCATAAACCGCAGCTGCCGAAGCATCTTTCAGAATCGAGATCGACTCGATATCCTCAGGATTGATCTGGTTGATATCACGGGGCACACCATCGACGATATAGAGAGCCGACTGACCGCGCACCATAATCGACGAACCGTCAGCACCGGGCTGACCCGACGACTGCACTGCGGTTACACCCGACACACGACCTGCCAACATATTGGTTACGTCGCCCATAGGTGCCTTTTCGAGCTCTTTACCCGAGATCTGCGAGATTGAGGCAGTTACCGATGCCTTCTTCTGCACGCCGTAGCCGACAACCACAACGTCCTCGATCATCTCAGCGTCGTTTTTGAGCTCCACCACCAAATTCGACACGCCCGTTACGGGAACATTAACAGTCTGCATTCCGATATACGAAATCTGCAATACCGCTCCCTTTTTGACGTTTTGAAGTGTAAACAGACCGTTGATGTCGGTTGAGGTAGCGTTCTGCGTACCTGCCTCAACAACCGTAGCGCCGGCAAGAGGGGCGCCCTTTTCATCAACGACAGTTCCCTTGATAGCGTTTTGCGCCCAAGCCATACTCGGACACAAAACAACGAAGAGCAGACAGAGGACCGACAGCACGTGGCTCATCAGACCCCCACCCCTTCTTGTTTGGGATAAATGTTTCATAAATTATTGTTTTTTAAGTTTGTAATTTTTTCTCTTCGTTACTCCTCGACGACCTTCATATTCTCTTCGAGCAGATCCCACCAATCACGATTGACGATGTGAACCAGATCGAAGATCATCAGACCGCCCTCGCAGCTCTTCATCACCTGACGAACTGCCTTAGCAAACTGCTCAGCGTCCTGCTTATACTGATCGACATAGAGCGAACCTGCCACGGGAACAACACCGCAAGTGATAGCCTGAGCCAGCTCTGCGCCACCCTCTACCGAGTAGCAGTAGGTCAGATCGTTGGGATCCATACCCGATTCGCCACGCTCACCGATGACGCGACCCTGCGCTGCATCGACCTCGTCCTTAGTTACGAGTGTATAGTAAAGACCCGTCATATAGATATCGAGCAGGTCGGCATAACCCGTCTTATAGTAGTTCTCCGAAGCCCAATCGGGATAGCGCTCCGAGGGGTCGTACTGCGTACTTGCCCAATTCACGCCCAGCTGGTAGTAGGTCGGATACCAAGCACCCGTATAGTCGCCAATCAGAATATCGGGATTCACAGCGCGGATCGCCTCGTGAGCCTCCTCGACAAACGACTTGATGACCGTTGCACGCCACTCGACCCACTCCTTGAAGTACTTCGAATGCTTCATATTGCCGTCCTCCCAATAGATGATATCCTCGGGATATTTCTCCAACTTGATACCACTCCACTCCTCGAACTGCTGACGCGAAAGCTCCGAGAAGTCCGAAGTGATGTTGTCGTAACGCAGACGATCGAAGATGATACCATCGGCATCGGGATAACGCTCAGCAAACTCAACCAGGATATTTTTCTGGTACTCGCGCACCTCAGGATTCGAGGGGTTGAGCATACCGTTGTAGTTGGTCTTGATCTCGCTGATGGGCACCAACGAGCCGTCGGGACGATAGACGATCGACTGCCACTCGGAGTGCTCATTGAAGATAATACCGCGGTTGAAGAAGATATGACCACCGGCAAAGATGTTGAGCGAACCGTGAACGCGCATACCGCGCTTGTGGCCCTCGTCGATGAAGTGGCGCATCATATCGTACTCGCGCGGACGTACCGTACCCTCGAACTCACCCATATAGGGCGCATACTTACTATCGTAAAGCGTCTCGCCCATAATCGACTTCACATCGACAACGATGTCGGTAATGCCGATCGAGTGCATCTTCTCGGTGTAGTAGGCGATCGAGTCGAGCGTGCTCATACGCTCGAAGTTAGCCTCGCAATCGACCCACATATAGATCGGCTTCTGCGCAGCAGTCTGCTCAGCCGCAGGCGCGCAGCTGCCAAGCGCGAAGATCATCGCCACGATTGCTGCAAACTGCATAAAAATATTCTTGTTCATAATGACCTTTTATACCTATATTATATATAATAACACCAATTATTCCACCTCCGAAAGCACAACTACGGTCGGAACCGAACGCTGACTGCCGTCGCTCGGAGCGTTGCAAACCTGACCGTCGTAACCAACGATTGCCGACGAACCACCACCATCGAGGTTGATCGCGTAGTCCATACCTGCCTCCACGAACAGATCAGCCAACTCACTCAGAGTCATACCATTCGAGCCATTCTGACCGCGACCGTCGCAAACTACCAACATCACCTTGCCGTCCTTCGTACCACCAATTGCCGTACGGGGCTGACGCGAGGTACCTGCCGTACCACCTGTGTGCATAATCTCACGGTAGTAGTAATCCATCGCAACGTTCTTCTTCTTGAATACCAGCATCGGGCCACCACCGATTGCCTGCTGCGGCTCCCACAACATAGCACCTGCGGTCGATGCAGTCGGCGGAGCTGCCATATAGGTCTCGGTGAGCTCGTTATTATCGAGCGGCGAAGGGAACGAATAAGGCTTATTATCAATGCAATATACCCAAGTAGCCTCAAACGAGCCATCAGCCATCTGACCCAGCGCTGCACGCACGGGATAAGCCACAATCTGCTCGCCATTTACGGTCGGATAGGCCAACTCGGTTGCGATCGACTTCACCTCGCCATCGCTAACGCAGAGGCTCAACGAAGCACCGTCCCAGAAATAACCGCCATTGGTTGCAACATAGGGAACACCCTTGCCGAAGCCTGCAAACTCAGCAAAAGCTGCCGTCGGAGTCTTGGCAGGATCGAGGTGCGTCGGAGCAAAACGGAGCTTCGAGTTAGCTTTCAGGTCTGCCACAGCGATGTAGCCCTTAGCCACGCCGCCATCAGCGAAGTTGCGGGTGAATGCCTCGAAGTTCAACTTTTTGGGATAGTTTGCCTCAGGAGCATCGCTTGCGGTGATTGCCGTTACAGGAGCGCAAACCGAGCTATGCAGTTCGTCCTTTGCCGCTGCAATGAACGTATAAGCCGTTGCCGGTTTCAGTCCTTCGATCTTCACATCGACCTTATCGCCCTCGACGGCAGTACCCTCAGCAAATACCTGATCAACGGTCTTGCTCAGCGTCTCGCCCTCGGCATAAACGTATGCGCACGCATCGGCATAGTAGCTGTTGAAACGAACGATAATGTAGTCCGTACCCTTTTCAACCGGAGTAACGGTTACCGTCGGCGTAGTTTCGGGAGTAGGGAAGACATACTCTACGTTACTTCCCTGTTCACAGCTGATACTCAGGCTAATACAAGCCAGCAGCATCATCAAAATGGTTAATTTTTTCATTCTATCTGGTAATTATAGTTATATTCTTGCGCTAAATTAAATAAAATTATTCAGACTGCAAAGTTTTTGAATAAATTTTAAGAAGATGTTTTTCAATCGAAATTAATATAATTAACTATAAACCAGATACTTATGCTCCTAAAATCCCAAAATATAAAAATAAAATATTTTTACGAACTAAATTTTACCCACCGACGTCTCCTTCGCGCCCAATTTGCCACAAAAAAAGTGGCCACCCCCGATGGGGCAGCCACGTTCGTTTATCGCGTGATTGCGAGTAGCTTACTTGTTCTCCTGCGGATCGGGATAGGTGAAGGGCAGGAACCACGTCAGCACAAATGCGGGGATCGCGCTCACCAATGCCCACAAGAAGAATTTCTGATAGCCGATTGCGTCGCTGATTACACCCGAAACCATACCCGGCAGCATTACACCCAGATTGGCCAGTGCCGAACCGAAAGCATAGTGTGCCATCTGGTGCTTACCCGGCGCAACCTGCTGCATAATAAACAGCGTAAGTCCCACGAAACCAAAGCCATAGCTAAAATACTCGAATACGATCGCACCGCAAACCAACCACGCACTTTCGGGCTGATAGAGTGCCAACAGAGCATAGACCACAAACGGGATATTGAAGATGCAGCAGAGCGGGAAAATCGCCTTTTTCAGACCGCGCCACGAGATGAAATAGCCGCCCAAAATCGAACCGACGATGAACGCCACCACACCGAACGTACCGTAGTAAAGACCGATTTCGTCCTTGGTCAGACCCAAGCCCTGTACTGCGGTGTCGGCCTTCAAAAAGAGGGGTACGATCTTGATTACCAGACCTTCGGTAAAGCGATAGAAGACGATCCACGCGATGTAGATCCAGATATATTTCTTCTGGAAGAACTGCGCGATCACACCCCACGTTTCGCGCATTGTTTCACCAAACGAGCCGTGCTTCGTAGCCTCAGCGCCACCCGTAGGCAGCACTCGCCAATGATACAAACCAAGCACCGTCAGCAGCACACCGCACAAGAGCATAATCACAACCCAAGCGTAGAGAACACCGATCTTACCTTCCAGAATACCAGCAAGATAGACCAAGCCACCCATTGCCGTTACCTTTGCCAAATTATAGAAAGCACCCTGCCAACCCACATACTGCGCCTGCTGGGTCTTATCCAACTCGGTGATATAGACACCATCGAGCGCGATATCGTGCGTCGCTCCACTGAATGCCAACACCGTCATAATCGCTACGACATAGGGGAAGAAGTTCGGGAGCGGCAGAGCCATCGCAATGAGTGCCAGCGAGATACCCGATACGAGCTGTGTCGTTACCACGAAGAATTTCTTGGTGCGATACATCTCCATCAGCGGACTCCAAAACGGTTTGAGCGACCACGGCAAGATCAACAACGAGGTCCAAAAGGCAACTTGTGCGTCCGAAATTCCGAAATCATTAAACATCAAAGGTGCCACAAGATTGATCAGAATCAACGGCAAACCCATAGCAAAGTAGGCCGAAGGGACCCACCATAAGGGGGATTTTTTAGTCTGTGTTTGTTCCATCTTTTGTGTATTTAATTTTAAGTTTTATCGTCTGTTCTTTTAGTCGAATTACAAGCCCAAAGTTTTGTTGCGGGTGATGGCACAGATGCCGATCAGACCTGCCGACTCGCCCAATTTCGAGACCTTGATCGCTGTATCTTTCGACACAAAGTTGAGCGCATATTTATTGATCGCACTCTTGATCGGCAACAGCAGATAATCCTTTGCCTCACTGAGTGTTCCGCCCAAAATAATCACCTCAGGATTGAACATATTGATCAGACCCGCGATAGCTCGTCCCAACGACGAACCAATCTGCTCCATCACCTCGATTGCCAACATATCCTCTTTGGCCAAAACGTCGAGTATATCCGACAGCATAATCTGCTTGCCGCTCTCGAATTGTTTCGAAAGCATCGAGATATTTCCCTGCTTCAACTTGTCGATAAATTGACGATGTGCAGCCCAGCCCGACACCTCCGTTTCGAGACACCCGCGCTTACCACACGAGCAGATGATCTCATTGTCAAAGAATGGGAAATGTCCATACTCACCCGAAAAACCCGACTTGCCATAATGCAGTTCGCCTCCGAGGATCATACCGATACCGAAACCCCAGCTCAGATTGAGGAAAATCATATTCTGCTCGCCATTACCCACACCGTAGGCGTATTCGCCATAAGTCATTGCACGTGAATCGTTTTCGATATAGACACGATAACCCAGGCGCTCTTCAAGAACGGTCGTAAGCGGTTTCTCGTCGAAGAAGAAATAGGAGTACGAATAGCCCGTTTCGGGATTGACACGACCCGACAGATTGATACCAATAGCGAGCAATTTATCGCGGCGAACACGCGACGTAGTGATAAATTGCTGGATCAGTTCGCACAACTCATCGAACGACTTGCGGGTATTCTCGATCGTGAAATCGTACTGGCGCGACACCACCATATCGCCACGGAAGTTGATGATACCCAACATAATAACATCGCGCTTGATATCCACACCCATAAAGTAGCCGGCCGAGGGATTCAGACCATAGATACTCGGGCGGCGGCCACCCGTTGCGCCCTGCTTACCGAGGTTGATTACCAGATCTTCATCGATCAGTTCGGACACAATTTTAGTCAGTGTGGGCACACTAAGGCCGAGTTCACGGCTCAGGTCAGCGATACTTTCGCCACCATTCAACATATAACGACGCAAAATGTCGCGTTTGAGTTGCGCAGTCTTCTTTCCGCTGGTCAGCGCATCGATTGAGATCAGTTTTGCCATAACCGAATGAGTTTTGGGACAATAAACGAAAAGCGACAAGGCTCACATAAAACCCGCTCGCTAAGTCGCAAAGTTAAGAAAAAAGTTTGAGAAATTGCACAAATCACCACCATTTAACAGCATTAATGCAGTTTTTCGGGAACATTCTAAACTTTTTTAGCAAGATTATTATTTTGTCGCAATTTTTTTCTTCGATTTTTTGCGAATCAGTTATTATTTTTATTATCTTTGCTCACGTAAAGTGCTATGTCCACACGAGAACTTCTCGTTGGGGGCTACACCTATATATTATTAATACGGATTGAAAAACTTAAACTTTATTAAACTTTCACACTATGAAAAAATTTTTCTATTTGGTGGCTGCTGTCGCAATGCTCTTCACCGCGTGTGAGTTCGACCCTACGGACCTGAACAACCGTATCGACGACCTGGAAAACCGCGTAACTGAGCTCGAAGAGACTATCGCAGCTCTGAATCAGGACATTGCAGGCGTAGAGACCCTGGTCAACGCTATGCAGAACAATGTCTATGTATCGAAAATCGTTAAGGGCGAAAATGGCTATGAGGTCTATTTCACCAATGGCGAGAAGATCGAAATCGCTGACGGTAAGGCCGGTGAGGCTGGTAAGGACGGTGTAACCGTTACCGTTATGCTCGACGAAGAGGACGGCCAGTACTATTGGGCTGTTATCAAGGACGGCGTAACGAGCTTCATCGAGGTTGATGGCAAGCGTCTTCCCGTTAAGGGCGAGCAGGGTAACACCCCCAAGATGCGCGTTGTAATGGAGGGCGAGACCGGTTACTGGGAGGTTAGCTACGACAATGGCGAGACTTGGGAGCGCGTTCTGTTGGAGGACGGCACCCCCGTTACCACTTCGGGCGGCGCAGGCGGTCTGTTCAAAGAGGCTTACATCGACGAGGATACCAATACCGCTGTATTCGTATTCCTCAATGGCGAGACTTTGGAGATCGAGTTGCGTAGCGATCTGTACGTAAACTTCAAGGGCGAGACTGTTGAGTCGGCTGATTTCCGCTATGGCGAGACCAAGACCTTCGAGATGGAGGCAGTAGGCGTAGTTAAGGCTATCGTTACTACTCCCGATGAGTGGAAGGCATCGTTCGATAAGACCAACGCTGTATGGTCGATCACCGCTCCCTCGATCGAGCACGCTCTGTGCGCTGATCTGGAAGGTGAGGTTGCACTGATCTACTTCGGCGAGGAGAACCAGAGCTCGGTTGTTACGATGAACGTTTCGATCGGCGAGTTCGTTGAGGTTGCTGAGGAGAACTTGGTAATCGAGGCTGAGGCTGCTGAGGCTATCTACGACGTTCCGTTCACCGCTGACGGTGCAGTAACCGTTGAGCCAGTTGACGCTTGGTTGTCGGGTAGTGTTGTTGAGGGTATTGCTAAG
This sequence comes from Rikenellaceae bacterium, assembly GCA_017442365.1. Taxonomy (GTDB): domain Bacteria; phylum Bacteroidota; class Bacteroidia; order Bacteroidales; family Rikenellaceae; genus Alistipes. Next base: position 303,751 of record JAFRZW010000002.1, on the reverse strand, counting down.
ATCACCGTTGCAGCTAACACCGGCGCAGCACGTACGGGTACTATCAAATTGGTTGCTAAGAGCAACGAGGTAGTGATCACCGTAAATCAGGCTGAGGGCGTTGAGCTGCAAGAGAAGGGTCTTCGTCCGGGCAGTGAGCAAGTTATGTGGGCTACCGCACTTGCAGATTTGGGCGTAACGGCAAATGCAGTAACAAGTATTGCTGTTGTTGGCGACAAGTTGGTAGTTAATGCCAACGGCGAGGCTCCCGTTATTTTGAACGGTCTGACTGGCGAAAAAGAAGGCACAATTGATTTGGGCGACGTATTGGGTCAGAACTACGCTGTTGCTTCTGACGACTGCGGCAACCTTTTGTTCCACACTTTCAAGGCTGGCACAATCAAGATGGCTCGTATGAAGGGCTTGACTGGCACTCCTGAGTGGTTCATTGAGCACAATGAGTCTGCAACTTACGCTTGCCGTGTTGCTGTATCGGGCGACCTCTATGGCAATGCTGTAATCGCAACGGGTTATGAAGGTGGTACATCTACCGCGAACTTCCGTTACGATGTGGTAAATGGTGTAGCAGCTGAACCCGTATGGCATCAGTATAAGAATGGCTCAGCAACTCCTACTCGCACCGCAGTAACCTATCTCTATCCGTCGGCAACTTCGGACTATATGATTACAGGTTATTCGGTAAATAAGATTTTCTGGGTTGATGGCGATACCGATGAGGTTATTGCAGAGAGCGATATGCTCTGCGATACTAATATGGGTGTACTTAGCCTTGACGCAGTGGAGTTCAACAACAATATGTACCTGACTGCAATCTACGATACGTTCTTCACTTGGAGCACGGCTGGTGGTGTACTCTACGATATTTCAACCGTAGGCACATTCAATCAGATTGCAAGTCTGAACTTGGGCGATATGACCGCTAAGGCTAATGGCTCGGGTCTTATGGACGTAGTTATGACGGTATCGGAGAACGGCGTTTATATGTACGTATATGCAATGTTCACCAATGGTGCAGTAGGCTGTATCCGTTACGACTGCTTGAAGAACGCTCCTGAGGAGTAAATTCATACATATAAATTTTAGTTAGGTTAACACAGCTCATAGCTCCTTGATCGGAGCTATGGGTACCACAACAAAGCGACTGCGAGCAATCGTGGTCGCTTTGCTGTCTAAACAGCTCAGCACCAACTCACGCCCACACAATTTATCTCGCTGAAAATTTGCGCTTTGAGAAAAATTGATTACCTTTGCGCCCGCAAGCATTTATGGGACGCGCGGAAAATCCGCAGCGTTGAGTGATGCCCAAGTAACTTAAACATTTATTACACAAGATGAAAACTATTCAGATTGCAGCCGTAAAGCGTGATGTTTTCGGCAAGAAGGCGAGCAAGGCTGCTCGTCGTGATGGGATGGTACCCTGCGCTATCTATGGCGGTGAGGAGACCGTACATTTCTCGGTTGAGGCTAAGGCTTTGAAGCCCCTGATCTACTCGCCCAACTCGTACATCGTTGAGTTCGACATCGAGGGCAAGAAGGAGATCGGCGTTATGCGCGAGGTACAGTTCCACCCCGTTCGTGAGCAGATCCTCCACATCGATTTCTACCGCGTTCAGGAGGGCAAGCCCGTTGCTATCGACGTTCCCGTTCGTCTGACCGGTAACTCGGAGGGCGTTAAGGCCGGCGGTAAGCTCGTTCTGAGCAAGCGTAAGATCCGCGTAAGCGGTATGATCGAGAACCTGCCCGATGAGTTGGTTATCGACATCACTTCGCTCGGCGTTGGTAAGTCGATCTTCGTTGGCGACTTGCAGTACGAGAACCTCGCTATGCTTACCCCCGCTACCACCGCAGTTTGCGCAGTTCGCGTAACTCGTGCTTCGCGTGGTGCAGCAGCTGAGCAGCAGCGCGGTAAGTAATTAACCGAAACAACAACTCTTTAACAAACTTTTTGTCGAGTTGAAATATCTGATTGTAGGACTGGGAAATATCGGTGCCGAGTACGCCGAAACCCGCCACAACATTGGTTTCAAAGTACTGGACGCCTTAGCTGAGGCGTCCAGTGCTGTTTTTAGTTCGGCACGTTACGGCGCGGTGGCCGAGTGCCGACATCGTGGCCGTCAGCTCATTCTGCTCAAACCTTCGACCTATATGAATTTGAGCGGTAAGGCGGTGCGCTATTGGTTGGACGCCGAGAAGATCCCCATCGAGAACCTGCTCGTCATTGTCGATGACATCGCGCTGCCGTTTGGACAGCTGCGTATGCGCACCAAGGGCAGCGACGGCGGACACAACGGACTGAAAAACATCAACGAACTGCTCGGACACAACAACTATTCGCGTATCCGTTTCGGCATTGGTGGCGACTTCCCGCAGGGCTTTCAGGTCGATTACGTGTTGGGCAAGTGGACCGACGAGGAGCGCAAGGCGATGCCCGAGCGCGTGAAGGTGGCAGTCGATGCCATTCGCTCGTTCGTTTCGGTGGGCGCAGCAATGACGATGAATACCTATAATAAAAAGTAGAGATGGCGGACAAGGGGACGAAATCGAAGCGAGTGCCGACGTTGCTTGCCACCTCGTTTCAGCGCGAGTTGATCGAGGCGGGTTGCGACGAGGCGGGACGTGGCTGCTTGGCAGGCTCGGTCTTTGCGGCGGCGGTGATTTTGCCACCCGATTTCAGCCACCCTCTGCTCAACGATTCGAAGCAGATGAGCGAGCGCAACCGCGATCTGCTGCGCGAGGTGATCGAACGTGAGGCCATCGCGTGGGCGGTCGAGGAGGTTACGGCCGAGCGAATCGACCAGATCAATATTCTGCACGCATCGTTCGAGGGTATGACGATGGCGGTTAAGCGTTTAGACCCGCAACCGCAATTCTTGGCGATCGACGGCAACCGTTTCTACACCACGCTGACACAGCCCTTCGAGTGCGTTGTTAAGGGCGATGGCAAGTATGCCAACATTGCCGCAGCTTCGGTGTTAGCAAAGACCCACCGCGACGAATATATGCGTCGCATTGCGGCCGAATTTCCCGAATATGGCTGGGCGAAAAATAAGGGCTACCCCACCCGCGACCACCGCGAGGCAATCGCCCGATACGGACTCTCGCCCTACCACCGTCTGACGTTCAACCATACGGCAGGACAGTTGGAGCTGTTCTAACCCGCAAATAGGCAAAACTAAGATCCGCGCCCCGATTTGGAGCGCGGATCTTGGTTTAATCATCAATCTTCACTACGTTGCCTGCTGCATCGAACAACATCTCGCGGTCGTCCGAGAGCTCGATTTCGTATCCCGTACCGCGTTTTTCGATCTGCACGATTGTCGCATTGGGGTAGCTGGTCGCCACCTGCTTGGCAATCGCCTCGGGCACCAATGCCACAGGCACAGTCCCCTGCCCCACACTCACCTTTGTCCACTCGCCATTGCCGTCAAATTCGACCTTCGTGCCGTCGGACATACGCACCTCATACTCAGTGCGTCGATCGCACTCCTCGGTTATCGCCACCACCTTGCTGCGGTCGAAATTACTCTCGATAAACGTGCGAGCCTTCTGCGGCAGTTCGACATAAGGAATCATCTTGTCGTGTGCCATTGCTGCCACCGCAAAGAGTGCCACAATGACCGATAAAATAAAACGTTTCATAAAAACAGATTTTTGAAGTTCGATGTTTCCGTCGCAAATCTCGTGCAAAAAGTCGTAAAAGTCGTGGGGAGTGTAATTTTTCGGTAGTGGCGAGCAGGCTGGCACGCGATTTGCGAAAGTAATCGATGTTGCGGTACCAGCCGTGCCGCGACAAAAGGTTTCTTCATTTATTTAAGTTTGGGTTAGTAGTTTTAAGGGTGAAAATCCCTTGAAGACGGGAGGCTGTCGCGAGATACCCTCCCGCCTTTTGTTAATTAATACGTTGTAATAAGAGCCACCGACGACTTAGGTACAGAATAATGCGTTTACGTACGACTTATGTTCTAATAAACTGATCAATGGCGAAAAGAATTAGTGAGTAGTATCCTCAATACAACAGCGGATTAAATTCGTCGTTGCAATAAGACTAGTTGTATGTCAAAGGTCGTTCTTCAAACAAAACTGGGGAAGCAAGTGCTGTATCTACAGATGAGACTTGACTACTATTTACTGAGTATATAACATTAGGACTACTTGATAGAGAAATGTTACATACATTTCCATTAAAATCAAATACTAAATAATTGGAGGATTTAATCTCTTCTCCTTCATTTGTCATTGCACTATAATAGATATATGCAGTATGCGGTTTACTCTTAGAAGAATAATTTACCCTTTGCGGCATAGGGCGATTATACCAATCTATAGCAATCGCAGGGTCTGTTGGTCTTGTCCAATTACCGACATAATAGGGATACACACCAGTCATTAATAATCCGCCTTTAATCTTTAATGTAATGGTATAATTTATACGTCGATCCCAGTTCCCATCATCTATGGATTCTGTTATTCCAATAGAAAGATTTGCAATAGTTATTGAGGGTTCCTCTTGGAGTTTTTTTCTTAATGCATCTAAAGCTTCAGTGGTCAGATCAGTACGTAATTGCACAGCAAGCCTTGCTTTTCTTACCACTCCTCCGGTAAGTAGTTGTACCAAATCCCATCCTGCTTCTTTAAAGTCATTGGAAAGTACATTATTAGTAAGGCTTACAGCATCTTCAATGGTCAGTATTGCCATTAATCCTCTCACAGCTCCCCATAACACAGCCACTAATGGAAAGGCTCTCGTTTCTTCCTTTTGAACATATGGAATATAAACACCTGACATATAAGTACTTTCTCCAGATTTTGTAATAATTTGGATATCTGCATTTTCATATCCAGTCCAATGCACATTACACACAAATTGCTCCGTAACAAAAGCCTTTAATTCCATATTCATATCAAAATACATAACTACACCTTTGTCATCTGAGTTAATCATATTAACATAGGTAACTATTTCATCTGCAGATATATCCTCACGAACTAGCATAAACAAATCATCTTTTGTGATGACACCTTCCTGCCAATCAGGATAATCATTCATATCAATAAACGCATAATCATAATATTCTTCTTGTTCAATATTATGGAGATTATCGCAAGATGATAGTAATGTGACTAACAAGCTTGCATAGAATAGTTTTTTCATAATACTTTGAAATTTAAGTTAAACAATAGTTTGAATTAATAAGTTTCATTGCTATTAGACAGCAACCGTTTAACTTAAATCAGAGATATACCTAAAAAAGAAACGTGGGTAATGCTTAACGTCAAGAAGGTACGACCAAGCACCCATACGAACATAAGCACACCCACGCCATAAGGCGTGGGCATTTAATGTGCCTATTGTCTGTTCGTAGTAATTTATTTGGTCGTTTTACTTGACAACAACAATAGCCCTAAATGCCATCTATAAACATTACGTATTCCGCAATGCTATCACAAATATACAAATTATTTTTCAATGCACATATAAATCTACCTATTATTTAGTAGAAATTTGTAACTTTGTCAGTACGCAAACTGCACGCGCGATGATCAACCGTTTTGTCGAATATATCACCGTCGAGCGACGTCTGTCGCCACTCACCGTCCGAAACTATCGACGCGACGTGGAGCAGTTTGTTGCCTACGTAACGCGCGACGGCGAGCAGGAGTTCGACCCCGGCACGATAACACGTAACGATCTGAGCGAGTGGATCGAATCGCTCTCGCGCAAACCCCGCGAGGACGAGAGCACGCTCCACCGTTCGGCGCGCGGCGAGGCGCTCTCGGCAGCTACGATCAACCGCACTTTGGCCTCGATACGCACCTTTTATGCGTGGTTACGCCGCGAAAATCTGTGCACAAGCAACCCCTTTGTCGGCATCGCAAAACTCACAACACCCAAACGCCTGCCAACGGTGATCTCGAATACACGAATGAAGGATATCGCCACGGATAGCGAAGTGCGTTGCAGCAGCGAAGATTTCGAGCAGGCGCGCAACTCGCTCATTTTGTTGATGTTCTACACCACAGGATTGCGAGCGTCGGAGCTTATAGGCATCGACCGCGACCATTTTTCGGGCGATTTCACGTCGTTGCGCGTGCGCGGTAAAGGCGACAAAGATCGTATTGTGCCGATCATCGAGATCGTCCGCGAAAAAATTTTGGACTACATCGCTGCAATTTCGGGGCAAAATATTTGCATTTCTGACCAAAAAGCACTATTTTTAACACTGAAAGGTAAGCGTATTTCGTACTCGACGCTTTATCGCGTCATTCACAACGAGTTAGAAGCGTACGGCATACGAGGACGCAAGAGTCCGCACGTGTTGCGACATACCTTTGCGACGCACTTGCTCGATGGTGGTGCCGACATTCGTGAGATACAGTCGCTTTTGGGGCACTCGTCGCTGTCAACTACGCAGCGATACACCCACACCAGCATCGCCGCCGTTCGCCGCGCATACAACACGGCACACCCACATCAGCGAGGGCGTACAGAGAAAGTCGCTGAGCAGAAACATTTTGCGGAGAAGCAAAACAAATAGCAACCTTGCGACGAGGGCTTCGTGATGAAGGCCAAATCGCTTTAATATAAACGTAATTAGGAGGATTAATTATGAACGTACAGATTCAATCCGTGAAATTCGATGCCGACAAGAAGTTGGTCGAATTTGTAGAGAAAAAGATGTCGAAACTCGATCGTTTTGCAGAGCGTGCCACCTCGGCCGACGTGATCCTGAAACTCGACAAAGACAATGATCGCGGAAACAAAGTCGCAGTAATTACGGTGCAGATGCCGGGCGACAAGTTAGTAGCGGAAAGCCGTTGTGAGACGTTCGAAGAGGCTGTTGATCAATCGATTGACGCCTTGAAAAAGCAGATCGAAAAGCATAAGGACAAGTGGGCTAAGTAATGCACCACACGTTGCTTTGACGTTAATAAATCAACTGCCTGACCTCAGCACGAGGTCAGGTTTTTTGTTGCAAGATGGATATGGGACGGTCAGAGCAGTTGCAGCGCACCGAAAGCAACGCACGCCACAATAGTCAAGATCGAGAGTTGGGGCAAACGGGCATCAAGCTGACGGCCTTGGGCCTGCCAAACACCCTGCAAATGAACAATATACAGCGGCAACAGCAACCAGAACAGATAATCTGCCCACTCGCCACAATGCAATGCGCAATAGATGCTTAGCAGCACAAACGGCAACAATTCGAGTACACATTGGTAGATCTTTGCGCCACGCACGCCGAGCAGAATCGGGACGGTTATGCGGTTCTTACGGTCGCTCTCGATATCGCGTATATTGTTGATATTCAGGACTCCAACCGACCACAAACCACAAGCGGCCGCAGGCAGTGCCACACTCCAATCCACCTGCCAGCACATCAAAAAATAGCCACCAATAGTCGAGAGCAATCCAAAAAAGAGGAACACAAACAGATCGCCCAAGCCCATATAGCCGTATGGTCGCCGCCCGAGGGTATAACCGAGCGCAGCCACGATGGCCAACGCTCCAAGGCCCAACATCGTCAAGCCTTCGCGCGAAAAAAGCGCCTCGAAGGAGGTCGCTATCAATGCCACACCGCTCAATGCCGATAGCGCTACAAGCCAGATAATCAGTCGCTTCATTGCAGCAATCGTGATCTCGCCACTCTGCAACGAATAGACCATACCCTGACGCTCATCGGAGTCGGTGCCACGCAATGTGTCGCCCAATTCGTTGGCCACATTCGATAGGATTTGCAGCAATAACACCGTTACAACCGCCAGCGCGAAACGTCCTGCGTGGAACTCGCCTGCGGCTGCTGCCAACATCGTACCGAGCACAATACCTGCCACCGAGAGTGGCAACGTGCGCAGTCGGAACGAACGGATATAGGCTCTGATTTTACTCATTTCGGGATTGGTTTAGCAGTTCGACGTAGCCACGTAAAATCGAGTCAATCAACTTGTTAGACGACGGCCACTGCACATTGTCATTAACTATCTCACCACCACTCAACACGAAAAATCGTGGAAAACTGCGCACTCGAATATAGCGATCAAGCTCCGCCTGCGCTCGATCGTCGAGCCAATAGTTTGCCGCACGATTATCGGGCAAATCGACCATTAGTGCCCACTGCGCATAGGGCGATGAAACGCACAACGACACAAACTCAATCGACTCATTTTCAAGACGTTTCTCCATCTTGCGCAGATGTTTCATCTCGCGGAGACAGGGCGGACACCACGTTGCCCAGACATCGACATAGATCACCTTGAACCGCGACTCTGCGAGCAATCGCTCAAACGTATGCTCGGTAAATCGGCGCATATCAGCCCTTCCGCGGCGCTTTGCATCAAAACGTGCAATCACATCATCACTAAGCAGTTGGCGATCGTGAATCAACTCCATCACCTCGGCAAATGGCGAACGGGTATCCGAAATCGACATATTGAGCAGCATTGTACCGATCATATCGCACTCTTCCGAGCTACTACAAGTCTTCGCAACTCGCTCGATAGCAGCCACATAGGCGCCCGCATAATCACGTTGTGCGCGCAAACCTCCAACCAGCCGATCGCATTCGATGTAACTATCGCGCACCACGTTAGCAACATATTCGACATAATCCGTACTGATGAGCCCATCGTGATCGAACGGGAAGCGGGTCTTGTCATACAGAGTCGCAATCGACACGCTGTCAGTCAATGAGTTACGGCGCAAATATTCGACCGCATAACCTGCATTTCGGTAGCGAATCTCACTCTCGGCCCAACGTTGCAATAGTGCAGGTGCGTCGCCCAATTCGCGCAACATTCGCCCTCGCTCGATCTCGATACTACGATCCAAAACTGCTACAAATTGCTCAGCCGACTCGACCCTATATGAGGGAGTAAAGCTACGGAAGTTCATCTTCCTCAGATAGTTATTCATTGCCGAATTGATCTCGGCATTTGCCCCCGCGAAGTGTGGCGTCCCATCAACAAATTCGACCGAAACCTTCTGCTCCGGCGCAACAAGCAGGCGCGCAAGCACCTCACCCCCAGCGCACAACATCACCTCGGTCGGCTGCTCGACAGGCACTTCGACCTCGAAACGCCCACCGTAACAATGGGCGTCGAGCGTGGCAATATTCATCTCCGCGTCGCCATACCGAGCCACCACCGACCCATCATACGACGCGGCAATCGACCCCGAAATCCGAGCCACAGGACGCGCAGCCAATGCCTCAAAACAATTTATGCCGACAGCCACAACGACCGCCAGCATAAACCTTAAACTCTTGCGTCCCAGCAACATACAACGCGCTATTTCTTCTCGCCGAAGTACAGATCAAGCAACTCCTTTGCCGCCACAAACGAGCTGATCTGGTCGCCCAGCACGCGCTTTTCATACTCGGGGATCAGACCCTCGATTCGCTCATTCAGATAGAACGAGCTACGCAGCGCATCGTTGATCGTCTCGTACATCCAATACTTATTCTGTCTGTTGCGGTTGTGGCGGAAATAGCCATTGGCACGAATGAAATCGAGATACTCCTCAACGCCCTTCCAAACCTCCTCCAAGCCAACCTTGTCAACCGACGAGCAAGTGAAGACCTGCGGACGCCACTCCGATTCGGGCATCGGGAACAACATCAGCGCATTCTGGAACTGGCGACGTGCCAACTTTGCACGCAACACGTTTTCGCCATCGGCCTTTGTAATCACCATTATATCAGCCATTTCCATAATACCGCGCTTGATACCCTGCAACTCGTCGCCCGCACCCGCAATCTGCAACAGCATAAACATATCGACCATCGAATGTACGGCCGTTTCGGACTGACCCACACCGACCGTTTCGATGAAGATCACGTCGTAGCCTGCCGCCTCGCACAGCACCACCGTTTCGCGGGTCTTACGCGCCACACCACCCAACGAACCCGCTGAGGGCGAGGGACGTATGAAGACATCAGGATTCGACGAGATACTCTCCATACGGGTCTTATCGCCCAAAATCGAGCCTCCACTACGCTCCGAGCTGGGGTCGATAGCCAACACCGCCAACTTATGGCGCAACGAGGTTACCATATTACCCACCGCCTCGATAAAAGTCGATTTACCTGCACCCGGCACACCCGTAATACCGATTCGCACCGACTTGCCACTATGGGGCAAGCAACGCTCGATGATCTGCTGCGCCATTGCATAGTGGTCGGGGTTGTTGCTCTCAATCAGCGTGATAGCCTGTGAGAGAATGGTAATATCTCCCGCCAAAATGCCTCGCACATAGTCATCGACCGAAAGTCGAGGCTTGCGTTTGCGCACGAAATAGGGATTGACAATCGGCTGATCATTAACACCTTCGGCAACGCTCAGCGCGCTATCGTGATGAGCATCACAATGCTCCTTCTCGTAATGTTCGATTTTGGTAAAAGCCATATTGGGATCAATAGTTATTTTTCGGTTATTTCAGATTTCGTTTGAGACTCTCGGGCGTAGCCAACGTCGGATTGCCAATCCACTGCGCGCGACCCTTCGGATCGACCAACACACCAAACGGCACGTAGCGGATTCCATAGCTGTCGAATGCGTTCCCCGACTGATCGATCGCAACATAGAATTGCGCACTCATATATTTTGCCAACGAGGGTGCAATGCGCTCCTTAGGCTCCATCGCCACCACAATCAGACGCACATCTTTCAACCCGCGTACCAACCTATCGAGCTGCGGCAGAGCCTCGACACAAGGCTGACTCTCAGTGTGATAGAAAACCACGAGCGTCGCACGGCGATCGTCCTCCGCAGGCGATGCACCAAGCCACTCCGTTGGACGTAGATCGGGCACTCGCTCGCCAATGACGATCTCCTGCGCACGAGCAGCAAACGCAGTCAGCAATACCAACAATGTGATGAGTATGTTACGTTTCATCGTGAATGATTTTATGCGATTATATTCATTCAACTTGCGCGCCAAACGGGGATTCGCGGCAACCACCCTCACCCACACGCGCGAAAGCTACTGCGAAGATAACGAATAAAAGTCGAACAACCTACCCCGCGCGCGATTATTTTTCATTTTCGAATGGCATTGTCCCCATTTTTGCGCTCACTTCTGTTCCAAAACGGTGAAGAGCCTCGCCCCAAAGTCCAAAAAAAGAGCCACCCCGTTGTGGGGCAGCTCTCCATTGTGCGTTGCATTCAGTTCGCCTCGGCTTACTTGATACGCTCGTAGTACTCGCGGGTGCGGGTATCAACGCGGATCTTGTCGCCGGTGTTGATGAACAGAGGAACGCGAACCGTTGCACCGGTATTAACCGTTGCGGGCTTCAACGAGTTGGTCGAAGCGGTATCGCCCTTGATACCCGGCTCGGTGTAGGTAACCTCCATATCAACGATCGGGGGAAGCTCGGCCGACAGAACCATCTCCTTGTCGGTGTGGAACATAACCTCAACGATCTGACCATCAGCCATCAGGTCGTAGTTGTTGATCAGATTCTTGTCGATGTTGATCTCCTCGAAGGTCTCGGTGTGCATAAAGTGTGCGCCCAGATCGTCCTCATAGGTGAACTGGTAGGGGCGACGCTCAACACGTACCTGCTCGATCTTCTGACCTACCGACGAGAAGGTGTTCTCCAATACGCGGCCATTTTCGAGGTTTTTGAGCTTCGAACGTACGAATGCGGGGCCTTTGCCCGGCTTGCAGTGCTGGAAATCGACAACAATAAAGGTCTTGCCGTCCATCTCGATGCACATACCGATCTTAATGTCTGCTGCTGTAATCTGCATAGAAATTGTATAATTTGATTAGTTATTGTCGCTTAACGGCCACAAAAGTAACACTTTTCCCGAAAGTATCAAAAAAAATTTAGTCTCACTTTCTCATTATCAGTCTTTGGCGGTTGCTGAGCCACTACTCGATTCGGGCACATCGAAGCCCCCGACGACGCACCTCTTCGAGCGTGCGGGGCAGGGCGTAGCGCATATTTCGGAACGCCTTGACCGAGTCGTGAAAGACGATAATCGAGCCGCCCTCGATATATGGCACCACGTTACGCAGGCAGGTTCGGGGCGAGATTTTGCGGTTGTAGTCGCGCGAAATGACGTCCCACATAATCAGTCGATAGCGTTGTGCAAGTGCGCGGGTCTGCGCGGGTGTAATGCGAGCGTAGGGAGGTCTGAACAGATCGCTCTGGATCAGATCGGCCGCAAAATCGACGTCCTCGACATAGCGATCCGTAGGCATACCCCACCCTTTTTGATGCGAGTAGGTATGGTTGCCAACTTGGTGTCCGGCATCGATAATACGCTGATAGAGATCGGGATAGGCCTCGACGTTCTTGCCCAGACAGAAGAACGTCGCTTTGGCATCATACTTGTCGAGCGTGGCGAGGATCCACTCCGTAATGCCCGGGGTCGGACCATCGTCGAACGTCAGAAAAACATTCTCACTGTCCTCGATATCCCAAATCAGATCGGGCATCAAGCGGCGCAGGAATTTCGGTGGTTTCAGACGCATTGCGATCGTTTGTTAATTGATTTACACTCTAATTACTCGCACAAATGTAGCAATGATTGGGCGAAAATCTATTTTTTTACACGAAAATTTGCATAACTAAGTAATTAGTTATATATTTGTCATACAAAATTCGAATACAAACATTAAAAACCATACCATAATGAAAATCATTTCGAAACTTCTTGCTGTCGCTGTTGCAATCGCGACCCTCAGTTCGTGCGACGCATTCAAGACCGCCGACAACTTCGACCGTCCCGTTTCGCAGGGCTCACCCTACGAACTGATCGTCATCGCCGAGAACGATGAGTGGCAGGGCGAGTTGGGCGATACGTTGCGTGCTGTGTTGCAGTCGCCCGTGCCCGTGCTGAACCAGACCGAGCCGCTGTTTGATCTGCTGCGCACGCTGCCTTCGGGATTCAAGAACCTCGTGCAGCGCCATCGCAATATCCTCGATATCGACATCAACCCCGAGCACTCGGAGGCAGGACTGAGCGTGCAGTACGACCGCTTCTCGTCGCCACAGGTGATTCTGCAACTCACAGCTCCCAACTTGAAGTCGGCAACCGCCTTCGTCGATGCCAACCGTCAGATGTTGTTGCAGGTGCTCGAATCGACCGAGCGCGACCGCACGATCGCCTACGGTCAGCGACACTACGACAAGGGTCTGTTGCAGCTGCTGCACGACAAATTCGGCATTACGTTCAACGTTCCTAAGGGTTATGTTCTTCGCAATCAGACCGATGACTTCGCTTGGATCTCGTTCGAAATGCCTCAGTCGAGTATGGGTTTCTTCATCTATTCGTACCCCTACACCGGCCCGAAAGACCTCTCGCACGACGCACTGCTCGCTGCTCGAAACAATTACGCCGCGCTGATCCCCGGTCCGTCGGACGGCTCGTATATGACCACCGCCGAGATCTACGACCCCGACTATCGCACCTTCCGCAGCGAGGGTCGTCTGTGGGCCGAGTTGCGCGGTTTCTGGGACGTAGCCAACGACTTTATGGGTGGCCCGTTCGTGAGCTACACGACCGTCAATACCACTACAAATGAGGTCGTTACGCTCGATTGTTATGTCTATTCGCCCAAGCTCCCCAAGCGTAACTATATGCGCGAGTTGGAGCACTTGCGCTATCTGATCTCGTTCCCCGAGGACGCTCCCGCAGCTGCCCCCGCAACCGAGAACGCAACCAAGGCAGAATAAAGTTTGTGTTTGTTGAAAAAGAGAGCCGCACCCCACGTGGAGTGCGGCTTTTTAATTGGCAGGGGTTAGGCTCGAAGGGCAAACCTCGCTCACCCAAAATGCAAAAACGAGGGCACAACCCGCAGGTCGCACCCTCGTCGCAACAACAATTAAAATTAATCTATCTAACTAATTCTCGAAGGTCAAACCTTCATTCGTAGCATCAATGCGAATCGGACGCGAACGATCGACCTCACCCGCAAGGATACGTCGCGACAGATCGTTGATCACATATCGCTGGATCGTTCGCTTGACGGGACGCGCTCCGAACATCGGATCGTAGCCCGCCTCGGCAATCCACGCTCGGGCAGCCTTCGTAACCACGAAACGTATTCCGTTGGCACTCAACATCTTCTCGACCGAGCGCAGTTGCAGATCGACAATCTGTTCGACTTCCCCACGCGAGAGCGGCGTGAACATCACGATCTCGTCAATACGGTTCAGAAACTCCGGTTTGAGGGTCGCTTTGAGCAGTTCGACCACCTCGTCGCGGGTCTGCTCGACGGTCTGCATCGGCACCTCGCCACCCTCCTCAATCGCCTTCGCAAAACGGTCCTGAATCAGGTGCGAACCCATATTCGAGGTCATAATGATTATCGTATTTCGGAAATCGACCGTGCGCCCCTTGTTGTCCGTAAGACGACCGTCGTCCAACACCTGCAAAAGGATATTGAACACGTCGGGGTGCGCCTTCTCGATCTCTTCCAACAGCACCACCGAGTAGGGCTTACGGCGCACAGCCTCAGTCAGTTGTCCGCCCTCGTCGTAACCCACATATCCCGGAGGCGCACCGATCAGACGCGACACAGCGTGGCGCTCCTGATACTCGCTCATATCGATACGGGTCATCATATTTTCGTCGTTGAAGAGGAACTCCGCCAGCGCCTTCGCCAGCTCGGTCTTACCCACGCCCGTCGTGCCGAGGAAGATGAACGAGCCGATCGGGCGACGACCATCGCTCAACCCCGCACGCGAACGACGCACGGCGTCCGAAATCACCTCGATAGCCTCCTGCTGACCAACCACACGGCGGTGCAGCTCGCGCTCCATATTGAGCAACTTCTCGCGCTCGCTTGCCAACATTCGCGTTACGGGCACGCCCGTCCATTTCGAAACCACCTCGGCAACGTCCTGAGCATCAACCTCCTCCTTGATCATCGAGCCATTCGCACCAGCCAATTCAAGCTCTCGTTGCAGAGCGTCGATCTTCTGCTCTGCCTCGCGGATCTTGCCGTAACGAATCTCCGCCACACGACCATAGTCGCCACTGCGCTCAGCCTCCGCCGCCTCGACCTTCAAACGCTCGATCGACTCCTTGTTCGACTGTATCTGCTGCAACAGATCGCGCTCGCCCTGCCACTTGGCACGCAACGCACTACGCTGCGCATTCAGATCGTCCAACTCGTGCGTAAGCTCCTCGACACGTTGCTCATCGCCCTCACGACGAATAGCCTCTCGCTCGATCTCGATCTGTCGCGCACGACGGTCGAGGGTGTCGATCTCCTCAGGCACAGAGTTCATTTCGAGGCGCAGACGTGCCGCCGCTTCATCAACCAAGTCGATCGCCTTGTCGGGCAGAAAACGCGACGTGATGTAGCGGTGCGACAACTCAACGGCAGCCACAATCGCCTCGTCCTTGATACGAACTT
Organism: Rikenellaceae bacterium; assembly: GCA_017442365.1. Lineage (GTDB taxonomy): Bacteria > Bacteroidota > Bacteroidia > Bacteroidales > Rikenellaceae > Alistipes. The sequence goes on along the minus strand of JAFRZW010000002.1, from coordinate 288,381 downwards.
GGTGGTGGTTTTCGTAGCGCTCCTTCAATCCACGCAGAATCGAAACGGCGTCCTCGACCGAGGGCTCATCGACCATAACCTTCTGAAAACGACGCTCCAAGGCCTTATCCTGCTCGAAATATTTTTGAAATTCGTCGAGCGTCGTCGCACCAATCGTGCGCAACTCGCCACGTGCCAAAGCGGGTTTCAAGATATTGGCAGCGTCCATCGCGCCATCGCTCTTACCTGCACCGACCAACGTGTGAATCTCGTCGATGAAGAGCAGAATCTGACCGTCCGAGGCGATCACCTCCTGCACCACAGCCTTCAATCGCTCCTCGAACTCGCCCTTGTACTTCGCACCCGCAATCAGCGCACCCATATCGAGCGAAAAGATACTCTTCGAGCGCAGGTTCTCGGGCACATCGCCATCGACAATACGGTGCGCAATACCCTCAGCAATAGCGGTTTTACCCACACCTGCCTCGCCGACCAGAATGGGATTGTTCTTGGTACGGCGCGAGAGAATCTGCAACACACGTCGAATCTCCTCATCGCGTCCGATCACGGGGTCGAGCTTGCCACGACGAGCCTGCTCATTGAGGTTGATGGCGTACTTGCCGAGCGCATTGAACTCCTGCGACGAGGTGGGCGAATCGACCTTCGCGCCCTTGCGGAACTCGGTGATGGCCGCTTTCAGCTCCTTCTCGGTTGCACCTGCCTCCTTCAAAAGTCGCTGAGCCTCACCTCGTTCAGCCACCAGCGCAAGCAACACGTGCTCCACCGAGGCGTACTTGTCGCCAAAGGTCGAGGTGAAATCAATGGCACGCTGCACGATCGCCGAAGCCTCGTGCGAAAAATATTGTTCGCCCGCGGCACCCGACACTTGCGGCAGAGCGGCCACGGCACGTTGTACGTTCTCGCGCAGGAGCTTGACATTCACCCCCACACGCCCCAGCAGAAATGCACTGAGCGAATCCTCCTCGGCGATGAGCGCCGAGAGAATATGCAGCGGATCGAGAGCCTGCTGACCTCCTCGCTGCGCCAACGCAAAGGCCTGTTGCAGAGCCTCCTGCGCCTTGATAGTAAGTGAATTGATGTTCATAGTTGTACTTATCTGTTTTTGGTTACTTTTTTCGTTTTTCGAGAAAGATTCAGTGCAAATCCACTGCCAATTTCGCACGTCGGACAAATTGCCATACAAGGCTGACAATCGACTGACTTTGCGACACTTTCGACTGCCAAAGCGTGCCGAATAGACACCCCGCACGCGACATTTTGACGCCTCGCGCTGCGCACGTGCGTACATTTTTATAGGGCGATGTTGCGCGGGAAAGAAAAAGTTTTCATATCTTTGCCGTTGCTATGGAAAATTTTGTTGTATCAGCTCGTAAATATCGCCCCGCTACGTTCGCTTCGGTAGTGGGTCAAACGCATATTACCTCAACACTCAAAAATGCCATAGCGCGCGGGCAGTTGGCGCACGCCTATCTGTTCTGCGGTCCGCGTGGCGTGGGCAAGACCACCTGCGCACGTATCTTCGCTAAGGCGATCAACTGTTTCTCACCCATTGATAATGAGGCTTGTAACGAGTGCGAATCGTGCCGCTCGTTCAACGAGGGCCGCTCGTTCAATATCCACGAGTTGGACGCTGCGTCGAACAACTCGGTCGATGACATTCGCTCGCTTGTGGATCAGGTTCGTATCCCGCCTCAGGTGGGTCGTTACAGCGTCTATATCATCGACGAGGTGCATATGTTGTCGGCTGCCGCTTTCAATGCGTTCCTGAAAACGCTCGAAGAGCCGCCCGCACACGCCATCTTCATCTTGGCAACCACCGAGAAACATAAGATCATTCCGACGATTCTGTCGCGTTGCCAGATCTTCGACTTCAACCGTATTCGTGTCGAGGATAGTGTCGGCTACTTGAAATATATCGCTCAGCAAGAGGGCGTTACCTACGACGATGAGTCGCTCAACCTGATCGCTCAAAAGGCCGATGGAGGTATGCGCGACGCACTGTCGATGTTCGATAAAGCGGTTTCGTTCTGCGGTCAGTCGCTCTCGTATCGCGAGGTGGCTCGGTCGCTCAACGTACTCGACTACGACACCTATTTCACCACGGTCGAGACGCTGATGGCGGGCGACTACACCCGTGCGTTGTTGCTGTTCGACCGTGTGCTGTCGGCCGGTTTCTCGGCGCAGACATTTATGGCGGGTTTGGCTCAGCACTGCCGCGACCTGCTGATGTGCCACGACGCTCAGACGTTGCCACTGCTCGAAGTTACGGGAACGTTGCTCGACCGTTATCGCGCACAAGCAGCCACGTGTGATGCCGAATTTCTGTTCGGAGCGATCACGTTGCTCGCCCAATTGGACGCGACGATTCGAACGGCAACCAATCGACGCCTCACGGTTGAACTCGGTCTGATGAAACTTTGCAGACTGAGTCAAAAAAAAAATGAGCCGATAGGTGATCTCGAATCGTTCGAGCTGCCACCGCTGAATGGCGCGGTCGTAGCTCCGTCGGTCGCTCAGCCTACGAGCTCCGTGCCTCAGCCACAACCGACCGCACCGCAACCGACCGCACCGCAACCCGTTGCCACCGCAGCCCCTGCTGCGGCACAACCCACCCCCCAGCCTACAACCACTAAACCGGTACCACAGCCGACGTCGCGGCCAACGAATACCTCGCGCACCTCGATTTCGGGAGCGTCGCTCGCCTCGCTGCTGAGCAAAGCCTCGACGAAGAGTTCGGACGAAAGCGCAGAGCAGGCAGCAACCAACCCCTTGGTTTCGATCGACCCGCTGACCGAGCAGAAGATTGCCAACACGCGCGAGCGTTTTATTGCCAAGCTGCGCGAGCAGAGTGTGCGTATGGCATTGGCATTCGACACGATGAGGGTCGATGGCAACCGCCTGACGATCGAGGCCGAGAGCGAGGTGCTCGAAGATGAGATCCGCCACCACAAGAGTGCTGTGTTGCACCTTTTGGCCGAAACAGCCGGAGTGAACGGTTCTATCGAATTGGAGATTGTGCGCCCCGAGGTTGAGTATCGCGCCCCAAAGCCCATTCGCGTCGAGGACCGAATGGCCTACTTGGCCGAAAAGAACCCGCTTGTGGCCAAGTTGCGCAAGGCGTTGGAACTGGAATTGGAATAGAAATACAAACAAATAAACGACAAACAAGAGAATGAATTTTGTAGAAGAACTCGAATGGCGTGGTATGATCCACGACATTATGCCCGGAGCTAAGGAGCAACTCGAAAAGGAGATGACCACCGCTTATCTGGGTATCGACCCCACGGCTGACTCGTTGCATATCGGCCACTTGGTGGGCGTTATGATCCTGAAACATTTTCAGCGTTGCGGCCACCGTCCTATCGCATTGGTGGGTGGTGCAACGGGTATGATCGGCGACCCGAGCGGCAAGTCGCAGGAGCGTAACCTGCTCGATGAACAGACGCTGCGCCACAATCAGGAGGCAATCAAGGCTCAGCTCTCGAAGCTGATCGACTTCGATAGCGACGCCCCGAACGCTGCCCTGCTCGTAAATAACTACGATTGGATGAAGGACTTCACCTTCCTCGATTTCGCACGCGACATCGGTAAGATGATCACCGTAAACTATATGATGGCCAAGGATTCGGTCAAGAAGCGCTTCAATGGCGAGGGCGACGGTATGTCGTTCACCGAGTTCACCTATCAGCTGTTGCAGGGCTACGACTTCCTGCACCTGTACGAGACACTCGGCTGCAAGGTTCAGCTGGGCGGTTCGGACCAGTGGGGCAACATCACCACCGGAACAGAGTTGATCCGTCGCAAGTTGGGTGGCGAGGCCTACGCTATCACCTGCCCGCTGATCAAGAAGGCCGACGGCACGAAGTTCGGTAAGACCGAGAGCGGTAACGTATGGCTCGACGCACGCTACACCTCGCCCTACAAGTTCTATCAGTTCTGGTTGAACGTGAGCGACGACGACGCTAAGAGCTACATTCGTATCTTCACGCTGCTCGACCGCGAGACCGTTGAGTCGCTGATCGCCGAGCACGAGGAGGCACCCCACCTGCGCGTACTGCAAAAGCGTCTGGCTAAGGAGGTTACGACGATGATCCACTCGGCTGAGGAGTACGAGAAGGCTGTTGCAGCGTCGAACATTCTGTTCGGTCAGGCTACGGCTGAGGCTCTGCACGCGCTGGACGAGCAGACGCTGTTGCAGGTTTTCGACGGCGTTCCTCAGTTCACTGTATCGAAGGAAGCGCTGGGTTGCCCGTTCATCGAGTTGGTTGCCGAGCGTTGCAATGTCTTCGCATCGAAGGGCGAAACCCGTAAGCTCGTTCAGGGTGGCGGTATATCGCTCAACAAGGAGAAGGTTGCGGATCCGATGCGTGCCGTTACGGAGGAGGATCTGACCGCAGGCAAGTACCTGCTGGTGCAGAAGGGTAAGAAGAATTATTACCTTATCACGGTTGAGTAACCTCATCTCAACCCCACCTGCGTCGCAAATGCGCCGCCATTGGCGGCGGTTGCAATTATGACCCACCCCCAAACCCCCGCCTCAGGCAGGGGCTTAGTGCCACAAGTGGCACGAGGGGTGCAGATTGGGAGGCGGAGCGAAATGACCGATCACAACTGAGTGAGTAGGACATACCTATATAATATAAAAGAAGATGATTTTCACGATTCGACTCGAAAATATGGAGTTTCGAGCAGCGCACGGTTGCTACGATTTGGAAAAGAAGGTGGGTAACCGCTTTGTGGTGTCGGTCGAGATCGACGCCGAGAGCGAAGAGGCCGCACGCGAAGATGATGTGCAGAAGGCGGTCAATTACCTCAACGTCTATGAGCTCGTCGCTCGCCAAATGCGCCAAACCTCGAACATCTTGGAGAACGTTGCACTGCGCATAGGCGACGCCATCAAAGCTGAGTGGCCGCAGGTGGAGCGCGTTCGGGTCGAGGTTTCGAAGTTGGCTCCGCCGCTCGGTGGCAAAATCGAACGAGTAACCGTAGGTATCACTCGTTAAGGCGTTTGCGAAAACTGTTGATAACTTGTAGATAAATTCGCACACGCTGAGAAATAATTCTTGAAAATTATCCTCAATTTTGTAAGCACGTAGCCCCCGTAAGGTTGGGTTACGTGCTTTGTTGTCTGGCAATTACAATAAACAAAAAATATACTATGTCCGAAAATCAAAAACCAACCCAGCTGAAAGAGTATCCTTACGCTGAGGCAGTTGCAACCGCGAAAGAGTATTTCGCAGGCGACGAATTGGCCGCAACCGTATGGGTGAGCAAGTACGCTCTGAAAGACTCATTCGGCCACATCTACGAGTGCTCGCCCGAGCAGATGCATTGGCGCATCGCTAACGAGATCGCCCGTATCGAAAATCGCTACACTAACCCTATGTCGGCTGCCGAGGTATTCGAGCTGCTCGACCACTTCCGCTACGTCATTCCACAGGGCGGCCCGATGACCGGTATCGGCAATACGCTCCAAATTGCATCGTTGTCGAACTGCTTCGTGATCGGCCACAAGAACCCCGCTGACTCGTATGGCGGTATTATCCGTATCGACGAGGAGCAGGTACAGCTGATGAAACGTCGCGGTGGCGTGGGCCACGACCTCTCGCACCTGCGTCCCACGGGTAGCCCCGTACTGAACAGCGCACTGACCTCGACCGGTATCGTTCCGTTTATGGAGCGCTACTCGAACTCGACCCGCGAGGTGGCTCAGGACGGTCGCCGTGGCGCACTGATGCTCTCGCTCTCGATCAAGCACCCCGACGCTGAGCGTTTTATCGACGCTAAGACCGACTTGGGTAAGGTTACGGGCGCAAACGTCTCGATCAAGATCGACGACGAGTTTATGCGCTGCGCACTGAGCGGAACACCCTACCGCCAGCAATTCCCTATCAACGCCGAAGAACCGCTTTACAAAAAGGACATAGATGCAAAGGCGTTGTGGGACAAGATTATCCACAATGCGTGGAAGTCGGCTGAACCGGGCGTGCTGTTCTGGGATACGGTGATCCGCGAAAGTGTGCCCGACTGCTACGCTGACGAGGGCTTCGTAACGGTTTCGACCAACCCCTGCGGCGAGATTCCTCTGTGCCCCTACGATAGCTGTCGATTGCTGGCTATCAACCTTTATAGCTACGTTAAGAACCCCTTCACGGCTGAGGCTGAGTTCGATTTCGACCTGTTCAAGTCGCACGTCAATAAGGCAATGCGTATGATGGACGACATCATCGACTTGGAGTTGGAGAAGGTCGAGGCCATCATCTCGAAGATCGCAAGCGACCCCGAGGACGAGGACGTTCGTCGCGTGGAGCTCGATTTGTGGAAGAAGATCCGCGAAAAGGCATTGAAGGGCCGTCGTACGGGTCTGGGTATTACGGCCGAGGGCGATATGTTGGCCGCTCTGGGTCTGACCTACGGTACGCAGGAGGCTATCGACTTCGCAGTGAATGTTCAGCGCACGTTGGCAACGTCGGCTTATCGCGCATCGGTCATTATGGCTTCGGAGCGCGGCAAGTTCCCGATGTATGACTCGGAGAAGGAGGCAGGCAACCCGATGATCGAGCGTATCAAGGAGGCCGATCCCGAACTCTACGAGATGATGGTTAAACACGGTCGTCGTAACGTGGCTATGCTTACGATCGCACCTACGGGCACCACCTCGCTGATGTCGCAGACCACGTCGGGTATCGAACCTGTGTTCCGCCCCGTATATAAGCGTCGCCGCAAGGTCAATCCCAACGACAAAGATGTTAAGGTTTCGTACGTTGACGAGAGCGGTGATTCGTTCGAAGAGTACAACGTATTCCACCATAAGTTCCTCACTTGGTTGGAGGTGAATGGCTACAACACCGACAATCTGAACTCGATTTCGGACGAAGAGCTCGATAAGTTAGTTGCAGCATCGCCCTACAACAAGGCTACGGCAAACGACATCGACTGGGTTGCAAAGGTACAGATGCAGGGCGCAATTCAGAAGTGGGTCGATCACTCGATCTCGGTTACGGTAAATCTGCCCAACAGCGTCAATGAGGCTCTGGTTGCCGACGTATATAAGACCGCTTGGGAGTGTGGCTGTAAGGGCGTTACAGTCTATCGCGACGGTTCGCGCTCGGGCGTACTGATCGAGAAAAAGAAGAAGAACGCCGACGACGAGTGCAAGTGCCAAGAGGAGCACAAGCAGCTGATTCGCCGCCCGCAGTCGCTCGAAGCTGAGGTCGTTCGATTCAAAAACGGCTCGGAGGATTGGATCGCATTCGTGGGCTTGGTGAACGGTCGCCCCTATGAGATCTTTACCGGTAAGATCGAGGAGGACGCAATGTACATTCCTCGCAAGGTGAAGAAGGGTAACATCATCAAAGTCAAGGACAAAGAGGGTAACTCGCGCTACGATTTCCAATACGAGGACCGCTACGGCTACACCAACACCATCGGTGGTATCTCGCGTCTGTTCGACGAGGAGTTCTGGAACTATGCACGACTGATCTCGGGCGTCCTGCGCCACGGTATGCCCATCATCGACGTTGTGGCACTGATCGAGTCGCTGCACCTCGATAGCGAGACCATCAACACGTGGAAGAATGGCGTCGAGCGTGCTTTGAAGAAGTACATTTCGAACGGCACCAAGGCTAAGCAGGCCTGCCCGAATTGTGGCGAGGATTCGCTGGTATATCAGAATGGTTGCCCCGTTTGTATGTCGTGTGGCTACTCGAAGTGCGGTTGATTCCCGATGTAGATTACTTCACAAAAACGAAATTCGGACAAAAAAACGATCTGAGGCCAAAGTCTCGGGTCGTTTTTTTGTATAAAAATGAAAATAAAAAGGATAAAATTTGTTCATTTTCCGAATATTTTATATAAATTTGCACCGTGCATTCATATACAGCACTTGACACAAATGCATTGGACAATGCTTGGAGAGGCTGAATGGTGTGAAGCCGTGAGTATGAGAGAAAACAAGTAAAATTTTAACTATCAAACATTTATGAAAAGAATTTTATTCACTATCGCATTGGTTGTTGCGGCTCTGAGTGCGTTCGCTCAGCAGCAGGAGGTTGAGCCGAAACCCAGTCACGCAAACTTCGTTACCAACAAGTTCTGGGACAATTGGGAAATCGGTGCAGGTGTAGGTGTTCAGACTTGGTTCTTCGGTGATAATCAGGACGAAGGCAAGTTCGGCAAGCGTCTGTCGTATGAGGTTGACGTACAGGCTACCAAGTGGATTACTCCCGTATTTGGTGCTCGTTTGCAGGCTCAGGGTTTGCAGATGAAGTCGACTGCGCTGTATATGAACGAAGTTGGCGCAAGCGATTACGTTTGGGACGATGGTTCAGTTTGCCCTCAGGGTGACTGGAGCTACTACTTTATCCACGCTGACGCGTTGATCAATGTTCGCAACTGGATCGGTGGTTACAAGGAGATGCGCGTATGGCAGCCCATCGTATTCGGTGGTTTCGGTTACGCTCGTTCGCACATCAGCGGCGATAATAAGTATGCAAATGGCAACCAGGAGTGGGCTTTCTCGTATGGTCTGTTGAACAAGTTCCGCATTTCGAAGGCAGTTGATCTGACCCTCGAAGCTAAGAATATGTTGGTTCGTGAGTCGTTCGGTCTGCGTGGCGGCGATGAGCAGGCAGCTATCGACAAATTTAATAAGTATGGTAACCTCTTCTCGCTGACCGCAGGTGTAACCTACCGTTTCAACCGTCGTGGTTTTGCTCGTCCGGAGGTTTGCCCCGAGCCCGACTACTCGGCTTACAACAAGCGTATCGAGAACTTGGAGAACGAGTTGGCTAACGCTCAGGCATCGGCTGACGAGTTGGCTAAGAAGTTGGCTGAGGCTGAGGCTCCCGTAATCTATCAGGGCAAGGAGATTCCTATCGAGATGATCATCTTCTTCGAGTGGGACAAGCATAAGATCACTCAGCGCGCAGGTATCCAGCTGGATTACTTGGCTAAGATGATGAAGGAGTCGGAGGGTGAGTTCAACCTGGTAGGCTTCGCATCGGAAGAGGGTGTTAAGCAGCACAACTTCAACCTGAGCGAGCGTCGTGTAAACGCTATCAAGGACGCTCTGGTACAGCGTGGTGTTCCCGCAGAGAAGTTGCACGTAGATTGGAAGGGTGAGTCGGTTCAGTTCCCCAACCTGCCTCCCAACCGTGCCGTTATCATCACTCAGAAGTAATTCGAGCAAGGTGCGAATATAACAAAGTGCGTCCACGGGGCGCACTTTTTTTGTTGGGTGGGGGCACGCACATTTCTGCTGGGCAGAACGGGAAAAGGGTTTGCAACATACGACAGCAAGGGGCGCACTTTTTTGTTGGGTGCAATAAGCAGGAGGCCGAGAAGCAGAGGGCATACTTCTTTGTTGAGAGCTGGGGCAGCGGCGCGCTTTTTTGTTGATGAGAGAGGAGGTATGTGAGCTATCGCAAGTTCAACTTTTATCAAAGTGAGATTTCAGTAAGAGCACAAAAAAGGCGCACCCGAGGGTACGCCTTTTTTATATAATATGATGACATTGCAACTTACGCCTACTGCTTGGGTTTGAGAACGATATAGGGCACGATCATCTCCTCCATCGAGATACCGCCGTGCTGGAATGTATTCTTGTAGTAGCGCACAAAGCGGTTGGCGTCGTTGGGATAGACCAGAAAATCGCTATTGTAAGCAAAGATATAGCTCGACGTCAATGAGCCTGCCGGCAGTTGAATCTCCTCGGGACGAGTGATATCATAGACCTCGCGCGTATTATAATTGAGGTTTCGACCCGTCTTATATCGCAGGTTCGACGAGGTTTCGCGATCGCCAACCACCTTTACGGGATTCGTTACGCGGATTGTGCCGTGATCCGAGGTTACGATCACCGTATGACCGCGCTCCGAGAGCATTTTGAGGATCACAAACAGATCCGAATGCTCGAACCACGAACGGGTGAGCGAACGAAACGCAGCCTCGTCTTCGGTCAGCTCGCGGATAATCTCGGTCTCGGTACGGGCGTGCGAAAGGATATCGAGGAAGTTATAGACAATAACCGAAAAATCAGCGTCATAGACACGCTGAATATTGTCGATCAACTTGCGACCCGCCTCGGGACGCACCAACTTATCGAACGTATAGCGATAATTCTTGCCACTCGTTCGCATCTGTCGTTGCAGAAACTCCTCCTCATACTGGTTCTTACCGCCCTCCTCGTTGTCGTTGAGCCACAGATTCGGCATCAACTTATCGATCGCCAGCGGCATCAAACCCGCAAAGATCGCATTGCGAGCATATTGAGTCGCTGTGGGCAGAATTGCGCAGTAGAAATCATCGACCGCAACGTCGAAGAACGGGTGCAACATCGAGTTGATCGAACGCCATTGGTCGTAGCGGAAATTATCAATCAGCAGTAGCGTAGTCTTCGAGTTGTTATCAACCACGGGAAAGATATTGCTGCGCATCAACGTGTGCGACATCACAGGCGTCTGCTCATCACGACGATTGATCCACGACGAGTAGTTGCGACGCACAAATTTACAAAACTCATTGTTGGCCTCGCTCTTCTGGTACGCCAGCACCTCCTTGATACTCTTGTCCGTCGAATCGCCAAGCTCGATCTCCCAGCTTACGATCTTCTTATAGATCGCACACCACTCCTCAAACGAGCGAGCCGAGCCCACCTGCGCCGAAATACGCCCGAACTCGGCACGATAGTCAGCCGTAGTCTGCTCGGTTACAAGCTGTTGCTGATGGACATTCTTCTTGATCGACAGCAATACCTGATTGGGATTTACGGGTTTGATGAGGTAGTCGGCAATCTTCGAGCCGACGGCCTTATCCATAATATTCTCCTCCTCGCTCTTGGTAACCATAATCACAGGCGTAGTGGGTCGAATCTCTTTGATTCGAGGCAATGTTTCGAGTCCCGTAATGCCGGGCATCATCTCGTCGAGAATGATCAGATCGTAGCTCTCAGCCGCCGCCATCTCGATTGCGTCGTATCCATTGTTGCAGGTATCGACCTCATAGCCTTTGGCTTTGAGGAACAGAATGTGAGGTTTCAACAGCTCGACCTCGTCATCAACCCATAGAATCTTTACCATAACTGAAAGTGAGTTTTTGATGTATGGTTGCCAAGTTCGGCACAGCGCACAAATACACCCAGCAACCACTACAAAGGTACTTAATATAGTTGTATAATGCAAAAGCGAGGCAATTTATTGTGTGCCGCTGCGTTTTTTGCCAAAAGAATGTGCGAAAAATTACCAAACGGGCCGTTCGCCGCCGTAACTATCTGATTATGAGGTATGCAGACGTCTATTCGGTTGATTGTCTGATGTTTGGGTCGATTTTTGCTGTATGGTGCTCGACATCACTCGATTCCGCACGAAGTGGTCGGAAAGCAAAAAAAATAAATAAAAAATCGTTTCTGTTTGGTTATTAATTAAATATTATCGTATATTTGCACTCTCGAAGGAACAATTAACTTAAAAAACATACAACTATGACAAAGGCTGATATCGTAAACGAAATTGCCAAAAGTACCGGTGTTGAGAAGGTTCAGGTACAGCAGATTGTAGAGGCTTTTATGGAGAGCGTAAAGGACTCGTTGGCTGAGAACAACAACGTTTATCTGCGCGGTTTCGGTAGCTTCATCATCAAGAAGCGCGCTACCAAGGTGGCTCGTAACATCTCGAAGAATACTACCATTACCATTCCCGAGCACAACATTCCCGCATTCAAGCCCGCTAAGAGCTTCGTTGCTAAGGTAAAATAATTAGGCAAAGTTTAACTCACTCTTAAAATTACAAAATTATGCCAAGCGGTAAGAAAAGAAAAGGGCATAAGATGGCTACCCACAAGCGTAAGAAGCGTCTGCGCAAGAATCGTCATAAGAAGAAGAAGTAGGTAGCTCTCGTATGCGTGAGCACGATAAATAAAGCTAAAAGCCGCTACTGCGGTTTTTGGCTTTATTTGTTATCAAACAAGACCGATTCGCAAGAATCAAACTCAAATTCCTATAAGCGTAGAGTATCGAAAGTCGGTTGCACAACATTTCAAAGAACACTTCAAAGAACACAACCTCACGAAAACCGACTCTTGCACTCATCGCACACCCCGCGCCACCTCAAAGAACATTAGGCACGAGGGCGAGGATCTCATAACAACTTAGCGTATCGACGCAGGCCACTCGACAACGCACTATGCCTCTCGACGCGCTCTAAATCAAACAACAATAAGGTACGGTCCCCACCCTTCCGCCCGTGCCGCCCGATGAGTCGGGCAAAGTCAAAGCGGAACTCACGATATATGAACAGAGAATTAATTATTAACGTTACACCGACTGAAATCACGATTGCTCTGGTCGAAGACAAGGTTTTGGTCGAACTCAATAAGGAACAGTGCAAGACGGGATTTGCCGTCGGCGACATCTATCTGGGCAAGATTCGCAAGATTATGCCCGGCCTGAATGCCGCTTTTGTAAATATTGGCCACGAGAAGGACGCATTTATTCACTATCTGGACCTTGGTACGCAGTTCGCATCGCTGTCGAAGCTGATGGCGGGACAGACGGGTGGCCGACGTCCGATGCGTCTTGAAGGATTGCAGCTGGAACCCGCTATCGAAAAGGGCGGCAAGATCAGCTCCTATCTGCAAGTGGGACAGAGCGTTATGGTGCAGGTGGCCAAGGAGGCCATCTCGACCAAAGGCCCACGATTGACGGCCGACATCTCGTTGGCAGGTCGCAATGTGGTGCTTGTACCCTTCTCGAACAAGGTCTTCATCTCGCAGAAGATCCGCTCGAACGAGGAGAAAAAACGTCTGAAACGTATCGCACAAGGGGTCCTGCCGCGCAACTTCGGAGTGATTATCCGCACGGCAGCTCAGGGCGCAAGCGATGCCGATGTCGAGTTGGATATCCGCACGTTGGTCGATAAGTGGCACACGGCGCTGGGAAATGTGCGTCGCCAGACTCCTCCCTCGTTGCTGCTCAGCGAGTTGAATCGTGCAAATACGATCATTCGTGACCTGCTGAACAGTTCGTTCTCGTCGATTACGGTCGATGACCAAGCGATGTACGAGCAGATTCGCGAGTACATCAAGGTCATTGCACCCGACAAGGAGAAGATCGTTCGTCTGTACAAGGGCTCGGTGCCCATCTTCGACAACTTCGACATCTCGAAGCAGATCAAGTCGCTGTTTGCCAAGTATGTTTCGCTGAAACGAGGTGCCTACCTGATCATCGAACACACTGAGGCTATGCACGTTATCGACGTCAATAGCGGCAACCGCACCAAGAAGGAGGACGATCAGGAGGTTACGGCGATGGAGGTCAATATGGCTGCCGCAGCCGAGATCGCGCGTCAGTTGCGTCTGCGCGATATGGGCGGTATCATTGTGGTCGATTTTATCGATATGCACAAAGCACAAAACCGTCAGGCTCTGCACGAACATATGACCAAACTGATGGCGGACGACCGTGCAAAGCATACGATTCTGCCCCTCTCGAAGTTCGGACTGATGCAGATCACGCGCCACCGCGTGCGTCCCGAGGCCATTTCGGACGTGAAAGACGTCTGCCCGACCTGCTACGGAACGGGCAAAATCGAGCCGACGATCCTGCTCGACCGCAAGATCGAGAACCAGATTTCGTACTTGGCAGGCGACAAGGGAATCAAGTTTATACGCCTGAGAGTCAGCCCCTACGTGGCTTCGTTCTTGAAGCGCGGCTGGTTGTCGTTGCGTCTGCGCTGGTGCTTGCGCTACCGTTGTCGCATTATGATTACGGAGGATCAGTCGGTCGGCGTGGTCGAAACACGTTACCTCGACCGCAAGGGCCGCAATCTGGTGGATTAGACCAATTGTGAGGGGCGGTGCTGAGCCGCCCCTCGACATATATACCTATATATTAAATAGATGACACTCCGCGAACAACTGCTTGCGAACATCACGCGCGACGAGGCGTTTATCGAGTTGAATGACCGACTCGATCGAGGCACTATGTCCATTCGTTTGGAGGCGCTGGCAGGTTCGGCATACGCTGCGGTGGCGGCGACGACGATTCGCAAGCGCGGAGGTGTGCATATCTTGGTGGCTGACGACCGCGACTCGGCAGCATACACGGCAGCCGATCTCTATGCACTGCTTGACGCTGAGCGTGTTATGTTCCTGCCTACGTCCTACAAGCGTTCGATTCAGTTCGGGCAGGAGGACGCGGGAGGATCGGTGCAGCGCACGGCGGCGTTGAATGCCATTCGCAATTTCCACGGCGGTTACCTGGTTGTCTGCACCTACCCCGAGGCGTTGGCCGAGACGGTGGTTGGTGAGCGCGAGATGAACAACCGCACCATTACGGTCAGCGTGGGCGAACATCTGTCGCAGGAGACATTAGTCGAGATGATTGAAGATGCTGGTTTCGAGAGCGTTGATTTCGTCTATGAGCCGGGACAGTACTCGCGTCGAGGCGGCATTGTCGATCTGTTTTCGTACTCGGAGAGCCGCCCGTTCCGTGTCGATTTCTTCGGCGATGAGGTCGATTCGATCCGTTCGTTCGAGATCTCGTCGCAGCTGTCGAAGGAGCGACTCAACCGCGTCGAGATCATTCCCAACCTGCGCGAGGTGGAGCAAGCACGTGTTTCGGTGGCCGAATTTGCAGGCTCGAAGGTCTGCTATTGGGTCGATGACGCGCTGCACGCCGTGCGCCGAATGAACGACATTCGCAAGCGACTGCTCAGCGACGGGCACGAGGTGGCGGAGGTCGATGAGCGCGTGGTGTCGGGCAATCTGTTTATGGCCGACAGCCGCGAGGCGGTGATGCTGATGCACCGCACGGAGGCTGCGGGTCGCGCGGCAGAGTGCGTGATCGACTTTGCAACTTCGCCGCAACCCGCTTTCAATAAGAACTTTGCTCTGCTGGCCGACGACCTGACGGCACGTGCTGCGCAGGGATTCACGTCGTATATTCTCTCGGAAAACAAGGCGCAGATCGAGCGTCTGACAAACGTGTTTCGACAATCGGGACGTGCGTCGGTGCGCTTTACACCCTTGTCGCTGACGCTGCACGAGGGCTTCGTGTGGCCGCGATTGAAGATATGTTGCTACACCGACCATCAGATTTTCGACCGCTATCATCGCTATCGCCTGCGTGGCGAAATCGCTCGTGATGAGAGCCTTACGGTAGCCGAGCTGAACGCCTTGAAGGTGGGCGACTATGTGGTTCACGTCGATCACGGCGTGGGACGTTTCGGCGGTCTGGTCAAGACGGTCGAGAATGGCAAGCAGTTCGAGTCGATCAAGTTGGTCTATCGTGATGGCGACGTGCTGCTAGTCAATGTCCACTCGTTGCACCGCATTGCGCGCTACAAGGCGGGCGACAGCGAGCCTCCTAAAATCTACAAACTCGGTACGGGTGCTTGGCAGAAGTTGAAGAACGCTACCAAGAAGGCTGTCAAGGATATAGCCCGCGAGTTGATCGCCCTCTACGCCAAGCGAAAAGCGACGCCGGGCTTTGCATTTTCGGCCGATGGGTACCTGCAACACGAGTTGGAGGCCTCGTTCGAATACGAAGATACGCCCGACCAGCAGAAGGCGGTCGAGGCCGTCAAGCAGGATATGGAATCGACCCGCCCGATGGACCGATTGGTGTGTGGCGACGTTGGTTTTGGCAAGACCGAAGTGGCTGTGCGTGCGGCATTTAAGGCTGTAACCGACGGCAAGCAGGTGGCGGTTTTGGTACCTACGACGATTCTCTCGTTGCAGCACTACCGCACCTTCTCGCACCGCCTGCGCGAGTTCCCCGTGCGTATCGAGCACCTCAGTCGCACCAAATCGACCCGCGACGTAACTGCAACGTTGGCAGATCTGGAAGCGGGCAAGATCGATATCCTGATCGGAACGCATAAGATATTGGGTAAGAACGTCAAATTCAAAGACTTGGGTCTGCTCATCATCGACGAGGAGCAGAAATTCGGCGTGGGTGCAAAGGAGAAGTTGCGCCAGATGAGTGTCAATGTCGATACGCTGACCCTGACCGCTACCCCCATTCCGCGTACGTTGCAGTTCTCGCTGATGGGCTCGCGCGATCTGTCGGTGATCTCGACCCCGCCGCCCAACCGCCAACCCATTGTAACTGAATCACATCTGTTTGGCGAGGAGATCATTCGTGAGGCAATCGAGGCAGAGCTGGCACGCGGCGGACAGGTCTATTTCGTGCATAATCGAATCGACGACCTGCTCACGATTCAGGGTATGATCGCCCGAATCTGCCCCAAAGCGCGTACGGCAATCGGGCACGGACGTATGAATGCGCAGGATATGGAGAAGCTCATTATGGACTTCATCTATGGCGAGTTCGATGTGCTGATCGCCACCTCGATAGTCGAGAACGGAATCGATATTCCCAACGCCAATACGATCATCATCGACGGAGCTCATAAGTTCGGACTCAGCGAGTTACACCAGATGCGCGGTCGCGTCGGTCGCTCGGACAAGAAGGCCTATTGCTACCTGCTATCGCCACCAGACGAGTTGCTTACCGACGATGCCAGACGACGCCTGCGTGCCATCGAAGAGTTCTCGGATCTGGGGTCGGGATTCAATATTGCGATGCAGGATCTCGATATTCGTGGTGCGGGAAATCTGCTCGGTGCCGAGCAGAGTGGTTACATTGCCGACATCGGTTTCGAAACCTACCAGAAGATTTTGGCCGAGGCGATGGCCGAGTTGCGCAGCGAGGGCGTCGATATGCACGATCTGCCTGACGCAGAACAATTTGCAAAGGGCGACAGCGAGGTACGCTACGTCGATGACACCACGATTGATACCGACGTACAGGCTCTGTTGCCCGATTCGTACATCGGTCAGGCAGCCGAGAAATTACGCCTTTACCGCGAGTTGGACAACCTGACGCGCGAAGAGGATTTGCAGTCGTTCGAAAAGCGATTGATCGACCGTTTCGGTCCGCTGCCACGCGAGGCAAAGGAGCTGATGAACGTAGTTCGTCTGCGTCGTGAGTCCATTGCGCTGGGATTGGAGAGGGTGAAGGTCAAGAACGGATTGATGATCGTGCAATTCGTTGCTAATCAACAATCTCCGTATTTCAAGAGCGATACGTTTATGAACCTTCTGCGCTCGATTACTGCCCGCCCGCAAAAATTTGTGCTGCGTCAAAACAATAATCGACTCGCTATGACCGTTAGAGGTATAGATAGTATCGAAGCAGCGTGGCAAACCTTGTTGTCGCTGCACTCGACAGCCACGAATAACGACAACAATGGCGGCAAAAATTGATTTTTTGCCTTAAAATTTTGTTATACGAATTAAAAACACGATATTTGCAGTTACGATTGGAATGTTTTATCCATATCTGCTTGAATATTTGAAGCTAATGCGATTTTTTAGACACATACTTACTCTGCTCGCTACGGCGGCTTTTGTAACTACTCCCTCGTTGCTCAGCGCACAAGAGAGTAGCTTGAACGCATTTTCGCCCTACACCCTCTATGGCGTGGGCGAACTCCACACCCCCGGTACAGTGGCTCAACGCTCGATGGGTGGTGTCGGCGTTGCGATGCAAAGCAATCTGGTTTACAACCCGTTGAACCCCGCCGCGTTGGGCAACACAATGCAGCAATCGTTCATCTTCACTTTCGGTACCGAAGGCCAGAACTTCTACTCGAAGCAGGGCGACGCCAAGACGAGTTTCAATACGTTCAACGTGCGCGATATCGCAATCCAATTTCCGATCACCAAGAAGTTGGGTATGAGTGCCAGCGTAACTCCGTATAGCAGTGTCGGTTACCGCATTCTGACCGAGGAGACCAACCCCGATGTAATTGCCGATATCGGCTACGTTGATTACTACCATCAGGGCGAGGGATCGATCACCGAGGCGAAGGTGGCAATGGGCTGGGAGCCGTTCAAACGATTCTTTATCGGTGCATCGGCAATTCTCTATGTCGGCGACCTCGATCGCTCATACACAACCCGTATCACCTCGATTACGGCTGGTCAAGGAACGTTCTCGTCGGCATCGGCATTGGACAATTTCAGCGTTTCGCGAGTGATGGGTAACGTAGGTGCTCAGTATCATATCATTATGAAGCCACAGGCTGCTCTGACAGTGGGTGCGGTATATGATTTCGGCGGCGAGTTGAAGGCCAAGAACAAACACCTCGTATCGTCGAACAACATCTTCGGCGACACCGTTAGACTGACCGAAACAATCAGCCCCATCGCACTGCCCCGAAGCATCAGCGCGGGTATCTACTTCCAAAATCCCAAATGGGTGGCAGGTTTCGACTACGTCTATCAGGATTGGAAGAGCAAAAATGAGTATGACGCTGTGAATCAAGTGGGTTACAACAACACCCATACATATAAATTAGGTGTGCAATTTACCCCCAACCGAGGCGACGTGCGCCGTGTGCTGAATCGTTGGTCGTACCGTCTGGGTGCTCGCTACGGAAGCTCGTACCTAACCTTCCGCGGTCAGAAACTGCCCGATATGGCTCTGACACTCGGTGTTGGTATCCCGATCAAGATATTCGGAACGTCATCAATCGACGTTGGCTGCGAGGTGGGCAGACGAGGCACGCTATCGAACGGCCTGGTACGCGACACCTACTTCAAGTTCTCGATCGGTATGTCGATGTTCGGTGAGGATTATTGGTTCTCGCGCTACAAGATTGACTAAACAGGCTGAATAGCAAATAGATAACGCTAACTTAAAATTAAAAAAATAATCAAAATTTAACCTAATCAGAGAGAGATGAAAAATTTGAAATCACTGCTCGTAGCAGCGTTCTCGATCGCTGCAATGGCTGTTTCCGCACAGGATTTCAGCAGCCCCGCATTCGCAAAGTATGGCGACACTCCTGAGGAGCGTAAAGAAAATGTACTGCTTTACAACTTCTACAAGGATTCATACGTTAACCGCAACTGGGCTGAGGCAACTCGTATGTATCCTGAGGTAGTCGCAAAGTGCCCCAAGGCAAGCGTTAATATCTACATCTACGGCGCAACGGCTTACAAGGGCCGTATCGCAGCTGAGAAGGACAAGGCTAAGAAGGCTGAGTTGGTGGATTCGCTGTTGCACGTTTACGATCAGCGTATGGAGTTCTTCGGCGACCACGCTAAGTATGGCGTTGCCGCTACCTACCCCCTCAAAGCTCGTGAGTTCCTGACTTACAAGAGCGACGACCGCGCAGGCGTACGCGACATTATGTCGAAGGCTATCGCAGCTTGTGGCGATCAGGTTGATCCCGAGTTCGTTGTGTTGGCATTCTCGGAGCTGGTCGAGGACTACAAGACCTATATGGAGGTCGAGGCTGACGTGATTTTGGATACCTATGAGGCATACGAGCCGCTGGTTGCTGCTGACGAGAAGTCGAAGAACGACTTGGAGGCTCTGTTCGGTCAGAGCGGTGCTGCTCAGTGCGAGAACCTCGAAAAGTTGTTCCGCTCGAAGTTGGAGGCAGCTCCCGAGGATCAGGCTCTGTTGGAGCGCGCATTCGCATTAATGTCGCGTCCGTCGGCTAACTGCGGTGAGAACGAGTTCTATATCGAAGTTGCTGAGAAGCAGCACGCTGTGAAGCCTTCGGCTGCAACCGCAGACTTCCTGGCTAACGTATTCCAGAACCGTGGCGAGAACGAGAAGGCACTGAAATATATCAACGACGTGCTGGGTAACACCACCGAGCCGGTTGAGTTGTCGAAGCTCTACTCGCGTATCGCAGGTTTGGAGATCGCTCAGAACAACTATGCTGAGGCTGCAAAGGCTGCTAAGACCGCTCGCGAGCACAACCCCGAGAACGGTTTGGCATACTTCTTCTTGGCACAGGCTTACGCAGCAACTACCGGTGGCTGCCAGGGCATCGACAAGAATGCAGCTTATTGGGCAGCATACGATATGATGTCGCAGGCTCGCAAGCTGATGGAGGCTGACGAGTCGATGCAGAACATCGTCGAGGTTGCTGACAAGATGATGGGCGCATATCGTGGTGGCTTCCCCACCGCTGAGGACGGTTTCTTCAACGACTTGAAGGCTGGTCAGGGCTACACCGTTAAGTGCGGTTTGGCTGCTGGTACTTCGACTACCGTTCGCTTCAAGTAATCTGCAAACCATTTCGAGTTCCGAATGAGAGGTTTGGAATATAGAAAATATGCATTGGTAGCACTCTCCATCGTGGGGAGTGCTATCTTGCTTACTGCCTGCGGTGGCGAACAAACAATCGAGGAGCAGGTGGACGAGACCATAATGACCGAGCATAGCATCGATCTAACGATGATCACCACCGAAAACGGCGCAAAAGCATACCGCTTCCAAACCCCACTGATGGAGGGGTACAAACTCGCAAAGGATCCCTATATGGAGTTCCGCGAGGGTATCGACATCGTAACCTATAAAGGCGAGGGCGACACGACCGAGGTCGAATCGCACCTAACGGCCAACTACGCTATCTACTACGAGGAGCGCAAGTTGTGGGAGGTGAAGGGTAACGTTGTGGCCAAAAACTCTGAAAATCAGACGCTCTACACCCAGCAGCTATTCTGGGATCAGAAGTCAAAGCGTATCTACTCGAATGTCGATTGCAAGGTGCTGATGGGCGAAGATTATTGGTTTGGTGAGGGTTTCGAATCTGACGAGGAGATGAACGATTGGCACTTCCGCCGCTATCGTGGCCGTATGTGGGTCGATGCCGATCCCAACCGTCCCGAGGATTCGACGGCGACCAACACCATCTCGACGCCGAGCGACTCACGTTTGCAGAATAGCAACACTCTCGGTGGCAATCGCACGCGCTCACACTTAACTCCGGTCAATACCCCCACAGAGCGTCGTCCCAACTACAACAGCAACACGACCAATCCGTCATCGAAAAAACGTCGTGATGAGCCCAAACGTGCAGTTGAACGCGAACAGATAAAACCAATGGAGTAATTAAAAAACAACAATAATGGGCTACGGCGCAAGGTTGATGCAAATAATTGGCGCACTGACCGTTACAAATACTGATACAAACAAGGAGAGATGATCGTAAGTTCGATAATAGTGGTAGTGATAATGCTGACGCTGTCGGCATTCTTCTCGGGTATGGAGATTGCCTTCGTCAGTGCAAACCGCCTCAAAACCGAGATCGACCGCAAGCAGAGCCGCACGTTCGACTACATTGCTGACGTATTCACGCGCAATTCGAGCCAATATATCACAACGATTCTGGTCGGCAACAACATCGCGCTGGTCATCTACTCGCTCTATATGTCATCGCTGATCCAGGTGATCGGCGCGGCCGCAGGCTGGGAGTCGATCGCTAACGGATCGGTGCTGCTCGAAACGGCACTCTCGACCGTAATTGTGATCTTTGTGGGTGAGTTTATACCCAAATCGATGTTCAAACTCAACCCCAACTTTTACTTCCGCACGTTTGCGATTCCGATCTTTCTGTTCTACATTCTGCTCTACCCCATCGCCAAACTCACAACGGGCATCTCGTATCTGATACTCAGAGTGATGGGACAAAAGGTGAAGGATCGTCGCGAAACAGAGCAGTTCGATCGCGAGGACTTGGCAACGCTGCTCGAAGATACAACCGACACCGAACACGAGGAGAACGAGATCAAGCTGTTTCAGAACGTTTTGGAGTTCCCCGATCTGGCCGTGCGCGACTGTATGGTGCCGCGTGTCGATGTCGAGGCTGTCGAGGCTGACTGCCCGATCGAAGAGCTGACAGCACACTTTGCCGAGAGTCAATACTCGCGTATCTTCGTCTATGAGGGTACGATCGACAATATCATCGGCTATGTCAATTCGAAGAGCCTGTTCAACAACCCTAAAACCTTGCAGGAGGTGATGATGAAGGTCAATTATGTACCCGAAACAATGCCGCTGCAACGTCTGCTTACCGACTTCATCAAGCGCCGTAGCTACATTGCCGTTGTGATCGATGAGTTTGGCGGTACGGCAGGCATCATCTCGCTCGAAGATATGTTGGAGGAGATTTTTGGTGAGATCGAGGACGAACACGATCAGCAGGATATGGTCGAGAAGCGCATCTCAGAGAGCGAATATGTCCTCTCGGCGCGCCTCGAAGTGGAGTACCTGAACGAAAAATATAACCTCGGAATCGAAGAGAGCAAGGAGTACGATACGCTGGCAGGTTACGTCATCTACCACCACGAGGGTATCCCCTCGGCAGGCGAAACGGTGATGATCGAGGGCAAGCAGATCAAGGTTTTGCGCACGTCGCAGTCGCGCATTGATCTGGTAAGAATCAAGATCCAGTAACTCGGATTTCGCCCGAAAGAGTGGGTGCAACAATATCAAAGAGCCCACTTTGAGCAAAAAATTGCACGTTCCGAAGGAAAATATAGCGTTTGAAGAGCAAAAATGTGTGAGAACTCACAGATTTTTACTATCTTTGGACGCTTTTTCGTAACCTAACGAAGACGAATCGAAACAAAAATAATAATAACAATAGAAAGCTATTATGGCAGGATTAAACACTCTTAGGACCAAAGGTGGTCTGTTTTTGACGATCTTCATCGGCGGTGCGCTGCTGATGTTCATCATTTCATTGGCATTTGAGAACGGCGGTATGGGCGGTCAGGATCCCAAAGTCGCTGAGATCAACGGTGAGAAAATCACCTACACCCACTATCAGGATACCTTCGACGCCGTGCAGAACAATCTGAGCACGATGAGCGGTCAGGACTACTCGTCGAGCGAGGCACAGGAGGCTGTTCACAACGTTGCTTGGCAGCAGCTGCTCAACCAGTACGCTATCGAGCCCGGCTTCGAGAAGATGGGTATCAACGTTACCGACGAGGAGCGTATCGAACTGATCTCGGGTCAGTACGTTTCGCCCATCATCGTTTCGGCATTCACCAACCCGCAGACCGGTATGTTCTCGCCCGAGGAGGTTGTGAACTTCCTGAACGCAGCCGCAGCTGATCAGCAATATGGTCCGCTGATGATGCAGCGCTACGAGATGTTGGTTCGCGACGCACAGGTTCAGCGCGCAATGGAAAAGTATGTAGGTCTGGTATCGAAGGGCGTTTTCGTTAATGACTTGGAGGTTGCTGCCGGTGTGCAGGCTGCCAACAAGGCATTCTCGGGTCGCTGGGTAGGTCAGAGCTATATGCAGGTGGCTGACTCGCTGGTTAAGGTCGAGAAGGCTGACGTTGAGAAGTTCTACAACGAGCACAAGAAGATGTTCAAGCAGATGCCCTCGCGCTCGGTTTCGTACGTAGTATTCGAGGTTGAGCCCACCGATAACGACCGTCTGGCTGCCGCTAACGAGGTGGAGAAGATGGCTGCTGAGTTCGCTGCAACCGACGAGCCGATGATCTACGCTAAGAGCAAGAGCCGCGAAACGGTTGATGAGGCTTACTATTCGAAAGAGGCTCTGTCGGCAGAGATGGCTGCTATCGCTTTCGGCAACGACCGCGAGCAGGTTTATGGTCCCGTATTGGAGAATGACGTCTATCATATCTCGCGCGTAACCGACGTTCGCTCGATGCCCGACTCGGTTGGCGTAAGCTATATCGTTCTGTCTCAGAACGCTGCTAAGGCTGACAGCTTGATGGCAGCAGCTAAGGGCGGCGCAGATTTCGCAGCAATGGCAATGGAGTTCTCGGAGGAGCGCACAACCGCAGAGATGGGTGGCGAGCTGGGCACTCTGCCCTACTCGGCTTATCCCGAGGAGTTCCGCGCTGAGATCGACAAGGCTTCGAAGGGTTCGTTCTTCAAGGTTGATATGGGTCAGGTTGTATATATCGTTCGCCTCGACCGCAAGGACGCTCCCGTGATGAAGGCTCAGGTGGCTACCATCTCGTACCCCATTATGGCAAGCCCCTCGACCGAGAAGGATATTCACTCGATTGCTAACCAGTTCAGCGTAGCAGCTCAGGGCTCGGTTGAGAAGTTCAACGCAGCAGCTGCTGAGAATGCAGTAGTTCCCCGCGTGGCTCGCATTATGAACACCGACCGCCAGATGGCAGGTATGGGCGACGACTCGCGTCCGATTGTTCGCTGGGCATTCGACGCTGAGGTAGGTGAGGTTTCGGAGATCTTCACCGTTGATCGCGACTATGTTGTTGCTATCGTAACCGAGAAGCGCGACGAGCAGTACGCTACGATGCAGCAGGTTTATAACGAGATCTATCCGATGGTTCTCAACGAGAAGAAGTTCGAAGTGTTGAAGTCGCAGTTGGCCGGCAAGTCGATCGACGAGGCTGCTGCCGCTCTGGGCGTAGAGGTTGGCACGTTTGAGAACGTAACCGCTAACGGTTTCTATATCGACGGTATCGGTATCGCTCCCCGCACTATCGGCGCAATCTCGAAGAGCGCTGAGGGCGAGATCTCGCAGCCTATCAACGACATTACGGGTGCTTACATCGTAGTTGTTGATCAGGTGGTTGAGGCTGAGAACCAGACCGCTGAGGCTGAGCGCGTACGCCAGCAGTCGATGGCTGAGGCTCAGGCTGCACAGCGTATGAATCAGGCTCTCTATGAGGGTTCGGAGATTGAGGACTTGCGCGTTAAGTTCTTCTAATCGGACTCGACATAACCGATAAAATAACGGCGGTGCCCATTGCGGGTGCCGCCGCTTTTTTTTATTCAAAATTCAAGATTCAAAATTCAGAATTATTTCTACTAAAAATTAAAAGGAGAGAGCGAGCGTAGAGTCCGCCAATGATGGCACGCCGTAGGGTGTTGCTGTTTTCGTTCATCATTGTTCGTCGTGCTTTGCAACTCCTAAAACAGAGAGGGTTGCCCGCACACCTGCGAGCAACCCTCCTCAATTTCTGCCGATCGAGCAGCTATGCTACTCCTTCTTGCAGCACTTGCACTCGGTGCTCAGACATCTCCAAGTACCTGCTGCGAACGCTGCACCAACCATCGGAGCCAAAATGAAGACCCACAACTGCTTCAATGCCAAACCGCCCTCGAACAGTGCGGGACCGATCGAACGTGCAGGGTTTACCGAAGTACCCGTGATGGGGATACAAACGATATGAACGAGTACCAGCGTCAGACCGATTGCCAAACCTGCAAAGTTGCCTGCACCCTTCTCGCTGTCGGTTGCGCCCAACACAACGAGCACAAATACGAAGGTGAAGATCACCTCAGCCAAGAACGCCTGGAACATCTCGCCCACACCAAACGAGTTAGCACCCGTTGCGGTGGTTGCGCCGAAGCCACCCGTCGAGGTCAATGCAAATATCAACGCTGCGCCGATGATCGCACCAACAACCTGAGCGACCATATAACCAACAGCATCCTTGCCGCTCATACGACCCGAGAGCCATACGCCCAGCGTAATTGCGGGATTGATGTGGCAGCCCGAAATGCCGCCAATGCAGTAAGCCATACCGACTACCGAAAGACCAAATGCAAATGCAACGGCCAGCACCTCAGCCGGAGCCGAGCAACCAAAGAATACGGCACTGCCGCAACCCATCAGTACGAGAACCATCGTACCGACCATTTCTGCTAAATACTTCTTCATATACAATTAGTGTTTTAGAGTTTTACCGATAACAAATATAGTGATTCGGAATCGAAATTCCAAATCGCTATATCAATTTAGCTATGCGAGAGATCGAGTACTTGCACGTTAAATTCTTCTAATCGAACGCGCGACGCACAAACAAACGCGGCGGTGCCCAACACGGGTGCCGTCGCTTTTTTATGTAGCATAAACTACAAATTATACGACAGAAGCTAAAAAAAGTCGTGTAAATTTGCAATAATGTAAAATATACATTACTTTTGTCGCGTAAACATTACATTTATCCGGAAGATGTAGCGTTTACAATCGTGTTAAACCAAAACAACAAACAAAAATGAAACACAACTATCTTTTTCCACACTCCTACAAGAAATGGGGTTGGATACTTGCTGTACCGACCCTTACCGTATTGGGTATTTGGTTTACTCTATGGCTGATAAATGATAATTTCGGCACGTTAGATGGCTTGGCTGATTCGCTACTTAACCTCCTCGACAAATTAATTTGTAAAGGTAACACTCTCGAAGTAATGATGACGTTAGCATATGCAGGCCTAATGATGATCTCATTCTCAAAGACAAAAGTTGAAGATGAATATGTACAGATAATTCGCTTGAACTCATTGGTGTGGGCAATGATCATCAACTACGCATTGGTAATTGTAGCTACGTGGATGACCTACGATTTAACCTATCTCTACATTCTGTTCGCCACACTATTCTCGCTACCAATTCTATTTGTAGCGAAATTTAGTTGGGAACTTCACAAACTTCATAAAACAGATAAGGATGAAGAATAGGATCAAAATCGAACGTGCAATTCACGATCTGACTCAACAACAACTCGCTGATGCCGTTGGCACGTCGCGTCAGACAATCAATGCCATTGAAAAGGCAAAGTATATTCCATCGACACTGCTTGCTCTAAAAATTGCTCATACATTTGGGCGCACGGTTGATGAGGTATTCGAGTTGGAAGAAAACGAATAGGGCTGCCAATTACAAATAACAAGAGAGCGATTTGGGTTATCCCAAATCGCTCTCTTGTGTATAAATCCTCTCGGAAACTATCCGAGCATCGGCTTAACAACACCGAAGAACAACCAAGCAACCACGAACGTTGCAACGATATTGAAGCACTGTGCAGTCAAGAATGCATAGAGCGTCGAGCGGTTCTCCTTCGAGATGATATCCTTCAAACGGGTATCCAGACCGATACAAACGAATGCCAACGAGAAGAACAGCGTCGACATCGTCTTAGCCAACGAGGTCTCGATCAGCTTGCCCTTAGCGTTGAGAGTCAGCAGGTCAGCCTCCTTCAACAGCGAGAATACCAACGATGCAACAACGAATGCCAAGATAAACTTCGGGAACTTATCCCATACGATTTTGAGCGACGGGCGCTGCGACTTGCCACCCTCACCCTTAGTCGAGAGGTAGAGAGCGATGAAGAATGCAACAACACCGATCAGTACGTTCTGAGTAGCCTTCACAACGATTGCGGTACGATTAGCGATCTCACCAGCCATCTCCGACGAAGCTGCAACACCACTCGTGGTATCGATCGTACCACCGATCCAAGCACCCATAATCTCCTGCTGTACAGTAGGATCCGACGACAACAGCGGAGCAACCATACCTGCCAGCCACGGCATAAAGTAGATCATCGGAACAACAACGATCAGAACGACCGAAACGATATACGACAGGCTCTTCTTGTCCGTACCAGCAACACCCGCAGCAGTGATACAAGCCGACACACCGCAGATCGTTACACCGCTCGAAAGGGTCATTGCCGTTGCCTGCTCCACCTTGAACACCTTACGCGAGATGATGTAAGCGAAGAACCAAACTACGGTTACGATCACCAGCGCCTGCAACAGACCCATAGCACCCGACTTCAACACGTCGCTAATCATAATCGTAGCACCGAGGCAAACCACACCGATCTTGATGTAGAACTCGCTCTGGATAGCGGGCTTCAACCACTCGGGAATATGGAAAGCGTTACGAATAATCAGACCGAAGATCACCGAGAAGAACACGGGCTCCAAACCCAGCTCGCTCTTGATGTAGGGCACGTTACCGATCCACATTGCCAGCGCAGCGATCAGGAACACAACCACAAACGAGCCAAGCATACCCTTCATCGGGCGGCTAAGCAACTTATTACCAGCGAAGAGCGTAACCAATGCGATTACGAACAACATTGCGATCTTACCCCAAGCCGATGCTTCGAGCATATTCGTGGGGATCGAGATCGAGGGCAGATACGATCCGAATGCGCACAAGAGCAACAGCGGAATCGACAGCATCACAACAACCCAGTCCTCGACCAACAGTTTTTGGAAAAACGATTTCATTATCAAAGGTTTAAGAGTTAATAATTCTTTTTCTTTAACGCGTGCGTCGTTCGATTAGAACACGCCGCAAACCTGCAATGCCAACTTGCCCGAATCGACACCAGCGATGTGCTGATAGGTGTAGTTGAGCTGCAAACGCAGATTCTTCAAAGGCCAATAATCGACACCCACCAAGTAGTTGGTCTGCTCGCCTGCGTGGCGATCTGCCACATCGGCAGCGTTGCTGTTCTTGCTGAAATAGTCGAAACGAACGATGGGCATCACCTTCTTGGTTACCCAATAGCCAGCCAGCGCATAGACGCCCTCGCTCTTCTGTGCGCCCGTGCAACCCCAGATGTACTCCGAACGAACAACCAGAGCCTTGTTGTCATAACGAGCACCTACGGCGTAGCGGTTACGATCGGCCATTGCGTCCTGCGCACCCGTCTTACCCAGATAGACCGAGCCCGACAGAGTCATATTCTTGAAGGGGTTGATATTCAGACGAGCAGCGAAATCCTTATGCTTGTTGTCGTCCGACTTATTGATACCGGCGCCATTATAAACGCCTACCTGATAGTTCACTACGCCCTTGAACAGGTCGCCAAAGATCGACAGACCGATGTCGCGGCCGTTGGCCTTGATACCTGCCAGATCGCTGAAACCCGACATATAGCTTACGCCCATTGCATTCTCGATGGTTTCGAGTTTGAGGGGCGAGTAGGGATTCTCCAACGTGAAGGGGAACTTAGCCTGACCGAACTGCACGCCAAAGCCCTTAACAGGGGTGTAACGCACGTATGCGTCGATGATTTTGGGCGACGATGCGAACTCCAACTGCAAGCGATAGTCCAACTTGGGAGCGATGTTACCCTTGATATCCAAACGCGCACGACGGATATCGAAGCCCTTGTCGCCAGCGTATGTGTCAAATTGATAGCGGGCCCAGATCGAACCGCTGATTTTGGGCATCCACGAGAATTTCTCTTCGAGCTTGATTACGCGAGCTTCCAACTCACGCTCGCTGACCTCGTCAGCACTCTGCGCCATAGCCACCGAGCAACTCAGTACGCCAACGGCCAAAAGCATTAATCTTGTAAATTTCTTCATAATATTTACCTTTGTTAAGTTTTGTTTGCAAATCCATTACAAATATGTTACAAAGGTCGCAATAAAATCGTGTCGAAACAATACGCCTTTTTACTTAAAAACAGAGCACATTTCATCGACCAAAGCGACAAAATGTGCTAAATTTTCAGCTATATAGAAAAGTTGATCTAAAACTTTACGACAACTCTCAGTGGGCGATGATCCGACGCCATCGGCTCGTCGATAACCTCACGGTGGAGCACCTCGACCGTCTGCTTGTGTGGCGTTACGATATAGTCAATCACAGTTTTGGGCTCATCGGCAGGGAAGGTGCAGGCCGCAGTGTCGGTCAGATATTGCATCGTTTCGCCCAACTTGCGTCCAAATTCGCTATCGGGCGTGGCGTTCCAATCGCCCGCAATAAATATCGGTTTGCGAGCCGCCATTGCCACGCTATCGATCACCGACAGCGACGCCATTCGATCCTCAGCCGTCAGCGAGAGGTGGGTCGAGGCTACGATATATTGCTCAAATTCGACCACCAGCAACGTGCGCGCCTCCTCACGACCCGCAAGTGCAAAACGTTGAACTGCAACGGGTTTCTCGCGGCTCAGCAGCGCCACACCATAACCTCCGCCATCGAAATCGATCGCCTTCGAAAAGGTGTGATACATCGAACACTTCTTGCCCAGCACCGCCGCGACATCTTTGCCATCGCTACGGCGTGCCGCGCTATCGATCTCCTGCAACGCCACCACATCGGCCTGCGCCGCGCGGATCACCGCCGCCGTACGATCCAAATCGCGCTTGCCGTCCATACCCTTGCCGCTACGCACGTTGTAGCTCATCAGCACCAACCCTTCGTCAGGTCGCGTCGCCACACTACGCCGTGCCTCGCACGATACCGCCACAAGAGCCACAAGCAATATCAATAATCGTCTCATATCTTGCTAATTTTCAAGCACATTCATAATAATATCATTCAGCTTGACGTGTTCGATCAGGAAACCGTCGTGGCCAAAATCCGAGTCAATCAGGTGGTACTCGACATTGGGAATCAGGCGGCTCATCTGCTCGATCTGATCGGCAGGGAACAACAGATCCGACGAAATCGCAATGACCACCGTGCGCGAACGAATCGATCGCAACAACTCCTCCTCGCTCTCCGCCCGACCGCGCGCAATGTTATGAGAATCAACGGCGTGCGTCAGTCGGTGATAGGAATAGACGTTGAATCGTCGGCAGAGTTTCTCGCCCTGATAACGTTGATAGGTCGTCGCACGATGCCCCGTAATCTTCTTCACAGCGTCGGGATCCTGCTGCGTTTTGTCGTATGCCTGCTGACCGCGATAGCTGAGCAGGGCGATCGAGCGTGCCGTCGCCATACCCTTCCACGCTGCGTCCTCACGCGGCTCGCCAAATTCGGGATCGCACTCGATAGCCATACGTTGCGACTCATTGAAGGCGTGCGCCCAAGGCGTTGAGTGCGAGAGTGTTGCGATCAGCACCAATCGCTCGGCAAAGTCGGGGCACTGCACCGCCCACTCGCAACATTGATAACCGCCGATCGAACTACCGATCAACATCTTAACACGTTCAATACCAAGATATTCCGCCAGCAGTCGATGACAGCGCACCATATCGCGCACCGTAACAATCGGGAAGTCGTTGTAGTAGGGTTTGCCCGTCGCGGGATTGACCGACAGAGGACCTGTCGAGCCGTAGCACGAGCCGATAAAATTGGCACAAACCACAAAATATCGGGCGGGATCGAGGAACTTACCCTCCTCGACCGTATGCTCCCACCAATCGGCTACATCGGAATTTGCCGTCAGCGCGTGGCAGACCCAGATCACATTGCTGCGATCGGCATTCATCTCGCCGTAGGTGTGGTAGGCGATGCGCACCTCGGGCAGCACCGCACCACAATCAAGCTCGACGGGAGCGTTGTATTCGAAATATTGTACTTGGTTCATTATCTGTCGATTGCAGCAAATGCTTGTTCGAAATCGTCAATCAAATCCTCGACATTTTCCAATCCCATCGAGATACGCAGCAAGGTCGGCGTTACGCCCGCAGCGATCTTATCCTCGTCGCTGAGCTGCTTGTGCGTAGTCGAGGCGGGGTGGGTTACGACGCTGATCGAATCGCCAATCATCGTCATATGCGCGAACAATTTGAGCGACTCGACAAACTTGATGGTCGTGTCGAGCGTGCCCTCCAACTCGATCGTAAAGACGCTCGACGAGCCGTGGCGGAAATATTTCTTGGCATTGACGTGTCCTGCGTGGTCCTCGAAACCGACGAAACTTACGCGACGCACCTTCGGGTGATTACGGCAATACTCAGCCAGACGCCACGCCGAACGCACCTCGTGATCGACACGTAACGACAAGGTTTCCAGACCGATAAGCATCAGATACGAATCGAACGACGAGGGACAGCAACCCAGATCGCGCAGACCATCGACACGACACTTCACAACGAACGCTGCCGGTCCAAATGCCTTGTAGAGGTTCAGTCCGTGGTAGCCCTCTGACGGGCCGTCGATCTGCGGGAACTTACCGTTGCCCCAATCGTAGCGACCGCCGTCGATAATCACGCCACCCATTGCCGTACCGTGGCCATTGATCCACTTGGTTGCCGACTCCAAAACGATGTCGGCACCCCACTCAAACGGATTGCAGAGGTAGCCACCCGCGCCGAACGTATTATCGACCACAAAGGGCACATCGTGGCGGTGTGCCATCTCGGCAACACGCTCCAAATCAGGCACATCGCAGGTCGGATTACCCATACTCTCGACATACACAGCGCGCGTATTTTCGTCGATCAGCGCCTCCATTGCCTCGATCGAATCGTGCTGCGCAATACGACACTCGATACCCAACTTACGCAACGAGATCTTGAACTGATTGTACGTTCCGCCATACAGGAAAGGCGAGGTAACGATATTCTGTCCCTTCTCTGCCAACGAAGTGATTGTCAGCAGAATAGCCGACATACCGCTCGACACTGCCAGCGCACCTGCCGCATCGTACAACGCTGCAATACGCTCCTCGTAAGCCGACGAGGTGGGGTTTTGCAGACGGGTATAGATATTGCCGCCCTCGCTCAATTCGAACAGGCGTGCGGCGTGGTCGCAGTCGCGGAAATGGTATGCAGCCGTCGGATAGATCGCCACACCACGCGAACCGGTCTGGTCGATGTGATAGCCACTGTGAATTTGGCGCGTTTCGAAACGCAATTTCTTATCTGCCATTGTGTTATGATATTTTTGGTTACTATCTGAATCGAAAAAATCGTCGCGCACGTGCGCACATACGATCCGCAAATTTACGCTCTATTTTCGGGAATTGCAACTCAGTGCGGTGCGTGGGGTTGTTTTTCTCGTAATAATGTTTTATATTTGTAAGAATAATTTTGCACGTCGGCCCGTTTTCGTGGCACGTGCAACCACTTAATCAGCAAACAGATGAAAGGCATCGTTCTGGCCGGCGGCTCCGGCACCCGACTCTATCCGATAACTAAGGGCGTTTCGAAACAACTGCTCCCGATCTACGACAAACCGATGGTCTATTACCCCATTTCGGTATTGATGCAGGCGGGAGTGCGTGATATCCTGATCATTACGACGCCACAAGACGCACCTTCGTTCCGCCGTCTGCTGGGCGACGGATCGGATTTCGGCGTGCGTTTGGAGTATGCCGAGCAACCTTCGCCCGACGGATTGGCGCAGGCGTTCCTGATTGGCGAGGAGTTCATCGCGGGCGATAGCGTTTGTCTGGTGCTGGGCGACAACATCTTCCACGGCGCAGGTTTGGCTGAGAAACTGACGCAGGCTGTCGAACGAGCTGAGAATGAGAGCCGTGCAACAATATTCGGCTACCGCGTCGATGATCCCGAACGCTATGGCGTAGCGGAGTTCGATGCCGAGGGTCGCTGCCTTTCGATCGAGGAGAAACCAGCAGCACCGAAGTCAAACTATGCCGTTGTGGGACTCTATTTCTATCCCAACCGCGTGGTCGAAATCGCTCACTCGATTCGTCCCTCGGCACGTGGCGAGTTGGAGATAACATCTGTAAATCAGCAGTTTCTGAGCGATGGCGAGCTACACGTCGATACCTTTGGCGAGGGATTTGCTTGGCTCGATACGGGTACGCACGACTCGTTGGCCGAGGCGTCGATCTTCGTCGAGGTGATCGAGAAACGTCAGGGCGTCAAGATCGCCTGCTTGGAGGAGATCGCCTTCCGCAACGGCTGGATCTCGGACGAAGAGCTACGCAAAGTGGCCGAGCCGATGGCGCGCAATCCCTACGGTCGCTACCTGTTGAAGGTCGCCGATTCGAAAAAGTAACCTCGCAAAACGGCAAATTATGGAACGTAAAATTCTGATCACGGGTGGTGCCGGATTTATCGGATCGCACTTGGTACGACTGATGGTCAATAAATATCCCAATTATCTGATTGTCAATCTCGACGCACTGACCTATGCGGGCAATCCCGCCAATCTGCGCGATGTCGAGCAGGCTCCGAATTACCGTTTCGAGCGTGTCGATATTTGCGATGTCGAGGCGGTGCGTGAGGTGTTCGACCGCCACTCGATCGACAGCGTGATTCATCTGGCAGCTGAGAGCCACGTCGATCGCTCGATTGACGATCCGTTTGCCTTCGCGCGCACCAATGTTCTGGGTACGCTCACGTTGTTGCAGGTGGCAAAGGAGCGTTGGAATGACGGCGCGCAGCATCTCTTCTACCACGTTTCGACCGACGAGGTCTATGGCTCGTTGGGCACCGAGGGGGCATTTACCGAGCTGTCGCGCTACGAACCCCACTCGCCCTACTCGGCCAGCAAGGCGTCGAGCGACCACTTTGTGCGTGCGTTCCACGACACGTTCGGGCTGCCGATCGTCGTCAGCAACTGCTCGAACAACTACGGACCTTATCAATTCCCCGAGAAACTTATCCCGCTGTTCATCAACAACATACGCGAACGCCGACCGTTGCCTGTCTATGGTCGTGGGCAGAACGTGCGCGATTGGCTCTACGTCGAGGATCACGCGCGAGCGATTGATCTGATCTTCCATCGCGGGCGCGTGGGCGAGACATATAATATAGGTGGCAGCAACGAGTGGCGCAACATCGACCTCGTTCGATTGCTCGTTGCGACGACCGACCGTCTGCTCGGACGCGCTGAGGGTGAGGACGATAACCTCATTACATTCGTGCGCGACCGTGCGGGACACGACCTACGCTACGCTATCGACTCGACCAAACTGCGCGAGGAGTTAGGCTGGACGCCTGAGGTCGATTTCGAGGAGGGCATAGAGCGCACCGTGCGCTGGTATTTGGACAACGAGGAGTGGCTCACGGCTGTTACCTCGGGCGAGTATCGCAACTATTACAGCCGAATGTACGACCAACGCTAACGCGCACCTAAAACGCTGATACACACAACGTTTAATTATATGAATACTAACTCTCAAAACTCGTCGCAGCGCATTCTCTCGATCGACATCGTTCGAGGTCTGACGTTGCTGCTGATGCTGTTCGTAAATGACCTCTATATGCCCGGTGTACCCGCGTGGTTGGGCCATACGGAGATGAATTACGACGGTATGGGATTGGCCGATTGGGTCTTCCCCAGCTTTCTGTTTATGGTGGGAATTTCGATTCCCTATGCTATCGAGGCGCGTCGTCGTCGCGGCTCATCGGACCTTGCAATCGCAGGGCACATTCTCTGGCGCACACTGTCGCTGATCTGCATCGGTGTTGCACTGCTCAACGCAGGTCGCTTGAACCCCGAAATGACGGGAATCACCTCGTCGACGTGGCGCTGGCTGTTCTATCTGTTCCTGTTTATGTTGTGGAACAACTACCCGCGCGAAAGTCGTTACGCGCTATTATTCAAGGTATTGAAGGCAATCGGTTTTATCGGGATCGTAGTCTTGTTGGCAATCTTCCGCGCCGGCACGCCTGAAGATCCGCAGTGGCTCGTTGCAAGCTGGTGGGGCATTCTCGGACTGATCGGTTGGGGCTACGTCGTGGCTGCGCTGACAAGCCTCGCCACACGTGGCTCGCTCATTGGGGCGGTGGTTGTTTGGGCTATTTTCTTCGGTCTGAACTGCTTGTCGTCAGCAGGTGTGAATGATTGGGCCGTATCGCTCCGTCCCATCTTAGGCACTGTGCTTCAAGGCAATACCCCGATGATCGTACTGACAGGTCTGGTTACGGGAACATATTTTATGCGTAGCTCGCACGACAAACGCCGCAAGATGTGGACACTCGTTGTGGCAGGCGTTGTGTCGATCGTGGCAGGTTTCGTGCTGCGTAATTGGTACATCATTTCGAAGATTCTGGCAACGCCGAGCTGGGGACTTATCTGCAACGGTATCAGCCTCTTACTGCTTGCATTGGTCTTCTATCGCACCGATATTTGCGGACGCACGCGCTACACCTCGCTGCTCTCGACGACGGGTCGCAACTCGATGACCACCTATCTGGCACCCAGCGTACTCTATTCGGCAATCGCGCTGCTGCCCTTCCGTCTGCTCTTCTACAAACAACCCGACAGCGCATTGCTTGCGATCTGCGGCTCGGCAGCGTGGGCAATTGCGATGGCATATTTCTCGATTCTACTCGAAAAATTGCATATAAAACTGAAACTCTAAAACACCATCAAGAAGCCCCGAATCATTCCCGTTCGGGGCTTTTTGCAACAACCAAACTACTTCAAACCCGATGAGAGTACCCAAGTATCAACAATCAACCGTCGCAATGCAACGTAGTGCAGGACGCACGCCCGACCTCCTAAACTTTTTCGGTGCATACGTTGCCCGCGTCGAGCGCGAAGGACGCAACGGATCGGCCGCAAACTACCGAATGGCGTGCCGCAAATTTGCAGCATTTCTTAGTCCGCGACGAGTGAGCGTAGCGCAACTGACGCGCGAGGTGGTTGTCGAGTACGAGGTGTGGCTCCGACAAGCGGGTTTAAGCCCCAACTCCATCTCGTTCTACCTGCGCTACCTGCGCGCAGTCTATAACGTCGCCTCGATGGAGATAAATCTCCACACACGACGCGATCCATTTCTCTATGTCCGTATCAATCAGATCGCTACCATCAAACGCGCCATCTCGCCCACAAATCTGCGACGCATAGCCGATTATGATCTCTCGGGGCGCAATCCGCGTATGGCATTTGCGCGCGATCTATTTATGTTCAGCTTTTTTACACGTGGAATGTCGTTTGTCGATATGGCCTACCTGCGCAAGAGCGACATTCACGACAACATACTGAGCTACCAGCGTCGCAAAACGAGGCAGTGGCTCACTATGGCCATTGAGCCCTGTATGCAGCAGATCATTGACCGCTACAACTCCCAATCGGACTTTCTGCTGCCGATCCTTAACAGCGAGGGAAACTACAAGAATTATCGCTCGCAGCAGCGTGATCTGAATCGATATATCAGTGCATTGGGACGCGAGCTGGGATTCGAGCAGCCACTCACATACTACGTTGCTCGCCACACGTGGGCGACAATGGCACGCGATTCGGGAGCTCCGATTCAGATCATCAGCGCAGGAATGGGACACACCAGCGAACGCACCACAAACATCTATCTGGCGCAGCTCAACCATAGCCGTATCGACGAACTTAACCGCCAAGTAATTAGCCAATTATCGGGCAACCCCAAACGATCGAGACGGTCGAAACGCTGATCTCGGCCTCACCCGCCACACCTCATCTCGATACAAAAAAAGTCGCCACGCACAACGGCGAGGCGACCTCATTTTTCGGGATACATTCGATTACTCCTGTTCGAGTGCAGCGTTGATCTGCACGGCAAGCGCCCCCAATTCTTCCGTAGATGGCTTTTCGCGCTCGATGTAGAATGCCATTAAATTGCCGAATTGATTATCGAAATAGGTGTTCAAAACATTTTTGAGCACTCGCTGAGCGTAGTTATCGCGCTCGAACGTAGGATAATAACGATAGAATCGACCCTCCTCTCGATGAATCACATAGCCTTTGGTTTCAAGCATCTTGATAAATGTTGCGACTGTCGAATACTTCGGTTTCGGATCAGCCATTTTGCCGATAATGTCATACACCAATCCATCACCGAGCGTCCAAAGAATCTGCATCACACTCTCCTCACCTTTGGTCAATGCAGGTAATTGTTCGTTGTGTTTTTTCATTTTTACAATTAGGTTACTGTGTACACACTCATTATAGGCACATTACGTGTGCCACCTGTTAGGTTATACAAAGTTAAGACTTAAAGCCTAAAAAAACAAAATTTAGGCATTAGTTTTAACTTTCGAAAAGGACAATTTTAGCATTTTTCGCACAAACCGCGTGTAATTTGTGCTCGCATAAGGACCAAATAGCGGGCCTTGGGCCATTGGAGGCTCAACGCATACCCCACAGCCAGCACCAACGTTGCCGCCCATTTCACCGCCTCGCTCAGCAGGCGGACTCCATAACGACCGATCTGTCGTGTGCGAATCTGCTCGCTCACACCGATAGCGTGGCTAAGGCGTGTGAAGTAGTCGTGAGTGAGTTTTTCGGATGCGATATGATGATAGATTATCGACTGCGGAACGTAGTAAAATGGCTCACCACTGCGTGCAAGGCGGTTGAAGAAGTCGGTCTCCTCGCCGCCGATCAGTCGCTTGCCCGTACGACCCAACGAAGGATCGAACGCGCCAAAACGCTCTATTGCGGTGCGCCTTACCGCCATATTGCCTCCTCCGGGGCAACGACCGCGACCAAACGCCCGTACCTCATCGCCCAGATCGAGCGGATTGGCAATCGGACGCTCGGTGTAGGGCGAGATCCACAACGGGCGACCCTGCTCATAACAGGGCACAATGCGACCGCCCGCTGCCACCACCGTCGGGTGCGCATCGAAGAACTCGATATAACCGCGCACGAAATCCACATTTACCGTTTCGTCATCGTCGATAATTGCGATATAGGGGCTCTTGGTAGCCTCCATTCCACAGTTACGAGCGTGGCTAAGTCCCTGACGCTCTTCGCGTACCATACGCACAGGCAGATCGGGATTCTCCGCCACGAACTGCGCAAAACGCTCCTCGGTATCGTCCGTCGAGTTGTTATTGACAACCACAACTTCCCACTCCGCGCGGGGCGAAGATT
Organism: Rikenellaceae bacterium; assembly: GCA_017442365.1. GTDB lineage: Bacteria > Bacteroidota > Bacteroidia > Bacteroidales > Rikenellaceae > Alistipes. The sequence continues at coordinate 250,298 of JAFRZW010000002.1, read as the reverse complement.
GCTCGCAGAACGAACTCAAACAGCGTATGAGCGACTCCGAGCGATTATACGTAGCGACAACAACCGTAAGACGTGGCATAACTCGTTTTCTACTTTTTTCAGGCTATTCGACAAACATCTTGCGCACCGCACGCCAATCGCCATCATTCTCCGACGGCTCGATGCCAAGCAGATGACACAGAATAAGATAGATATTCAAATCTTGGAACGGACGCTGCTCATACCCCTTTCGGAATGCAGGTCCCGTGCCATAGAAGACCATCGACATATCACGATCGAAGCAATCGAAACCGTGCGCTCCCTTGCCGATCGGACGACGCTCAACATCGGGCTTGCGATACTCGACCGTCCAGCCCAGATCGGGCATAACGACGATATTGGTAATGCGTGTCGGGTGCTTGCCAAAATTATATTTGGCAGGCACATCTTCGCGCGCAAACGCTCTGATACCCTTCACCCTACGCAGCGCGCGCAGAGCCTCCTGCTCATACCCAGCCTCAACTTCCAAGCCAAACGGCGCTCCGCCAACCGTGCGCACAACGCGCTGCGGATCGAGCACATCATAGAGATTGGCAATGCGGTCGTCCGATAATTCGGTCATACCGTGATCGGCCGTAACGATGAAGTTAATCTTATCATACACAGGCGATTGGCGAATCTTCCAGAAGAAATAACGCAGCGTCGAGTCGATATGCTCGGCCTGCGCAATCGCCTGCTCCGACAGCGGACCATAGCGGTGCATCGACGCATCGGGCTCCTCGAAATACCACATCACAAGGTTAGGTATCTGCTCCACCGAGCGCGTCATCGCCTCAACGACCCAATCGGCACGCTCACGATAGCTCGGCTCGTCCGAATAGCGCGTCCAGACCGTCGCCTGACGACCGTCAATAGGCACCTCGCTACCCGGCCACATAAAGATATTCGCCACACGACCCTGACGCTCGGCTGTGTTCCAGATCGGATCGCCACCCCAGAAGTTCTGCGTCTTCGTGTCGTCGTAGTTAAAGACCGACATCGGTCGCTCTAAAACCTTATCATAGAAACGGTTATTGACCACGCCGTGATGATCGGGGTGCAATCCCGTAGCCATCGAGTAGTGATTCGGGAAGGTATTCGAGGGATAGACGGGGTAGGTCGTAGCGTATGTACCCACCGCGCGCAGCGAGTCGAGCGTCGGCGTATGGGCGTGATCGGCCAGATCCCATCGGAAAGCGTCCATCGAGAGGATCACGACATAGCGATTGTCGTTCGTATAGGGATCGGCAGCGATCTCACGCACGGCACGTTGCACGGGCGAGCACGCCGCAGCCATCGCTGCAAATGCCAATATCAGAATTCGTTTCATCAGTTTGCATATTTTCGTTCTCACAAAGATAGCGAAAATATAATTCAAGATTCAAAATTCAAGATTCAAAATTAACAATTAGGCTACGCTCTCCGAGGAGAGTGGCTCTTTATTCTTTTAATAGTAAAATAATAAGAAAAAAATAGATCCACGCTTTTTCAAAAGCGTGTCATCATTGGCGGGTCGGCTTTCAGCCGAGCCCCCCACCCGCCAATGATGAGTCCGCCCATATGGCAAACAAAGTAGATGGGCAAAGTTCGCCAAGAGATTGCTGGTTTTGCGAACCGATTAATGCCTCCCACAACCGAAAACAGCAAAACACGCCCATATAGCAAAAATGCCCATCGTAATACAAGTGGCAAAAAGCTGCTGGTTTTGCAAAATTTCCAAGACTTGCTAAACCGAAAACAGCAAAACACGCCCATATAGCAAAAATGCCCATCGTAATACAAGTGGCAAAAGGCTACTGGTTTTGCAGAATTTCCAAGACCTGCTAAACCGAAAACAGCAAAACACGCCCATATGGCGTGAAAAAGGGTCGCTCCCCGAAGGAAGCGACCCGTAAATTATCTAATGTCGTTTAAGTTCTGACGAACTCTCGCTCGATTAGTTGAAGGTGTAGCGGAAGCTCAGCATTGCCGACCAAGTCGATGCGAAACCTACGTACTTGCTCCAAGTAGGCTCGGTGAAGGTGTACTTGTCGTTGCTGTACTTCAAGATGCTGGTGCTGTTCAACTGCTGAACATTGCCCCAACGACCGCAGATCATATTGCCGATGTTGTTAACATCAACACCTACGGTCAACTTGTTCTGACGACCGGTGGTGTTCAGAATGATGTCGGTAGCGAACTTGAAGTTGAAGGTGTTGTACCAAGGCATTACTGCGCCACCACGGGTCGAGTACTCGCCACGGTTCTTGCTCAGGTACTTGTCGCCAGCGATGAACTTCTCGAATGCTGCCTTGTTATCCTCCGAGGTGAAGGGCATCGACTGCAACTCCTTAGCGGTGGGGATATACATCAGGTTGTAAGCACCCTTGTCGCCCGTTACGCACGACGAGAGAGTGTACGAGTAGCGGCTGTACGAGTAACCAGCTGCGTAACCATAGTTGTAACCCTCGTAGAAGAGAGCCAAAGTGGTGTTCAGGTTCTTGTTCAACTTCTTGTTGTAACCGATGCTTGCGATTACACGGTTGGGCGATACGTACGACGAGAAGCCCAGCTCAGGATTGTTCGAACCGTGAACGTTGTAGGTGTTGGTATTGTAAGCCGACGAAACCTGGTCGCCAATACCGTCGATAACGTTCTTCGAGCCCGAACGAGTGTAAGCTGCCATCAACGACAGACCGTTGCGGAACTCCTTCTCAGCCTTGATGGTGAACGAGTAGTAGTGGCCATTCTTACCAGCGTTGGTGATGTAGTAAGCGTTGTTCAGACCCTTCTCAGTTGCCCACTTCTTACGAGCTGCGGGCTCACCGGGAAGCTGAACGCCACCTGCAACCTCCTCCATACCGAGGTACTGGCACATTACGGTGTTCATATCCATATTGTAGATACCCTCCAACGAAACCTTAACATCACCGGGGAGCTTCATATCCAAAGCCAAAGTCGACTTCCAAGCACCCTGCATCTTCAAGTTCTTGTCCAGAATGGTTGCACCCGAAGGAGCCGGCAGATCGTCGGTTGCCTTGAAAGTACCACCGTAGAGGTCGGTCAGAATGTCGTTCAAGTTCTGGTGGAAACCAGGAGTCTTCATACCCTCAGCGATCTTGTCGTGAGTAGCGATGTACTGAGCCTGCAAGCAGTTGCTGTTACCAGCTACCGATACGATCCATACGAAGGGGATACGACCGGTGAAGATACCGGTACCACCACGCAGAACGTAGCGACGATCGCCAGCGATATCCCAGTTGAAACCTACACGAGGAGCTACGTTCAGACGAGCCTTAGGCATATCTGCGGTGCGGTAGCCACCCTTATCCTTGTACATAGCCTCGAAAGCCTTGTTGTTGTTACCCTCGATGTTGGGGTAGGTAGGCAGCTCGAAACGGATACCTGCGCTCAGCTTGAAGCGGTTGCTGAACGTGATCTCGTCCTGAACGTAAGCCGAGTACTGGATATACTTGAACGAGGGGAATACCTGCTTCAAGTCGTCGCGGTTCGAGTGGGTGATAGCGAATGCCAACGGAGTAACGTTGCCACCCTTAGCAGCCGACTTGAAGTCCTCCCACGAGTTGTAAACGTAGTAACCCAGACCACCCTGCATAAAGCCGTTCTTGGTATTGTTGTGCTCGAACTGCAAACCAGCGATGATGTTGTGCTTACCAGTGGTGTAAGCGATCTCATCGGTGATAACTACGGTCGATACATCACGCAAGTTACCATAGGTGAAGGGGTCGGGGCCGAACGAAGTCAGAACAGCCTTGGTGCCATCTTCGAGGGTCTCCAAGATATCAACGGTGGGGAAGTTGTCGCCCACGAAGCTACGAGGCTCGTACTGGTGCGAGTAGGTACCACGCAGAGTGTTGGTCAGACGACCGTCCAAGAAACGCGAGTTCAGCTCAGCAGCTACCGAAGTAAAGTTCTGCTCCTGGAAGTAACGCGAGCTCTCAAAGTAGATAGCGTACTGCGAAGTACGACCGTAAGTATTACGGTTGTAGGGGTTGGGGTTCAGCGGGTTCACCGACGACGAAGGATTCGACGAATACTTGTTCTTGGTAGTGCTGAAACGAACGTTTGCGCTGTGGTTCTTGTTGATGTTCCAGTCGAGGCGAGCAACCAACTTCCAGTCGGGAGTGCTCAACGAGTAGCCCTGATAGCGACCCGGATCGTAACCGAACTCGTCCATCAAAAACTTCTTGATCTCCTCCATCTGAGCAACCGTCGGACGGTTGTAAGTGGTGTTGTTACCCCAAGCGGTGTTAGCATCGGGACGTGCCTGACGGGTCGAACCGGGAGTCTCGTCCATATCGTACTCGAAGTTAGCGAAGAAGAACAACTTGTCCTTAACGATCGGACCACCAACGCTTACACCGGTGGTGTTGTTGATCTGCTTGCTCTTCGACAGACGCTTGTACATACCGGTCTCGTCGGTAATGCCATAGTGAGCACCCTTCAAAGCCTCGTCCTGATAGTAGTCATAAACGGTAGCCTTGAACTCGTTGGTACCACTCTTGGTAACTGCGTTGATAGCACCACCGGTGAAACCGCTCTGACGAACGTCAAACGGAGTGATCGAGATCGAGATCTGCTCCAAAGCGTCGAGCGAGATGGGGGTACCGCCTGCGGGCAGGTTACCACCGATACCGAATGCGTTGTTGAACGCTGCACCATCGACAGTTACATACGACTGACGGTAGTTACCACCACCGATTGCCAAACCGTTCGAGGTTGCCGAAGCCTGCGGAGTGAGCTTCATAATGTCGTTCATACTGCGGCTAACGGTCGGAGTGATAGCCATCTGCTTGCTCGAAACGCTGGTCATCGAACCCGAACGCTGGCTGTTCATCGACGAGTTAGCACCGTCAACTGCAACAACAACTGCGTCCATACCGATCGACTCCTCTTTCAGAGTAGCGTCCAGCACGAGGTTATCAGCCAGAGCGGCCTGCAAACCCTGCTGCTCTACGGTCTGGTAGCCCAGCATCTGGAACTGCACGGTGTAAGGACCACCTGCACGAACATTGAGAAGACGATAGTTACCGTCGATATCAACAACGGCACCATACTGCGTTCCCGACGGAGCGTGAGTAGCGACTACGGTAGCACCTACCAGAGCCTTACCATTCACGTCGGTAACCTTACCACTGATGTTCGAAGTCGTAACCTGTGCCGACAGCGACAAGGTTGCGAAAATCGACAGAATCAAAAAGGCGAATTTCTTCATAAAAAATGGTTTAGTTAATAAAAAAGTTATTTAGTTAAATGTTGCGATCACTATTCTTCTGTTTGTGTTTGCACTCAACTTTGTTTGCCTCACTTGTTGTTTTGTACCATCGTTCGGCGTCGCAAAGCTAATACTTTTTATCGTCCGTCCGTTCGATCTAAAATTAATTTAATCGAAATGTAATAAAAAAGTGTGAGTGGATATGCTTTTGGGGCTACTCCACTCACAAATTTAGTTCGGTATGTATGCGTCAAGTCTATTACGGGTGAATTGCCCGTTTCGCGTATCGACGTAAAATCGCATCGAACGTATTTGGCCAATATTCATCATAACTCTTGACGAGAGATTTGATCTCCATTTTATCCGCCACAAAAGTACGGCAAATATTATTAACACGCAAAAGAATAGCACGAAAAGGTCAACATTTTATCGACAAAAGTTCTTTTTTTTCGCATTCTCCATCGCGTGCAAAAACGCTGCGGGCACATCAAACGAACACCGAGAGTATGCCGAAAGGACACCGAGAGTACACCGCACGAACACAAAAACCCGCTCCGACGCTGGTGCGCCGTGCGGGTTTGAGGTTAATATTCAAGCAATTAAATTACTCAATAGCCACAATCGTGTAATCCTTCCAGCACTCGGCCGCCTTGTAGGCTGCCACCGACGCTGCGGGGACTTTGATCACCAGCTCTGCGGGTGCATTGCCGAAGGTGTTCCACTCCGTTGCGGGCGGTGTTGCGGCCTTGCAGACCACCGTCGTGAGGGCGCACTCGGCGAAAGCATCGCCCTCGATCAGCGTAACCTTCGAGCCGATCTCCACCTCGGCGAGCGACGAACAACCCTCGAACAGGCTCATCTCGACCACCGTAAGTTTTTCGGGTAACACCACCGAAGTCAGCGACTTACAACCGTGGAAAGCACCCATACCCAACTGCGTAATCGACGCGGGGAACTCGATCGCTTGCAGCGACTCGCAGTTGCGCAACGAGCTGACCTCGATACGGGTCAAGCCCTCGGGCAGCTTCACCGAGGTCAATTCGCGGCACTCTTTGAGCACCTCCTGCTGGATCGAAACCACACCCTCAGGCACCACGCACTCGGTCATTCCCGCAGGTGCAAATGCGATCAACTCTTTGTTATAGACCAAGTAACGACCCTCGCCCACAGCGAACTTACTTTCGATGCGCTCCAACGCCGGACACATCGCAAAGGGAGCCATTCCCATCTTGGTGACGCTCTGCGGAATCTTCACCACGGTCAGTTTCGGACAACGTGCAAATGCCATAACATCAATCACTTCCAGACCCTCGTTCAGTTCAATTGAGGTCATATTCGGATTACCCAAGAAGGTGTTGTAGCCGACCACCTTGACGCTCTTCGGGAGTTTCATCGACACCAGCGTTTCGAACTCACTGAACGCAAACGTACCGATCTCGATCACCTCCGAGGTGAGCGTCATCACGCCCTGACCATTCTCGTACTTGTTCGAGGCGATGGTCGGACCGTTGAAGACGTTGTAGGGATTGAGCGGCTTGATCGTCTTGCCGTCGGTTGTGGTATAGTAGATTTTGCGGTTCTCCAAACGCTCGGCCGACACCGCTGCCTGCGTCAGCTTGACCTGTTTGGTCAGCTCGGCCTTCTCGCTCGACACCACGATCGTCGCCGTACGCTTCGAGGTCTCCTGCGTGGTCTCGACCGCTACGGTCACGGTGTGCGTACCCTCGGGACCCCAAATCTTGCGCACCTTGACCCAATCCGACTCACACTCGGCAGTCCAAGCGTGCGAGGCCTTCACCTCGAAGGTATACTCGCCAGCCATATCCTTGGCATTGATCGTTGCGGGCGATACCTCCAAAAATTTCTTCTCTTCGGGCACCACTTCCGGCTCGTCGTCGCACGCAGTACCCACGCCAAGCACCGCCAGCACCACAGCAAACATCATCAAAAATCGTTTCATATAATTCAGTTTTAGGTTTTTCATTTTACAAATATACAATTTTCTCCAAAGATTGCACTCACCACCCTCATCAAAAAAAAGTGAGGTCGCACCCCGCAGGGACAACCTCACCATTCCATCTCTCGCCGCTTCGATTAGTCAATCTCGAACGTTCGGGCAGAGTCGCCATCGATCGTGATCGTAACGGTCATCACATCGTCGGGCAGCAGTTCCTCGATCTTTTCGGGCCATTCGACCAAGCACAGTTCGCCGCTGTAAAAGTACTCCTCGTAACCCATATCGAAGGCCTCCTCGACGCGCTCGATACGATAGAAATCGAAGTGATAGACCACACCACCCTCGCCCGTATCGTACTCATTCACAAGCGCAAACGTAGGGCTCGTAACCACATCGCCCGAACCTAACGCAGCCACGATCTCGGCGATAAGCGTCGTCTTGCCCGCACCCATCGGGGCACGAAAAGCGACCACACGGCGCTCGCCCAGACGCTCCACAACAGCATCGGCCACGCGCGACAGCTCCGAGAGCGAGTCGATCGATATTCTCAATTTTTCCTCCATTCTCAACTATTAAATCGGTGCGCCATTCAGAGCGGCAGCGATCTGCTCGGCCATCTTGTCCATAGCCTCCTGAATCTTACCGCCGATCATCATTCGCATCATCATATTCAGCTCGACGTGCAACACCATACGCATACGCGTATCGGTCGGATCGACCTCGTGCAACTGAAACCAAAAGGTGAAATCCATCGGGGTCGATTCGCCGCTGACGATCTTCACCAACTTAGGCTCCTCGCGGTCGATAATGCGCATCGAGGCGGTGAAACCCTTGACCTTGAACGAACAGGTGTCCTCGGTAGCCTGCCACTCCTCGACACGATCCTTCAACACGGGGGTAAAGTTGTCGAAGCGGCTTGCCATCGCATAGATTTGAGAGGCAGGGCGACGAATCTGCACCTGCTTGCTCTCGTACTTCTCCAAACTCATAGTGCACTACTCGTTTTGACGCCACTGCGAGGGGTTCTTGCGCCACTCTTGCAGCGTTTCGAGCTCCTCCTCCTTCACATAACCCTCCTCGGCAGCCAACGAGATCATTGCGCCATAGTTGCTCAGGGTGTCGAGCTTAACGCCTGCCTTCTCGAAATTCTCAACCGCAACGGGGAAACCGTAGGTAAAGATTGCGACCATACCAAGCACCTCGCAACCGGCCTTGCGCAGAGCCTCGACAGCTGCCAACGAGCTACCGCCCGTCGAAACCAGATCCTCGATCACAACCACCTTTGCGCCCGCTTTAACCTCGCCCTCGACCTGATTTTCAAGACCGTGCGACTTCGGAGCCGAGCGAACATAGATGAACGGCTTGCCCATCTTCTCGGCAGCCAGCACGCCGTGAGCGATTGCGCCCGTAGCAACACCTGCCACCACCTCAACTTCGGGATATTTCTCGGCGATCACCTCGGCAAAGCTCTCATAAACGAGCTTGCGAGCCTCGGGAAACGACAAAATTTTACGATTATCGCAATAAATCGGCGAGTGCCAACCCGATGCCCACGTAAAATAATTTGCAGGACTGAGTTTTATTGCCTTAATTTGCAGTAGCGTTTGCGCCACTTTACGTTCAATAGTGTTCATAAGCGATGTATAAAGTTTATTTCAATAACCAAACAATTCGTTTCGACCGCGAAATTCGGCCGCTCGACACGTTGCAAGTTGCAGGTGCCGAAGTCCTCGCCACGGACGATATCGCAAAGTTATTGCAAATATTCGGAAATTCCGATAGCATCGCCATAATATCCGACGATTTCGAGGCAGTTTTTCGCCATTTCTGCTCACTTTTCGTCGCTGTCGAGGCCGCAGGTGGAGTTGTTGCCGACGGCGAGGGGCGCATTGTGATGATCCATCGTCGCGGGCGTTGGGATCTGCCGAAGGGACACCGCGACGCGGGCGAGAGCCTTTCGGAGTGTGCCGCGCGCGAGATCGAGGAGGAGTGCGGGCTGTCGCAACTCGCTATCGATGAGGAGATTTGCTCGACGCTGCATTTCTACGACACATACGGACGCTGGGAGTTGAAACGCACCACGTGGTTTGCCGTTCGCGCCTTGGGTTCGACCTCGACTACACCCCAAGCGGACGAGGATATCGAGCGTGTCGAGTGGTGTGCGCTGGACGAGGCTGTGCGTCGCGCCACCACCGAGAGCTACCCCACAATCGCCCACGTAATCGAAGAATACGTAAAACAAACTATAACAAAACCCATTTCACGATGAAAAAATTGATTCTTTTTATGGCACTGATTACATTTGCCGCAACCTCTTGCCAGAATGAAGGCAAGCCCACGCCGCTCGCGATCGACAATGCGCTCACCGCAGCCGAGATCGAGGCAGGTATCCTCTCACCCGAGGTGATGTGGAAGATGGGACGTGTAGGTTCGTCGTCGCTCTCGCCCGACGGCACGCAGGTCGCCTATACGGTTACCTATTATAATATGGCCGAGAATCGAGGCGTAACCTCGATCTATGTTCAGCCCATCGAGGGTGGCGAGCCGCGTCAGCTGACCGACAACGCCGGCAACGACGTCAGCCCGCAGTGGGCAGCCGACAGCCGCTCGCTCTTCTTCCTCTCGAACCGCAGTGGCTCGATGCAGATTTGGAACGTAACCACCGCCGACGCAATGTTGCGTCAGGTGTCGAACGTCGAGGGCGACATTGAGGCTTTCGGTATCGCACCCACGGGCGAGAAGGTCTATTACATTCAGCCTGTGCACGTTAAGGACATTCTCTCGAAGGACGTCTATGAGGATATGGACAAGTCGAAGGCTCGTATCTACGACGATCTGATGGCTCGCCATTGGAGCTATTGGGACGAGGGCGACTACCGCCACATCTTCGTTGCCGACTTCGACGCTACGGCAGGCATCTCGAATCCGATCGACATCATCGGCTCGGAGGCTGCTTGGGACACCCCGCTGGCACCCTACTTCGACGCTGCCGAGATCGCGTGGAACAACGCAGGCACCGCGCTGGCATACACCTGCAAGCCGCTGACAGGCACCGAGTATGCCGTTTCGACCGACTCGGACGTCTATGTTTATGACTTGGAGAGTGGCAAGACACGCAACATCTGCAAAGGTTACTTCGTAGGTGAGGAGCCCGTAGAGGATCCCCGTCTGCGCATTATGCCGACGATGGGTGGCTACGACAAGTATCCCGTTTGGTCGCCCAACGATAGCCAGATCGCTATCCGCTCGATGCGCCGTCCGGGCAACGAGAGCGACAAGGATCGTCTGTTGGTCTATAACTGCGCTGAGGAGTCGTTTGTCGATGTAACCGAGCGCTTCGACTACAACGCCGCAAACGTTGTTTGGGAGGGCGAGGAGTCGATCTACTTCATCGCACCGATCGAGGCTACGCATCAGGTGTGCCGCGTGGCTGTTGCTACGGGCGAGGTCGAGGTGCTGACCGAGGGCGATCACGACATCAACGCCTTTACGAAGGTGGGCGAGAAGATGGTTGCCGAGATTACGACCATCTCGTCGGCTACCGAGCTCTATACGATTGACACTGAGGGTGCTATCGCTCAGCTGTCGAACGTCAATAAGCCCATCTACGACAACATTACGATGGGTCGCGTCGAGAAGCGTTGGGTGAAGACCACCGACAACAAGCAGATGCTCGTTTGGGTGATCCTACCTCCCAACTTCGACCCCGCACAGAAATATCCTACGCTGCTCTACTGCCAGGGCGGTCCGCAGAGCGTCGTAAGCCAATTTTGGAGCTATCGCTGGAACTTCCAGCTGATGGCGGCTCAGGGTTACGTTGTGGTTGCTCCGAACCGTCGCGGTCTGCCCTCGTTCGGTCAGGAGTGGCTGGATCAGATCTCAGGCGATTATAGCGGTCAGAATATCCGCGACTACCTCTCGGCTATCGACGACGTGGCACGCGAGCCGTGGTGCGACCGCGATCGTATGGGTTGCGTCGGTGCTTCGTATGGCGGCTACTCGACCTTTTTCCTCGCTGGCAACCACGAGAAGCGTTTCAAGGCATTCATCGCTCACTGCGGTATCTACAACTTCGAGTCGATGTATGGCGAGACCGAGGAGCTGTGGTTCGTCAATAACGACTATGGCGGCTCGTATTGGGACAAGTCGAACGCTACGGCAATGCGCTCGTACGCCAATTCGCCCCATAAGTTTATCGACCGTTGGGATTCGCCCATTCTGATCTTCACGGGCGAGTACGACTTCCGTATCCCCTACACCCAGAGCTTGCAGGCCTTCACCGCTGCACGTCTGCGTGGTTTGGATTCGCGTCTGGTTGTATTCGAGAACGAGGGTCATCAGGTGTTCCAGCCGCAGAATTCGCTCACTTGGAATCGTGAGTTCTTCTCGTGGCTCGACAAGTATGTCAAGAATCCCGCCGAGTAACACACTCACTCTGCTAACATTCCGCAAACAAACTACCGCGCTCCTACTTCGGGGCGCGGTTTTTTGTTTATTCAAAATTCAAGATTCAAAATTTATCGACCTACGGCTTGCACTCCTTCGCGCCTCAGCCGAGTTCGAGTTACTGCTCGATTCCGCATTAGGCTTGGCGTCGGTTCAAGATTTATCGACCTTCGGCTTGCACACCTTCGCGCCTCAAACAAAGCGCACTCTCGGTGGCTGGGGGGGCGTGCGACTCCGTCGCACGAGCCACCGAGAGTGTGTCAAAATCCAACGGATTTTGCCAATAGTTTATAAATGAAAAATTGTGAATTGTGAATAAAAAAAAGAGCCTCACCTCTTGCGGTGGGGCTCTTTTCGTTCGGGGCAACCCTAAACTTATGCGTTAGCCTTTTTGCGGCTTGCCTTCTTGGCTGCGGTAGCCTTATCCAACTCGTTGATGAAGTCCGACAGAACGTTCATATAGTTGATAAACGCCTCGTATGCCGAATCGTAGGGGTTGAAGTAGCTATGAACGTCGCCGTCCGAGAACCACTTGGTAGCCATATAGTAGAAGTGGTCCGAGGTCTGCAAGAAGTTCCAAACAGCCTCATAGTCAGCGTTCTTCAACGCACGAACCTTATCCTTCTGAGCATACAGCTTAGCGAAAGCCTCGTTCTGCAACTCGTTACCCAACCAAGCCGTTACGTCGCGCTCCTCATCGGCCCACGACATTGCGTGCGGGCAGTACAATACTGCAACGGGCTGATACTTAGCAGCGGTCTCGCTTACGGTACCGAACTCCAACTCGCCACTTGCCAACGCTGCTGCGGGCAGTGCGCGCATAAAGTCGAAGATACCGGTCTCGGCCCACTGGTGCTCGCCGAAGGTCTCGTAGTCCATAAAGAGGTTCAGCACCTCGCCATTCTCGCTCTTCAACCAATCAACATACTTGTCGGTGGTCAGCGGGTACTCGCTCCAACCCTGGTTCGAGAAACGGAATGCGATATCGTCGCTCAACTTGTAGTTACGCAACAACAGACGCAACTTCTGGTCGATAGCGTTAGCATATACGTAGTCGGGGCTCTTCCAACCCATCACGTGGCGCGCGCCCTCAGCCAGCATAGTCTTGAAGCCCATCTCGGCAACCATCTGACCAATCTGATCCGAGTAGATCAACTCGGTGTTGCGGAAAGCGGTCGGTTTCTGACCAAACTCCTTCTTGATCAGCGCGGTGTGAGCCTTAACCTCACGCACGAACTCATCTTTGTCGGCCAACGACGAGAGCGAGTGCGAGTAGGTCTCAGCCAAGAACTCAACGCAACCCGTTTTAGCCAACTCCTTGAACGACTCCAAAACCTCGGGAGCGTACTCACGGAACTGGTCGATAGCCGTACCGGTGATCGAGAACGACACCTTGAATGCACCCTTATGCTCCTTGATCAGGTTCAACAAGAGCGAGTTCATAGGCAAGTAGCACAGACGTGCAACCTTCTGCATAATCGACTGGTTGGTCAGATCGTCCAGATAGTTGTGGTCCTTGCCCATATTAAAGAAGCGGTACTTGCGCAGACGAAGCGGCTGATGTACCTGAAAATAAAGACAGATTGTTTTCATTGTATGTTGTTTTTTTATTTTTTGTTACATTACCGATTCATAAACTGCCTTGACCTTAGCTGCGGCCTTATCCCATTTCAGACCCTCAACCTCTTCAAGACCCTTCTGCATAAACATCTTCGACAGAGCGGGATAGCAAACCAGCGCGTGGATAGCGTCAGCCATCGCATCAACGTCCCAATAATCGACCTTGATAGCGTAATCCAGCACCTCAGCCACACCCGACTGCTTCGAGATGATCACCGGAACGTTCGACTTCATAGCCTCCAAAGGCGAGATACCGAACGGCTCCGAAACCGAAGGCATAACATATACGTCGCTCAGCGTGAACATCTTATGCACGTCAGCACCGCGCAGGAAGCCCGTAAAGTGGAAACGGTCAGCGATACCCAGACGAGCCACACGACGAATCACGTGGTTCATCATATCGCCGCTACCTGCCATTACGAAACGCACGTTCGGCACACGCTTCAACACCTTTGCAGCGGCCTCAACGAAGTAATCGGGACCCTTCTGGAAGGTGATACGGCCGAGGAACGTAACGATCTTCTCATCAACATAGCGCTCAGCCTCATTGGTCTGACCCTCTGCAAAACGAACAGCGTTATGCACCGTTACTACGCGATCCGAAGGAATACCATACTTCTCGATACAGATGTTACGCGTGAGGTTACTTACCGCGATCACACGGTCAGCGCCCATCATACCCGAACGCTCGATCTCATAGACGCGCGTATCGATATTATCGTCCGACGAACGGTCGAACGACGTTGCGTGCATATGCACCACCAGCGGCTTACCCGAAACACGCTTAGCGGCGATACCTGCATAGTAGGTCATCCAGTCGTGGGCGTGGATCACGTCGAACTGGCCTTCGAGATCCTTAGCCACCTGGGCTGCCACCATCGTATAACGAGCGATCTCCTCGAACAGATTTGCGCCATACTTACCCGAGAAGGTGTAACGCTGCTTCCACACGTCGCCGTGCTGCCAAGTGCGGCGACCCGTCTTGACATACTCGTCGTGGTACGATTCGAACTCCTCAGGAGTGATGTAAGGCACCATATTCGAGTCGATGTGAACAAACGAGATCTTGCTCCACAGATCTTCGGCACCCTCCGTCGGACCAAACTCAGTCTCGACATCGCTCGCATTGACCACCTTCACGAAACGCTGGTCCTCATCGCCCGATGCCTTAGGCATCACGAAGATTACCTCAACGTCGTTCTTGGCCAAGCCGCGTGTCATACCGTAGCAGGCCGTACCCAGACCACCGGCGATATGGGGCGGGAACTCCCAACCGAACATTAATACTCTCATTGTTATTCCTCCTTATGTTTATTTTTTCGTTACTTTCTTCGCGCTCTTCTTCTCGGCAGGTTTCTCGGCCTTCTCAGCCTTCGGTGCGCACTTCTTCGTGCCGCACTTCTTGGCGGGTTTCTCAGCGACCTCTGCCTTCTCGACCTTCGCCTCAGCCTTCACAGCCTTCTTCGCAGCCTTCTTGGCGGGCTTGCGATAGCTCTCGATCATCTCATTGATACGCAGAACTGCCGCTACGCTCCAAGCCTGCGACACAGCACCACGAGGTGCGTGCGGGGGATCACCGTCGTAGATCTCGTTAATCGAGCCGATACCCGACATCGTCAGATCCTCCTCGAAGTCCGACAACATTTCCTCGGCTGCCTGCAAGAACTTCTCGCCCTTCAAGTCGAAGCCGGCCTTCACGTAGTGCTCCATCAGCCATACCCAAACCGTACCCTGGTGGTAAGCCAAGTCGCGGGTACGCTGATCGCCCTCGATACGGCCCTGATACAACGGATTACGCGGCGACAGCGTGCGCAGACCCTTCGGGGTTGCCAAGTGCTGACGTACCACGCGGTAAACATTCACGCTCTGCTCCGAGTTGAGCATCTTGTAATCCATCGAGCAAGCGATGATCTGGTTGGGACGGATAAACTTGTTCACCTCGCCCTCTACGGTTACGTAGTCAGCCAGATAACCCTCGCGATCCAACCAGAACTTCTCGATGAACGAAGCCTTGATCTTCTCGGGCATATCCTTCCACGCTGCCACGAACTCCTTGTCCTTATATTTGCGAGCCAGCTCCAAGGTGTAGCAAATTGCGTTATACCACAGAGCATTGACCTCAACCTGATAGCCCTCACGACCTGTTACGGGTTTGCCATCGACTACGGCGTCCATCCACGTCATTGCCAGCGTGGGGTGGCCAGCGCGAACCAAACCATTGGCATCGACTGCAACCCACTCACCAATACCGCGACGGAAGGCCTCCAAGACCTCCTTCATCTTCGCGCCATAGCTCTCCCAAACCTCCTTCGTGCCTACGTGCTTCTCGAACTGCTGCAAGGTCCAGAAGAACCACAGAGCAGCATCAACCGAGTTATACGACTCGCCGAGGTTGGGGAACAGACCATTCTTGATATCGCGCACCTGAGTATCCAGCACATCGCGGCAGCTCTTAACGTCGCCCTGCGAAAGGGTCAGACCGGGCAGCGCGATGAACGTATCACGACCCCAATGACCGAACCAAGGATAACCGGCGATAACATCGGTACGCTCGCCACGACGAACGATGAACTGACGTGCCGAGTGGCGCAGGCAGCTCAGGAAATCCACCTTATTGGTACGACGAGCCAGCTCATCTTCGAACAGTTTGTCGATATCCTTAGCCGAGCCCATCTCTTCGAGCGAGCACGAGAAGATCACGCTCTCGCCCTTAGCGATCTCGCCCTCGAAGTAACCCGTAGTCATCAGGTCCTCGTGTGCGGGATAACCGCGACGAGCCTCCTCAGCATACTCGAAGTTGTAGTACCAATCGGGAGCAGCCACGAACTCCATATCCTTCTTGTCGGTCTGCATAAACAGCCACGGGAACTCCGAGTACATACGGGTCTTAACACCGTTCTTCACGGGATACGAGTGGCCATTGGCGTACATATTAGCCTGACCTACGGTGTGGTTCTCACGGAAGGCCAAGAAGGGGCGCAGGCGCAAAACGGTGCGCGAATGAGCGTCCAGAAGCGTATAGCGGATCAACAGCTGAGTGCGCGAGTGGATCCACAACATCTCTTTACGCAGTACCACGCCACCCACACGATATGTGATCGTGGGCGTAGGTGTATATTGGAAATCGATGATGTACTTATGGCCACGAGGCTCATAGATACCCGGGAAACGGTGCAGTGCCAAGTTGAAGGCCTGATCGTGCTGAATTACGGTTTCGTCGAGCGACGAGAGCAGCACGAAACGACGATCCGTCTCGTCGATGGGAGTTACCACCAGACCGTGATACTTTCGCGTATTGCAGCATACGATGGTGGTACTCATATAACCGCCCTTACGATCGGTCGAGAGCATCTCGCGTTGCAGCGAATACTCCAAGTTACCGAGTTGGTCTTTGTCAAAATTGAGTACTGACATATTATTATTGTTTAGATTTGTTCACAAAAGTGGTATAAAGGTAGTAACAATTTCGCTAAATGCAATAAAACCAGCAGGTTTTTTTATCGTTTTAACGATTTTTTAACGTGCTTGAAATGGCTTTTTCCGCTATTAAAATTTCTTTTCTCACTTTCTACTTTCAACCGCTCATTAGCCACTCCCTCGGCACGCCTTTACAAAACGTGTCGGGAGATCGCCCCTGCGACCTCCCGACACGTTCTTAGCGGTGCGTTATGCCCACTTCACCAGAGCGAAGTCCATACGGTGGGGCAGCTTCGCGTTCTTGGGGAACACGCGCAATGCCACGTCGTACGAGCCCGTGCGCTCGGGCGTAATATCGAGGGTATAGACTACGCGGTTGCCCTCCGCCTTCTCGATCTTCAACTCGTGAGTCGAAACTACCTTGACGCCCTGACCCTGCTCGATCTGCTTGGCCATAACCAGCTCAACGCCGATATCCTCAGCGCGCAGACCTGCAACATCAACCGTTACCTCGTAGCGATACGAATTACCTACGTAGATAGCCTCCTTATCGATATTGATCTGCTTAACGTCCAAAACATTAACCTGATCCCAAACTGCCGAAACCTTACGCTTCCAAGCAGCGATCTCGCGGGCCATCGTATAGTCGCCCTCCTTCATCTGCTGATGACGGTCGCGCAGCTTGTTATAGAAACGCTCCTCGTAGTCGATCAACATACGGTTGGTCGTGAAGTTCGAAGCGATGTCAGCGATACAGCTCTTAACCGAACCGATCCACTCGTAGGGAATATTGTCGGTGCCACGGTTGTAGTACTTCGGTACGATCTCCTCCTCGATGGTCGTGTAGATCATCTCAGCATCGAGCTCGTCCTGGAAACGCTGGTCAGCGTAGGTGCGCTCCATAGGCAGTGCCCAGCCGGCACCCTCCTTGTAGCCCTCAACCCACCAACCGTCGAGAACCGAGAACTGCATTACGCCGTTCATTACGCACTTTTCACCGCTCGTTCCCGATGCCTCCAAGGGACGGGTCGGGGTATTCAACCATACATCGACGCCCTGAACCATCTTGCGAGCCAACTCCATATCGTAGTTCTGCAAGAAGAGGATCTTACCTACAAACTGGGGCATTGCCGAAACCTCAACGATACGCTTGATCAGATCCTGACCGGGCTTATCGTTCGGGTGAGCCTTACCGGCAAATACAAACTGTACGGGACGCTCCTTGTTGTTCACGATAGCAGCCAGACGGTCCAAGTTGGTGAACAGCAGATAAGCACGCTTATAGGTTGCGAAGCGGCGTGCGAAACCGATCGTCAGCACGTCGGGCTTCAAGCCCTCAACGATACGAACCATCTGACGGGGCGAATCCAAACGTACCTGCTTAGGATCGCTCACGCGCTTGCGAATGTGGTCGATCAGGCGACGCTTCAAGAACATACGCTCCTCCCACAGCTCCTTGTCATCGATCTGATGAACCTTCTGCCAAGCGGGAATATCGTACGAGTGGCCCGAGAAACCGTCGTTGAAGTAGCGCGAATAGAGACGGCGCAAGTTCGACGCGGTCCAAGTCGGGAAGTGAACACCATTGGTTACGTAGCCAATGTGCAACTCGTCCTTGAAGTAGCCCGGCCACATATTGCCCAGAATATCCTTGCTCACCTCGCCGTGCAACCACGACACACCATTAACCTCCTGCGAGAGGTTGCAAGCCAGAACGCTCATCGAGAACTTCTCGTTGGGATCGTTCGGGTTGGTCTTACCGAGGTTAATGAACTGATCCCAAGTGATACCCAACACGTCGGGATAGTGCGACATATACTGACGAATCATCGATTCGGGGAAGGCATCGTGGCCTGCGGGTACGGGGGTGTGGGTCGTAAACAACGACGACGAACGAACAACCTCCATAGCCTCGCTGAACGACAGCTTACGACGGCCTACCATATTGCGGATACGCTCGATGCCGATAAATGCTGCGTGGCCCTCGTTGCAGTGATAAACCTCCTGCTTGATGCCCATCTGGCGCAGCGCACGGATACCACCGATACCGAGCAGAATCTCCTGCTTCAAACGGTTCTCCCAATCGCCACCATAGAGGTAGTGGGTGATCGAACGGTCCTCGTCCAAGTTCAGGTCGTGGTCGGTATCGAGCAGGTAGAGATCGGTACGACCCACCTCGCACTTCCAAACACGTGCAGTCAGCGTACGACCCGGCAGAGCGATCTGCACGCTCACCCAGTTACCCTCCTCATCACGAACTGCCGAGATAGGCAGCTTGAAGAAGTTCTGAGCCTCGTACGTAGCCTCCTGAGCACCCTGTGCCGACAGACGCTGAGTGAAGTAACCATAGCGGTACAACAGACCTACGGCAACCATCGGAACGTTCTTATCGCTGGCCTCCTTCAAGTAGTCACCTGCCAAGATACCCAGACCACCCGAGTAGATCTTCAACGACGAGTGCAGACCGTACTCCATCGAGAAGTAGGCAACCTTAGCCGACTTCGGATCGGGCTTCTCGTTCATATACTCCTGGAACTGAGCATAAACGGCGTCCATCTTCGAGAGGAATGCTTCGTCCTGCTCCAACTCCTTGTAGCGAGCGTAGTTCACCTTATCGAGCAACGAGATGGGGTTCTTATCGCACTCAACCCACAGCTGATAGTCGATCTGCTCGAACAACTCACGTGCGCCCAAAGTCCACGACCACCACAGGTTACGCGACAAGATTTCGAGCGGACGCAGACGCTCGGGCAGCGTCTTCTCGATCATCAGACGAGTCCAAGTGGGCTTCTGGCTCACCAGCTGCTGACGAACGAAGTTGATCTGCTCGTTGTAAGCGCCACCACCATCGAACATAGCCTTGTTGGTACGTGCCACCGAGTTCTCGATTGCCAATGCGTAAGCATCGTTATAATACTTAATGAAGTTCTCCCACAGAGCCATCTTTGCAACTGTTGCTGCACCCTTACGCTCTGCATTTACGGTACGGGTATCGGCGCCTGCCATACGAACGATAACTGCTGCGATCTCGTCGATCACCTGCTGATCGTTGGTGTCGGTGCGCTCGATTACATTCACACCCTTAACCTTGCCTTCGAGGCCCTTGACCCACATACCGAAACCTGCCAACGAGGTGGTGATGGTCGGAACCGAGAATGCAACGCTTTCGAGCGGAGTGTAACCCCACGGCTCGTAGTACGACGCAAATACCGTTGCGTCCATACCTACCAACAGCTCGTAGTAGTGCTTGTTGAAGATACCGTCGTTGCCGTTCAGATAGCTCGGCACGAAGATAACCTTCACCTTCGGGTTCTCCGACAGCAGTACGCTGCCATTCATTGCGCGTACAACGGGATCCCAATTCTGGTCAGCCAGATAGTGGGTAGTATATTTGAATACGCCACCGTCGATTGCATTCGACTTGTCAGCCAAGTGCGCCTGCAAATCCTTGCGAGGACCGTTGTTGCCCGCAGGGACGGTGATGTAAGCCAACACGTCGCGCTTCAACTCATCGTTCTCAGCCACCTTCTTCAACGACTCAACGAACAGGTCGATACCCTTGTTCTTGAACTCGTAACGACCGCTCGTACCCACGATCAGCGGCTCCTTCTCGAACTTGGTACCGAGGCAAGCCTCAGCAACCTCGATCATCAACTTGCGAGCCTCCTTGCGCTTCGAGTCGAACTCCTTGTCCTTCCATACAAAGTCGTCCTCGAAACCGTTGGGCGTTACCATATCAACCTCACGACCAAGCAGATACTTGCACTCACGTGCGGTGATATCGCTCACTGTGAGGAATGCGTCGTGGTAAGCTGCTGCGATCTTCTCCAACGAGTGCTTAGCCACTACGTTGAACTGGCGAGCCTTGTCGTCAGCGTTGAAACGCTCCAAGTCGCCATACAGCGGGAAGCCGTTACCGGCCAGACAACGACCCATTACGGTTGCGTGGGTCGTGAAGCACGAAGCCACATAGGGCGAGTGCTTGCGCAGATAGAGACCACCGCTCGAAGTCATCCACTCGTGGAAGTGAGCAACCACCTTATCGGTCGAAGTGCAGAAGTTATCTACGTAGCTCTCAATCACTTTACCTGCTGCATAACCAAACAGCACAGGCTCGATGTAGTCCCACTGACCGCTGATCGAATCGACGCGGTAGGTCTCCCACAACGATTTGAGAATTTCGTCCTTCTGGGGCAGCATCGACTGGAAATCGACCAGCACAGCGATAGGCGAACCCTTCACCTTCCAGCGGCCGATACGCACACGGATACCATCGTTATAGAGTGTCTGACGCCACATCTTCATCAGATTGGGGTCTTCTTCAAATTCGGGATTTACGCTCTCGCGGAACACATCAGGGCCCAGCAGAATGTACTTGTCGCCGAGTTTCTCGGTCATAGTCAGCGCCTTGGTTGCAATCACGGTGTGGATACCACCCACTTTGTTGCACACCTCCCAGCTCACTTCGAACAGGTAATCAGGAGCCAAAATTTCGTTGTTATTCATACGTTGTTTATCTTGTTAATTCTTCAATAAGCATTTTTTTGCCGCGCAAAAGTAATACATTTTATCGTGGTTTCCAAATAATAAAAAAATTTAATAATCATTTTTTGTGCCAAAAAATCAAAACGTTAGGTTCAATTTTCATCATCGATGAAGAGCTCCGCGATCACCGAATCGCTCACCAACCACCTTTCAGGGCACATAGCGACGCGATTCCCATCGCACACGAGCACCCCCGAGGCAATAAAACGTTCTGCTTCGGTCGTAAAATATTCGGCGCGGGCACGCCCAAAATTTTTCTCCAACGCCCCCAAATCGACTCCCTCGCGGCACCTCAACGAGGTCATAATCGTCTCGTTATAGCGATCCGTGGCGGTCAAATGCTCCATTTCGTAGCACTCGCCCCCATCAACTCCTGCCAGATACTCCGCCACCGACGCCACCGCCCACACGCGATTCTCGCCATCGAACGAGTGTGCCGCAGGGCCAATTCCCAAGTAGGGTTGCGACTGCCAATAGGAGGAATTGTGGCGCGAGCGACGTCCCTCACGAGCGAAATTCGAGATCTCGTAATGGTCATAGCCCGCCTCCGTTAGCGTTGTATGTACCTGATTATATTGACGTTCGCTCTCCTCATCGGGGACAGGCGCAAGCTCGCCACGCGCCGCCATACGTCCGAAACGGGTATTCGGCTCGATCGTCAAATGATATGCCGACACGTGCTCGACATCGAGCGCCACGGTCTGCTCCAACGAGCGTGCGAGCGCATCTTTCGCTCCAAACGGCAAGCCATAAATCAGATCGATCGTGATATTATCAAACCCCACCGCCCGAGCCGCCTCGACCGCACGCACAGCCGCTGCTGCATCGTGGCGACGATTCATCACACGCAGCACCTCATCGTCAAACGACTGAATACCAATACTTAAACGATTGACACCCACTGCACGCAGCGCCGCGAGATACTCCTCGCTGAGGTCGTCGGGGTTGGCTTCGAGCGTAATCTCCTCCAACGGTGAGCAGTCGAACGTCGCACGACACAACTCGATCGCCCATCCGATCCACTCGGCACTCGCCAGCGAGGGCGTTCCACCGCCAAAGTAGATCGTCCGCACCGCCTCACCACGCAGAAACCCGCGACGCGCCACCACCTCGCGCTCCATTGCCGCCAGGGTCTGCTCCATCAGGCGCAGATCGGCATTCTTATAGAAGTCGCAATAGGCGCAAATGCGTCGGCAAAACGGGATATGAAAATAGATTCCAGCCATCGGGCAACAAAGATACACATAATTTCCAATTCAAGATTCAAGATTCAAAATTAGATTTGTGCGAAATCTTTGACTGCGTCTTCATTGTCGAATAGGTCCGCCACCGCTGGCATATTTATCGGAACAACAAAAATCTTTTCGCATACAATGAAATATATACGCGCACGCGAGCGCGCGAGAAGACTCCAAATTTCAGCCCGCAACACAGCCCAAATTGGTCCGAAATGCCTCTTTGCTGGCACTTATTAAAATAATTGAAGAATTTTATTGTTATTTTTTTCACACTTTGAATAATTTTATTATCTTTGTGCCGTGAAAAAAGGGCTTGTTCGGAACGGTCATTGCACGCAGTTGGTGCGAACCTAAAAAACTCCGAACGCCAAAGCCGCAAATTTTGAAGAGGTTTTAACAAAATAATACACTAATTTACAACTATGGCTAAAATTGATTTGAGCAAGTACGGAATTACCGACGTTGTCGAAATTCTGCACAACCCTTCGTATGAGACCCTCTATGAGGAGGAGACCAAAGAAGGTCTGACCGGCTTTGACAAGGGCGTTGAGACTGAGCTCGGCGCAGTGAACGTTATGACCGGTATCTACACCGGCCGCTCGCCCAAGGACAAGTTCTTCGTGAAGAACGAGGCAAGCGAGAACACCGTATGGTGGACTTCGGACGAGTACAAGAACGATAACAAACCCTGCTCGGAGGAGACTTGGGCTGAGTTGAAGAAGCTCGCTATCAAGCAGTTGTCGGGCAAGCGTCTGTTCGTTATGGATACCTTCTGCGGCGCTAACCCCGCTACTCGTTTGAAGGTTCGTTTCATTATGGAGGTTGCTTGGCAGGCTCACTTCGTTAAGAATATGTTTATCCGTCCTACCGAGGAGGAGTTGGAGGCTTACGGCGAGCCCGATTTCGTATCGTTCAACGCGTCTAAGGCTAAGGTTGAGAACTTCGCTGAGCTCGGCCTGAACTCGGAGACCGCTACCGTATTCAACCTCGCTTCGAACGAGCAGGTTATCCTCAACACTTGGTATGGTGGTGAGATGAAGAAGGGTCTGTTCTCGATTATGAACTACCTGCTGCCTCTGCGCGGCATCGCTTCGATGCACTGCTCGGCTAATACCGATATGAATGGCGAGAACACCGCTATCTTCTTCGGTCTGTCGGGTACCGGTAAGACCACCCTTTCGACCGACCCCAAGCGTCTGCTGATCGGCGACGACGAGCACGGCTGGGACGACGAGGGTGTATTCAACTTCGAGGGCGGTTGCTACGCTAAGGTTATCAACCTGTCGAAGGAGGCTGAGCCCGATATCTACAACGCTATCAAGCGCGACGCACTGCTCGAAAACGTAACTGTTGATGAGAACGGCAAGATCGATTTCACCGACAAGAGCGTAACCGAGAACACCCGTGTATCGTACCCCTTGTACCACATCAACAACATCGTTAAGCCCGTATCGAAGGCTCCCGCTGCTAAGAAGGTTATCTTCTTGTCGGCTGACGCATTCGGCGTACTGCCTCCTGTGTCGATCCTGACCCCCGAGCAGACCAAGTACTACTTCTTGTCGGGCTTCACCGCTAAGTTGGCTGGTACCGAGCGTGGTATCACCGAGCCTACGCCGACCTTCTCGGCTTGCTTCGGTGCTGCATTCCTTTCGTTGCACCCCACCAAGTACGGTGAGGAGTTGGTGAAGAAGATGCAGGCTTCGGGCGCAACCGCTTACTTGGTGAACACCGGTTGGAACGGTACCGGCAAGCGTATCTCGATCAAGGATACCCGCGGTATCATCGACGCTATCCTCGATGGCTCGATCGACAACGCTCCTACCAAGTCGATTCCTTACTTCGATTTCACTGTTCCTACCGAGTTGCCGGGTGTTGATCCCGCAATCCTCGACCCCCGCGATACCTACGCTGAGGCTTCGCAGTGGGAGGTTAAGGCTCAGGATCTGGCTGGCCGCTTCGTAAAGAACTTCTCGAAGTTCACGACCAACGAGGAGGGCAAGAAGCTGGTTGAGGCTGGTCCGAAGCTCTAATCGACACCAAACCGATCCGAATTTGACCGCTCCGTCGGTCAGAGAGGAGCGTGGAGCAAAAAAAAGTGGACTCGTAGGCGCACTTCGCGTCCGAAAGGTTTTGATAGTGGTGTATCGGCAACACGCAGACTCTCCGAGGGGGGATTGAGTGGGCAAGGCATAGATGAGACTCCGAGGAGTAGCAACTAAGGCAGTGCCGAAAGTGGAGAGAGAGGAGAGTAAAGCCCAATACCGTCAAAGGGCGATCGAAACCGCTCACACGCACACTCGATACAATATTCGAATCATAATACGAAAAGCGTTCTTCCAACAAGGGAGAACGCTTTTGTTATAGATGCCCGGCAAAGAGTAAATGTCGGCAAGGGGTCGCAGCCCTGTGTTGGCAACTCAAAAAAACAGGTCGCACGTTGTGGTGTGCGACCTGTTCTCTTATTGCGAATTACGACCCGACTATTGGTGCGTAACCATATACCAAATATAGACAAAGTAGGCGAGAATCAAGATCACCGCTTCGGGACGATCGATCTTATTGCGCTTGAAACTGAACGCGGTGATCCACAGCAGGACCGACGCGCCCAACACCGTCAGCAGATCGACCATCGTAATGCCGCCCAACGAGAGTGGAGTGATCGTTGCCGACGCACCCAACACCAAGAAGATGTTCGAGATATTCGAGCCGAGCACGTTACCCATTGCCATCTCGGCCTTGCCCTTCAATGCCGACACTACACTTGCCGCCAACTCGGGCAGCGATGTGCCACCTGCCAGCAGAGTGATGGCGATCATCGACTCGCTGACGCCTAACGCACGAGCTATCTCGACGGCACTCGTCTGGAACAGATTGCCACCGAAGACCAACGCCGCCAAAC
Organism: Rikenellaceae bacterium; assembly: GCA_017442365.1. Classification (GTDB taxonomy): domain Bacteria; phylum Bacteroidota; class Bacteroidia; order Bacteroidales; family Rikenellaceae; genus Alistipes. Next base: position 224,943 of record JAFRZW010000002.1, on the reverse strand, counting down.
CGCCCACGATCATCACAATCATCAACCAAATCGGCATCGACTTCTGTTGCTCGACCACCTCGGCTGTCATCTCATCGCTCTCGGGTACTTTGGCCGAGAAGATGGTGTAGGCAATAAAGATCACAAACAGCAACAGCAGAATGATACCCTCGTCGCGACCGATGTTATTGCGCAGGTCGCTACCGAGCAGCACGTCGCAGCAGACCACCAACAGCACGATCGAGGCAAGAATGCCGAGTGGAATATCCTTTTTGATGTTGTCCGAGGTGAGGGGTACGGGGCGAACCAGCGTGGTGATACCCAAGATCAACAGACCATTGAAGAGGTTCGATCCCGTTACATTTCCGATAGCCATCTCGCCGCTACCGTGCAGAGCCGAGATGACACTCACAACCAATTCAGGGGTCGATGTACCGATGGCCACAACGGTCAATCCGACGATGAACTCCGAGAGATGGAATCGTCGAGCCAACGCTGCCGAGCCGTCGGTCATATAGTTTGCTCCGAAAAGTATCAACGCCAAACCGACAAGCAGTAGTATTACATTCATAATCAGTATTTAAGTTTGTCAATATTCACTTTCATTGCCACCCACTATTCGGGTTGGTAGCCCACATCTTCGAGCAACACCGCACCATTTGCGGCCGCCACAGCCAGCTGGTCGCAGCGGTTGTTTTCGACCGTCTCGGCGTGCCCCTTGACCCACACGAAACGGACGTGATGACGACGATAAATCCTGAGAAAACGTTGCCAAAGATCGGGATTCTTCTTACCTGCAAATCCCTTGCGCTCCCAACCGAAGACCCAACCTTTGCTCACAGCATCGACCACGTAACGCGAGTCAGAGTAGATCACCACGTCGCTACCCTCGAAACGCAACGCTTCGAGCGCAACGATCACGGCCAGCAACTCCATTCGATTGTTGGTTGTCAGTCGGTAGCCTGCACTCAGCTCCTTGCGGTAGGGCGGCGAGATGAGCACCACGCCATAGCCTCCCGCGCCCGGGTTGCCGAGCGATGAGCCATCGGTATAGATTGTGATTTGTGGCATTGCAGATAATTTTTCGACCGCAAAGATATGCAAATAAAAAGAGCCTGACAAACATTTGTCAGACTCCGAAGCTGTCAGATGCGAGTTTTTATCGCTTTTGAAGCGACTTTTTGACCACTATTCCCAAGCGTCTGCCGGCTCGATGTACTCATCTTCGGCGAAGGCAACCGGCTCGCCCGTACCCGCAAAACCCTGCTCGACTCGCACCGCGCGCGTAACCAAGCGAGGTTGCTGATAGAAACGAGGTCTGTTGTTCAAAGTTTTCATAGCTTATTATTTTACGGTTATTTGGTTGAATATTTTTTTGTCAGATCGGTGGTGCGGGGCGTTGTCATCGGCAGTGCCCCCTCGGTCTGGTATTCCAAAAACCGTTCCGAACTCGCCTCTGCGCGTTCATAGAAATAAAAAATCGGCTACCGACAGCCCCCACGAAGAGGGCTCGGTAGCCGAATCTTGCGTATCTATTATGCGTGCGACTCTACGGGATATAGACCAGATTGTCCAAGCAGATGTAGCACGGAGTATTGACACCCCACTCGCCCGTATCGCTCGAATCCATCGAGATCTCGACCTTATAGATCGCGCCGAGCGAACTCAGATCAACCTTGGTCCACTCCGAGCAGATGTACGACTTGCCATTGCGGAAATCGGCCGCATAGAACTCGACCGTACCACTCACCTTGCCATAGACATCGTAGCCCGTAAAGATCACCTTGAACCAATCTCCCGAAGCAAATTTCTTCGACCACGCATTGCCGTTGCGCATCGTCAGTGCAGGATAGGTTGCATTGCAGACATCGACCGAACGCAACTTGCGTACCTGACCGTCGGCGACGCGGAACACAGCCGGATTTTTCATATACGACTCGTAATAGGCCACGGCAAAGGTCGAGGGAGTCTCGGTACAGAAGACACTGTATTGGTTTTCGAAGGTTGCGGTTTTGGTGTCGTTGAGCGTCGAAAACGCAAAACCATTCCACGATCCATACGTTGCATCGTATTCATTGACGAATATCCACGGCTCCTCGGTATATGTCTTTTGGTTCATATATCCGTTCTCGAAAAGCATTACGTTCGAGAAGGTTACGGTCTCCGTTTTGACGTCATCGCCACCGTTGGGCTCGCACGCCACGACCACCATTGCCGCCACCGCCAGCACTATTGATTTCAAGTATTTCATCATTGAGTCGAAATAAAATTAGCCTACACAAACGGAGCCTTTACGACCTCCGCCTTGATCTGACGACCGCGAATCACAACCGCAATCTGCGAACCAATGGCCGCGTGTGCCGTCTTGACATAGCCCATACCGATACCCTCGCGCAACGTAGGCGACATCGTACCCGATGTTACAACGCCAATCACGTTGCCCTCCGCGTCGGCCAGCTCGTAGCCGTGGCGAGGAATACCGCGCTCGATCATCTTGAATGCAACCAACTTACGCTCAACGCCCTCGGCCTTCTGCTTTGCCAGCACCTCGCGGTCGATGAAATCCTTACCCTCGACAAACTTGGTGATCCAGCCCAGACCAGCCTCGATGGGCGAAGTGGTGTCGTCGATATCGTTGCCATAGAGGCAGAAACCCTTCTCCAAACGCAACGTGTCGCGTGCGCCAAGACCGATGTTCTTCAAACCGAACTCCTCGCCTGCCTTCCACATTGCCTCCCACAGCTTATCAGCGTCCTCGTTGGCAACGTAGATCTCGCAACCACCCGCACCGGTGTAACCCGTGATCGAGAGAATTGCGTCCTTGATACCTGCGATCTCGGTCTTGCAGAAGGTGTAGTAGGTCATATCCTCAACAGCCTCAGGACACATCTTCTGCACGAGTTTCATCGCCATCGGACCCTGAATTGCCAGCTGGCAGATCTCGTCCGAAGCGTTGTAGAGCTCCTTGCCTGCCTCCAAACCGAACGCCTTGCCCTGCTCGCAGATGTGCGCCCAATCCTTGTCGATGTTGGCAGCATTGACCACCAGCAGATAGGTCAGCTCGTCAATGCGATAGACCAGAATATCATCGACGATACCGCCCTTGCCATTAGGCAGGCACGAGTACTGCACCTTGCCGTCGAAGAGTTTCGACACGTCGTTCGAGGTGATACGCTGCAAGAAGGGGAGAGCCTTCGGGCCCTTGACCCAAATCTCGCCCATATGGCTCACGTCAAAAACACCCACGCCGTTGCGAACGGTAGCGTGCTCGTCGTTAATGCCCGAAAACTCGATGGGCATATTGTAACCCGCAAACTCGGCCATCTTGGCACCTGCTGCGATGTGATACTTGGTGAAAGGAGTGATTTTCATTGTGTTATAAATGTTTTTTATGATTATTTTTCGGTTGTAGTAGCTGTCGGCTCGGTTGCGGGAGTAGCCACAGTTGCGGGTGCGGGGCGTTCGCGGCGTTTGAGTGCCAACGAGGGGCAACGCTTGAACTCCTTGGTGCGATCGAACAGATAACGATAGGTTACGTGTTGCTTGTGGCGGTTGGCGCAGACAAACTTCTCGACCATACGCATCATCACGGGGTTGAAGTCGCCGATCCAAGCCAATTCGAGCGTCTTGTAGGGCAGCGTGCCCTCCTCGACCTTCTTCTCGAAGGCGCGGATCATACCCGACTCGACGCCCTTGCCCTGCTGCTCGGGCGTAACGCCAAAGATCAGACCAAATGCGCGATCGACCTTCTTGGCAACCTTCAAGTCCCAAATGAAACGTAACTTATTGATCAAGCCAAACTTACCGTTGAACTTGCCGATGATTCGGTTCAGGTCGGGGATCATAATGAAGAAGCCGATCGGCTCGTCATTATAGTAGGCGAAATAGACCAGCTCGGGGTCGAGGATCGGACGGAGCGTATTCATCAGTCCTCGTGCGTGTGCCTCATCCATCTGCTGCACGCCCGTAAACATCGACCACGCCTTGTTATAGACCGTGCGGAAACCCTCGATCACGCGCTCCAAATCCTCCATACGGATATGTTCGAAGCGGTATTCGGGCTGCTCCTCCAAGCGCTTCACACGTGCATAAACGGCCTCCGAGAGCGTTCCTGCGCTGATTCCGCGGGCGTAGGTATGCTGGTTGAAGTAGGTCTGGAAACCATACTCCTCGAACATCTTCTGATAGTAAGGCGGATTGTAGGGGTTGGCGTAGAGCGGCTGGTGCTCGAAACCATTGACCAGCAGCCCCCACCATTGGTCGCGCGAGCCGAAGTTGATCGGGCCGTCCATCGCCTCCATACCGTTCTCCGAGAGCCACTCACGGGCAGCGTCGAAGAGCATAAATGCCAGCTCGCGGTCGTCGATCGCCTCGAAAAAACCGCAACCTCCGGTAGGTTGCTCATTGTCGAGCATTGCCGTGCGGCGGTTGAAGAATGCAGCGATACGACCTACGCACACGCCCTTCTCGTCGAAAGCTAACCAGCGGCGAGCCTCGCCATCGTTGAACGAGTCGTTGCGCGCGGGATCGAACACCGAGCGAATATCATCATCGAATGGGCAGACCCACTGCGGGGTCGATTTGTACAATCGTTTGGGTAGGTCGATAAATGCGCGTTCGTCTTGCGCCGAGCTGACCACCTTCAAAGTATAGCTCATAGCTGTGTAATTTTCTTGAAAATCTTAGCAAATATACACAATATTTTTTACTTTTGTCTGCATTGAAGCGATTAATATGATGGACAACACAATTTATTCGATCCCAAGCAGCGAAGCGGTATGCAACGTGCCGTTCCGATTTATGCGCCACCGAATCCACAAAATTCTGCTCGTATGTTGCAGCTACGACGGCTACATTCTCGAAGAGGACGGCCACATCGAGGCTCAGATCAACCAAGAGTATATGGACCTCAATATGAGCAACCCGCCCTCGCTGACGCGCGTCAGCTCGACTGCCGAGGCGTTGGAGCGATTGGAGTCGGAGGGTGGTTTCGACTTCATTCTGACGATGTACAACGTGGGTGAGCCCGATGTGTTTGCCTTCTCGCGCATCGTCAAGGAGCGCTATCCGAAGGTGCCCGTGGTGCTGCTGACCAGCTTCTCGAAGGATATCTATCGCCGCATCGAGGAGCAGGATCGCACGGCTCTCGACTACATCTTCTGCTGGCACGGCAATGCCGACCTGATCATTGCTATCATCAAGCTGATCGAGGACCGAATGAATGCCGACAAGGATATCTTGGAGGGCGGTGTGCAGTCGATCCTGCTGGTCGAGGACTCGATCCGTTACTACTCGACCTATCTGCCTGCGATCTACAAGCTTGTGTTGTTGCAAAACAGTGAGTTTCTGAAAGATGCCTACAACGAGCAGCAGCAGATTCTGCGCAAGCGTGCCCGCCCGAAGATCCTTCTGGCGACCAACTATGAGGACGCCGTGCGTATCTATCAACGCTACAAGAGCAACCTGCTCGGTGTGATCTCGGACGTCGGTTTCCCGCTGCGCCCGACCGACCGCAGTTCGGACGAAAAGAAGGACGCGGGTATCGATCTCTGCCGCTTGATTCGTAAAGATAATCCACTGATGCCCATTCTGTTGCAGTCATCCGAGGAGTGTTTCCGCGAGCAGGCCGAGCAGTTCGAAGTGGGCTTTATTCAGAAGAACTCGAAGACCCTCCACGAGGAGCTGGCCGACTATATCGGACGCGAGTTCGCATTTGGCGATTTCGAGTTCCGCGATCCGGTCAATGGCACACTGATCGGACGCGCCAAAGATCTGCGCGATATGCAGAAGTTGATTGCGCAGATCCCCGACTCGGTATTCGAGTATCACACCTCGCAAAACCACCTCTCGAAGTGGCTCTATGCGCGCGGTCTGTTCCCATTGGCAGCGTCGATTCGCGCCCTCGACCGCGCCCATTTCGAGTCGATCGAGGAGCACCGACACAAACTCGTCGCGCTGATCCGCGACTACCGAACAATGCTCGGTCAAGGTGTGGTGGCACGTTTCGACCGCGATTCGTATAGCAGTGCCATCGGTTTTGCTCGCTTGGGCGAAGGCTCCCTGGGTGGCAAGGCGCGCGGTTTGGCGTTCATTAACAGTATGTTGCAGAAATACCACGAGTACAACAAATATGAGGATATACGAATCCTGATCCCGCGCACGATCGTCATCGCAACCGACTACTTCGACCGCTTTATCAAGGAGAATGACCTGCAATATGTGGTTTCGGCCGAGATGAGCGACGAGGAGTTGCTGTCGGAGTTCGTGGCGTCGCGTCTGCCCGAACAGCTCATTTCGGAGCTAAGAGCCTATCTGGCTACGGTCGATTATCCGTTGGCGGTGCGTTCGTCGTCGAAGTTGGAGGACTCGCACTATCAGCCCTTTGCAGGTATCTATTCGACCTATATGATCCCCAACACCGAGGACAAGAGCCAGATGTTGCGTCTGCTGAGTAAGGCGATCAAGAGCGTCTATGCCTCGGTCTATTTCGCTGCCAGCCGCGCCTACATCGCCACCTCGTCGAATCTGCTGAGTGAGGAGAAGATGGCTGTCATCGTGCAGCAGGTGTGCGGAACGCTGGAAGATGGCTACTTCTTCCCGACGCTGTCGGGTGTGGCACGCTCGATCAACCACTACCCGATTGGCGACGAGCGAGCCGAGGAGGGTATCGTCAATATCGCACTCGGTCTGGGCAAGATGGTGGTCGATGGCGGACAGACGCTCCGCTTCTCGCCCCGCTATCCGCAAAAGGCGTTGCAGACTTCGACACTCGACCTCACGTTGCGCGACACGCAGCGCGAGTTCTATGCGCTCGATATGCGCCCCTCGTCGTTCCATATTTCGAGCGACGACTCGGTCAATCTGGCACGTCTGACCGTTGCCGACCACGCCTCGATGCGCAACGTGCAGCACGCCGCCTCGACGTGGAATATGCTCGAAGGGACACTCTCCGAATCGCCCTTCGACAAGGGCCGTAAGTTGATCACCTTCAACCGAATATTGAAATATGGCACCTTCCCGCTGGCGCAGATCATCGAGAACCTTCTGGCGATGGGCGAGCAGGAGATGCGTTGCCCCGTCGAGATGGAGTTTGCGGTCAATCTGGACGTCAAGACGGGTCAGAAAAAGATCTTCAACTTCCTCCAAATTCGCCCGATCATCTCGACCAACGACGACATCTCGACGCAGTGGGATGAGCATAGCGGCGACGACGCACTGATCTATGCCGAGCGGGCATTGGGTGTGGGTGCGATGCACGGCATTTCGGACATCGTCTATGTCAAACCGCAAGCCTTCGACAACCTCCGCACCGAGCAGATCGCCTCGGAACTGCTCGCTCTCAACTCACGTATGCGCGCCGAGGGACGTGGCTACGTGCTGGTCGGTCCGGGTCGTTGGGGTTCGAGCGACCCCTTCTTAGGCATTCCGGTCAAGTGGTCGCACATCTCCGAGGCGAGGGTGATTGTCGAGTGCGGATTGGATAACTTCCGCGTCGAGCCAAGCCAAGGCACGCACTTCTTCCAAAACGTAACCTCGCTCGGAATCGGCTACCTCACGATCAACCCCTATGAGGGCGATGGCGTGTTCGATGTCGATCGACTGAATGGTATGACAGCTACGGAGGAGGGCGAATTTCTGCGTCGCGTGAGCTTCTCGGAGCCGCTGACGGTCTATATTGATGGTCGAAACAACCGTGGAGTGGTCAAAACCGCAAAATAAATTCAAAAAAATGGGGCGGATGAGTTACAATGTATAATAAAATTTATTAGCTTTGTAGATAGATTAAAACCGCGACAAGCGCAAACAGACGAAATTTAACTATTAAATTCATAAACCTAAACACATTTTAACTATGAATGTAAACAAACTTATGGCGGATCTCGAACTCCGTCATCCTGGTGAGAAAGAGTATCTGCAAGCAGTACGCGAAGTGTTGATGACCGTAGAGGAGGTCTATAATCAGCACCCCGAGTTCGAGGCAAATCGTATCGCTGAGCGTATCGTTGAGCCCGACCGTCAGTTCACTTTCAAGGTAACTTGGGTCGATGATAAGGGCGACGTTCAGGTGAATACCGGTTATCGTATCCAATTCAACAACGCTATCGGTCCCTACAAGGGCGGTCTGCGTTTCCACCCCAGTGTGAATCCTTCGATCTTGAAGTTCCTCGGTTTCGAGCAGATCTTCAAGAACGCTCTGACCACTCTGCCTATGGGCGGTGCTAAGGGTGGCTCGGACTTCAATCCTAAGGGCAAGTCGGCAGGTGAGGTTATGCGCTTCTGCCAGGCATTTATGACTGAGTTGTGGCGCCACATCGGTCCCGAGACCGACGTTCCCGCTGGTGATATCGGCGTTGGTGGCCGTGAGATCGGTTACCTCTACGGTATGTACCGCAAGCTGGCTCGCGAGAATACGGGCGTGCTGACCGGTAAGGGTATGACCTACGGCGGTTCGCTGATCCGTCCCGAGGCTACCGGTTTCGGTGCTGTTTATTTCCTGCGCCAGATGTTGGAGACCGCAGGCGACTCGATCAAGGGTAAGGTGATCAGCATCTCGGGCTTCGGTAACGTTGCTTGGGGTGTGGCTACGAAGGCTACCGAGCTGGGTGCTAAGGTCGTAACCATCTCGGGTCCCGATGGTTACATCTACGATCCCGCAGGTCTGAACGAGGAGAAGATCGCTTATATGTTGGAGCTCCGCGCTTCGAACAACGACGTTGTTGCTCCTTACGCTGAGAAGTTCGCTGGCTCGACCTTCTTCGCAGGTCGCAAGCCTTGGGAGCAGAAGGTTGATATCGCAATGCCTTGCGCAACGCAGAACGAGCTGAATGGCGACGACGCTAAGGCGCTGGTTGCTAACGGCGTACAGATGGTTGCTGAGGTTTCGAATATGGGTTGTACCCCCGAGGCTATCGACACCTTCCTGACCGCTAAAATCCCCTACGGTCCCGGTAAGGCTGTGAACGCTGGTGGTGTTGCAACTTCGGGCTTGGAGATGACTCAGAACGCTCAGAAGTTGAACTGGACCGCTGCTGAGGTTGATGCTAAGCTGTTGCAGATTATGTCGTCGATCCACACCGCTTGCTTGGAGTACGGTCGTGAGGGCGAGTACATCAACTATATGAAGGGTGCAAACATCGCAGGCTTTATGAAGGTCGCTAAGTCGATGGTTGAGCAGGGTATCCTGTAATCAATACCTCTTCACTTCGAACGCAAACCGCCTCCCCGACATTGGGGAGGCGGTCGTTTTTTGCGTGGTAACGATGCCCACAAAAAAAATCCGCACTCCGTTTCGGAGCGCGGATTTTGCTATTCAGGGATAGGCTGATTACATCATACCGCCCATACCGCCTGCGGGCATCGGGGGAACGGGGTTGTCCTCCTTCTTCTCTGCCAGCACGCACTCGGTCGTGAGGAACATCGACGCAATCGACGCTGCGTTCTCCAATGCTACGCGCGAAACCTTGGTCGGATCGATGATACCTGCTGCGAGCATATCCTCGTAGCGGTCGTCGCGAGCGTTGTAACCAAAGGCGCCCTCGCCCTCCTTGACCTTATTGACTACTACCGAGCCCTCGCCGCCTGCATTTGCAACGATCTGGCGCAGAGGCTCCTCGATAGCACGCTTAACGATGTTGATACCCGTTGTCTGGTCCTCGTTTGCGCCTTTGAGGTCCTCCAAAGCTGCCGTTGCACGAATGTAGGCAACGCCACCGCCCGGAACGATACCCTCCTCAACCGCAGCACGAGTTGCAGCCAGAGCGTCATCAACGCGGTCCTTCTTCTCCTTCATCTCAACCTCGGTTGCAGCACCAACGTAGAGAACCGCTACGCCACCAGCCAACTTAGCCAGACGCTCCTGCAACTTCTCCTTGTCGTAGTCCGAAGTCGAGATCTCGATAGCAGCGCGAATCGATGCCACGCGAGCCTCGATAGCCTCCTTCGCACCGTCGCCATTGACGATGGTGGTGTTCTCCTTGTTCAGGGTTACCTTCTCGGCCGTACCGAGCATATCGATCGTAGCGTCCTCGATCTTCATACCCTTGTCGGTCGAGATCACCATACCGCCCGTCAGGATTGCGATATCCTCCAACATCTCCTTACGACGGTCGCCGAAGCCCGGAGCCTTGCAAGCAGCCACCTTCAACGAACCACGCAAACGATTGACAACCAATGCCGACAGAGCGTCGCCATCGACGTCCTCAGCCACGATCAGCAACGAACGACCGCTCTGAGCAACGGGCTCCAAAACGCCCATCAGCTCCTTCATCGTCGAGATCTTCTTGTCGGTTACCAGAATGAAGGGCTTGTCCAGCTCAGCCAACATCTTCTCGGTGTCGGTGATGAAGTAGGGCGAGATGTAGCCACGATCGAACTGCATACCCTCAACCACCTCAACGTGAGTCTCGGTACCCTTAGCCTCCTCGACGGTGATTACACCCTCCTTATTGACCTTGCTCATCGCCTCAGCAATCAGCTTACCGATGTTTGCGTCGTTGTTAGCCGAGATGGTTGCGACCTGCTCGATCTTAGCGATGTCCTGACCGACAGCCTGGCTCTGCTCTTTGAGCGACTCAACGACCGCAGCAACAGCCTTGTCGATACCGCGCTTCAAATCCATCGGGTTTGCACCTGCGGTTACATTCTTCAAACCTACACCGATGATAGCCTGAGCCAGCACGGTAGCGGTCGTCGTACCATCACCTGCGTCGTCGTTGGTCTTCGAAGCGACCTCCTTAACCATCTGCGCACCCATATTTGCAAAGGCGTTGTCCAACTCAACCTCCTTAGCAACCGAAACGCCGTCCTTAGTAACCTGCGGAGCACCGAACTTCTTGTCGATGATTACGTTACGACCCTTAGGGCCGAGCGTTACCTTCACTGCATTGCTCAGCGCATCGACACCCTCTTTGAGCAGCTCACGCGCCTCAACGTTATATTTAATCTCTTTTGCCATAGCTTTGTTCTCAGTTTTTTACGGATTAGATAATAGCCAGAATATCGCTCTGACGCATAATCAGATAGCTCTCGCCCTCGACCTGAATCTCGGTGCCGGCATACTTGCCATAGAGCACTTGGTCGCCCACGCTGACCTCCATCTTGACCTCTGCGGTGCCGGGACCAACTGCAACAACTTTACCTGCGAGGGGTTTCTCTTTTGCGGTGTCGGGGATATACAATCCGCCGGCGGTCTTCTCCTCTGCCTGGTTGGGCAGAATGAGAACTCTGTCTGATAACGGTTTTACATTCATTGTTTCGCTTATTTTAGATTTTTGTTAGTTTTCTGTTTTACGAGGAACATTTATATCAATCGGTATGCCAAACCCCGTTTGACACAATTTTATGACAAAATGCGACGTGTGCGCAGTGCTCGGTCTGCCACTTTGTCATACGAGGCATACGTGCACCTATCGACGACCACCCTTCTTGCCACCCTTCGCGGTTTTTGTTCCGCGCGAGGGCTTGGCACTCTTGCCGCGTGAGCCGTGGCGTTCAGTGCCCCAACTGTTCCCACCACGCTCGAAATAGCTCCAATCGAAGGTGTCGTTGCTACGCTCCGTCGTGCGCTGAGGACGTGGAGCAGAGGTACGCTTCGGGCGCTCCGCCTGACCTCGTTCCGCCTGCTCACGTGCAGCCTGCTCACGCTTAGCCACAAATGCCTCGGCCGCAGCTCGCTCGGCAGGTGTGCGCTCTTCGCGTGCCGAACGCACATCGCGTACCTCACGTGCTGGACGCTCCTCTCGTGTGGGGCGTTCGCGGCGCGGTTTCTGCGCCTTTTCGGGACGTGCTCCCTCGGTGATCTCCGCAACGGGACGCTTGCCCTTGCGCAGTTTGTTCAATCGACGAACAACCTCCTCTGCATCGGTAAAGGGCACAGTTACAAACGAATAGCAATCCGCCACCTTCACATCGCTGATATGTTTGTCGCGCAGGTCGCACTCACGTTTCAATAGTCCGACCAGCTTGCGCCCATCGAAACCGTCCTTGCGACCAATCGACAGGAACAGACGCACCGTACCGCGACGATCCACCGCAAACGAACGAATTTCGGGATACTGCTTCTCGTCCAGCTCATTCTTGAAGGCCATTCGCAACAGCGCCGCCATCGCCACCTCGGGCGTATAGTCGCCCATCAGTTCGATCGCCATATCGGTATAAGTTACATAGTTCTCGCTCTCGACGACATCGGCCATCTCGTCCTTGATACGCTTGCGTTTCATCGCCACGATATCCTGCGGCGAGGGCAACTCCTCACGCTTGATATCGACCTTGATGTCGCGTTTCAAGTAGCCAAACTGGCGGAACTCCGCAGGCGAAAGGAAGGTAATCGCCGTGCCCGCATTCCCCGCGCGACCCGTGCGACCAATACGATGAACGTAGCTCTCCGAATCCTGCGGCAGCGAGTAATTGATTACGTGTGTGAGATTTACGATGTCGATACCGCGCGCGGCAACGTCCGTAGCCACCAGAATATTGGCTTGGCGAGCCTTGAATCGGCGCAGAATCTTCTCGCGTTGCGCCTGCGACACATCGCCGTGCAATCCCTCGGCCGCATAACCTCGCTCCTGCAATCGGTTGGCAATCTCATCAACCGCAACCTTCGTGCGACAAAAGACAATGCCATAAAACTCCGCCTCGACATCGACAATTCGGGTCAGCGCATCGAACTTATCGCTCTCGCGCACCTCGAAGTAGATCTGATCCGTAAGGTCGGTTGTCAGTTGCTGCGCCTCGACGCGAAGCATTTGAGGCTCACGCATATACGACTGCGACAGACGCACAATTCGTTCGGGCATCGTCGCCGAAAACAGCAACACACGACGCTCCTCATTCATCGTCGCCATAATCGCCTCGATATCCTCGATAAAGCCCATATTGAGCATCTCGTCGGCCTCGTCCAGCACCATATAGCTGATCGCCGACAGATCGAGCGAGCCACGACCGATGTGGTCCAGCACACGACCGGGCGTACCCACGACGATATCGACGCCGCGCGACAGACGACGCAACTGCTCGCCAATCGACGCACCGCCATAGATGGCCGTTACCGACACTCGTTTTTCGTGATTGAACGAGATCAACTCCTCGGTTACCTGCAACGCCAACTCGCGTGTGGGCACCAATATAATCGCCTGAACGCGACCTGCTTTGGGCGTAAGCAGCTGCAACAACGGCAATCCGAAGGCCGCCGTCTTGCCCGTACCCGTCTGTGCCTGCGCAATCAGATCGGCACCCTCGCCCAATAGCGCGGGAATTGTCAAACGCTGAATCGGCGACGGACGTTCGAAACCCTTGGCCTCGACCGCACGCAACATCTGCGCGTCCAATCCCAGCTCGGCAAATGTCAAGTTTGGCTCGTTAGCACTATTCTCTTGTTCCATTCTTCGTTAAGTTCATACAAGCAAAATAAGGGTGTCTGCAACAGACACCCTAAAAATTATCGTCGGAGCGCAACACTCTTGGGCACCCCTCCGACCGCACCACACCCTCTCGTTAGAGCGAATTAACGTGGAGCTGAACGCTGCTCTTCAAGTTACCAGCCTTGTTCTTGTGGATAATGTTCATCTTAGCCAACTTATCCAACATCGAGCTTACCTTAGGCAGCAGAGCCTCGGCTGCGCTCTTCTCGGTCGTATTGCGCAGTGCCTTAACTGCGTTACGAGCGGTCTTGTGATACAGGCGGTTGTGAGCACGCTTGGTAGCGGTCTGACGAATTCTCTTTTCCGATGACTTATGGTTTGCCATAATCTTGTTATAATGTTTTTTAATTCTTACTTTCAAACGTTTAGTAGCCCATAGGAGAGTCGAACTCCTCTTTCAAGAATGAAAATCTTGCGTCCTAACCGATAGACGAATGGGCCCTCCTGCTATACTTTCGACCGCAATTACGGTAATTTTTAGCGGTGCAAAGGTACGCAAAAAAGTTAGACTTACAAATATTCCTCGATAAAAATATCGTTTTTCGTCCTTATTTATTCGTTTTTACCACTTTACGGCTGCCATTCCGCCTCTACTCGACTCCAAATCGGCGGCGCGACGCATCGAAACGAATCGCAATGAACAGCAACAAAGTGAATGCCAACAGCGACGATCCGCCATAGCTCATAAACGGCAACGGGATACCCATCACGGGCATCAGACCGATGGTCATTCCCACATTCACCATCAGGTGGAACAGCAGAATCGACGCCACGCAGTAGCAGTAGATTCGTCCGAACGGCTCCTCTTGACGCTCGCCGATGCGCATCAATCGCAGAATAAGCGTGCAGTACATTGTCAGCACAACCAAACAGCCCACAAAGCCCCACTCCTCGCCTACCGTGCAGAAGATGAAGTCGGTATGGTTCTCGGGCACGAAGTTATACTTGACCTGCGTACCCTCCAAGAATCCCTTGCCGAACAGTCCACCCGAGCCGATAGCGATCTTCGACTGATTCACATTGAAGTCGATACCCTTCGGGTCGTTGATGATTCCGAGGAACGAGTAGATACGGTTCTGCTGGTGCTCTTTGAGCACCGAGTTAAAGAGGTAGTCGGTCGTCGGCAGGAAGATCATCGAGCCCACGAACATCGCCACCACAATAAATATATTACGCAGGTGCGCGCGATAGGCATAGATCACCACACCCACTATCGACAGAGCCGTCGTGCCCAGCAGAGCCTTGTATGCCGACAGCGTCCAACCGAAGAGATAGTTCGACGCAAGATAGACTACCACGCTCACCAGCGCCAACGTCGCTAAATAGATCAGACGCGACTGCCACAGCCCATTCATCAGCACCTCGCTCACCGTGCAGATCAGAATGAGCAGTACCAGCATCGTCATCGGTGTAAAGACGAACGACCCGATAAACAGTGCAGCGATCATCAGGAACGGGATACAGAGCCACTTGTTCAGACCCTCGCGGTACAACACAAAGATAAACGAGCAGAGCACGATACCCGAGCCCGTATCGTTCTGCAAGATGATGATCAGCAGCGGCAGAGCGATGATCGTGGCCACACGCAGCAGATCGCCAAAACGGTTGATCGAGAACGAGTATGAACTCATCACGCGCGCCATAGCTAATGCCGTCGCAATCTTCACCAGCTCAACGGGTTGCAACGAGAAAAATCCGAGTTCGATCCACGCCTTTGCGCCATTGACCTCCTTACCGAACAGCAGCGTCCCGATCAGGATCAACAGACCTCCGATATAGGCCGGATAGGCCAACATATGGTAATATTTATCGTCGAGCAGCATCACCACCAACGCCACCACAAATGCCAACGCCACCCACAGCACCTGCTTCACATAGAAGTGCGAAAACGAGTAGGGATCGATGGCCGTTTCGTCGTACGAGGCCGAGCAGATACTCATCCAACCGATCAACACCAACCCCACATAGAGCAGGATCATCACCCAATCGACCGACGAGGTGAACAGCGAGCGTGAGCCTCCGTAACTATTATTTCTTAGCATTGGGATAGTGAATTTTCATCTGTTTAACTTGGTCGATCATATACGGGCGGGTGATCGTATCGGTCAAGTACTTCTCGATCAGCAGGCTGGCGATGGGCAGCGCGATCGTTGCTCCGAAACCGCCATTCTCGACATAGACCGAAATGGCAATCTTCGGATCGTCCTTCGGTGCAAAACTCAGGAAGGTCGAGTGATCGCGACCGTGAGGATTCTGCGCCGTACCCGTCTTGCCACAAATATCCAGACCCGCAACTGCTGCACGTGTCGATGTTCCCGCCACATTGACACCCTGCCACATACCCTCGACAATCGGCTCGAAGTGCTCGGCATCAACCTTCGTATATTGCTTCTCGTAGAAGCGCTGTTCGAGCGAATCGACACCCTCGACCGAGCGCACGATATGCGGAATGTAGTAATAGCCACGGTTGGCGATGATCGCCGCCAGGTTAGCCATCTGCAACGGCGTGCAACCCAACTCGCCCTGACCGATCGACAACGAAATGATTGTCTGCGACTTCCACGAATTGCGATAGACACGATTGTAGAACTCCGACGTGGGCACATAGCCGCGCGTCTCGTTGGCAAAGTCCGAGTCGAGCGTGCGACCGAAGCCGAACGAACGGACATAATCGGTCCAGACGTCCAGACCCGCCTTCACATTTTCGTACTTCTTATTATCAATGATATCGCGGAAGACGTAGCAGAAGTAGGCGTTGCACGAGTTCGCCACCGCTGCTCGCAGATCGAGCGGCGACGGGTGGGGGTGGCACTTCATCTTGCGACCCGCAGCGTAGGTGTAACCGCCCGCACACGGATAGCGATAGCTCGGTTTGAGCACACCCTCCTGCAAGCCAATCAGACCCTGCACCAACTTGAAGGTCGATCCCGGCGGGTAGTGCGACGACACAGCACGATTGTAGAGCGGACGTTGCGGATTGCGCAGAAGTTTATTGTAGTTCAATCGTAAGTTCTTGCCCACCAAGTCGTTGGGATCGTACGTTGGCGACGACACCATCAGCAGAATCTCGCCCGTCGAAGGCTCGATCGCCACCACGCTACCAACCTTACCCTCCATCAGCTCCTCGGCCAGCTCTTGCAGTTCGGCATCGATCGTGCAGACCAGCGAGCGACCCGGTATGGGCAGCGAGTCGTACATTCCGTCGCGGAACGAGCCCTTGATAACTCCGTGATTATCAATCTCATTGATCTTCACGCCCTTCTTACCGCGCAGCACCTCCTCGTAGGCCGACTCCAAGCCGCTGATGCCGATGTAGTCGCCCGCACGATATTCGGGACGTTTGCGCAACTGCTCGGCATTGATCTCCCCCACGTAACCCATCAGGTTGCCGCCAATGCGACGCGGGTAGGAGCGAATCGTACGATAGACCGTATAGAAACCTCGGAAGTTACACTCATCGAAGCGCAGCTTGACCTCCTTCGACAGCTGGTTGGTGATCATCATCGGCACTCGCGAACGAGTTTTGGCGCGCGTAAGCTGCTTGATGAGCTCCGCCTTCTCCATACCCAACACGCGGCACATACGCATCGTATCGAAACCCTCCTTGGGGATCTCGCGCGCGATAACCATCAGGTCGTAGGCCTCACGACTCTGCACGATGAACTCACCATTGCGATCGCGCACCTCACCTCGTGGCGGATATTGCACCACGTGGCGCAGGGCGTTATTGGCCGCCATATCCTTGTAACGGTCGTCGATCAGCTGGATATAGAACAGACGACCCACGATCGCGCCAACAACCAGCAGCACAATCAGTTGCAGCGTTCGCACGCGCATTAGACTATCTCTTTGATCGCTCATAATACACGCGCCACTTGCGAGTTAAATATCTTCGACGTGAAATAGACCACAGCCACCGTAACCACACCGCTCACCACCGTACGCAACAACGTCAGGTGGAAGTAATCGAACGTTGCGCTCTCCATCGTGAAATAGACGAGCGAGTGCAACACAACCGCCGCCACCACATAGCGCACAAAACCAAACACTCCCAATCGATACACCGACGGCACACCTCCGTCCACCACACTATCCTTCGAGCAGGTCAGTCGCAGCAGAGCACCGCGCAGGAATGCCACCGGCAGCGTCGCCAACGTATTCAGACCTGCCGCACCCATCGCCACGTCCATCACCACGCCCGTCAGCAATCCCAATCCGAGCACCACAATAGGTGCCGTTTCGATCGGCAGAAGAATGATGAACGCAATATAAACCAACGGATTAAGATAGACGCTCAGTTCCAGGTTGCTGAACAGGAAGACCTGCAACAGCACCAGCACCAAGAACAGCAGCGCATACTCTATAATTTGACGCATCATAACTTTTCAACTCTTCGAAAATCAATATCTGAACAACGAATCGGCCTCAGCCTCCAACGCATTCAGCTCGTAAATATCGATATTTTTGATCAGCAGCACATCTTGCAGGCGGGTCATATCGGCCGCAAGACGCAGCTCCAACTTGAACGACGATGTCGGCTCATCGACCTCCATACGCTCGACGTAACCGATCGTGATATCCTCGGGGAAGAAGTGCGAAAATCCGGTCGAAACAATCGTATCGCCCACCTCCACGGGTGCATACTTCGACAACTCGTGCATCTTGACGCGGTGCGAGTCGAAACCCTCCCAATAGATCGAGCCCGAGTGGCCATCACCCGCCAACTTACCGCTGGCATTGAAATCGGTATTGAGGATCGAGATCGCCACCGCATAGCGCTCCGAACAGCTCACAACGTAGCCCACCATCGCGCCATCGGGCGTAATCACCGCCATATCCGTCTCGACGCCATCGCGCAGACCCTTATTGAGTGTCAGGAAGTTATGCTGTCGGCTAACCGTATTGCGCACCACGCGGGCGGTCATATACGAATATTTGGTTTCGACCTCCAAGCCGAGCGAGTCGAGCTGGTCATAGACCGCCTGCTCACGATAGCGGGTCAGTTCGTTCTGCAACTCGGCCATCTCCTCCAACAGCACGCGGTTGCGTTTGCGCAGTCCGAAGTACTCGCCCACACCCGAAATCGAGCCATAGACACCGCCCACAACACTATTCGACGTCGCCAGCAGACGCGCCTCGGCATAGCTGTTCGAGTGGGCGTAGTAGCGAATCGCCACGATCTCCAACACCACAAACAACAACGGCAAATAGATCTTCTTTATGAACTCAATGAGTTTTAACATCTCTCAGTTTTTTGACCCAAAAATCATTCGGGCATTTAACCCAAGACAGGCGCATAGCAATGTATGCACCTGTCTATCAGTTTATTGCAAATCCCACACCTCGTGCTTAGCGCATCAGGAACGAGAAGCGATTGACGTTCTTCAACGCGATACCCGTACCACGAACAACGGCACGCAGAGGATCCTCGGCTACGATGAACGGCAGATTGGTCTTAGCATTCAGTCGCTTTGCCAAACCCTTGATCAACGCGCCACCACCCGTCAGGTAGATACCATTCTTCACCACGTCGCTATACAACTCGGGCGGCATCTCTTCGAGCACCTTCATCAGCGCTGCGTCCAACTTAACGAGCGACTTCTCCAACGCGTAAGCGATCTCCTTATAGGTCAGCGTAACCGTCTGGGGCAGAGCCGTCAGCAGGTTAGGACCCGTAATCTCGAACGGTTCGGGCTCTTCGTCCAGCTCCGAAACGGCTGCACCGATAGCGCACTTGATCTGCTCGGCTGTACGCTCTCCGATACGGATATTGTGCTGCTGGCGCACGTAGGTCTGAATATCCGACGTAAAGACGTCGCCTGCAACATTGATACTCTCCGAATGAACCAGACCACCCAACGAGATACAAGCGATCTCCGAGGTACCACCACCGATATCGATAACCATATTACCCATCGGCGCCTCAACGTCCAGACCTGCACCCAGCGCAGCGGCCATAGGCTCGAAAATCATATATACCTCACGACCACCTGCACGGTCAGCCGAGTCGCGCACCGCACGAATCTCGACGTTGGTCGAGCCCGAGGGGATACCGATCACCATTTTGAGCGAGGGCGAGAAGAGGTGGCCATTGGTCTTCACCTTATTGACCAGACCACGAATCAACATCTCGGCTGCGGTAAAATCGGCAATCACACCGTCCTTCAACGGGCGGATTGTGCGGATATTGGGGTTGGTACGTTCGTGCATCATCTTAGCCTGCATACCCACCGCTACGACCTTCTGCGTGCGGACGTCGATCGCTACGATCGAGGGCTCATCGACTACGACTCTGCCGTTATGTATGATCAGGGTGTTGGCCGTACCGAGGTCCATCGCCAGCTCCTGTGTCAATGAAAAAAGTCCCATTTTTTCAGTGTTTTTCTTGATTAATCAAATTTCTCTTAGTGCTTGAAGTGGCGCAGACCGGTGAACAACATTGCCACACCATTTGCGTTGCAGTACTCGATGCTCTCCTCATCGCGAACCGAGCCACCGGGCTGGATCACAGCGTCGATACCCTCATTGTGAGCGATCTCAACGCAGTCAGCGAAGGGGAAGAAGGCGTCGCTCGCCATCACCGCACCGTTCAGGTCGAAACCGAACGACTTAGCCTTGTCGATAGCCTGACGCAACGAATCCACACGCGAGGTCTGACCAATTCCGCTTGCATAGAGCTGCGAGCCCTTAGCCAGCACGATAGCGTTCGACTTCGAGTGCTTAACGATCTTGTTTGCGAAGATCAGATCCTTCATCTGCTCCTCCGACACGCCCTTCACGGTCTTCTGTACAGCCTCCGTATCGACGCCACCAACCTTCATATCACGCTGCTGAACAGCCACACCATTCAGCACCGAGCGGCAGGTCATTTCGGGACGCTCGATAGTTTTCAGATCGAGCAGAATACGGTTCTTCTTGCTCTTCAAGATCTCCAACGCCTCCTCCTCGAACGAAGGAGCCATCAGCACCTCGCAGAAGAGCGTGTTGATCTTCTCGGCGGTAGCCACGTCGATCTTGCGGTTGCAGATCAGCACGCCACCAAATGCCGAAACGGGATCGCACGCCAGCGCAGCCTCGTATGCCTCGCAGAGCGTCGCACGTGTAGCCACGCCACACGCATTGTTGTGCTTCAAGATTGCGAAGGTAGGCTCGCCCTCCCAGAACTCGCTGATCAGGCCCATTGCTGCGTCGATATCCAAAAGGTTGTTGTACGAGATATCCTTACCGTGCAACTTCGAGAACATATCCTCGATCTTGCCATAGAAGGCTGCCTCCTGATGGGGGTTCTCGCCATAGCGCAACGACATCGCACCATCGTTGGTCATACGCATAGCGTCGATCTTCTCGGTGCGGTTGAAGTAGTTGAAGATTGCGCTATCGTAGTGCGAGCTGACGCTGAACGCCAGAGCCGCAAAACGACGACGCTGCTCGATGGTGGTCGAGCACTCCTGCTCCTTCAACATTGCGAGCAACTCGCCATACATCACAACCGAGGGAACGATCAGCGTATCCTTGTAGTTCTTAGCCGCAGCGCGAATCAACGAGATACCGCCGATGTCGATCTTCTCGATAATGGCCTGCTCCTCGGCGCCGCTTGCCACGGTCTGCTCGAAGGGGTAGAGATCAACGATAACCAGATCGATTTCGGGGATAGCATACTTAGCCATCTGCTCGCGGTCGCCCTCGTTGTCGCGGCGGCCTAAGATACCACCGAACACGCTGGGGTGCAGAGTCTTGACGCGACCACCCAAGATCGAGGGATAACCCGTCAGGTCCTCAACCGCCGTAGCCTCCAAGCCGAGCGAGTTGATGAATGACAACGTACCGCCCGTCGAATACAACTTAACGCCACCGGCAGCCAGCGTCTTGACTATTTCGTCCAATCCGTCTTTATAAAAGACCGAGATCAATGCACTTTTAATCTTTTTCACGACTTTATTGTTTTTTTATTTTTTTTGAATATTCTATTATACCTCGCAAAGGTAGAAAAAAGTAGTCGAATTATTGCCATAGTTCGCGCAATTTTTTCTAAATTTGTAGCACATTTATCCTAATCACGTAATGAGTTTGAAATTAGATACTAACGCCCGTTGTGCCGTGATTGGTTACGGCAGCTGGGCTACCGCCATAGTTAAGATACTTTGCGAGAACGAGCAGCGCGTCGGTTGGCTGATCGGCAACCCCATTGTTGCCGAGGGTGTAATCAACGAAGAACACAACCCTAAGTACCTGAGCGACGCTGAACTCGACACCACGAAACTCGCCATCAGCGACGACATCAACCAGGTCGTTCGTGAGGCCGATATCATCGTGATGGCTACCCCGTCGGCATACCTCAAAAAGACACTCGAACCACTCACCGAATCGCTCGACGATAAGTTTATCGTGTCGGCTATCAAGGGTATCATTCCCGACGAATATGTAACCGTGGCCGAGTACTTCAACCAGCACTACTCGATTCCGTTCGGCCACATCGGTATTGTTACGGGTCCGTGCCACGCCGAGGAGGTTGCGCTCGAACACCTTTCGTACCTGACCGTGGTGTGCAGCAACACCGAGGACGCCGAGGTACTGCAACGTAAATTTACGACCAAATATATCCGTACCGTAACCTCGTCGGACATCTACGGTATCGAGTACGCTACGGTGTTAAAAAATATCTATGCCATTGCCGTCGGTATCGCAGATGGTTTGGGCTATGGCGACAACTTCTTGGCCGTACTGCTGGCTAACTCGTCTATCGAGATGGAACGATTCTTGAACGAGACCTATCCGGCTGAGCGTCAATCGCGTGCCTCGGCTTACTTGGGCGACCTGCTGGTTACGGGTTACTCGCTCTTCTCGCGCAACCGTCGTTTCGGTATGATGATCGGTCGCGGGCACTCGGTCGCTGCGGCGCAGTTGCAGTTGGGTATGGTGGCCGAGGGGTACTTCGCTTCGGAGTGTATCCGACACGTCAATAAGCGTTTCGGGGTCGATATGCCCATCGCCGACGCGGTCTATGACATTCTCTACCGCAAGGTCAAGGCGCGTACTGCTATGAAATTATTAACAACAAAACTTATATAAGCAAATGAATTTCATTAAATTAGACACCTCAAAGGCTGCCGTTGCGGTTAGCGCAGAATTGCGTGCAGCTGCCGAGCGCTCGAACGCTCTGTTGGCAAGTGGCGAGGGCGCCGGTAACGACTTTCTGGGTTGGGTTTCGCTCCCCTCGTCGATCGACGCCGAGCAACTCGCAGCAGTCAAAGAGGCTGCCGACCGTCTGCGTGCAAAGGCCGAAGTGATCGTATGTATCGGTATCGGTGGCTCGTACTTGGGCGCAAAGGCCGTCTTGGAGGCTATGAGCAACTCGTTCTCGTTGCTCAAACGCGACCGCAAAGACCCGATCGTTCTCTTTGCAGGTCAGAACATTAGCGAAGATTACACCTACGAACTGCTCGACGCCGTTAAGGATCGTGAGCTGGCCGTTGTTGTGATCTCGAAATCGGGCACTACGACCGAGCCCGCGATTGCATTCCGCATTTTGAAGGCGGAGTTGGAGCGTCGCTATGGTAAGGCTGAGGCTGCCGAGCGTATCGTTGCCGTAACCGACAAGGCGCGTGGCGCACTCAAAACTCTCTCGACACAAGAGGGTTACACCACCTTCGTTATTCCCGACGACGTGGGTGGCCGTTTCTCGGTGCTGACCCCCGTAGGTCTGCTGCCGTTGGCGGCCGCAGGTATCGACATTGAGGCTCTGGTGCGCGGTGCGCAGGATATGCAGAAGGCTACCGACGAGAAGGTTCCCTACGAGCAGAACATCGCAGCGCAGTATGCAGCCGTGCGTAACGCACTCTATGCCGAGGGCAAGAAGATCGAGATTCTGGCAAGCTATGAGCCTAAGTTACAATACATTGCCGAGTGGTGGAAACAGCTCTACGGCGAGAGCGAAGGCAAAGAGGGCAAGGGTATCTTCCCCGCAAGCGTAACGCTGACGGCCGATCTGCACTCGATGGGTCAGTACATTCAAGAGGGCGAGCGTATGCTGATGGAGACTGTGATTTCGGTTGCCAAGCCCGACCACTCGATCGTGATAGAGAGCGACGAGGAGAACCTCGACGGTCTTAACTTCTTGGCTGGCAAGCGCATTTCGGAGGTCAATCGTATGGCTGAGTTGGGTGTTCAGCTGGCGCACTGCGACGGTGGCGTTCCCAACATTCGCATCGAGTTGCCCGAGATCAACGCCTACCACATCGGTGCACTGCTCTACTTCTTCGAGCGTGCGTGCGGTATCAGCGGCTACATTTTGGGCGTCAATCCCTTCAATCAGCCCGGTGTCGAGGCCTACAAGAAGAATATGTTTGCACTGCTCGACAAACCTGGCTACGAGGCTGAGAGCAAGGCAATTAAAGAGCGCTTGTAACCAAGATCTGAATTCAAGATTCAGGATTCAAAATTCAAAAATGAGCCGCACTCCTCGCAAGGGGTGCGGCTTTTGATTGCTTGGAGCTATTTAGCAAATTCTACCTATAATTGGCAAAATCTCCGATTTTGACACACTCGCGGGCTCAGCCGAAGGCTGACCCCCGCAGCCCGCGAGTGTGCCCGCCATATGGGCGGGTTTTGCTTTTTGAGTTTTGCAAACAAGACCAATGGTAACAAAGAAAATTATGAATTTTGAACCGACGCCAAGCCGAATGCAGAGTCGAGTCGAGTTGGCTCGGGTCAGCTGAGGCGAGAAGGAGGGAAAGCTGCCGCAGGCAGATTAATTTTGAATCTTGAATAAAAAAAGACGCACCCCCGCAGGAGTGCGTCTTTCTCATATTTAGGCGATTACCTATCGCGAAGCAACCATCTGCTCGTACTCCTCGCGCGAACCGACAACCATATTGTCGTAGTCGCGCATACCCGTACCAGCGGGGATCAAGTGGCCACAGATTACGTTCTCCTTCAAGTTTGCCAAGGGGTCGCTCTTTGCCATAATCGCTGCCTCGTTCAGTACCTTGGTGGTCTCCTGGAACGATGCTGCCGACATAAAGCTCGACGTCTGCAATGCCGCGCGGGTGATACCCTGCAAGATCTGGCTCGACGTTGCGGGAACGATATCACGTACCTCAACAGCCTTCAAATCCTTACGTTTGAGTACCGAGTTCAGGTCGCGCAGACGACGAACCGTGATGATCTGACCCGGCTGTACCTCGTCGCTGTCGCCAGCATCGGTTACAACAACCTTGTCGTAGAGCTCGTCATTGACCTCCATAAACTCCCACTTATCGACAACCTGGTTCTCGAAGAAGCGGGTGTCGCCCGGATCATCAATCTGAACCTTGTTCATCATCTGGCTAACGATAACCTCGAAGTGCTTGTCGTTGATCTTCACACCCTGCATACGATATACGTCCTGAACCTCGTTCACGATATACTCCTGAACCTTCGTAGGACCGAGGATACGCAGAATGTCGCTCGGGGTGATCGCGCCGTCCGACAGTGCCATACCAGCCTTCACGTAGTCGTTCTCCTGAACCAGGATCTGACGCGACAGGGGTACCAGATACTTACGTACCTCACCGTCCTTCGACGTTACAACGATCTCGCGGTTACCGCGCTTGATCTTACCGAATGTGATCTCGCCATCGATCTCCGATACGATTGCGGGGTTCGACGGGTTACGAGCCTCGAACAGCTCGGTAACACGCGGCAGACCACCGGTGATATCGCCTGCCTTACCAACAACACGCGGAATCTTGATCAGAATATCGCCTGCCTTGATCTTGGCGTTCTCCTTAACAACGATGTGTGCCGAAACGGGCAAGTTGTACTGCTTCTGCTCAACACCGCTCTTATCGACGATCTTGATGATCGGGTTCTTGTTCTTGTCCTTCGACTCGATAACAACCTTCTCGCGCAGACCTGTCTGCTCGTCCGACTCATCGCGGTAGGTTACACCCTCGATAACGTTCTCGAAGGCAACCTTACCCTCGTACTCCGAGATGATAACTGCGTTGTAGGGATCCCACTCGCAGATCAGATCGCCCTTCTTAACCTCGGCGCCGTCCTGCATAAACAGCGTTGCACCATAGGGCAGAGCGTGAGTGTAGAGTGTAATATCGGTTGCGGGATTGACAATGCGGAACTCCGACTGGCGGCTGATAACCACATTGACCTCCTCGCCCTTATCGTTCTTGGTCTTAACCGTACGCAACTCGTCGATCTCCAAACGACCCTCGTACTTCGAGATGACGTTGGTCTCGACCGTAGTACCGCCTGCAACACCACCGACGTGGAACGTACGCAGTGTCAGCTGAGTACCGGGCTCACCGATCGACTGTGCAGCGATGACGCCGACAACCTCACCCTTCTGAACCATACGCGCCGTTGCCAGGTTGCGACCGTAGCACTTCGCGCAGACACCGTGGCGAGCCTCGCAAGTCAGCACCGAACGGATCTCGACCTGTTCCAGCGGCGACTTCTCGATTGCCTCGGCGATCGACTCGGTGATCTCCTGACCTGCTGCGCAGAGCAGCTCACCGGTAATGGGGTGATATACATCGTTCAGAGCCACGCGACCCAAGATGCGCTCATAGAGCGTCTGAACCACGTCCTCATTCTTCTTGATTGCGGTTGCAACCAGACCGCGCAGCGTACCGCAATCCTCCTCATTGATGATCACGTCCTGAGCAACATCTACCAATCGACGAGTCAGGTAACCTGCGTCTGCGGTCTTCAACGCCGTATCCGCCAAACCCTTACGAGCACCGTGGGTCGAAATGAAGTACTCCAACACCGACAGACCCTCCTTAAAGTTCGACAAAATCGGGTTCTCGATGACCTGACCGCCTTCGGCACCACTCTTCTGGGGCTTAGCCATCAGACCACGCATACCGCTCAACTGACGAATCTGCTCCTTCGAACCACGAGCACCCGAATCCAGCATCATATAAACGGGGTTGAAACCGTCCATATCCTCGGTCAGGGTCTTGGTTACGGCCTTGGTCAGCTCGTTATTGATCTTAGTCCAAACGTCGATAACCTGATTGTATCGCTCGTTGTTGGTGATAAGACCCATATTGTAGCTCTCGGCGATGTCGTCGGCCATCTCGTAGCCCTTCTGCACCAACGCAGCCTTCTCCTCAGGGATAATCACTGCGTCGAGGTTAAACGACAGACCGCCCTGGAATGCCATACGGTAACCCATTGCCTTGATGTCGTCCAAGAAGTTAGCCACCTTATCGGCACCTGCTTTCTTCATCACCACTGCAATAATATCGCGCAACGAACGCTTGGTCAGCAGCTCGTTGATATAGCCAACCTCCTTAGGTACAACCTGGTTGAACATAATTCGACCGATGGTGGTCTCCTTCAAATCGCGGATCGGGTTGCCCTCTGCGTCGATATCATCAACGATACAACGAACCTTTGCGTGCAACTCGGCACGACCCTCGTTGTAGGCGATGATAGCCTCCTCCGGACCGTAGAACACCAGACCTTCGCCCTTAGCACCGGGTTTGGGCTTGGTGATATAGTACAGACCGAGGACCATATCCTGCGAAGGTACGGTAATAGGCGCACCGTTAGCAGGGTTCAGGACGTTGTGCGAACCCAGCATCAACATCTGAGCCTCCAAGATTGCTGCATTGCCCAGCGGCAGATGGACTGCCATCTGGTCGCCGTCGAAGTCCGCGTTGAACGCCGTACACGACAGCGGGTGCAACTGCATTGCCTTACCCTCGATCAACTTGGGCTGGAATGCCTGAATACCCAGACGGTGAAGGGTCGGAGCACGGTTCATCAATACGGGATGACCCTTGATAACGTTCTCCAAGATGTCCCAGATTACGGGATCCTTTCTATCAATGATCTTCTTAGCTGACTTAACGGTCTTAACCACGCCGCGCTCGATGAGCTTACGGATTACGAAGGGCTTGTACAGCTCAGCCGCCATATCCTTCGGAATACCCATCTCGTGCATCTTCAACTCGGGACCAACGACGATTACCGAACGAGCCGAGTAATCGACACGCTTACCGAGCAAGTTCTGACGGAAGCGACCCTGCTTACCCTTCAACGAGTCGCTCAGCGACTTCAACGGGCGGTTGCTCTCGCTCTTAACGGCGTTGCTCTTACGTGAGTTGTCGAACAGCGAATCCACTGCCTCCTGCAACATACGCTTCTCGTTGCGCAGAATCACCTCGGGAGCCTTGATCTCGATCAGTCGCTTCAAACGGTTGTTTCGAATGATCACGCGACGATACAGATCGTTCAGATCCGACGTTGCGAAACGACCACCGTCCAGCGGCACCAACGGGCGCAGTTCGGGCGGGATCACGGGGATAACCTTCAAGACCATCCACTCGGGCTTATTGACGCCGTTCGATGCGCGGAATGCCTCGATCACGTTCAAGCACTTCAACGCCTCGCTCTTACGCTGCTGCGAGGTCTCGGTGCTTGCCTTGTGGCGAAGTGCATACGACATCGAGTCCAGATCTACCTGCTGCAACAGAGTGTAGATTGCCTCGGCACCCATCTGAGCGATAAACTTGTTCGGATCGCTGTCGTCCAGCTGCTGGTTGCCCTTCGGCAGTGCTGCCAGAACGTCCAGATACTCCTTCTCGGCCAGAGTCTGCAACTTCTCGATACCCTGCTCAGCAGCGGCACCGGCCTGAATTACCACGTAACGCTCGTAGTAGATGATCGCCTCCAACTTCTTCGAGGGGATACCCAGCAGGTAACCGATCTTCGAGGGCAGCGACTTGAAGTACCAGATATGAACAACGGGCACTACCAACGAGATGTGGCCCATACGCTCACGACGTACCTTCTTCTCCGTAACCTCGACACCGCATCGGTCGCAGACGATACCCTTATAACGGATACGCTTGTACTTACCGCAGTGGCACTCGTAGTCCTTCACCGGACCGAAGATGCGCTCGCAGAACAGACCGTCGCGCTCGGGCTTGTAGGTACGATAGTTGATGGTTTCGGGTTTCAGCACCTCACCACTCGAATTTTCCAAAATCTCCTCGGGCGACGCCAAGCCGATGGTAATTCGGTTGAAGCTCGTACTCTTATTGTCTTTATTGAATGACATATACTTGTTCTTCTTTAACTTATTATCGTTTGTGTTCTCCTCTCGATCCGATTAGTCGAGCTTAACGCTGATGGCCAGACCGCGCAACTCGTGCAACAGCACATTGAGCGACTCGGGGATACCTGCGGGCGGCAGATTATCGCCCTTGACGATTGCCTCGTATGCCTTAGCACGACCCATAACGTCGTCCGACTTGATCGTAAGGATCTCCTGCAAGATGTTGGCTGCACCGAAGGCCTCCAATGCCCAAACCTCCATCTCACCGAAACGCTGACCACCAAACTGAGCCTTACCACCCAGAGGCTGCTGCGTAATGAGCGAGTAGGGACCGATCGAACGGGCGTGCATCTTATCGTCGATCATATGACCCAGCTTCAACATATAGATCACACCAACGGTTGCCGGCTGGTCGAAACGCTCACCCGTGCCACCATCGTAAAGATAGGTACGGCCACTGCGCGGTACGCCTGCCTCATCGGTGTACTTGTTGATCTGGTCGAGCGTTGCACCGTCGAAGATCGGAGTTGCGAACTTAACGCCCAACTCGCGGCCTGCCCAGCCCAGTACGGTCTCATAGATCTGACCGAGGTTCATTCGCGAAGGCACACCCAGCGGGTTCAGAACGATATCCACGATCGTACCATCTTCGAGGAAGGGCATATCCTCGTCGCGAACAACCTTCGCAACGATACCCTTGTTACCGTGGCGACCTGCCATCTTATCACCAACCTTCAACTTACGTTTCTTGGCGATATAGACCTTAGCCAACTGGATAACGCCTGCGGGAAGCTCATCACCGTTGGTGATATTGTACTTCTCACGCTTAACCTCTGCGTCGTACTTCTTCCACTCGATAATATAATTATTAATAGTGCGTTCGATGAGCATATCGACGTGAGCATCGCCGACCCACTTATCGGTCGAGAGGTTCATATAGTCGATATCCTCCAACATACGCTTCGAGAACTTCGTACCCTTAGCATACAACTCAGCACCAAAGTAATCCTTGATACCCTGCGTTGTCTTGCCTTCGAGCAACTGCCACAACTTAGCCACCAAACGCTGCTTCAAGGCTGCCGTCTGAGCTACGAAACGCTGATCGATCTGCTCCAACTGAGCCTTCTCGGCGTTCTTACCCTTGCGACCGTCCTTGTTAGCGCGGCTGAACAGCTGTGTCTTGATGATCGTACCGAACAACGAGGGCTGAGCCTTCAACGAGGCGTCCTTAACGTCGCCGGCCTTATCACCGAAGATCGCGCGCAACAGCTTCTCCTCAGGCGAAGGATCGCTCTCACCCTTCGGGGTGATCTTACCGATCAGGATATCGCCCGGCTTAACGTTCGCACCTACGCGAATGATACCGTTCTCGTCCAGATCCTTCGTAGCGTCCTCGCTGACGTTGGGAATATCCGAAGTAAGCTCCTCGACACCGCGCTTGGTATCGCGAACCTCCATAATATACTCATCAACGTGTACCGAGGTGAACAGGTCCTCGCGCTGGATACGCTCCGAGATCACGATTGCGTCCTCGAAGTTGTAACCCTTCCAGGGCATAAATGCCACCTTCAAGTTACGGCCGATTGCCAACTCACCACCCTGGGTCGAGTAACCCTCCGTCAAGATCTGACCCTTCTTAACCTTCTCACCGGTCAGCACAACGGGCTTCAACGTGATCGAAGTATTCTGGTTGGTCTTGCGGAAACGGGGCAACATATAGGTTGTGATCTCAGGCTCGAAGCTAACCAAGATTTCGTCCTCGGTACGCTCGTAGCGGATCTGGATCTGAGTTGCATCAGCAAATACTACCTCACCGTCCTTCTCTGCAACGATCTGGATACGGCTATCGGTGATCATCTCCTTTTCCAGACCGGTACCTACGATCGGCGACTCGCACGTGATCAGAGGCACAGCCTGGCGCATCATATTCGAACCCATCAACGCACGGTTAGCATCGTCGTGCTCCAAGAAGGGGATCAAACTTGCTGCGATCGAAGCGATCTGGTTGGGGGCAACGTCCATCAGATCAACGCGATCTGCGCTAACCTGCGGGAAGTCGGCCTCGCAACGGGTCTTGACGCGGTCGGGTTTGAGGAAGTTACCCTCATCGTCCAGAGGCGAGTTCGACTGAGCAATGATCTTGCCCTCCTCCTCCTCGGCGCTCATATATACAACCTCGTCATTCTTCATATTCACCTTGCCATTCTCGACCTTACGATAGGGGGTCTCGATGAAGCCCATATCGCTGATCTTGGCGAAGACGCAAAGCGACGAAATCAGACCGATGTTGGGACCCTCAGGGGTCTCGATCGGACACAGACGGCCGTAGTGGGTGTAGTGTACGTCTCGAACCTCGAAACCTGCACGCTCACGCGACAGACCGCCGGGACCCAATGCCGACAGACGACGCTTGTGAGTCATCTCGGCCAGCGGGTTGGTCTGATCCATAAACTGCGACAGCTGGTTGGTTCCGAAGAACGAGTTGATAACGCTCGACAGAGTCTTCGCGTTGATCAGGTCGATCGGTGTAAATACCTCGTTATCACGAACATTCATTCGCTCACGAATGGTACGAGCCATACGCACAAAGCCAACCGAGAACTGATTCGACAACTGCTCGCCCACCGTGCGCACACGACGGTTCGAGAGGTGGTCGATATCGTCCACGTCAGCCTTCGAGTTGATCAACTGGATCAGATATTTGATGATGGCTATCATATCCTCCTTAGTCAGGATTCTGACTGCGGGATCGATATCCAATTCGAGTTTTTTGTTGATACGGTAGCGACCCACATCACCCAAGTCGTAACGCTTGTCCGAGAAGAACAACTTCTCGATTGCGTCGCGTGCCGTAGCCTCATCGGGTGGCTCCGAGTTGCGCAGCTGGCGGTAGATATAAACCACAGCCTCTTTTTCGGAGTTACACGGGTCTTTCTGCAATGTGTTGTAAATGATCGAATAGTCGATACCCGACTGGTTCTCCTTGTGCAGAAGAATGGTCTTGGCACCGCTTTCGATAATATCTTCTATATTCTCCTCGGTAAGTTCGGTTTCACGATCGACGATAACCTGATTACGCTCGATCGAAACTACCTCACCGGTATCTTCATCTACGAAGTCCTCCACCCACGTCGTCAGAACACGTGCTGCCAACTTACGGCCGATAGCCTTTTTCAAGTTGGTCTTGGTTACCTTCACCTCGTCGGCCAGATCGAAGATTTCGAGAATCTGCTGATCGGTCTCGAAGCAGATGGCACGCAACAGTGTGGTTACGGGCAACTTCTTCTTACGGTCGATATAGGCATACATCACATTGTTGATGTCCGTTGCGAACTCAATCCACGAGCCCTTGAACGGAATGATACGAGCCGAATAGAGCTTCGTACCGTTGGTGTGCATACTCTGACCGAAGAATACACCGGGTGAACGGTGCAACTGTGAAACGATTACACGCTCGGCACCGTTGATGATGAACGTACCGCGAGGAGTCATATAGGGGATCGTACCGAAGTAAACGTCCTGAACGACCGTATCGAAGTCCTCGTGATCCGAGTCCGTGCAATAGAGTTTAAGTTTAGCTTTGAGGGGGACACTATACGTCAAACCGCGCTCCAAGCACTCTTCGATCGAGTAGCGGGGCGGGTCAATATAGTAATCGATAAATTCCAGAACGAAATTGTTTCTGGTATCTGTAATGGGGAAATTTTCCGAGAACACCTTGTAGAGGCCTTCGTTTTTACGATTCTCGGCCGTGGTGTCTAACTGGAAAAAGTCGTGAAATGATTTGAGCTGCACTTCGAGGAAGTCAGGGTAAGGCAACCTGTTCTTAACCGAAGAGAAGCTTATACGTTGGTTGTTTGCTTGTGCGGACATTTTTATTCCTGGTTAAAGTTGAAGTGTGAGACATCTGTCGTGAAAAGAATCATCTAAAATAGCTTTCAGATAACCCCACTAATGCCCTCGGCGACAACACATTACGCACGCGGGCAAAACTTGTTTCAAAGCTCCGATTCGAGTCGTCACCCGAACCCTCACTTTGTTAGACGAGAAAAGGCATAGAGCTTATTTTTACATAAGCTCTACACCCGATATGTCCTGAAACTATAAGTAACGAATTACTTAACCTCAACTTCAGCACCAGCCTCTTCCAGAGCAGCCTTGATCGACTCAGCCTCCTCCTTCGATACGCCTTCCTTAACAGTCTTGGGAGCGCCATCAACGATGTCCTTAGCCTCTTTCAGACCCAGACCGGTGATCTCCTTAACTGCCTTTACTACCTGCAACTTAGCCTGACCTGCAGCCTTCAATACTACGTCGAACGAAGTCTTCTCAGCAGCAGCAGCCTCGCCAGCAGCAGCGGGAGCAGCAGCAACTGCAACAGCAGCAGCAGCGGGCTCGATGCCGTACTCCTCTTTCAGGATAGCGGCCAACTCATTTACTTCCTTAACAGTCAAATTTACCAATTCTTCTGCCAATACTTTTACATCTGCCATAATGGTATAGATTTTATTAAATTTGTTTTACTTGTTTTTGTTCTTGATTAGTTGTTTCTTTCTTCGAGTGTCTTTACGATACCCGCGATCTTCTGGCCTGCGTTCGACTGGAGTGCCGAGATAACGTTCTTAGCGGGCGACTGCAACAGAGCAACGATATCGCCAATAAGCTCTTCACGGCTCTTGATGTTGCACAAGCTATCGATCTGATCATCACCTACGTAAACGCAACCCTCTACGTATGCAGCCTTCAATACGGGTTTATCGCTCTTCTTGCGGAACTCCTTGATCAGGACTGCGGGGGTCTTACCGGTCTCGGTGAACATTACCGAAGTCGAACCCTCCAATACCTTTACCAGCTCCTCGTCAGCCTTCTCGACATTCTCCAACGCCTTGCGAAGAAGAGTGTTCTTAACGACCATCAGAGTTACATTGCTCTCGAAACACTTGCGACGCAATGCTGCGGTCTGCTCAGCGTTCAGATTTGCGATGTCGGTCAGGTAGAAGTGAGGATACTCGGTGAGTTTCGCAGTTAAGTTGTCAATTACAACCTTCTTTTCGTTTTTAGTCATCGTCTATCCTCCTCTTATTTGGTTTCTACTGATTTGGGATCAACCTGCACACCGGGGCTCATCGTGGTCGAGAGATAGATGCTCTTAACATACGAACCCTTTGCAGCGGCGGGCTTCAACTTCAAAATCATACCCATAAACTCCTTAGCGTTATCTACGATCTGCTCGGGAGTGAACGAGATCTTACCTACCGAAGTGTGAACGATACCGAACTTGTCGACCTTAAAGTCGATCTTACCGGCTTTCACCTCCTTAACGGCCTTACCGATCTCCATCGTAACGGTACCAGTCTTGGGGTTAGGCATCAAACCACGGGGACCCAAGATACGACCCAGAGCACCTACCTTACCCATTACGTTGGGCGAGGTGATGATAACGTCAACGTCGGTCCAACCGCCCTTGATCTTGTCGATATACTCGTCAAGACCTACGTAATCTGCGCCAGCCTCTTTTGCCTCGGTCTCCTTGTCGGGAGTACAGAGTACAAGAACTCGAACCTGTTTGCCGGTACCGTGGGGCAGAGTTACCACGCCACGTACCATCTGATTCGCCTTACGGGGGTCAACACCCAGACGCACGTCGATATCAACGGAAGCATCAAATTTCGTAAAGGTAATTTCCTTTAGAAGAGCTGCCGCCTCAGCGAGCTTGTACGCCTTACCGGGCTCAACCTTTGCGTAGGCTATTTTTTGATTTTTGGTCAGCTTACTCATTTTCGTAATCTTTTAATTACAGTTCGGGAAATTCACCTACGACATTGAGACCCATACTGCGAGCAGTACCAGCCACCATACGCATTGCCGACTCCAACGTGAAGCAGTTCAAATCGGGCATCTTGTCCTGAGCGATGGCCTTCACCTGATCCCAAGTTACCTGACCCACCTTCTTACGGTTAGGCTCTGCCGATGCTGTCTTAACACCAGCAGCCTCCTTCAACTGTACTGCTACGGGGGGCTGTTTAACGATGAAATCGAATGACTTGTCGCTGTAAACGGTGATGATAACGGGCAAAACCTTACCGGCCTTATCCTGAGTGCGAGCATTGAACTGCTTACAGAAGTCCATAATGTTCACACCCTTAGAACCCAATGCGGGACCTACCGGGGGCGAAGGATTAGCGGCACCACCTTTAATCTGCAATTTAATAAATGCAGCAACCTCTTTTGCCATAACTTTCCTTTGGTTAATTATTCTTTTTCAACTTGCATAAAGCTCAACTCCATCGGAGTCTTGCGACCGAAAATCTTCACAGAGACGGTCAACTTCTTACGCTCGTTATCGACTGCCTCGATCGTGCCCTCGAAACTCGAGAACGGACCGTCGGTAACCTTAACGGTTTCGCCAACAAAGAACGGGATTTCGACCTCTTCCTCGCTTGCACTCATCTCATCGACGCGGCCCAAGATTCGGCTAACCTCCTGTGGACGTAGAGGTGTTGCGATCATCTTGGCACTCTCCTCTTTCGAGTCGCCGAGGAAACCAAGCACATTCGGGGTATTGCGAAGCATTATCGGAATTTGTCCTACCAAAGCTGCCTCAACGAGAACATAACCCGGGTACGATACTCGCTCCTTCGAGACCTTCTTACCATTACGAATGGTAAAGACCTTCTCGGTAGGAATGAGAACCTGCGACACGTAATCCTCCAAGTGGTCCTGGCGCACCTCAGCCTCGATATACTCTTTGACCTTATGCTCCTTGCCACCTACGGCACGTATCACATACCAGTTTTTCTGAATTTCACTCATTGTTCAAATAGGTTTTTAACGACCCAACTGAGCGTAAATGAATTTCATAATGTTCTCGAACGACATATCCATCGCCAGCACAACAATCGCAAATAGAAGGGAAGCAATCATAACAACTATCGTTGAGCTTTGCAGTTCAGGAAACTTCGGCCAAGAAACTTTCTCAACAAGTTCCTTATAGGACTCTTTTACATAATTTACTATTCTCATAGCTTTACTTTTTCTTTTTTTCTTGCAGGGGCAGAGAGATTCGAACTCCCACCAACGGTTTTGGAGACCGTGATTCTACCCTTAAACTATGCCCCTAAGTTGAGTAGCGCGGCGCGTGGTCGCGCTACTCTATTGTTTGAGTTAAATTAATTACTCAACGATCGAGATGATCTGACCTGCACCTACGGTACGGCCACCCTCACGGATAGCGAAACGCAGACCCTCGTTCAGAGCTACGGGGTAGATCAGCTCTACGGTAATGGTGATGTGGTCACCAGGCATTACCATATCAACGCCCTCGGGCAGCTGGATCTCACCGGTAACGTCCATAGTACGCAGATAGAACTGGGGACGATACTTGTTGTGGAACGGAGTGTGACGACCACCCTCTTCCTTCTTCAATACGTAAACCTCAGCGGTGAACTTGGTGTGCGGAGTGATCGAGCCGGGCTTAGCAACTACCATACCACGCTTAACCTCCTTCTTGTCGATACCACGCATCAACAGACCTACGTTATCACCAGCCTCACCCTCATCGAGCAGCTTACGGAACATCTCAACGCCGGTACAAGTCGAAGTCTTAATCTCCTCCTCAAGACCTACGATCTCAACGGGATCACCTACGTGGATCACACCAGTCTCGATACGGCCAGTCAATACGGTACCACGACCGGTAATCGAGAATACGTCCTCAACAGGCATCAAGAAAGGCTTCTCGTTCTCACGCGGCGGAATGGGAATGTACTCGTCAACCGAGTTCATCAACTCCATAATCTTCTCAACCCACTGGGGCTCGTCGTTCAAACCACCCAGAGCCGAACCACGGATAATGGGGCAGTTGTCATCGAAGTCGTACTTAGCCAACAGGTCGCGAACCTCCATCTCAACCAGGTCGAGCATCTCGGGATCGTCAACCATATCGCACTTGTTCAAGAATACAACGATACGGGGAACGTTTACCTGCTTTGCCAACAGTACGTGCTCGTTAGTCTGGGGCATCGGACCGTCAGTAGCAGCTACTACGAGGATAGCACCGTCCATCTGAGCAGCACCGGTAACCATGTTCTTAACGTAGTCAGCGTGACCCGGGCAGTCTACGTGAGCGTAGTGGCGGGTTGCAGTCTGATACTCAACGTGTGCGGTGTTGATGGTGATACCACGCTCCTTCTCCTCAGGTGCGTTGTCAATCGAATCAAACGAACGCAACTCCGACAGACCAGCCTTAGCCAGTACGGTGGTGATAGCTGCGGTCAGGGTAGTCTTACCGTGATCGACGTGACCAATAGTACCAATGTTCACGTGCGGTTTCGAACGGTCAAATTTTTCTTTTGCCATAGCTTTGTAAAGTATTTAAGATTTCTGTATAAAATTTGCTTTTTACTTTCTTCTTTTTCTTTGAGTGCCACTCACTTCCTCTCGGTTCAACCCGCCCAAAAATCAGCGACCCTCATTTTTGCGGTCCGCGCTTTTCAACTCGGCCCCTTAGAGCGGAAGACGAGGCTCAAACTCGCGACCCTTAGCTTGGAAGGCTAATGCTCTATCAACTGAGCTACTTCCGCAATGAACGAATCCAAGGATCCGTTGTTTTGGTCGTTATTAAGCCCACAAAATCCGATTGACGGCCATAGACCGACAACCGGAAAGTCTTAACGACCGGTTTTCTAACCCGAAAATCCAATTCGCCATAGCGAACCGGATTCGGATTGAGTGGGAGAAGATGGATTCGAACCACCGAAGACGTACGTCAGCAGATTTACAGTCTGCCCCATTTGGCCACTCTGGTATTCTCCCAATATGTATTAGTCGCTTTTGCAACTTCGCGCCCTTGGACTCAAATCCGCAGGGCTCGTTTTGAGCCGATGGAGGGATTCGAACCCCCGACCAGCTGATTACAAATCAGCTGCTCTGGCCAACTGAGCTACATCGGCAGAGCTCGTTTCGGGTTGCAAAAGTAGGAACAATTTTTTAATCCACCAAATTTTCGGTAATATTTTTTTGTTCCGCGACTAAATCTTCTCAAAGAACTACATCTCACTCGATAATGAGCGAAATCGGGCACAAAGGTAGAATAGTTTTGCAAATAAAAAAACACATTGAGCGTTTTTTTGCATTTTTTAGTGAATTTTTCTTGTTGTGGGCTATCTCTTAACGGTTTTCGCATCTTCTACCGCTCTCCGACGAGATACTCAGTTGGCGAGCAAAATCATTTTTGAGGCCCGACTTTTTATCCTAAGTTTTGAATCTCGAATCCTAAATTTTGAATTTTGAATTAAAAAAAGGCTGCGCCCGAAGGCACAGCCCATACTTATATATAATAGTGCGCATTACATCGCAATACGACGGTCGAGGAAGAAGGTGAGCGTAGCTGCCGTCAAACCATCGTCGGGATAGAGTGTTTGGGCATTGGTGAGCACATCGGCCGAAAGACGCACGCGATCGACATCATATACCTCGAAACCGAGTGTGCGAGCTGTACCGTTCTCGGTGAGTACCAACGTATTGCCCGACAACTGCCACGTACCGTTGCCATTGGTTGCGCCATTGCTCCACACAAAGACATTGTTACCAAATTCGAAACTCGATCCCGCCAGCTGGGCACTATACTGCTCGATCAGAGCCTCCTTGATCAGTGCAACACGTTCGGCTGAGGCCACTCCGTCGGTTTCGAGTGCCACGTCGATACCATACTTTTGGTTGGTCGTAACGCCCCAAAAGCCCACAAGACCGCGCACACGCACCAACATCTCGATAAAGACGCGATCGGTCGTAACGAACAGCGTGGTCATTCCCGTATTGACGCCTTCGAGCACCAGCACCGTACTATCGACCGACGCCTTCACAATGTTGGTATTGCCCTGCTGCACCGCAAGTTGCGAGCCAAAATTCGCCATATTGATCGAATCGACCGCCCCCAACCACAGGCGCGACGAGCCCTGCAAATAGTCGAGCCCATCGTCGCTATTCGAACAGCCGACCGAGGCAACTACCAACACAAAAATTGATAAAATCTGCAAAAACTTTTTCATAAGCAATAAGGTTTAATAATTTGATGTCTTGTTTCGCGGCACGACAGCGCGCCTGCCTCCCACGTAGCAAAATTCGCTCCAAACCCGCACGCCGTTTTTTACTATCGGCGCAACCCATTCGCGTCATTGTGCGGTGCGGAATTTGCATTCACACGATCGAAATTTCAAGAACAACCACTATGAAACGACATATCATTATCCACCTGATTTTTCTCACAGCGATAGCTACGGCGTGGGCGCTGGTCGGCACGTCGGAGCACTCCTCGCGCCAATCTCGAACACGCCACCTGACCATCGTCTTCTTGGGCGATACGCTCTCGCCACGTCTGCCATCGGCACTGTTCGGTCAGCTTGACGAGATCAATTCAGAACACTACAACAGGCTGCACAACAAGATGTTACGCTCAAATTACAAGCCCACAATCGACTACCTCGATCGCTACTGCACGGAGCGACGAGCGTGCGATTGGTGTCGCTATATGCTTGTGCGGGCGGTGAGCGAGGCTGCCCTGCCCGACACGCAGTGTAACGAACGGATCGCCTTGCAAATCTTTCTGCTCGAACAGATGGGTTTCGACGCACGCGCTGCCCAGCAGGGCGAACG
Source organism: Rikenellaceae bacterium (assembly GCA_017442365.1). Classification (GTDB taxonomy): domain Bacteria; phylum Bacteroidota; class Bacteroidia; order Bacteroidales; family Rikenellaceae; genus Alistipes. The sequence continues at coordinate 185,826 of JAFRZW010000002.1, read as the reverse complement.
GCTCGTTATGTTGTTGCCATTCGACGGCACGATCTACGAACGAGGTTACATCACCATCGACAACCAGCGTTTCTACATCTTCGAATATGGCTCTGCGCCAGAAGGTTACCGCCCGATCTTGCGTTTAGACACCACCCATCGCCGTCCCCTCTCGATCGAGATCGGTGCAGGCATCGATTCGCCCCACGCGACCCCGATCAGCCTGCCGCTTTGGAGCGACTATCTCGGCAGGGCGGTTACAGTTCCCATTTCGAGCGCGCGGATTGAGCTGATGCGCCAATATCCAACAACCGAGAAGGTACCGTTCCATCGCGCTGAGGTCCCCGACGCGATCTGCGACGCCCTCCTGCCAATGCTCGCACAGCAAATCGCCACTATGTCGCAACTCGACGCGGCGGAGTATCTGCTCGGATTGGTGCAACGCGGTTTCGAATTTACGAGCGACAGCGATCTGTTCGGACGCCACAAACAGATGACCATCGAGGAGTCGCTCTTCTACGGACGCAACAACTGCAAAGATCGCACGCTGATCTTCGCGTGGCTGATCGAAGAATTACTCGGGCTATCAACGGTTTTGATTGATTATCAGGTCGATCCGAAGATCGAAAGCGTCGGGCACGTGGCTTGTGGCGTCGAGTTCACGCAACGCACAGCGGGCACTTTCATTACCTACAACGGGCATCGCTACGTCATCTGCGACCCGTCGTATGTCGATGCTCCCGTCGGACAACCAATGCCCCGCTACTCCCACTGGCCGATGGCGGTTTTAGAGTTATGAAACTACTGCCCCCGACCTCAAAAAAATAAGGGTGCCTCCCTCAGGAAGCACCCTCAATCGGTAAATTATGCGTAAAATTACATCTTCTTACCTACGTTGGTCTTGGTTGCAGCAACCTTTGCACCGGTATTCTTTGCAGCCTTAGCAGCAGCGGGCTTAGCCTTGGGAGCCTTAACTACGTTAGCGTCCTCAACAGCGTCGGTCTTCTTAGCTGCGGGCTTGCGCGAACGACGAGTCTTGGGCTTAGCCTCGGTCGAAACAACACCGGTAGTGTAAGCCTCGTTGAAATCAACGAACTCGATGATGCACATATCAGCAGCATCACCCAAACGGAAACCGGTCTTCAAAATACGGGTGTAACCGCCCGGACGATCAGCGATCTTGGGGGCGATAGTACGGAACAACTCCGTAACAGCCTCTTTCTGCTTCAAGTAGCTGAATACTACACGACGCGAGTGGGTGGTATCCTCCTTTGCGCGAGTTACCAGAGGCTCAACGAACTGACGCAGTGCCTTAGCCTTTGCAACAGTTGTCTCGATACGCTTGTGCAGAATCAGCGACGATGCCATATTCGACATCAAAGCCTTACGGTGGCTGCTCTGTCTGCCAAGGTGATTGAAATTCTTATTGTGTCTCATTTAATTAATCTTTATCAAGTTTGTAGATAGATACGTCCATTCCGAAGTGGAGATTGAGCGATGCCAGCAGGTCGTCCAACTCAGTCAGCGACTTCTTACCGAAGTTACGGAATTTGAGCAGATCGTTGCGATTGTAACGAACCAGATCACCTACGGTATCAACCTCAGCTGCCTTCAAGCAGTTCAGAGCGCGAACGCTCAGATCCAAATCGAGCAGCTTGGTCTTCAAGAGCTGACGCATATGCAGTACATCTTCGTCGAACTCCTCGGCGCCACCGTTCTCCTCCATATTGAGGGTAATCTTCTCGTCCGAGAACAGCATAAAGTGCTGAATCAGAATCTTTGCTGCCTCTTTCAGAGCATCTTTCGGGTGGATCGAACCGTCGGTTGTGATCTCCAAATTCAGTTTTTCGTAGTCAGTCTTCTGCTCGACACGGTAGTTCTCGATAGAATACTTGACGTTTTTGATCGGTGTGTGGATCGAATCGATAGGCAACAATCCGAACTCGGCGTCCTCAGGACGGTTCTCGTCGGCGGGAACATAACCGCGGCCTTTACCGATCGTCAGATCGATCTGCATCTTCGTTCCGGGCGACAGACGGCAGATCACCAGATCGGGATTCAACACTTTGAAGAACGAAAGGAAGTTCGAGATGTAACCTGCCGTCAGCTCGGTTACGCCGGCTACGTTGATCGATACCTTCTCGAAGTCGGTATTATCGACCGTACGTACGAAGCGAACCTGCTTCAAGTTCAAGATCACATCAATCATTCCCTCCATCACACCGGGGATAGCGGCAAACTCGTGATCGACACCGGCAACCTTTACGGTCGTGATTGCGTAACCCTCCAACGACGAGAGCAGAATACGACGCAAGGCATTACCGATGGTCATACCGAATCCGGGCTCCAACGGACGGAACTCAAACTTTCCGAAGTTAGAGGTAGATTCGAGCATAATCACCTTTTCAGGCTTTTGGAATGCTAATATTGCCATAATTTTTATTCGGTTATTTAGTTACTATTTCGAGTACAGATCGACGATCAGCTGCTCCTTGATGTTCTCGGGAATCTCCTCACGCTCGGGCTTCTGAAGGAACTTACCCGACATCGTCTCGTCATTCCACTCCAACCAAGAGTAGCGGCTCTTGCGACCACCTGCCAAAGAGTCGGTGATTACCTCCAAACTCTTCGACTTCTCTCGAACAGCAACTACATCACCTGCGCGCAGGCTGTACGACGGAATGTTCACCACGTTACCATTTACACAGATGTGGCGGTGGCTCACCAGCTGGCGTGCTGCTGCACGAGTGGGAGCGATACCCAAACGGTAAACTACGTTATCGAGGCGGCACTCCAACAATTTCAGCAGGTTCTCACCGGTGATACCCTCCAAACGTGCTGCGTTCTGGTAGGTACGTACGAACTGCTTCTCCAATACGCCATAGGTGCACTTTGCCTTCTGCTTTTCGCTCAGCTGAATACCGTACTCCGAGGTCTTCTTACGCTTGCGAGCAAGACCGTGCTGTCCGGGAGGATAGTTCTTCTTTTCGAGGACTCTATCCGTTCCGTAAATAGCTTCGCCGAATTTACGGGCGATTTTGCTTTTAGGGCCAATATATCTTGCCATTGTTTTTTTTACTTTTTTAGTTGAATTTTGTCTGTTGTTTGGTTTATGCTTTTCGCTTACTTCGTGTGCGCTAATGATTAGACGCGACGACGGTTGGGCGGGCGGCAGCCGTTGTGCGGCAGCGGAGTAACGTCGATGATCTCCATTACCTCGATACCTGCGCCGTGGATAGTACGGATAGCCGACTCACGACCTGCACCGGGACCCTTTACATAAACCTTAACTTTACGCAGACCCAAGTCATAAGCAACCTTTGCGCAATCCGCAGCGGCTGTCTGAGCTGCATAGGGAGTATTCTTTTTCGAACCGCGGAAACCCATCTTACCTGCCGACGACCAGCTGATAACTTCGCCTACTTCGTTGGTGAGGGTTACAATCACGTTATTGAAAGTCGAGTGAACGTAAGCTGCGCCCAATGCGCCAACCTTAACGACCTTCTTCTTAACTGTTCCAGTCTTTTTTGCCATAACTCTCTAAAATTACTTAGTTGCCTTTTTCTTGTTAGCGACAGTCTTCTTCTTGCCCTTACGGGTACGTGCGTTGTTCTTGGTGCTCTGACCGCGAACAGGCAGACCCAGACGATGACGGATACCACGGTAGCAACCGATATCCATCAGTCGTTTGATGTTGAGCTGGACGATCGAGCGGCACTCGCCCTCGACCTTAATACCGCTCGTTGCGATGATGTTACGGATTGCACCGACCTGCTCGTCTGTCCAATCCTGTACTTTGAGGTCGTAGCTAATGCCTGCCTCGTCGAGAATCTTGCGAGCGGTGCTGCGACCGATACCGTAGATATAGGTCAGACCGATCTCGCCTCTCTTATTTTTTGGTAAATCTACACCGACTATACGTGCCATAAATTTCTTTTTTCGTTTTTAATTGGTTGAAACATTACCCTTGGCGCATTTTGAATTTAGGATTCTTCTTGCAGATCACGTAGAGCTTGCCCTTACGCTTAACGATCTTGCAATCCTCGCTTCTCTTTTTGATTGATGCCTTGACTTTCATTTTTCAGCAATCTTTGATTATTTGTACCTAAAGGATATACGACCCTTACTCAAATCGTACGGGGTCATTTCCACTTTAACTTTATCTCCCGGCAGGATTTTGATATAATGCTGTCGCATCTTGCCTGAGATATGGGCGGTGATAACGTGGCCGTTATCCAACTCGACGCGGAACATTGCATTCGACAATGCCTCGATCACCGAGCCGTCCCTTTCAATAGCAGTCTGTTTTGCCATAGAGTCTTTTTACTTTTTAAGTGCTTGCTCGATTACGCTAAAATCGGTAAGTACGTCGGGGCCGTTTTTGGTTATTGCCACAGCAAACTCGTAGTGTGCCGATGGCTTGCGGTCGCGGGTGCGGACGGTCCAACCGTCGCGTTCGAATACGACCTGCTTAACTCCCATATTGATCATCGGTTCGATGCAGATCACCATTCCTGCTTTGAGCAGGGGGCCTCTGCCACGTGCGCCATAGTTGGGGACTTCGGGGTCTTCGTGCATTTTTCGACCGAGTCCGTGGCCAACCAGCTCGCGCACTACCGAGTAACCGGCTGTTTCGGCGCAGTACTGCACGGCTGCCGAGATATCGCCTACGCGATTGCCCGGGCGGGCCTGCTCGGTACCCTTATAAAGAGCTTCTTTGGTTGTGTCCAGCAATCTTTGGACTTCGGGAGTGATCTCTCCCACCGCAAACGTATATGCGGAATCACCAACAAACCCCTTCATAAACGTACCGCAATCTACCGATACGACATCGCCCTCTCGGAGGGCATAATCCGACGGAATACCGTGTACAACCTGCTCGTTCACCGACACACAAAGTGATGCGGGATAGCCGTTGTACCCGAGGAAAGCAGGAACTGCTCCGTGAGAACGGATAAACTCCTCGGCGATGCGATCAAGTTCCTTCGTAGTAACACCGGGAGCGATGTGGCGACCCACTTCGGCCAGTGTTGCACTCACAAGAAGGTTATTCTCGCGGAGCAGCTCTATCTCTTCCTCTGATTTAAGGTAAATCATCTTTTCCTTACTTTCAAGAACTCTTTGTCTGAGATTAGTTGCGACCCTGGATTCGGCCGGTCTTCATCAGACCGTCGTAACGACGCATCAGCAACTGGCTCTCGATCTGCTTGAGAGTGTCGAGGATCACACCTACCATAATCAACAGCGAAGTACCGCCATAGAAGTATGCGAACTCCTGGTTGATGTTCAAGAACTTCATTGCCAAGGCGGGCATAATTGCCACCAATGCCAAGAAGAACGAACCGGGAAGGGTGATTCTCGTCATAATGGTGTCGATATACTCAACGGTCTTCTTACCGGGCTTAACGCCGGGAATGAAGCCACCGTTGCGCTTCATATCTTCTGCCATCATTGCGGGATTAACTACGATTGCAGTGTAGAAGTAGGTAAATGCGATTACCAGAACTGCAAAAGTGAAGTTGTACCAGAATCCTTGGTATGCGAATGCTGCTGCGAAGCCCGGAGCGACCTTAACGAACAGCATCGGAATGAACATCAACGCCTGAGCGAAGATGATAGGCATTACGTTTGCTGCGTTAATCTTCAACGGAATGTACTGACGTACACCGCCATACTGCTTGTTACCTACGATACGCTTAGCATACTGCACGGGGATACGGCGGGTTGCCTGAACCAGTGCAATGGTGCCCATAAATACCAGGTAGAGCAGTACCAACTCCACAATCAACATAATCATACCACCCGTAGCCTCCGTGAAACGGGTATTGAACTCTGCGATCAGCGCGTGCGGCAGACGTGCCACGATACCGACCATAATGATCAACGAGATACCGTTACCGATACCGCGGTCGGTGATCTTCTCGCCAAGCCACATAATGAACATTGTTCCAGCGATCAGAACCAGAGTTGCAAATGCTACGAATTGGAAGGTGTTACCGTATACGAACGATTCGGGTACCTGTCGATAGAGATTGGCAACGTAGGTGGGACCCTGCAACAGCAACACAGCGATCGTCAAAAGACGAGTCCACTGATTGAGCTTACGGCGGCCGCTTTCACCCTCCTTCTGCATCTTCTGGAAGTAGGGTACGACCATACCCATCAACTGAATGACAATCGATGCGGTGATGTAAGGCATTACACCAAGTGCGAGTACCGAAGCATTGCTGAATGCACCACCGGTGAAGATGTTCAACAGACCCAGCAGGCCGTTGCCCTCCACCTGGTCAGCAATACCCGAACCAGCACCCAACGCGTTGGGGTTGATACCGGGGATCACCACGAAGCTACCAAGACGGTAGATCAGCAGAAGGCCCAACGTATAGATGATACGCTTGCGCAGATCCTCGATCTTCCAGATGTTCTTGATAGTCTCGACAAACTTCTTGTTGAACATCAATCCGGCTGCTACCAGAGCGATGATCCCAAGAAATATGAGTAATTCTTTCATAACGGTGCGAGTTTAAGTCTATTTGAAATTAGAGTTTAGCAACCGAACCACCCTGAGCCTCGATAGCTGCAACTGCGCTCTTCGAGAAAGCGTGTGCGCTTACTGCCAGTGCCTTGGTTACGGTACCGTTACCCAAAATCTTCACTTTATCGTTAGCCGATACGAAACCTGCCTCGATCAGAGTTGCTACGCTGATCTCGGTGAGGTTCTTCTTCTCAGCCAGCTCCTCGATTACCGACAGATTGATTGCCTTGAACTCAACGCGCTTCAAGTTCGTGAAACCGAACTTAGGCAAACGACGCTGCAAAGGCATCTGACCGCCCTCGAAGCCCAACTTACGCGAGTAACCCGAACGCGACTGAGCTCCCTTATGACCACGAGTCGAGGTGCCACCGTGGCCCGAACCCTGACCACGACCGATACGCTTCTGGTGATGTGTTGCTCCCTTTGCGGGTTTCAATTCATTAAGATTCATATTCGTAAAATCTTTTTTAGTTCTTACTTAACTTCTTCCACCTTGACCAAGTGCTTAACGCGCTCCAACATACCCTTAATGATTGCCGAGTCGTCGTGCTCTACGGTCTGATTGATTTTGCGCAGACCAAGTGCTGCAAGGTTCTTGCGCTGAATGTCCGAACAACCGATCTGGCTGCGAACCTGAGTGATCTTCAATTTTGCCATAGTTTCTCAGTCAGATTAACCGTTAAACACCTTTTTCATCGAGATACCGCGAACCTGTGCTACGCTGTATGCGTCGCGCAACTCCAACAGTGCGTTCACAGTAGCCTTAACCAAGTTGTGGGGGTTCGACGAACCCTTGCTCTTTGCCAACACGTTCTTAACGCCTACCGACTCCAACACTGCACGCATTGCACCACCAGCGATGATACCGGTACCGGGAGCTGCCGGACGGATCATAACCTCCGAACCACCGAAACGCATCTCCTGCTTGTGAGGAATCGTACCGTTGATGATGGGTACATTTACCAGATTCTTCTTTGCATCTTCAACGCCCTTTGCGATAGCTGCCTGAACCTCGCTTGCCTTACCCAAACCGTAGCCTACTACGCCGTTCTCGTTACCTACCACTACGATAGCCGAGAAGCTGAACGTACGACCACCCTTGGTAACCTTGGTTACGCGCTGAATGCTTACCAAACGATCCTTCAACTCCAAATCGCTGGTTCTTACTTTCTTTACATTAGTATTTGCCATATTCGCTTAGAATTTAAGACCACCTTCGCGCGCTGCGTCGGCCAACATTTTTACTCTACCGTGATACAGGTAACCGTTACGGTCGAACGATACTGCCGAGATACCCTTAGCAATGGCGCGCTCTGCTGCGAGCTTACCTACCAGAGCGGCTACCTCCGACTTGTTCTTACCTGCTACGTCTGCGATCTCCTTCGACGATGCTGCTGCCAAAGTAACGCCGCAAACGTCATCAATGAACTGTACATAGATCTGCTTGTTGCTGCGGAATACAGTCATACGAGGCTGCTCTGCAGTACCGCTAACGATCTTACGGATACGCATCTTGATGCGCTCTCTTCTTTCAATCTTATTCAATGACATAGTCTTACGTTTTTACTATTTAGCACCTGCAGACTTACCTGCCTTACGACGCAGAGTTTCGCCTACGAACTTAATACCCTTACCCTTGTAAGGCTCAGGCTTACGCAACGAGCGCAACTTTGCAGCTACCTGACCTACGAGCTGCTTGTCAATGCTCTTAAATGTAACGATGGGGTTACCCTTCTTCTCGGTAACTGCGGTTACAGTAACCTCAGCGGGTACCATCATATGGATATCGTGCGAATAACCCAAGCTCAGCTCCAAGATCTGACCCTTAGCCTCAGCCTTAAAGCCGACACCAACGAGCTCCTGCTTGATCTCGTAACCCTGGGTTACGCCTACTACCATATTGTTGATCAGCGCGCGATACAAACCGTGCATCGAACGGTGACGCGGCTGATTTGTGGGGCGCGATACGGTGAGTACACCATCCTCTACCTTAACGGTAATATCCGAGTCAACCTTCTGACTCAGTGTACCAAGAGGCCCTTTCACGCTTACCACGTTGTCGTCCGAGATCTTGATCTCGACACCTGCGGGCAAGTTTACAGGTAATTTACCAATTCTTGACATTTCTTAAAAAGTTTTTGTTTTGTTTGTTACTCTCGGGGTGGCACGCTTTGTGCGTTCTGTTTGCTCGGCACAATGGAAACCGATTGTCTGTTTGCACTCTTCGCCGTTATACCTATATATATTATATATGCGCCTTTCCTTCGCATACGCCTTCGCTACACTTTCTCATAGCACAAGGCATCGGTACAACTCGAATTTAACGTCCCAACTCTCCAATCAAAGGTTCGACCCTCTCTCGACCGCCTAAATGGCTCAATCTCAACAAGCGCCCCTCGACTAAAAAGCGTTGGCCCCGTTTCCCGTTAATAGATGTAGCAGAGGACTTCGCCGCCTACGTTCTCCTGACGAGCCTTCTTGTCGGTCATAATGCCCTTCGAAGTCGAGAGGATAGCGATACCCAAGCCGTTCAATACTCGGGGCATCTCTGCTACCGAAGCGTACTGACGCAGACCGGGACGGCTAACACGTTTGAGATCTTTGATGGCGTTGGTCTTGGTCTGCGCGTTGTACTTCAAAGCGATCTTGATGGTCGAGAAACCACGCTCGTCAGTGTCGAACTTGTAAGCCAAGATGTAGCCCTGTTCATAGAGAATCTTAGTGATCTCCTGCTTAATTTTTGAGCCGGGAGCTTCAACCACCTTGTGGTTGGCTTTCACCGCGTTTCTAATTCGCGTGAGAAAATCCGCAATAGGATCTGTCATAACGATTAAAAATTAAAAATTAATTGGTTGATAATTAGTTATTTACACGAGTAATTTCCGCCACCAACACCCCTCGAAAGTGGTGTTTGCGACGGTAATCCTCGAAAAAATCGCGTAAAGTTAATCAAAACTTGCGAATAATCAGCAACTTTTTTACAAAAAAAGTGATTTTCAGACCAACATTCTTCATCTCTCCCCGACTCGGTCCGTCCGTCCGAGTGGCAATTTCCACCCAAATGAACGCCCAAATCGCGGGTGAGATGAAGATGTCGAGGCCCGAAAATCAGTTTGAAGTTACTGCTACCAGCTTGCCTTCTTCACGCCCGGGATCAGACCCTGCGAGGCCATCTCACGGAACTGGATACGGCTGATACCGAACTGACGCATATAGCCCTTAGGACGACCGGTCAGCTGGCAACGGTTGTGCTGACGAATGGGGTTAGCGTTGCGGGGCAACTTAGCCAACTCCTGCCAAGCCTCCATCTCGCTGATCTCGCCGCTCTTAACACGTGCAGCTACCTCATCGCGCTTGTGCTGGTATCTTTTTGCGAGTTTCGCACGCTTTACCTCGCGTGCTTTCATCGATTCCTTTGCCATAGCTTATTGATTCTTTTTAGCGTTTTTGAACGGCAGGCCGAACTCGCGGAGAAGTGCGTATGCCTCCTCGTCGGTCTTTGCCGAAGTTACGAAGGTAATCTCCATACCGAAGATCTTGGTGATCTTGTCGATATCGATCTCAGGGAAGATGATCTGCTCAGTTACGCCGAGGGTGTAGTTACCCTTGCCGTCGAACTTCTCGTTGATACCCTTGAAATCGCGGATACGGGGAAGTGCAACTGCGATCAGACGCTCCAAGAACTCGTACATACGATCTGCGCGCAACGTTACGCGAACGCCGATGGGCATACCCTTACGCAGTTTGAAGTTCGAGATATCCTTACGCGAACGAGTCTGAACAGCCTTCTGGCCAGTGATCTGGGTCAGCTCGGCCTGAGCTACCTCGATCAGCTTCTTATCAGCTACTGCCTGGCCCATACCCTGGTTGATAACGATCTTCTCCAACTTGGGTACCTGCATAATGCTCTTGTAGCCGAACTCCTTCATCAGAGCAGGCTTGATCTGCTCCTTATAGGTAGTCTTGAGTGTAGGAATGTAATTTGCCATTATTTGATCTCCTCCCCTGACTTTTTAGCGTAACGTACTAATTTACCTTTCTCGTTGAGCTTGCGACCTACCTTGGTAGCCTTACCGGTCTTTGCGTCGATCGGCTGCAAGTTCGAGATGTGGATGCCGGCCTCCTGCTCGACGATACCACCCTGAGGATTCTGCGAGTTGGGCTTAGTGTGCTTCTTCACGATGTTCAGGCCCTCTACTACGGCGCGCTGCTTCGCTACGTTCACCTCCAACACTTTACCTGACTGCCCTTTGCTATTGCCGGCATTCACGTAAACCATATCCCCTTTCTTAATATGCAATTTGGTTGACATAGTCTTCTGTGTTTTTAACGATTACAATACTTCGGGAGCCAGCGAGATGATCTTCATATACTGGTCGCGCAACTCACGTGCTACGGGACCGAAGATACGAGTACCTCTCATTTCGCCCTGGTTGTTCAGAAGCACTACGGCGTTATCGTCGAAACGAATGTACGAACCGTTTGCACGTCTGATCTCCTTCTTAGTTCTTACGACAACCGCCTTCGATACGGTACCCTTCTTGACATCGCCCGAGGGGGTAGCGCTCTTTACGGTTACAACGATTTTATCGCCGATCGATGCGTAGCGACGCTTGGTGCCGCCAAGCACGCGAATGCAGAGAACCTCTTTTGCACCGCTGTTATCGGCTACGACAAGTCTACTTTCTTGTTGTATCATAACTACTTAGCTCTTTCAATGATTTGTACTAATCTCCAACGCTTGGTTTTGCTCAGGGGGCGAGTCTCCATAATACGAACGGTATCGCCCTCTTTTACGGTCTCGTCCAAGCACTCAGCTACGAACTTGGTAGTCTTGTTCATAAACTTACCGTAGATCGGATGCTTGACCTTACGCTCAACGGCAACCACGATGGTCTTCTCCATCTTGTTGCTGACAACCAAGCCAATACGCTCTTTTCTAAGATTTCTTTCCATAGTGGTAATTAACATTTAGAGTTCTTCTGGCCGAGAATTGTCAGCATACGCGCGATATCTCTGCGAGATTTTTTGATTAACGACGAGTTCTCTACGGGCGACACTGCGTGCTGCACCTTCATCTGAGCGAGGTTAGCCTTCTCCGATTCGATGCGCTCGGTCAGTTCCTGTACCGTGAGCTCCTTTATTTCAGCACTTTTCATTTCTTAGATTGAATTTTCGGTGTAATCACGTCTTACAATAAACTTAACCGTAATAGGCAGTTTCTGTGCGCCCAAACGAAGTGCCTCCTGTGCAACTTCCAGGGGTACACCCTCTGCCTCGAAGAGAATACGGCCCGGAGTAACGGGTGCCACGAATCCTTCGGGCGAACCCTTACCTTTACCCATTCGAACCTCAGCGGGTTTCTTGGTGATCGGCTTATCGGGGAAGATACGAATCCACACCTGACCTTCACGCTTCATATAACGTACAATAGCCTGACGGGCTGCTTCAATCTGGCGACCGGTGATCCAAGTCGATTCCAGTGCTTTGATGCCGAACGATCCGTATGCCAACTGGTTTCCGCGGTGTGCGAAGCCCTTCATACGGCCTTTCTGCATTCTTCTAAATTTGGTCTTTTTTGGCTGTAACATTTTCTATTATCGCATTAAAAGGTCCATACTACTTATTGTTGTTTCTTCTCTTGCGGGGAGCGCCCTTACCGCGACCCTGCTGCGACTGACCGCCCTGAGGTGCATTAGCGCTTGCGCCTGCGATCTCGAACAGATCACGCTTCTTGTATACCTCGCCGGTGCAGATCCATACCTTGATACCGAGGATACCAACCTTGGTCAGTGCCTCAGCCAGGCAGTAGTCTACGTCAGCGCGGAAGGTATGCAGAGGAATACGGCCCTCCTTGTAGGTTTCGCTACGAGCCATTTCGGCGCCACCAACACGGCCCGAGATCTGGATCTTGATACCCTCAGCGCCCATACGCATCGTCGAAGCGATTGCGGTCTTAACGGCGCGACGGTGCGAGATACGGCCCTCCAACTGACGAGCGATGTTGTTTGCAACGATCACTGCATCAACCTCGGGACGCTTGATCTCGAAGATGTTGATCTGTACGTCCTTACCGGTGAGCTTCTTCAGCTCTTCCTTCAATTTATCAACCTCTTGGCCACCCTTACCGATGATGATACCGGGGCGAGCGGTCGAGATGGTTACAGTAACGAGTTTGAGTGTACGCTCGATGATGATCTTCGAGATACTTGCCTTAGCCAAACGGGCGTTCAAGTACTTACGGATCTTCTCATCTTCAACCAGACGCGACGAGAAGTCCTTGCCGCCGAACCAGTTTGAATCCCAACCGCGAACGATACCCAGGCGGTTAGCTATCGGATTAACTTTCTGTCCCATTTGCTTTTACTTATTTTCAGTTACCATTTTATCAACAACCAGCGTTACGTGGTTCGAACGCTTACGAATGCGGTGAGCACGACCCTGAGGTGCGGGCTGAACGCGCTTCAACATACGACCGCAGTCAACGAATACCTCCTTAACGCAGAGGGTGTTGTCCTCCAAACGCTCGTTGGGGTTCTTTGCCTCCCAGTTTGCGATGGCCGACTTCAAGAGCTTCTCCATACGGATCGATGCCTCTTTCTTCGAGTAGCGGAGGATACCCAGAGCCTTATTGATCTCAACGCCACGAACGATGTCTGCTACCAGACGCATCTTGCGGGGCGAGGTAGGGCAATCACGCATAATAGCGATAGCTTTCTGCTTCTTCTCGGCCTTATACTTCTCGGCCATTAAATTTTTTCTTGCACCCATATTCTACTTATTTTTTCTTGTTACCACCGTGACCACGGAAATTACGGGTTGCTGCGAACTCGCCCAGCTTATGACCCACCATATTTTCAGTTACATAGACCGGAATAAACTTATTTCCGTTGTGGACAGCGATCGTCTGACCTACGAAGTCAGGCGAAATCATACTTGCGCGCGACCAAGTCTTGATAACAGACTTATTATTGCTCTCTGCCTGTGCAATTACCTTTGCTTCAAGCTTCGGGTCAATGAATGGTCCTTTTTTTAATGAACGGCTCATTATGTTACTCTTTTAATTATTTTTTCTTTGAAATAATAAACTTCGAGGTCGTCTTCTTGGGGTTGCGTGTCTTGTAACCCTTAGCCAACAGACCCTTACGCGAACGAGGATGACCTCCCGAGGCACGACCTTCGCCACCACCCATCGGGTGATCAACGGGGTTCATTACAACACCACGGTTGTGCGGGCGGCGGCCCAACCAACGCTTGCGACCTGCCTTACCGTGGCTTTCCAGGTTGTGATCGACGTTCGATACAACACCTACGGTTGCACGGCAGGTAACGAGTACCATACGAGTTTCGCCCGAAGGCAACTTGATAATCGCGAATTTGCCCTCACGAGCCAGAAGCTGTGCATAGGCACCGGCGCTACGTGCCATTGCGGCACCCTGACCGGGGTAGAGTTCAATATTGTGGATCACCGTACCCAGCGGAATCTCCGACAGGAACAGGGTGTTACCAACCTCAGGAGCTACGCCTGCGCCGCTCATCACGGTCTGACCTACTTTCAGGCCGTTGGGTGCCAAGATATAGCTCTTCTCACCGTCTGCGTAGCAGATCAGTGCGATACGTGCCGTACGGTTAGGATCGTACTCGATAGTCTTCACTACGGCAGCTACACCGTCCTTTGCGCGCTTGAAATCAACCAGTCGATACATCTGCTTATGACCACCGCCCATATAGCGCATAGTCATCTTACCTTCGTTGTTACGACCGCCAGTCGATTTCTTGGCACGAAGCAACGACTTCTCCGGTGTCGATGTAGTAATCTCATCGAACGTACCGATAATCTTATGTCTTGTACCGGGAGTTACCGGCTTAAACTTTCTTACTGCCATCTCTCTTAGATATTACTGTAAAAATCTATCTTATCTCCATCTTTCAAGGTGACGATAGCCTTCTTGAAATTGTTTGTACGACCTTCCAACAGACCAGCCTTGGTGTAGCGGCTCTTTGCCTTACCCATTACGTTGATCGTGTTTACGTCAGTTACAACTACGTTGTACATCTGCTCTACGGCGTTACGGATCTGCAGCTTGTTAGCTCTCGTATCGACGATAAAACCGTAGCGATTCAGCTTCTCGCCCTGAATCGTCATCTTCTCGGTCAAAATAGGCTTAATAATTACTTCCATTTCCTCAATGTTTTAAGCTAACATTTCATTGATTGCGTTTACTGCGCCCTCGAACATTACTACGGCCGATGCGTTCATCACGTCGTAGGTGTTCAGGCTTGCTGCGTTGATAACCTTTACGTTGGGAAGGTTGCGGCACGAGAGCGAAACGTTCAGGTTCGACTCGGTTACTACCAACAATACCTTCTTCTCTGCTACGTTCAGGTTCTTGGTCAGCTCGATTGCCTTCTTAGTCTTGGGTGCCTCCATTACGAAGTCCTCGACTACGGTGATAGCGTTGTCCTGAGCCTTGTAGGTCAGTGCGCTACGGCGAGCCAACTGCTTGAGCTTCTTGTTCAGCTTGAAGCTGTAATCGCGAGGTACGGGACCAAATACGCGACCACCACCCGGGAACAGAGGCGACTTGATGCTACCTGCACGTGCGCCACCGGTACCCTTCTGTCGCTTCAACTTCTTGGTCGAGCCTGCAACTTCGTTCTTCTGCTTCGACTTGTGAGTACCCTGGCGCTGGTTAGCCAAGTACTGCTTTACGTCGAGATAAATAGCGTGGTCGTTAGCCTCCACACCGAATACAGCGTCCGAAAGAACTACTTTCTTACCTGTTTCCTTACCTAAGGTGTTATATACCGCTAATTCCATCTTTAATTCTCAATTACTAAGTACGAACCCTTTGCACCCGGAACCGAACCCTTAACGAGGATCAGATTGCTCTCGGGAATTACCTTGAATACTTTCAGGTTGGTAACCTTAACCTGATCACCACCTGTGCGGCCCGGCAGACGCTTGCCCTTGAAGACGCGCGAGGGATACGACGATGCACCCAGCGAACCCGGCTTACGCTGACGGTTGTGCTGACCGTGAGTCTGGCCACCTACACCGGCGAAACCGTGGCGCTTAACAACGCCCTGGAAGCCCTTACCTTTCGAGATACCCGTTACGTCTACCCAGTCGCCCTCAGCGAACTTCTCAACGGTCAGAGTATCGCCCAGATTCACCTCACCAAGACCCTTGAACTCAACAAGCTTACGCTTGGGAGTTACACCGGCCTTCTTGAAGTGTCCTAACAAACTGCTGCTGGTGTGCTTTTCACTCTTGTCGTCATAGGCAACCTGAACTGCCTCATAGCCATCGCTCTCGACAGTCTTGATTTGCGTAACTACACACGGACCAGCCTCGATAACAGTGCATGGTATGTTCTTACCCTCGGCACTGAAAACGGAAGTCATTCCGATTTTTTTTCCAATAAGTCCTGACATTTTTGTCTAATTACGTTTGTTTTGTATAAGTGTGTTTGTTTTTCGTTTTTGTTTGGTGCGCGATACCTATATATTATATATATGCATTCTCTTTCGATCTCTGCTTTCTATATCAGTTCCATTCTTTTCATTCGAACTTCGCTACATATAAGCCCTACTCCATTTCGGCGCCTGCCCTTATTCACATTTGCCCTATTCTGTTTCGACTTTCGCGGTGGTTACTCTTTCAAGTGTTCCGACTTACTCTATTCGCCGCCACCCCTAAGCTCCGCACCCTGTTGGTACTTACTTACTCTCGCCGCCCCCTCTGTTTTGGGACCTCTCAAATAAGCTCCGCACCCTGTTGTTTTGGCGCGTGTCGAGTGTTGGACAACCACCTTTGACGGTGGTTGTCCACCTGCTCGGCACATTTTTGCCTCACGTTATTTGAGTGTCGATCAGACCTTGATCTCAACCTCTACACCCGAAGGCAATTCAAGCTTCATCAGTGCATCGATAGTCTTGGGAGTCGAGCTATAAATGTCCAAGATGCGCTTGAAGGTCGAGAGCTGGAACTGCTCACGTGCCTTCTTATTTACGAAGGTCGAGCGGTTTACGGTGAAGATCTTCTTGTGAGTAGGCAGGGGAATAGGACCGCTAACTACTGCGCCGGTGCTCTTTACCGTCTTTACGATCTTCTCAGCCGACTTATCAACCAAGTTATGGTCGAACGACTTCAATTTGATTCTAATTTTCTGGCTCATATCTAATTCTTATTCTAAATCCTTACGTTTGCCACTTGCTTTCTCGATAATATCCTTTGCGAGGTTAGCGGGTACCTCCTCGAAGTGCGAGAACTCCATCGACGAAGTTGCACGACCCGACGAGATAGTACGCAGTACGGTTACATAACCAAACATCTCCGACAGGGGAACCTTAGCCTTAACCACACGTGCAGTACCCTTCTGCTCCATACCCTGAATCTGACCACGACGCTTGTTCAAGTCGCCGATGATATCACCCATATTCTCCTCGGGGGTTACAACCTCAACCGACATAATGGGCTCCATAATCACCGAACCTGCCTTGGGTGCTGCAACACGGAAACCGTTACGTGCAGCGATCTCAAACGACAACTGATCCGAGTCAACGGGGTGGAACGAACCGTCCTTCAAGGTAATCTTCATCGAATCCATAGTGTAACCTGCCAAAGCACCGTTAGCCATAGCCGACTCGAAGCCCTTCTGAACTGCGGGGATAAACTCCTTAGGAATGTTACCACCCTTAACCTCGTCAACGAATTCCAGACCGATCTTACCCTCCGATGCGGGACCGATCTCGAAGATAATATCTGCGAACTTACCACGACCACCGGTCTGCTTCTTGAATACCTCACGGTGCTGAACGGTCTGAGTAAGAGCCTCCTTGTAGTTAACCTGGGGTGCACCCTGGTTGATCTCTACGCCGAACTCACGTTTCAAACGGTCAACGATGATATCCAAGTGGAGCTCACCCATACCGCTGATGATAGTCTGACCGCTATCCTCGTCGGTCTTAACGGTGAAGGTGGGATCCTCCTCAGCCAGCTTACCCAGAGCGATACCCAGCTTATCGAGGTCCTTCTGAGTCTTAGGCTCAACTGCCAAACCGATAACCGGCTCGGGGAAGGTCATCTGCTCCAATACGATGGGCGAACCCTCAGCGCACAGAGTATCACCGGTGCGGATCTCCTTGAAACCTACTGCTGCGCAGATATCACCTGCACCTACGGTTTCGAGAGGATTCTGCTTGTTAGCGTGCATCTGGTAGATACGGCTGATACGCTCACGCTTGCCGCTACGTGCATTGTAAACATACGAACCTGCATCGAGCTTACCCGAATATACGCGAACGAATGCCAAGCGACCTACGAAGGGGTCGGTAGCGATCTTAAATGCCAAACCGCAGAAAGGATCAGCCTCAGTTGCATTACGCACCTCGGGCTCCTCGGTCTTGGGGTTCACACCCTCGATTGCGGGAACGTCCAGCGGCGAGGGCAGGTAAGCCATAACTGCGTCGAGCAGGTGCTGTACGCCCTTGTTGTGGAACGACGAGCCGCACAACATAGGAACAACCTGCATCTGCATCGTTGCCTTGCGGATTGCCGCGATCAACTCCTCGGGAGTGATCGAATCGGGATCCTCGAAGAACTTCTCCATCAGAGCGTCGTCAACCGAAGCAACCTCCTCGATCAACTTGTTGCGCCACTCCTCAGCCTCAGCCTTCATATTTTCGGGGATCTCGCGCAACTCAAAGTTGTCGCGAACGGTCTTGTCGTCGAAGTAATAGACTGCCTTATTATATATAAGGTCAATCAGACCCTCGAACTTATCCTCTACACCGATAGGCAAAACTACGGGCAGAGCGGTCGTACCGAAGTGCTCCTTGATCTGAGCGCAAACTGCATAGAAGTCTGCACCGGTACGGTCCATCTTGTTAACGTAACCGATACGGGGAACGTTATACTTATCAGCCTGACGCCATACGGTCTCCGACTGGGGCTCAACGCCACCTACTGCGCAGAACGTAGCAACGGCACCGTCCAGAACGCGCAACGAACGCTCTACCTCAACGGTAAAGTCAACGTGTCCCGGGGTGTCGATCAGGTTGATCTGATACTGATGACCCTTGTAGTTCCAGAAAGCGGTAGTAGCTGCCGAGGTGATGGTAATACCACGCTCCTGCTCCTGTGCCATCCAGTCCATAGTAGCTGCACCCTCGTGGGTCTCGCCGATCTTATGGGTCTTACCAGTGTAGAAGAGGATACGCTCCGAAGTAGTAGTCTTACCGGCATCGATGTGAGCCATAATACCGATATTACGAGTGTATGTTAAATCTCTTGCTGCCATCTTCGTAATCCTCTAATTAAAATCTGAAGTGTGCGAATGCCTTGTTGGCCTCAGCCATACGGTGCATCTCCTCCTTACGCTTGAATGCAGCACCCTCCTGGTTGTATGCTGCCATTATCTCTCCTGAGAGTTTCTCTGCCATCGACTTACCGGCGCGCTTACGAGAATAAAGGACAAGGTTTTTCATCGAAATCGAAATCTTGCGCTCCGCTCTCACCTCGGTGGGAACCTGGAAGGTAGCACCACCGATACGCTTCGACTTAACCTCGACCTGCGGGGTGATGTTTTCAAGTGCCTGCTTCCAAATTTCGAGGGGAGATTTGTCAGCATCCTTCATCTTCTCGCCAACGATATCCAACGCATCGTAGAAAATCGAATAGGCAATACTCTTCTTTCCGTCCAACATAAGGTTGTTCACAAACCTTGTAACAAGTACGTCCGAGAACTTGGGATCCGGAAGTAGAATTCGCTTCTTAGGCTTTGCTTTTCTCATTGTTGTTTCTCTTTGTTAAAATTTCCTCTGTTGATTACTTCTTCTTTGCGGGAGCGCCACCCTTACCTGCCTTAGGACGCTTTGCACCGTACTTCGAACGACGCTGCAGACGACCATCTACACCTGCCGAATCCAAAGCACCACGAACCAAGTGATAACGTACACCCGGAAGGTCCTTCACACGACCACCACGAACCAGAACGATCGAGTGCTCCTGCAAGTTATGACCCTCGCCCGGAATGTAGGCATTCACCTCTTTACCATTAGTCAATTTCACACGTGCCACCTTACGCATAGCCGAGTTAGGCTTCTTAGGGGTGGTGGTGTACACACGGGTACAAACACCACGGCGCTGAGGACACGCATCGAGCGCAGGCGACTTACTCTTGAAGTCAACGTGCGTTCTGCCATTTCTTACTAACTGTTGAATAGTAGGCATTTTCTTACTGTTTTGTCCTTTATTTTTGTTAATATTTCGTCATTCCCATCTCAAAATGGGACTGCAAAGGTACGCATTTTTTTTATTTCTACCAATTTTGCCCAACTTTTTTCACCTTTTTCGGGCCGATTTTTCAGCGTTTTAGCGGTTTTCGGTCGATTTTGCGATTGTATTTTCTTATCAAATCTTGCGCGAAATAAGTTTCGTTTATTGATTTCGAGCGTAATAGACTTTAACACTCTGATTTTCTGAGTTTTGTGATTGAATTAATTATGCGAGCAGCAGAGAGGTTGAATGCGAGGGCTATATTTTTGTGTATATGCACGTTAGCGGTCGCACATAATACGCGCGTGCGAGAGGGATGCGCAATTCAAAATTCAAAATTCAAAATTAACCTTTGCTTTTACAGATTTTGTTTGCTAAACCGGAAAAGCAGAACTCGCCCGATGACAACACGCACCTTCGGGGGCTGGGGCGGTCGCCGAAGGCGAGCCCCCGAAGGTGTGTCAAAATCATAGATTTTGCCAACTTTTAATTCGCAACACTAATGAGATCTTCCGAGAACAAACAAAAAGCCACGTCCCGAAGGGCGTGGCATAATTTTGAATTTTGAACCGACACCAAGCCGAATGTGGAGGTTGAGCTTGCTCAAACTCGGCTGAGGCGCGAAGGAGAAAAAGCCTGCACAGCAGGATTAATTTTGAATCTTGAATTTTGAATTTTGAATTATCTCAAATAAGCGACTCCTTGCGAGTAGGGGTGGTGAAAATTCGGGCGTTGTAATTTATCGGCAACCACCCACGAAAGCCAGCGATATTTAGTGCCATCGTTGGGGTTGTCGCCACGGAAAATGCCGATATAGACACGACCGTTTCGACCGATCAAACCCAGCTCGCGCAACTCCTCCATATCGAACGATCCCTCGGTAACATAGCCCTCCGCGGTGCGCTTGGTCGTATGGCGTAACGTCTTGAAATTCCAATCCATACTACTCTTGCCACTTTGATCTCTGCCGTGATCCAACACGCCCGTTTCGGAGATCTCAGCGCCACAATAGAAGCTCATCTTTCGATCGCTGGAAAAGAAGATTTCAACACGGTCGTGGTTGAATAAATCGCGTTCGCTTTCGACCTTTCCCGACACAATATCGGGGTCGGTAACCTCGAACAAAAAATACAATTTTGTATTGTCATAGCGGAGTGCCACGCGCGTTCCGTCGGGCGTCGTGTGATCGTGTGCGCTGGTCAGCGACGTGAGCTGACGATAGTCGCCCCAATCCTCCGCCGAGCCATCGACCGTGATCGTTCCCTGCGGGATTTCGAGCTGCGGTGCTCGGCTTGAAATACGCGGTGCGGCGCAACTTGTCAGCAGAGCGCAACCCACCGCCAAAAGCGTGTAAAACTTTCTCATAATCAATCGTATATAATTTGCGCCGCCCGCCCCGAATCAGGCAAGGCGGCGCACATTTTGCACTTTCGGTCCTCGGTCGGGATTAGAGATACTTCTCCAAAAGCTCGGCCATTTCGGCTTGCATTTCGGCTGCTTTCTGCCCTGCGACCTCAGCGAAATCGGCCTCCTTCGAGGCGTAGATAATGCCGCGCGACGAGTTCACAAGCAGACCGCAATGCGAGTTCATACCGTACTCGGCAACCTCGCTCAGCGAGCCTCCCTGCGCACCCACACCGGGCACCAACAAGAAGTGATCGGGCACCAACTCGCGGATACCGCCAAGCATCTTTGCCTGCGTTGCACCGACCACAAACATCGTGTTCTCCTTCGAGCCCCACTGCGACGCGGTCAGCAACACCTGCTCATAGACCTTGCGGCCATCAGCCAACGTAAGCAACTCGAAATCAGCTGCCGACGGATTCGATGTGAGAGCCAAGATCACCGACCACTTACCCTCATATTCGAGGAACGGAGCCACCGTATCGCGACCCATATAGGGCGACAGCGTTACGGCATCGACCAGCCCCTGCTCGAAGAATGCGCGGGCGTACATTGCCGACGTATTGCCGATATCGCCACGCTTAGCGTCGGCAATAATGAAGATTTCGGGGTAGTTCTCGCGGATATAGCGGCAGGTGCGCTCGAAGCTCTCCATACCTGCTGCGCCGTGCTCCTCGTAGAATGCCAGATTGGGCTTATAGCTAACCGTGTAAGCGGCTGTGGCGTCGATAATTGCGCGATTGAACGCGAAGATCGGATCCTCCTCGCCTCGCACCGCCTCGGGCAACTTGCGCACGTCCGTATCAAGCCCCACGCAAAGGAAACTCTGCTTGGCGCGAATCTGCTCGAAAAGTTGGTTGTAGTTCATATTTTAGTCGTTAAATTACAATGTTGATAATCTTGCCCTGGACCACGATCACCTTCTTCGGCGCACGACCCTCGGTCCACCTCTGCGCTGCGGGATCGGCCAGCACAATGGCGGTGATCTCCTCGTTCGACATATCGAGCGGCAGCTCCTTCTTGAAACGCATTTTACCATTGATCGAAACGGGATACTCGTGGCTATTCTCAACGAGGTACTCGGCGCAAACCTCAGGATACTTCGCGTCGCAAACCGACGTCGTGTGTCCCAGCACCGACCACAACTCCTCGGCAATGTGCGGAGCAAACGGCGCGATCAGCACAACGAGCGGCTCGACAATCTCGCGCTTGGGGCAGTCGCCCAACTCATTGAGGCAGATCATAAATGCTGCCACCGAGGTATTAAATGAAAAGTTCTCGATATCCTCGCGCACCTTCTTGATGGTCTTGTGGAGGGTCTTCAACTCGGCAGGCGTTGCCTTCTCGTCGGTCAGTTTGTAGTTGCCAAAGCGGTCGTAGAACAGTCCCCACAGACGGCGCAGGAACTTATGCACACCGTCGATACCGTTGGTATCCCACGGCTTCGACTGCTCCAACGGACCGAGGAACATCTCGTACATACGCAGAGTATCAGCGCCATACGCCTCGACGATATAGTCGGGATTAACAACGTTGAACATCGACTTCGACATCTTCTCGATAGCCCAGCCGCAGACATACTTGCCGTCCTCCAAGATAAATTCAGCGTCGGCAAACTCAGGACGCCACTTGCGGAAGGCCTCCAAATCGAGCACATCGTTGCGCACGATATTGACATCGACGTGGATCTCCTGCGTCTCGTACTGGCTACGCAGACCGAGCGACACAAATTTGTTCGTTCCAACCACGCGATAGACGAAGTTCGAACGACCCTGGATCATACCCTGATTGACTAACTTCTTGAAGGGCTCGTCCTCGCAGACATAACCCAAATCGTAGAGGAACATATTCCAGAAACGCGAGTACATCAAGTGGCCCGTAGCGTGCTCGATACCACCCACATAGAGATCGACATTGCGCCAATACTCGTCAGCCTCGCGGCTAACCAACGCCTCCGAGTTGTGGGGATCCATATAGCGCAGATAGTAGGCACTCGAACCTGCAAAACCGGGCATTGTCGAGAGCTCGAACGGGTCGTCCGCCTCGGTGCACCAACCCTCAACACGTGCCAGAGGTGGCTCGCCCGCCTCCGTCGGTCCAAAATCCTTGATCGGCGGCAGCTCCAACGGCAACTGATCAATGGGCAACGTGTAGGCCACATCGTCCTTATAGTAAACGGGGAACGGCTCGCCCCAATAGCGCTGACGCGAGAAGATCGCATCGCGCAGACGATAGTTCACACGCTTGCGACCGATACCGCGCTTCTCAACCTCGTCGAACATCACCTCGATAGCCTCCTTGACGTCCATACCCGTAATGAAACCCGAGTTGATCATTGCACCCGACTTAGCGTCGTAGCTCTCCTTACTGATGTCGCCACCCTCAACCACGGGAACAATCTCCAAACCGAAGTGGCGTGCAAAAGCGTAGTCGCGCGAGTCGTGCGCCGGAACAGCCATAATGGCACCCGTACCATAACCCGCCAGCACATAATCCGAAACATAGATCGGAATCTCCTTGCCCGTGAAGGGATTCACCGCATACGAGCCCGTCGCAACGCCGCTCACACGCTTGGTCTCGGCGATACGCTCACGCTCCGAGCGCTTCTTGGTCTGGGCGATATAATCCTCGACTGCCGCACGGTTCTCGTCCGTAGTCAGGCGGTCAATCCACTGATGCTCAGGCGCAATAACCATAAACGTTACACCAAAAACGGTATCGGGACGTGTGGTGAAGATCTCCAACTTCTCGTCCATACCCTTCACGTCGAAGAACATCTGCGCACCCGTGCTGCGACCGATCCAGTTGCGCTGGATCTCTTTGAGCGAATCGCTCCACTCCAATTTCTCCAAGCCGTCCAACATTCGCTGAGCGTATGCCGTAACACGCAGCAACCACTGCTTCATACGCTTCTGCTCAACGGGGTGGCCACCGCGCTCCGACAGACCGTCCTTCACCTCGTCGTTCGCCAACACCGTACCCAACGCAGGACACCAATTCACCATCGTATCGGCACGGAACGCCAAACGGTAGTTCTGCAACACCTGCTCGCGCTCCTTCTCGTTCATCGCTGCCCACTCCTCAGCCGAGAACTTCATCTCCTGAGTGCAAGCCGCATCGACACCCTCGGTGCCGTTAGCAATGAACTTGGCAATCAGCTCCTCGATGGGGCGAGCGCACTGCTCAACGTTGTCGTAATAGTGCGAGAACATCTGCACAAATGCCCACTGCGTCCATTTGTAATACTCCGGATCGCAGGTGCGTACCTCGCGGCTCCAATCGAACGAGAAACCAATCTTGTCCAGCTGCTCGCGGTAGCGATTGATATTCTGCGTGGTGGTTACGGCAGGGTGCTGACCCGTCTGAATCGCATACTGCTCAGCGGGCAGACCGAAGGCGTCGTAACCCATCGGGTGCAGGACATTGAATCCGCACAGACGCTTGTAACGCGAATAGATATCCGAAGCGATGTAACCCAGCGGGTGGCCTACGTGCAGACCCGCACCCGACGGATAGGGGAACATATCGAGGACATAGAATTTGGGGCGCGACGTATCGACCTCCACTTTGTAGGTACCGCGCTCGCGCCACTCTTTTTGCCATTTGGCTTCGATGGCTCTAAAATCGTATTCCATAACTTGTTGTATGTTTTTTGTTGTTTTTGTCGAATGTGTTCAATACATCTTGCAAAAATAAACTTTTTTCGCGAATCATCGACCGTTTTACCTAATTTTATTTATCCATCACATTTATTAATAGCGGCATAGGACATTTGGAGCAAAATATCAAGCCAATTATTTGGAAAATTATATACATATATTTATTTTTGCATTAATAATCTAACTCACAAAAATCGAATTATCACTATGAAAAGACTCATCTTTGCCGTGCTGTTTATTGCATTGGCGTCGACCGCCTCGGCTAAGAAATTCAAGTGGACGATGATCAACGTTCCCGAAGAGGGCGGTATCAGTTTCGTTCAGATTACTCGCGATGGTAGCGACGTAAGTAGCCCCGTATTTAGTCTGTCGGGTTGGTACACAGGTCGTATGCTTGATGTTTCTCCCGACGGCGAGAAGATCATCTACATCGATTACAAAAACAAGACTCGTAACGTATATGTCAAGAGCACAAGCTCGGCTGGCGCAGCTGTTCAGCGTACATTCCGCGCAGGCGTGAACTCGGCTTGTTTCTCGCCCGATGGTAAGGAAATCGTATTCAGCGAGGCTCGCGACGGCAAGGATATCGTGAATATCACCAGCGCCGAGGGCGGCAACCTGCTCCATCAGATCGCTGAGGGCGCAAACCCCTCGTATTCGAGCGATGGTCAGACCGTTTTCTTCTCGCGCTACGAGGGCAACTCGGGTATTTTCAACAAGATTTTCAATAGCAAGAAGACCCTCAACGCTACCAACTGCTCGATTTGGAGCTACAACCGCAACAATGGTCTGCTGACCAACTACTCGACCGGCGACAACCCGCAGCCCCTCAAAAACCGCAACAGCTTTATCTGCGAGCGCATCAACGAGAAGGGTTATGGCGAGATTTGGCTGGTTGATTGCGAGGGTGGTTCGGAATCGCTGATTCTCTCGATGCCCGGCAAGAACTTCACTACTCCTTCGGTTTCGCCCGATGGCAAGTGGATCGTATTGGTTGCTAACAGCTCGTCGAATGCGAAGAACGTATCAGGTGGCAACAAGAAAGAGAAGGTATTCTCGTTCGTTGATACCAAGCAGAACACCGACATCTATGTCGTTCGTACCGATGGCTCACAGCTCACTCAGCTGACCTACCACAAGGGTAACGATTGCAGCCCCACTTGGTCGCCCGACGGTAAGTATATCTACTTCCTCTCGCAACGTGGCTCGAAGCAGGGTAACTACAACGTATGGAGAATGAACTTCTCGCTGTAAGTATCTCTCACCAAACAAAAAAGTAGCGAAATCCGAAATGGATTTCGCTACTTTTTTTTACGAGCATTCCTCAACTTCGATGCTGATAAAACAAGACGCTTGCAGACACTACCTCACGCCGCACTCCGAAAAGCGCGGCTCAATCATATCTCGTTGGTGTTCAATAAACTACTTCTTCACAGGGAACGAGTGTTCGAGAATCATCGGAACAGCCGAGGTCCAATAGCTCCACGAATGCGCACCATCGCGCACACGGAACTCCATCGGGATACCCTGACGCATCATTTCGCTGAAAAAGTTCAGATTGGGGCGGATCAGGAAGTCCGTGTCGCCACAATCGACAAACCAACGCACCGTACGTAGAGCCTCGATCTGAGCAGGCTTGGCCGTCTGCAAGAACTCAACGGGCGAAGTGCGGACAACCGACCAAAGGAATGGAACGGCATACGACTTCGAAACGCTGCTCTTGGGGAAGTTGTCGAGCAGACCGCTCACCGAATAGACCGCACCAAACATCTCGGGGTGATGCTGACCATAAACCACCGAGCCGCCACCGCCCATCGACAAACCTGCGATCGCGCGATTCTCCTTGTCGCTCAGCGTTTTAAGCGTTGCATCGATATGCGGAATGAACTCCTCGAAGAAGAAATCCTCGTAGTTCCAGCCCTCGACATTGAAGTAGCCCATATTCTCACCGGCAAGATTCTCGGCCTTACCGCGAGCATCGGGCATCACGACGATCATCGGGCGAACACGACCCTCTTTGATAGCCTCGTCAGCCTGTGCTTGGAGGTTACCCATTTTGTGCCAATTATTGTCCTGAC
Organism: Rikenellaceae bacterium; assembly: GCA_017442365.1. Taxonomy (GTDB): domain Bacteria; phylum Bacteroidota; class Bacteroidia; order Bacteroidales; family Rikenellaceae; genus Alistipes. The sequence goes on along the minus strand of JAFRZW010000002.1, from coordinate 158,889 downwards.
CGAATGCACCGTGCAGCAGATAGAGTACCGGGAAACGCTCCGTAGCGGTGTCGTAACCATCTGGCAGATAGACCGAATAGGTTTTGTCGGCGTTCAGAATTTCGCTATGAACGGTCAGCTCCTCAATGCGGCTCTGAGCCGTTGCTGCTGTTGCGAAGAGTGCCGTCGCGATGAGAGTAAAGAGTGTTTTACGCATAGGTTTTTACGTTTTTTTGGATAAATTTTCAGCAAATATAAAAAAATATTTGGAGGTTACATAATTTTTTACGTATCTTTGCACCCGCAAACTGAACGAAAGTTCCAAGTTTCACGCCCAGGTGGCGGAACTGGTAGACGCGCACGTTTCAGGTGCGTGTGTCGAAAGGCGTGCAGGTTCGATTCCTGTCCTGGGCACCAAGAGGTTGGCTGAAAGGCCAACCTTTTTTTTGTTGTGTGTGGGGGGGCGGACGATTTGCGCTCTTTTTATTGTAAGACACATCATTGAAGGCGCGTGCCCTACCCGTTTCATTACCTGATTATCGTCCTTATTGAAACAAAATTTGCATATCTTTGCCCTTTTCGTTACCTTTGTGGCCAATAACTTAAATTCTGAGGAAGATGACAGCAATTGTAGTTTTATTATTGACGGTTTTGTTTGTCGCTGCAACCACTCAATTTTTTGATTGGACTCGAAAGTATGGCGACGAGTGGAATTGGGCTGCGATCAAGGAGGGATACAAGAAGGGCTGGCCTAAGTTGTTGGCAGTTACGGTGTTGATCCTGGCGGCAACCGCGATTGTGTGGTACGTATTGCCCGAACCGAAATCGGCTTTCGGAGCCTTCGCCAAGACGTGGGGCGTATGGGTGCCGATGTGGGGCGTTGTGGGCGGATTTATAATCCTGCGAAGCCTCTACAAGATTTTCCGCGAAACCCGTCGAGCACCCAAACCGTGGATCGCATTCGTGGCGTTTGGCGTGCTGTTGTTCGTTGGCTCGATGGTGTGGTACGGTTACGAGATCGCACAAATTATCAATGCAATAGCATAAATCTCAGCAAATTATACAAACAGTGAGCCGCACCCCAAATGGAGTGCGGCTCGTTGTTTTGCTAACGTCTTGCCGACCGATTAGCGCGCCATAAATGCCTCGACCTCCTCGACCGTTGCGGGGATCTTCTTGCTGCCGATAATGCGGCAACCCTCCTCAGTTACAAGCAGATCGTCCTCGATACGGATACCACCGAAGTCGCGGTAGTCCTCCAAGCGATCGTAATTCACGATGCCCGAATACAAGCCCTCGGCACGACTCTTGTCGATCAGCGCGGGAATGAAATAGATACCCGGCTCGTCGCTCAGCACCGTGCCCTTGCGCAGACGCCACGTCGCGCGATGAACGCACGTTGCCGACCGAGTGGCGCGCTCAGCGAGTTGCGAGTAGTCGAAACTACGCTCGCCGATGTTTTCGCAGTCGTGCACATCAAGACCGATACCGTGTCCCAAACCGTGGGGCATAAACATATACATCGCACCTGCATCGACAGCGTCCTCAGCCGAGCCGTTGATCAGTCCGATCGAGCGAAGTCCCTCAGCCAGCGAGAGATAAGCCGCACGATGGACCTCATTCATATACATCATTCCGGGGCGAACGATCTTGGCGATGTGGTCGTGAGCCGCCAGCACGATCTCGTAAATCTCGCGCTGTTTCTGCGTGAATTTGCCACTCACGGGGTAGGTGCGCGTATGGTCCGAGATGTAGTTCATCAGGTTCTCGCCACCGCAATCGACCAACAGCAGACGACCATTTTCGAGCACACCCTCCGAGTTGAGATTGTGCAACGTCTCACCGTGCTGCGACACGATCGACGGGAACGACACGCCCAAGCCCATCGACTTGGCAACGCCCTCGATACGACCCGCAATTTCGCGCTCGACAAGACCCTCACGACACATCTTCATCGCGGTCGTATGCATCTCATAACCAATCAGAAAAGCGTTCTCCAACTGCTCAACCTCCTCGTCGCTCTTCACCTCGCGCATCTCAGCTACGGCGAACATCAGATCGATCGATTTATGCTCGTGCAGCATATCGACACCCAAGCCGAGCAGCGACGCGATCAACATCTTCGACTCGCCACGATAGGGGGGCAGATAGTGCACACGTCGATTCAGCGTAACTGCCTTACGCATCGCGGGCGCAAGCTCCGCGAGAGGAGCCGTCTTGGTTACGCCCACCTGCGCAGCAAGCTCAGCCACAGCGGGTTGCGGACCTGTCCAGATGATATCTTCGACCGTAAAATCATCGCCATAGAGCGTTGCCTCGCCCGTCTCGGCATCGATGACACCCACCATCGAGGGCATATTCAATCCGAAAAAGTAGAGGAACGTCGAATCCTGACGGAAATAGTAAGCATTGTTGGGATAGTTGTTCGGCGAGGGCATATTACCCGGGAGCAGAATCACTCCCTTGCCGATTCGGCGGCAGAGCTCTGCGCGACGTGCCGCGTATGTGTTTGCGCTGAACATAGTGTAAAGTTTTTACGTTGTTTATATGTTATGTCGTACTATTCTTTGCTCTCCTTGACGCGCGACGTGCCGTCGCGGTTGCAAGTTTTACCCACCCCCAAACCCCCGCCTTAGGCAGGGGCTTTGCCGCTATGCGGCGAGTGTGGTTCTTTATAAAAGTTATACGTTTAATTTTCGTTTTTATTATATCTTAATCTCATTATCTGCGGCTGGGGGGGGCGCGCAACTTCGTTTGCGCGAGCCGCAGATAATGACGAAATTCAACGAATTTCGATTATCTAATTCTTCTTAATTCAAGCCAAAACCCAATTTTGAATCTTGAATCTTGAATTTTGAATTTCCAACCCTTTACTCCACCTCGACAAACTTATACATCTTGTCGCCACGGCGCACTTCGCGTTCGGTTTTGACCGAGCAGAAGACTCCCTGCACCGCCACATCGGTCTCACGCTCAGCGACGTAGGGCACGACATCGTGTTGCTCGACCACGCCCGTCTTTTCGCCCAGGAAGAAGACCGTGCTGCCACGTTCCAACGGCGAAGCCTCGACCAGAATCTCAGCCACCGAGATACGCTTGAAGAAGTTGGTAACCTTGCCTACAAAGACCTTACGACGTGTTGCCGACGAGCCGTAACGCTCGCTATGCTCGGCGGCGGGCTTGCCCAAATAGTAACCGCCCCAGAAACCGCGATTGAAGACCTCGGCAAGCTGCTCGCGTAACTGCGCAGCCGCCTCAGCAGTGTATTCGCCCGCCTCGATCATTCGCAATGCGCGGTCGTAGCACTCCACAACGCGCTTGACATATTCGCCTCCACGTGCGCGACCCTCAATCTTCAAAACTCGCACTCCGGCATTGATAAACTTATCGAGGAAATCAATGGTACACAAATCCTTAGGCGACAGAATCCATTGACCTTCGGTGTCGAGTTGAGCACCCGTTTCGCGGTCGGTCAGCGTGTAGCTGCGGCGGCAGATCTGGCGGCACGCACCGCGATTGGCCGAGCAACCCGTCTCGTGCAGACTCAGGTAGCACTTGCCCGAAACGGCCATACACAGCGCACCGTGGGCGAACATCTCGATACGGATCTTCTCGCCCGACGGACCGCAGATATTTCGCTCGTCGATAGCGCGGTGGATCGACGCCACCTGATCGAGCGACAGTTCACGCGCCAGCACCGCCACGTCGGCCCACTGCGCATAGAACTCCAACGCCTCGCTATTCGAGATATTGAGCTGGGTCGAGAGGTGGATCTCCACCCCGCGCGAACGGGCATAGAGGATCACCGATTGGTCGGCTGCGATGATGGCATCGACCTTTGCGGCTGCGGCGCGATCGACCACGGCGTGCATCTGCTCGATCTCGTTGTCGTAGATTATGGTATTGACTGTGAGATAGGCTTTTACGCTCGCCTCGTGGGCAATCTTGACAATCTGATCCAGATCGTCGAGGGTGAAATTGGCAGCCGACGCTGCGCGCATATTGAGCGCACCAACGCCAAAATAGACCGAATCGGCACCCGCCTCGATCGCTGCCAGCAACGACTCATACGAGCCTGCCGGCGCCATTATTTCGATATCTGAACGTTTAATCATAAAAATCTTCCTTACTTCTTTCGTCCCACCAAGCTCTGGGCAAACTCACGCATCTGCGTCGTGCGCTCCATCGGAACGCTCAGAGCATCAAGCGCCTCCAATGCACGCTCGAAATGGAACTTAATTCGCTGCTCAGTGGCGGTGCGAACGTCCGCCTTGTCGAACAACTCACGCGCACGTGTGATCTTCTGCTCGGGCAACAACGACTCGCGCTGGTGCAACGACGCCAACTCACGACGCTCGCACTCGTCAAGCGAGTTCAGAGCCGAGATCATCAGGAAGGTCTTTTTGCCTTCGAGAATATCGCCACCAATCGCCTTACCCAACTGAGCCTCAGTGCCGTAGCTATCCAGCAGATCATCTTGCAGCTGGAACGCCAGACCCAACTCATCGGCAAAGCGGGTGATGTGGTCGAGATCCTCGTCCGACGCACCACCCACGATTGCTCCCATACGTGCCGCACCCGACAGCAGAACTGCCGTTTTGAGGTCAATCATCTGGACATACTCCTCGATCGACACCTCATCGCGCGACTCGAAATCCATATCATATTGCTGACCCTCAAAGACCTTCATTGCCGTCGTATTGAAGACATTGAACAGACGCGGCAACAACTCCGTCGGAGCCTTTTCGAGCAGTTGATAGGCATAGACGATCATCGCATCACCCGACAGAATTGCGATATTCTGGTTCCACTTGCGGAACACCGAGGGCTTGCCGCGACGTATCGGAGCATTGTCCATAATATCGTCGTGGAGCAGCGTGAAGTTGTGGAAAAACTCGACAGCTGCCGCGCAGGGCATAGCACCCTCGATCGCGTCCGAGAAGATTCCACACGAGAGCAATGTCAGCATCGGACGCAGGCGCTTGCCACCCTGCTCCATCGAGTAGCTGATCGGGGCGTAGAGTTGTGCGGGTTCGCCTTTGAGTTCCGATTGGGCGAGATAGTTCTCGACGCTTTGCAGCAGCGCCGAAAGTGATTTATGTTCCATAGTTGGATCGGCTATTTTCGTTATTTTATGCAAAGATAACGTCAAATTTCCAAAAATAATTGGCAGACCGTAAAATTTGTACTACATTTGAAGAGTAAAAAAATTAAAAACAACAAAATTATATAGCATTATGAAAAAATTGGCAATCGGTATCGACATCGGCGGAACAAATACCGCCTTTGGTTTGGTTGATGAGAATGGCGACATCTTCGCCGAATCGGTCATCTCGACCGAAAGATATAAGTACTTCTCGGACTACCCGCAGTACATCACAGCTCTGTGCGAGGCTATGCACGCACTCTGCAACAGCGTTTCGTTCGAGTTTGATCTGATCGGCATCGGTATCGGCGCACCCAATGCAAATTACCACACGGGCGAGATCGTAACCCCCGCAAACCTGTGGAAATTCGCTCCCGACGAAAGCGATCCGCGCGAGGAGCGCCGCGTATTCCACATCGCCGAGGATATCGCCGCTCAGTTCGACGGTGTGAAGGTGGCTGTAACCAACGATGCAAACGCCGCTACGATCGGCGAAATGGTGTTCGGTAGCGCTAAGGGCGTCAAGGATTTCTTGATGGTAACTCTCGGCACAGGTCTTGGTAGCGGTTTCGTTGCCAATGGCGAGATGATCTACGGCCACGACGGCTTTGCCGGTGAGTTGGGTCATATCATCGTCGAGCGCGACGGTCGTGAGTGCGGTTGCGGTCGCAAGGGCTGTTTGGAGACCTACGTATCGGCTACGGGTATCAAGCGCACGGTCTATGAACTGCTGGCTACGAGCAACGCTCCCAGCGAGTTGCGCGATATCGCATTCAAGGATTTCGAGGCGGTGATGGTTTCGACTGCCGCTAAGCACGGCGACCCCATCGCATTGGAGGCATTCCGCTATACGGGCGAAAAGTTGGGTCGCGCGCTGGCTGACGTGGTGGCTCTCACCGCACCGAAGTTGATCGTGCTGTTCGGTGGTCTGGCCAAGGCCGGCAATCTGATCTTCGAGCCTACCAAGCGTTATATGGAGGAGTCGATGCTGTCGATCTGGAAGAACAAGGTCGAGATCGTTCCGTCGAGCATTCAGGATAAGAACGTAGCCATTATGGGTGCTGCGGCTCTGATCTGGCAGAACGCATAGAAACACCTCAATCTCTTACTCGTCCGATCTGCACACCGCGGATCGGACGTTTTTGTTTCCGATCCACGATTTGTCGTTTCCGTCATTTTATTACGCAACATCGTGAATTGAAAAAAGCCGTACCCCCGTTGGGGGATACGGCTTGGATTTTGAATCCCAAAGTCGCGTTACTCGATGCCGCAAGCCTTGCGGATCTTAGCGGGGATAACGTTCTTATTTACAACGATGTTCATCGTCTTGTAGGCTGCGAACGGATACGAGAAGTAGTAGTAACCCTTGTAAGGACCTACCTCACCCCACGAGTTCTTAACCTTGAAGTACTTGTTACCGATCTGATCCTCGGCGCGACCTACGATCTGCATACCGTGGTCGTCGGTAGTCTCATACTTGTCGTATGCCTCCTGACGCATCTGCTGGTTGATTTCGAGCTCGGCGGTCGGCTTCGAGAAGCTGTACAGTGCAGCGTCGCGCTCCTGCGGAGTCATCTTGCCCCAGCGCTCAGCCTCGGTGCCCTCCAAGTTCTCCAACTTGACCGTCGGAACAACACCCAGAGCCAACTGACGGCTGAAACCCTTCTCGCTCACGTCGGTAGCCCAATAGATCGAGCGACCTGCATCGAGCGAAGCGTCCATAATCTGCATCAGCTCGTCGATGGGAACGTTGTACGACAGACCCCAAGCCCAGTTGTCGGGAACTGCGATTGCGAACTGAGTGTAGAAGGGGTGGTGAGTGAATGACGTAAACGACACGTAATCAGCCATATCGACGGGCAGCGACTCGGCGAACGACTTGGGTGTGTACTCCTTGCCGTTGTAGGTGAACTTCTCCACCTTCGGGCCAAAATAGACGTCGAGAATTGCGTTGAAACCATCTTTCCACGCAGGCGAGAGGGTCTTCTGCTTCACAACGCCCTCCAAGTAACCACGCAACAGAGCATCAACCTCATAGTGGTTGTGCTTCTCACTACCGTAGTTCAGACCGCGATAGACCTCCTCGGGAACGATACCGAACTCCGCGATTGCGTTCATCACGTCGTGAGTAGCACCACCCTGACCGAAGTTCAACATACCGTGCAGACGAACGAACTTCTCTGCTTTCTGCTCGTAGCAGTGGCGCACGATCCACATCTCCGACAGATCGACAACCTCGCCACCATTCTTCAAGATCTCGCTTTCGAGGAATGCCGTACCCGAGAAACTCCAACAGGTACCACTACGGCTCTGATCCTTCACCGGAGTAACCTCAACGCAATCCTTATCGGTGATCTGATAGCCCTCGGGCTTCTGTGCCTCACCCTTACGCTGTGCCTGTGCGCCAAATGCCAACGCCACGAACAGCACGCTGAAAATAAGTTTTTTCATAGTTAGTTGTTTTATAATATTAATAATTCTATTGTTCTATAAGCACTTGCGGAGCGTCGTCCGACCCTCGAAAAGGTGGAAAACGCTCCGCAAGATAACGAAAAATTTCGATCAACGCAACTATTTTTTGCTGCTCTCGACGATTTTCAGACAATCCGCATAGGTCAGCTCCTCAGCTTTGCGACCCTTCGGAATACGATAATTCTTGCCCTTGTAGGCGATATAGACGCCATAGCGACCATTCTTGATGAGCATTTCGGCGTCCTCGACGAAGGTCTTAACGGGCTGATTTGCCGTTGCCACCTCCTTCTCGTGAGCCTTGACCAGCTCCACAGCGCGCTCATAACCAATCGTATAGGGGTCCTCGCTCTTAGGCAGCGAGGTGAACTTGCCATTATTGCGCAGGTAGGGACCGAACTTACCCAGACCTACAACCAGACGATCGCCATCAAGCTCGCCCAGATCGCGCGGCAGTGAGAACAACTCCAACGCCTCCTCCAACGTAATCGAGGCGATCAGCTGACCCGCTTTGAGGCTTGCGAAACGTGCTTTTTCGCCCTCGGCACCCTCGATCTGCACCATCGGACCATAGCGACCGATACGTGCCGAAACCTCCTTGCCCGTCTTGGGATCGACGCCCAACACACGCACCTGATTGGTCTTGGTCGATTGGGTTTCGAGTGCCTGCTCGACCGTCGGGTGGAAATCCGAATAGAACTCTCCGATCATCTTCGTCCACTCCATCTCGCCCTCTGCAATCTCATCGAACTGCTTCTCGACGCTCGCCGTGAAGTTGTAGTCCATAATCGTCGGGAACGAACTCTCCAAGTAGTCATTTACAACCATACCGATGTCGGTGGGAGCCAAGCGGCTCTTCTCCTTGCCGATATTCTCCGAGAGCATCTTGCTCTTGACGCTCTTACCGTCGAAGGTCAGCTGCTCGTATGCACGCTTGACGCCCTCTTTATTTTGCTTTACGACATAACCACGATTGATGATGGTGGTGATGGTCGGTGCGTAGGTCGAAGGACGGCCAATGCCCAGCTCCTCCAAACGCTTCACGAGCAGTGCCTCGTTGTAGCGCGTCGGAGCCTGAGTGAATCGCTGCGTAGCCACGATCGACTGCGCTGCCAACTGCTGACCGACCGCCAATGCGGGCAGCATACCCTGCGTTGCATCGGCAGCCTGATCGTCATCGGTCGATTCCGAATAGAGCTTCAAGAAACCGTCGAAACGAACAACCTCGCCCGTTGCAATGAACTGAGCCTCACCATCGTTCATATCAATCGTAACCACCGTGCGGTCGATCTCGGCAGCCACCATCTGCGAGGCTACGGTACGCTTCCAGATCAACTCATAGAGGCGCTTCTCGGCTGCATTACCCTCGATCGTGGTGCGATCCAGATACGACGGACGGATAGCCTCGTGTGCCTCCTGCGCGCCCTTAGTCTTGGTCTTATAGTTACGAATCTGATGATACTTCTCGCCAAAGAGCTTGATGACCTCTTCCTTGGTCTGAGCCAGCGCCTGACCCGACAGATTGACCGAGTCGGTACGCATATAGGTAATCAAACCCTGCTCGTACAATCGCTGTGCGATCGACATCGTCTGCGACACCGACATTCCCAACTTGCGACCTGCCTCCTGCTGCAAGGTCGATGTGGTAAAGGGTGCTGCGGGAACGCGCTGCGAAGGCTTCTCCTCGCTCTTCACAACCGTAAAACGTGCCCCCTTGCAACTTTCGAGGAATGCAACCACCTCCTCGCGCTTATCGAAACGGTGGCTCAGCTCGGCACGGAACGTGGTCTTATCCTCGGTCGTGAACTGCGCCACTACGCGATAGTACTCCGTCGTCTTGAAATCGATGATCTCTCTCTCGCGCTCAACCAACAGACGCACTGCAACGCTCTGCACGCGACCCGCCGACAGACTCGGCTTGACCTTCTTCCAGAGTACGGGCGACAGCTCGAAACCGACCAAGCGATCCAACACGCGGCGAGCCTGCTGCGCATTGACCAGATCCATATTGACCGTACGCGGCTCCTCGATTGCACTGAGGATAGCCTTCTTTGTAATCTCGTGGAACACAATTCGTTTGGTCGTCGCTACGGGCAGACCCAACACCTCGGTCAGGTGCCAAGCGATAGCCTCTCCCTCGCGGTCCTCATCGGAAGCCAACCAGACGGTTTTGACGCTATGTGCCAGCTTACTCAATTCGGCCACCACCTTTTTCTTATCATCGGGGATTTCGTAGATCGGGCTGAAACCGCCGTCGAGGTCGATACCCAGATCCTTCTTCGCCAAATCGCGAATATGGCCGAAGCTCGACTTTACGACATAGTCCTTACCCAAAAATTTCTCGATCGTCTTGGCCTTGGCAGGCGACTCGACGATTACCAGATTTTCCTGCATTGCTCTTAGTTGCTATATTATATATCGGATCGCGCGCGGGCGATCCCAATTCCATTTTTACGGTTTGTTCTCTATAAACGAGAAAACCTAAGTCGCGTACGCACTTAGGTTGTTTTCTCGTTGTGTTTCAGCAGTTTTGCCTACCTCATTAGCGTATAGGTCAGCACGATCTCTATGGCATCGTTGCCTTGCAGCGCAACCTGACCAAGCGTGAACATATCGTCCGCCGCCGGAGCTACAAAAATCGAACGATATTTAACCTCGTCGAGATTGCCATCGGCACGCTGGTACTCGCTCCACATTCGCTGGACATACGCGGTAACATCCATCGTGTAGCAACCACGCGAACGGTTCAACTCACCACCGTAGGGCAGTTTGTAGCTCTCGCCATAGTTCGAAAGCGACTCCTCATACTCGTGATCGTAGTCGGGAATACCCGTCAGCGACGCGAAGGCGGTGTACATACCCAAGCGCGTGGGAGCTGCATCGAGGAAAGGAATTGCCACGGGACGCTCCGCCGGATCCTTAACATTGACCGTCAGCGGGAAATAGACCATAGCTTGGTTGATCGACACAGTCGAGTAGCCACCATTCTTTGCCTCGTCGCCCAGCTCTGCCAGCTTCTCGACGAACTGATCGGTTACCTTCACGTAGCCCATAACGCCACCCATACCCTCGACATAGATCGTGCGCTGAATCGGATCGCTTGCGAGCGTATCGTTCACGCCCAAGGCGCCCACGATCGAACCTTCGTAGTCGTGCTCGACCATATTGGCAGCAATGTTACCCATCTTAGCGTCCTTGGCATAGCAGGCATACGATGCCACAATCGTATCGAGGATCAGGTTGTTATCAATCGAGTCGTGGTCGCGCAACCACAATTCCAGACCGGTGTACGAGGTCTCGGTGCGATAGATCACCTTCGACTCGCTGTCGGTCTGCTCAGGCACAACATACAGACCGTGGAACTTATTGACCCACAGCGTATCGTTATAGTACGTAACGGTATCGGTCTGCATCAATCGCTTGATATAGTCAAGACCCGCCTCGGTGGGATAGGCACGCGATGAGGTCTTGGTCGGCGAAGTGATCTCGAACTCGAACAGAGGCTCGGGATTGACATAACCCTCAGCGTCGAAATTGACATAGAAGGTCGAATCCTCAGGAACAAACTTGCGATTGACCTCATAGACATAGAATTTCTGCGCCGCCATAGTGTCGCCCTTGTAGTCCGAAATCGAGTAGGTGAATATCACCGAGTCGAAGATCGGATCAATACCGAAACCTGCTCGATATGGCAACTGCGTAGGCAGTATCTGCGAGATGAACGAGCAACGACGCAGACCAAACGTATCGTTACGCAATTGACCGATATAGGCATAACCGCTACCCTTGATACGCGACTTCACCGAGTCGCTCTGTGCGATGTAGGTTTCGAGATTACGGAGCGTATCGATACGAATTGTCATTCGCTGATTTTCGGGAATCAGATCGCTACCCAATGCGTCATCGACTTCGGTGCAGGCACCCAGCATAACCACCGCAGCACAGAGAGCCACGAGAGCCGAAATCGCTCGGCGCAAACTCATTTTATTGCAATTCATCATAGAATTTCTGATAGTTGTCCAAATACTCAGTCGTTGTTTTGTCCTGATATCCAAGCACTTTCTTGCCACTTGCAGCCAGATAATCGGCCAACTCGGCATCGAGCGTCGGGGTCTCGACGATAATACCGTCGGCATAATCAATAACGAGCTTCATCAGGTTTTGGTATGAGGGCTGCTCAATATTTTTCATTTTTTTCGCATCGACACCCTCATTGACGATCTTATTCACCATTTCGCTGCTCAGTTCGCCCTCGAAGCCCTCGTCATAGATCGACGCTACGATCTTGACATCTTTGAAGATCGGGTCGTCCGAGAAGACCTCGCGCAGATAGATCGGCACGATGCTCGAAAACCAACCGTGGCAATGCACGATCGTAGGCTCCCAGCGCAACTTCTTGACCGTCTCCAACACACCGCGAGCGAAGAAAATCGCACGCTCGTCATTATCCTCGAAGAGCTTGCCCGCCTCGTCGGTCATCACCGCCTTACGCGAGAAGCAGTCGTCGTTATCGATAAAGTAGATCTGCACACGAGCCGACGGAATCGAGGCAACCTTGATGATCAGCTGGTGGTCGTTATCATTGATAATGAGGTTCATACCCGACAGACGGATCACCTCGTGCAATTGGTTACGATATTCGTTAATGCAACCATAACGAGGCATAAAGGTACGGATCTCATTACCTCGTTCCTGCATCGCCTGCACCAACGTGCGGCAGAGCGTCGCCATATCCGACTCGGGCAGATAGGGCACAATCTGCTGACAAACGTATAGAATTCTGTGTTTAGCCATTATTCTACTTTTTTCTCATTCTGCAAAGTTACGAAAAATTTCTTAAAGAATCAGCATCGCATCGCCGTAAGTACCAAATCTGTACCCCTCTTCCTTCGCCACGCGATAGGCCTCCATCACCAGATCGTAGCCTCCGAACGCTGCCACCATCATCAACTGCGTCGAATAGGGCAGGTGGAAGTTCGAGATCATTGCGTCGGCAACCGTAAATTCGTAGGGCGCGAAGATGAACTTGTTGGTCCAGCCGTCGTAGGGCTTCAACATTCCGTTGGTCGAGACCGTGCTCTCGATCGTGCGCATTACGGTCGTACCCACTGCAACCACGCGGTGGCCATTCTGCTTGGTACGATTGACCGCCTCGGCCGATTCGGGCGTTACGATGATCTGCTCCGAGTCCATCTTATGCTTGGTCAGGTCCTCAACATCGACCGTGCGGAAGTTACCTAAACCCACGTGCAGCGTGATCTCGGTCGAGTTGATACCCTTGATCTCCATACGTTTCAGAAGGTGTTTCGAGAAGTGCAGACCTGCCGTCGGAGCTGCCACTGCGCCCTCGTGCTTAGCGAAGATGGTCTGATAGCGCTCATCGTCAATCTCCTCGACCTTCTCGCGCACCCAACGCGGCAGAGGCGTTTCGCCCAGCTCATAGAGAGCCTTCTTGAACTCGTCGTAGTCGCCATCGAACAAGAAACGCAACGTGCGACCGCGCGAGGTGGTGTTGTCGATCACCTCAGCCACCAGCAGATCGTCATCACCGAAATAGAGTTTGTTGCCGATACGGATCTTACGCGCGGGATCGACCAGCACGTCCCACAGACGCTGCTCGCGGTTCAATTCGCGCAGAAGGAAGATCTCGATCTCGGCGCCGGTCTTCTCCTTATTGCCATAGAGGCGTGCAGGGAATACTTTGGTATTGTTGAAAATGAAGATGTCGTCCGCTGAGAAATAGTCGATTACATCTTTGAACGTTTTGTGCTCGATCGTACCTTTGGCACGGTTGATGACCATCAGACGCGAGTCGTCGCGGTTGTCGGTCGGGTACTTTGCCAACATTTCGGGCGAAAACGAATAGCCGTACTGCGAAAGTTTCATATCGTATTTCGTATTTTATTTACTGTAAAAGACAGCGCATTAATATATACAATACGTAATCGATTCGATTTTGTTTCACTCGATTAGAGATTTTCCAATATTTTATCGAGATTTTCGGCCAGAGCCAACGTGAAACCGCCACTTCGGGTGCGGCACAACGAGCGCAGATAGGCTCCACTTTCGAGTTTTTCGCCCAACTCCATCGCAATCGAGCGGATATAGGTACCCTTGCTGCAACGCACTCGGATTTTGATTCGGGGCATATCGTACTCCAACAGCTCCATCTCGTAGATATTGATCAGCGCCTGACGCATCTTGGTCTCGGTCTCGGCTACGGCACCCTCGCGGGCGTACTCGTAAGCACGGCGACCATCGATCTTCTTGGCCGAATAGACGGGCGGGGTCTGCATTCGCTCGCCACACAGCTCCGCCAATGCCGCCTCCACTCGCTCGCGCGTGATGTGGTCGGTGGGATAGGTGGCGTCGATCGGGTGCTCCATATCGTAGCTCGGCGTCGTTGCGCCCAACTCCATCTCGGTAACGTACTCTTTCTCTTCGGCTTGCAGCTGCTCGACCATCTTCGTAGCCTTACCCACGCAGACAATCAGCACGCCCGTAGCCAACGGATCGAGCGTTCCGGCGTGCCCCACCTTGATATTTTTGTAACCCTTGTGGCGCAGGTTGTATTTGATTTTGCGCACCACGTCGGTCGAGGTCCATTCGTAGGGCTTATCGACCACAATGATATGACCCTCGTTATAGTTGATTGTATTCTCCATTTATTCCTAAATAAATATCCGTTTTGCACCCACCCCGACGCCATCTGCGCCCCACTTGCACCCGCCACGCTCAGCGTGGCTAAGCCCCTGCCTGAGGCGGGGGTTTGGGGGTGGGTCATATTTGCCTACGCGACCGCAGGTCGCGCGAAGAAAACCGTAAAGGTTTATTACTCCTTATATTATATTTTGACTTGTTACTATATACTATATTATATAGCTCAGAATAGCCACCACACCTGCTACCGCGCAATAAACCGCAAACCAGGTCAGTTTACCGCGGCGCACAATGCCGAGCATAAACTTACAAGCCAGGCAACCCGTAACGAATGCCGACACGAAGCCTGCCGCCATTACGCCTGCCGAGATTCCCGTCGCTGCCGTTTCGCCCGCGCTCTTGATGAGGTCGAGCAGCGCCTCGCCCAAAATCGGGGGCAGAACCATCAGGAACGAGAATTGGGCGATCGTATCACGGCGGTTGCCGAGCAGCAGACCCGTTGCGATCGTGGTACCCGAACGCGACAGACCGGGCATAGCCGCCACCGCCTGTGCGCAGCCGATGATCAGCGCGTCGCGCCACGAAATCTGCTCCTTGTTGCGCTCCTTGGCGTGAGCGGCGAAGGTCAGCAGAGCCGCCGTCAGCAGTAGCATTGCGCCCACAATCAGCATAATAGCGGGCGACGAGAGCATTTCGTTGAGATGATCCTTGAACGCAAAGCCGACGATACCGATCGGGATCATCGACAGCAGAATCTTGCCCACATATTCGGTCTGCGAGTTACGCTCGAAACGGAACAATCCGCGCAACAGATCCCAAATCTGCTTGCGCAACACCACGATCGTGCTCAGCACCGTTGCGGCGTGGAGCGTAACGTCGAAGGTCAGATTCTCGGCGATCTCGACCCCGAGCAACTCCTTTGCAATTTGCAGATGACCGCTGCTCGACACGGGCAGAAACTCCGTAAGTCCCTGAACCACACCGAGCAATATCGACTCCAAATAGTTCACGCTTTACTCCTCCTTCGATTTGCCGCCGTCGAAACGCTTCATAATGGCGTAGATCTCGAATGCGAAACCGCCAATCACCAGAATCGGTGCCAACGTAATGCGACGGAAATTGAACATCTCGTAGTTAAACTCTTCGGGCGACGAACTGCCACCACCCGACATCAGCACAAAACCCAACACGATCACCGCAAAACCGACGAGCATCAGCACATAGTTCTTCGTGGTCAGAGCCATACGACTATCGGTCGAGGGCTGATTATTTTGCTCCTTTTTCATTAGTAGAGGTGTATTTTATTCGTTTTCATATTGACAAACTTATTGACCGCAAAGGTAGTGAACAAAAGCGAGATCACAACGCCTCCGACCACCATCGCCGCCATAATCACCGCCGCCGTCGAGGGTGCGGTGAGCGTTCCAAATTCGGGCATAGCCTCGCCCAAACGCCAGCAAACAAGGGCAAACAGCGCCGCCGCAACCACGCCCGCCAAGACGCCCTGCCACAATGCACTCGCCAAGAAGGGTCGCATAATGAACCACTTGGTTGCGCCGACAAGTTTCTGAGTATTAATGATATATCGTTTCGAGTAGATCGAAATGCGGATCGTATTGTTCAGCAGTATGAGCGAAATCAGCAGCAGCACGCCACCGAAAACCCACAGCACCGTACGGATACGGCTGATGGTCGAATTGATCTTCTCGACCACGCCGAGCGGCACGATCACATCGCTCACGCCCTTCATTTTGCGCAGTTCGCTGACCAGCTCGTCGATCTGTTCGGCCTCGACCACCGCACCGTCCAGCAGCACCTCGTAGGTGTCGAGCAGAGGGTTCTCGCCCAGCACCTTCTCGAAATCCTCGCCAAACATCTCGCGGAAAGCCTCGTCCTCGGCCTTCGACTCCTTGCTCGAAAATTCGACACTCGTAATGTACTCTTTTGCCGACAGTTGGCGCTCGATACTCTCGCGTTGTTCGGGTTCGGCCGTGCGGGCCAATTCGACGGTCAGCATCGCGCGATTCTGCAACGCACGCGACGAATTGACCGCAACCGACAACAGATAGCCGACCGAGCCTAACAGGAAGATTACCAGCGCAATGCTGACGGTCGAAATGGCGTACGAATTGCGTACGCGACGTTTGAGTTTGCGATTATCTTTCATCTGAATCTGAATTTTCTTTTTTGTTACGACGGCGCAGCACCGCAGCCACAATGACCGCTACCACACCCGCCAAAATTGCGATCGACGAGCAGAGCGTTACCGCCTCAACCCGACCAAATGCCGGGGCGCGGAATCGCCACTCAACGGTGTGCTTGCCTGCGGGCAAAGTCATCGCTCGCAGAATGTAATTGGCTCTGTAATAGGGCACCTCCTCGCCATCGAGGTAGGCCTTCCAACCCTTGTTGTAGTAGATCTCCGAGAAGACCGCCACGCCCGTACCACTCGCCTCATACTCGTAGCGCAGGTAGTTGGGACGGTACTCCGTGAGGGCGATCTCGGCCGTAAAGTCGTCGCTGAGGTCGATCTCGGCAACCTCCTCAGCCCAACGCGAATCAACGACCGCCTCGGTGTGGGGATCGATCTCAGCCAGCGCGTCAATCTCGTCGCGGGGGCTATCGGTCAGGTAGATTCGATCGACAAACCACGCCGCACCGCACTGCGTCGAATTGGGCGCGAGCGACACGTAACCCTGCTCCGAAGGAACGATCAAGTACTTGGTATTGAGCATATCGAGCACCTTCTGAGCCGTCGAGTCGATACCGTAATTGACCCCGCTCAGGTAGTTGTCGATAATATCCTGATAGCGGCTCAACTTTGCACCGTGGTAGCCACCCACCGAGCGGTGGAAGTACGATGTCGTTGCGTCGTTGAAGGGCGAAACCGTCAGATTCAGCACGCGGAAACCGAGTTCCTCGTCCGCCATTATATATTTATCGACCTCGTTGGGTTGTACCTCCGTACGACGTGCGCTCACAAATGCCTCCTGAGGCAGATAGCGCAGATTGACCGCCACCAGATCGATCAGCACTGCCGCCGCCACGGTCGCCATCGCCACCACGTACTTCACCTTGCCACGCAGATAGAGCCACAACATCGCCGCCACAACCAGCACAAATGCCAACGATCGCCAAGCGTCAGCCGAAGCTACCTCGGCACGCTCTGCGGCCATCGCCTCGGCCGTACGCAGACCCAACTCCTCGTGCAGTCCCTGCGCAATGTATTGCGAACCACCCTGCTGGTATTCAAGCATTTGACGATATTGCTCGGTCATCATCACCTCGGCCTCCGACGCTCCGAAATCGAAGATCGAACCCGCAAACAGAGCGATCACCAGACAGGCACCGCCCACGATTCCCGTTGCCCAATACAGACCTCGTTCGGCCTTCGCACGGTCGTACTCCTCGTCGCTCAGACGCGAGAGAGCCAACGCCGCCAGCAACGGCACGCTCCACTGCACGATGACCTGAATCATCGACACGGTGCGGAACTTATCATAAGCGGGCAAATAGTTGAAACACAACTCCGTAAGCCACATCAGATTCTTGCCCCACGACAGCAGCAACGCCACCGCCGACACAGCCACGATCCACCACTTAGCACGTCCTCGCAACACGAAGCACGCCAGCACCGCCAGCAACACCGCCGCCGCACCTAAGTAGGTCGGACCTGCCGTATAGGGCTGGTCGCCCCAATAGCGTGGCAACTGCTGCGCCACCTGCTGCAAGCCGTAGGGTCGCAGCGCCTCAGCCACCGCACCATCGGCCGCAAAAGTTTCGTTCGACGCACCGCCCATCAAGTTCGGAACGAGCAGGTTAAGGCTCTCGGTGCGACCATAGCTCCACGCCGTAGCATATTGCAGATCAAGCCCCTCGGCACCATCTTCGGCTACGGCCAACTCCGAACCGCCACGTATCGTTTCGGGCTGATGTTGCATCGTGTACCACAGGGGCGAGAAGTTCGCTCCCACACCCAGCACACCCGCCAATGCAACCGCCACCGTGGTCAACGCAAACTTGCGCAACGTCCCCTCGCGCACCGCCTCAACCAGCAGCGCAATCCACATCGCACCCATCACCAGCACGAAGTAGTAGGTTATCTGCGGGTGTCCCGCGCCCACCTGCAATGCTGTGAAAAGAGCCGTCAATGCCGCTCCCGCCCAACGGTTGCGCTTGAAGGCGTACCACACCGCTCCGACCATCAGCGGAGCATAGACCAGCGCCCACATCTTGGTGATGTGTCCTGCGCTGATAATCAGGAAGAAATAGGTCGAAAGCCCATATCCCAATGCGCCCACAACCGCCGGCCAGCGACGCACCTTCATCATCAGCAACATTACCCAAAACGCCACCATCGCAAAGAAGACAAACGACGCCGGCTGGTCGATCACCTTAACCACCTGCCCCACCGAGTGCTTGATCCACTCCGACGGGTAGTAGGTGTTGATCAGATACGAGGGCATACCGCCGAACATTCGACCCGTCCACTGCGGATCCTCGCCATATCGCTCGCGCGAGTCGAGGATATCGCTGGTCATACCCTGATACTGTTGCACATCGTGTTGCGCCAGCACGCGACCCTCGAACTGAGGGGCGAAATAGGCGGCCGCAACCACAAAGAAGAGTGCCACGGGAGCCACCCAACGCAGCACCCAAGAGGCTATTTTCGAGCTATTCATCATTCGAAACATTTAATATCAAACTGCAAAGTAACGAAAAATAGTTGGACAAGCGTGCCTTGATACCGAAAAATAACTGTATATTTGCACATAAAAACATTTTAGAGCCCCTTCAATATGGATACACTCGCAGCAATTCGTCGCCCGATCGAGTCGGATTTGGCACAATACGAAGAGTTCGTGCGCCGATTCTTTCAGGCCGACACCGAACCCCTGCGCTCAATTCTCGAATATGTAATCTCAAATCGTGGCAAGGGCGTGCGCCCAATGCTCGTGTTGCTGGCGGCGGGTATGTTCGCCCGCAACCCTCAGGCGGGAGCGTCGCACCGCACACTGCTCGCAGCCTCGATAGTCGAGATGTTGCATACCGCTTCGCTCATTCACGACGACGTGATCGACGAGTCGAATATGCGCCGCGGAAAACCTTCGGTCAATGCAATGTGGCAGTCGCGCAATGCCGTTCTGGTGGGCGACTACATTCTGGCAAAGACCTTCGCAAACGGTATGCACAGCGGACAGTATGATATTGTTACTCACGTAGTTGGAGCGATTGGCGAGCTGTGCGAGGGCGAACTTATGCAGAGCGCCCACAGCCGCGCACTCGATATGACGCGCGAGGCCTACCTCGACGTGATCTACAAAAAGACCGCCACGTTGCTCGGTATCAGCTCGTCGGTGGGTGCACTGACCGTCGGTGCGACCTCGCAGCAGGTGGCCGAAATGCGTCGCTTTGGCGATTGTATCGGTATGGCTTTCCAGATCAAGGACGATATTTTGGACTATACGCCCGACGCCGAGACGGGCAAACCTTCGGGCAACGATCTGCTCGAACACAAAATCACGCTGCCGATGCTCTGCGTGTTGGAGGAGTGTTCGGACGAGGAGCGCGCCGAGATCATCAATCAGATTCGCAACTGCACGACTGAGGATCAGAGCGTTGCGTTGCAGGAGATGGTCGCCTCGCGTGGCGGAATCGAGGCAGCCGAGCGCACGATGCGTCAATATATCGAGAGCGCAACGCGCATATTGTCGCACTACCCGCCCTCGGAATATCGCGACTCGCTGATGACCCTCTGCGCCTATATCGGCGAGAGAAACAGATAGGCACAGACAAAAAAATCTGCGTGAATTGAATAATTTTGTTCTGATTCGAGAGCCATTTCCGAAAATTTGCGCTAATTTTGTAGGACTTAGTCCGCACAACGACTAAATTAACAATCTAAACAATAACTAATTTCTTATGGAAAAACAGAAAAGTAACGTGTTGGCAATCATCGTGATGATCCTGCTTTTCGGTATGATCTCGTTCGTTACCAACCTCGCTTCGCCTATGGGCGACGTTTTGAAACACCAATTCGGTGTGGCTAACTGGATGGGTACGCTCGGCGTATTCGCTAACTTCATCGCATACGCCGTGATGGGTATCCCCGCAGGTAATATGCTCTCGAAGTATGGCTACAAGAAGACCGCTCTGATCGCTATCTCGGTCGGCTTCATTGGCGTTGGTATTCAGACCATCTCGGGCTTCGCTGAGAGCTTCGGCGTATATCTGCTCGGCGCCTTCGTTGCAGGTTTCTCGATGTGTATGCTCAACATCGTCGTTAATCCGATGCTGAACAAACTCGGCGGCGGCGGTAACAAGGGTAACCAGCTGATTCAGATCGGTGGCTCGTTCAACTCGTTGATGGGTACCGCTGTGATCATTCTGACCGGTCTGCTGATCCCCAACATCGCTGCGGCTCAGATTAGCGACGTCAATGGTCTGATGTACACCGCATTGGCTATCTTCGCGCTGGCATTCATCGTGGTTTCGTGCACCGCAATTCCCGAGAACGCTCCCGCAGCAACGGCTAAGGAGGAGAACTCGAAGATAGGCCCGATGTCGTTCCGCCACTTTGTGCTGGGCGCAGTTGCTATCTTCATTTATGTAGGTGTCGAGGTGGGTATTCCCAACGTATTGCAGAAGTGGCTGAACGAGGTTTCGACAACCGCTATCGCAGGTACCGTTGCAGGTACTTACTGGTTCCTGATGTTGATCGGTCGTCTGGTAGGTGCTGCCGTAGGTAGCAAGGTTTCGGCTAAGGCTATGCTCTCGACCGCGTCGATCGTGGGTCTGGTGCTCGTTGCCGGTGCAATGATCCTCTCGCCCGAAACGATGGTCAATCTGCCCGTATTCGACGGTGCTAAGGGCTTCGCAATGGCTAACGTACCCGTGAATGCTGCTCTGTTGGTGCTGGTAGGTCTTTGCACCTCGGTAATGTGGGGCGGTATCTTCAACCTCGCAGTTGAGGGTCTGGGTAAGTACACCGAGAAGGCTTCGGGTATCTTTATGGCGCTGGTTTGCGGTGGCGGTATCCTGCCTCTCGTGCAGAACGCTATCGTCGATGCAACGGGTAACTACCTGGCAAGCTACTGGGTGATCATCGCAGGTCTGGCTTATATGTTGTTCTACGCGCTGATCGGCTCGAAGAACGTCAATAAGGACATCAAGACCGAGTAAGACACTGCTCTTCGCTAAAATACAAAACCGCGCTCCTTGTTGGGGCGCGGTTTTTATTTACAGATAGCCCAACCTGCCAATTCAAAAATTTTGCTCGGCAACAGATTATACACCCCATTGGAGGACAAAGAAGAGTGAAGAAATCAATTTTGATCCGTCAATCGTGATTTTCGAATTATATTTTTGCATATCTTTGCAAATTAAAACGTTGTTTATGAATATCGTGGAGCAGAGAAAATCGATCTCGTCGCTATATGTTTTGAAAGCGATTTGTGCGTTTTTGGTAGTTATCATTCATTTCCCGATGAAATATGGATATTATTTCTATCCGATTGTGCGCATTGCGGTTCCCTGTTTTTTTATGATTTCGGGCTATTTTCTATATAGCGATAACCGCGAAAAATTGATCTCTAATCTCAAACGAGCTCTCCGTAAGACACTTCAAGTTACCATTTGGGCGTATTTTTTCTATTTTCTTGTGGAGTTGTTTTTGTTTTTGATATTCAGGAATAGCACGTTAGATATCCCCTCTCACACTTTACTATATTACATTGTTGCTGGACCATCAATTGGTGGTAGTAGCCATTTATGGTATTTAATAGCCTACATTGAAACCCTGATTATCGCATTAATATGTGCCAGAACCAACACAATCAAGGTCTTATGGTGGTTGTTTCCGATAGGGTTGATTCTCAATCTTTTGATAGGTAAATATAGTTTTATTTTACCCCCGATTGATTTTTCGGTTGTTGGACTTCCGAAATATATTGCTGCGCGTAATTTCATCACGATTGGCATTCCCGCCTTTGCGGTTGGCCTATTTTTGCGAAAGAATATTACGCTGATCCAACAACGGTTCACTGCGCAGAAGATATGGATTGCAACAGTCGTTTTTCTAATGTTGGCTATTATTGAGTTTGCCTTCCTCGAAGTCCAATATGGCAGAGAGAATACTGGCGATATCTCTTTCTTTACCATTCCGTTAACAGTCTGCTTGGTACTTTTATGCTTGCAATATCCAAGTTTTGGTGCAGGCTCATATTTTTCGACCATCGGTCGCAAATACTCGACAGATATCTATATCTATCATATGTTTGGTGGTAATTTTTTGGTAGGTTTTATCGGGGCTATTATTTATAAAATTACAGGCATAGAGTGTCTTGCATTATATAACGCTCCGACCGTATTCGTCGCAACATTGATTTTTGTGATTGTATGGCAGAGGTGTGTGGAGTGGGCGAAGATGAAAACGTCGAAAATATTTGCCGCGATTGCAAGATAAATTTATATAGCGAAAAAGTTATTTGCATATCTTTGCAATAATTTTGGGGTCGCGCGCGTTTATCTTACTTAGGTGGCGCAGTGGTTGCCAAACAAAATTTGTGAAAAAACGATAAAAATTGAGATAAAAAACCTATGAGCGAAGTAATTAACATCAAGGAACTTAACGAGCGTATCGAGCGCGAAAGCCTCTTTGTCGATACGCTGAATGCCGAAATGAGCAAGGTCATCGTCGGTCAAAAACATCTGATCGATACACTGATGATCGGTCTGCTGTCGAACGGTCATATTCTGTTGGAGGGTGTCCCCGGCTTGGCTAAGACGTTGGCTATCACCACGCTGGCTAAGGCGGTTGATGCACGTTTCAGCCGTATTCAATTTACGCCCGACCTGCTGCCTGCCGACCTGATAGGTACGCTGATCTACTCGCAGAAGAATGAGGATTTCACCGTTCGTCGCGGTCCGATCTTCGCCAACTTCGTGCTGGCCGATGAGATCAACCGTTCGCCGGCAAAGGTGCAGTCGGCACTGCTCGAAGCGATGCAGGAGCGTCAGGTTACCATCGGCGACGAGACCTACGCACTGCCCCAGCCCTTCTTGGTGATGGCGACGCAGAACCCGCTGGAACAGGAGGGTACCTATCCTCTGCCCGAGGCGCAGGTCGATCGTTTTATGCTCAAAGCGAAGATTTCGTATCCCAACAAGCAGGAGGAGCGCGACATCGTGCGTATGAATCTGTCGGGCGCGGGTATGCCCGAGCCGCAGAAGGTGATCACGCCCGAGGATATCGTCAAGGCGCGCCGCGTGGTTGAGGACGTCTATATGGACGAGAAGATCGAGAAGTATATCATCGACATCATCTTCGCAACGCGCGAGCCGCAGGAGTACAATTTGCAGAAGTTGCAGTCGATGATCGGCTACGGTGCCTCGCCGCGTGCGAGCATCTCGTTGGCTAAGGCTGCACGTAGCTACGCATTCATCAAGCGTCGCGGATATGTTATTCCGGAGGACGTGCGTGCAGTGTGCCACGATGTGCTGCGCCACCGTATCGGTCTGACCTACGAAGCTGAGGCCGAGAATGTTACTACCGAAGAGATCATCACCGATATCCTGAATAACGTCGTAGTACCCTAATCGAGATGAGCGTCGAAAACGACATTTTGAAACGCGTCCGCAAGATCGAGATCAAGACGCGCGGTCTGAGTAACGAGATCTTTGCGGGCAAGTATCACACGGCATTTCGCGGTCGCGGTATGTCGTTCAGCGAGGTGCGTGAGTACCGCGCGGGCGACGATGTGCGCGATATCGATTGGAACGTTACGGCACGTTCGCGCAAGCCCCACATCAAGGTCTATGAGGAGGAGCGCGAGCTGACGATGATGCTCGTGGTCGATGTGAGCGGGTCGCGTATGTTCGGTTCGAACGAGTTGTTGAAGAAGAATGTGATCACCGAGATTGCGGCTGTGCTGGCCTTCTCGGCGGCACAGAACAACGACAAGGTGGGTTGTATCTTTTTCAGCGATCGCGTCGAGAAGTTCATTCCACCAAAGAAGGGTCGCCAGCATATCCTGATGATTATCCGCGAGTTGGTAGGTTTCAAGCCCGAGGGACGCGGTACGTCGCTCTCGGAGCCGTTGCGTTTCCTCGCGGCGGTGAGCAAGAAGCGCACGACGGCCTTCCTGCTGTCGGATTTTATGGATTCCGAGGCCGATGCTGTGGCGTTCGAGGAGGCGTTGAAGATCACGAGTGGTCGCCACGATCTGGTGGGAATCCGCGTCTATGACCAGCGCGAGCAGGAGCTGCCCGACGTCGGAATTTTGGAGTTGGAGGACGCCGAGACGGGCAAAAAGGTGTGGATCGACTCGTCGTCGCGTCGTGTGCGCGAGGCGTATGCCAACGATTGGGCACGTCGCAACCAACGTATCGAAACGGTGCTCAAACAGAATCGCATAGATACGGCTACGGTGGCTACGGACGAGGACTACGTCAAGGCGTTGATCAAACTTTTCAAACAGAGATAATCGACCGAAGATGAATAGATTACGTAATATATTACTGCTCCTTGCGTTGTCGTTTGCGGTGGCAGCGTCGGCACAGAGCGAACGACCCGAGGTGCGTGCGACATTGACCCCCGACAGCGTGCTGTTAGGCGATGAGGTGTTGCTGACGATCGACGTGCGCAAGGATCAGGTGCAGGTCATCGGTTTCCCGACGTTCGACACGGGCGAGAATGGTGAGTTGGAGCTGATCGAGGAGCTGCCGCTGGATACCATCGAGCGCGATGGTCGCCGTCAGCACCTGCGCAAACGCTACCGCTTGGCGGCATACGGCGAGGGTACGTTGGCGTTGGGTCGCACGCCGCTGCTCTACCTCGACAAGAATATCAACGACACGATTTATAGTGCCGACTCGCTGGTGCTCTACATTGAGCCGATCGAGATCGACACTACCACGATGACTATCAACGACGTAAAGCGTCCTCGCGAGATGCCGTTGCGTTGGGGCGAGTTTTCGGGCTACCTGTGGCGCGGTGCGGTTGTGGTGCTGTTGTTGGTTGCGCTTGTGGCGTTGATCATTTGGCTCATACACAAGTATAACGTCAAGATGCCCAACCCCTTCCGACCCAAGGAGGTGGTGCCTCCCCACGTGGTGGCAATCAAGGCTCTCGAAGCGCTGCACCACCAAAAATTGTGGCAAAACAACCGCCACAAGGATTACTACTCGGCTCTGACCGATATCCTGCGTCGCTATCTTGCCGACCGTTATGAGTTTGGTGCGATGGAGATGACCTCCGATGAGATTGTGGCTGCATTGCGCGAGCAGGAACTGCCCGACAAGTCGCGTCGCAACCTAGTTGAGATTCTTCGCACGGCCGACTTGGTGAAGTTCGCAAAGGCTGTTCCCGACGAGCTGTACAACGAGCAGGCATACTTGGACGCCTACTATTTCGTCGAGGAGACCAAGGCTGTCGAGGTGATCGAGGCCGAGAGCGACGAAACCCGAAAAGAGATTGACGATTAAACGCAGATGAAGATGAAACGAACTATATATCTGATGGTTATGCTCATCGCGGCGCTGGCGTTGGCGATCCCTGCGCAGGCCCAGAAATGGCCCGAGCGTAGTCGCGTGCGTCGTGGCAATCGCGCCTACGAGCGTCTGGACTACGGTCGTGCCGAGGAGCGCTATCAGCAGGCATTGGAGTTGAGCGACACGTGCTTCGAGGCGAAGTTCAACTTGGGCGATGCGCTCTACAAGCAGCAACGTTACGACGAGGCCGAGAAGATCTTCACGGCTTTGGCGGCCGACTCGACCCGCTCGGATCTGGATCGTGCCCACTCGTTCTACAACTTGGGCAACTCGCTCTTCCAGCAGAAGAAGTATCAGGAGGCACTGTCGGCCTTCAAGCGTTCGCTGCGACTGAATCCTGCCGATCTGGAAACCAAGTACAACTACGCCTACACCAAGAAGTATATCGAAGATAATCAGCAAGGTGGTGGCGGCGGTGGCGACAACAATCAAAACCAAGACAACCAAAATCAGGATCAGAACCAGCAGGGGGACGGTCAAAACGATCAGCAGAATGATCAGGATCAGGACCAAAACCAGCAGGGCAACGACGATCAGAACAAGGATCAAAACCAAGACAACAAAAATAATAACGATCAGAAGAACCAAAATTCCGACAATAACGAGAATCAGTCCGACCAGACCCAGAACGATCAGGATCGTGATGGCGATGGCGAGAATGATGACCAACAGGGCGACAATGACCGCGACCAGCAGGGCAACAACGACCCCAATGAGGGCAACCAAGATCCGAACGAGCAGGGCGGTGGTCAGAATGAGCCTCAACCTTCGGGCTTGTCGCAGAACGATGCCGAGCGAATGTTGGACGCTATTCAGGGCGAGGAGGATAAGACCCGCGACAAGGTGAATGCCAAGGTCGGTCAGGGTGTGGTTCGATCGGGTAAGAATTGGTAAAAACGTATGACACATTTTGCATCACCTCATATCTTGTGGCTACTGCTTGCGTTGGTGCCGATGGTGGGTGGCTACATCTATCGTCAGCGTCGCGGCGGCGCCACAATCCGCATTTCGACCATCGGTGCGATGAGCGAGGCTCCACGCACCGTGCGCTATTGGTTGCGACACCTGCCCTTCGCTCTACGAACGGTGGCTGTGGCGTTGATTATCATCGCTTTGGCGCGCCCGCAGGACGTCGAACACCATAGCCAGACAACCTCCGAAGGTATCGACATCGTGCTGGCAATCGACGTGTCGGGTACGATGCTCGCCCGCGACCTGAAACCCGATCGAATCACCGTTGCGCGCGAGGCCGCAGGTAACTTCATCGTCGATCGTCGTGGCGACCGAATCGGAATCGTTGTCTTTGCGGGCGAGGCCTACACGCAGAGTCCCCTCACAACCGACCAAACCACGCTGCTCACTATGCTCGGACAGGTCGAAAGTGGTCTGATCGAGGACGGTACGGCAATCGGCACAGGTCTGGCAACGGCATTGAACCGCCTGCGCGAGAGCGAGGCCAAGAGTAAGGTGGTGATTCTGCTGACCGATGGCGTGAATAACCGCACGACGATCGCTCCGCTGACTGCTGCCGAGATTGCCAAGAAGTTAGGCGTCAAGGTCTATACGATCGGTATCGGTACGCGAGGAACAGCTCCCTACCCCGTTCAGGATATGTGGGGCAACATCTCTTACCAGCAGATGCCGGTCGAGATCGACGAGCAGACACTACGCCAGATCGCCGAGATGACCGGTGGCGAATACTTCCGCGCAACGGACAAAGGCACGCTGGCCGAGGTCTATGAACGTATCAACCAGCTGGAAAAGAGCGAGGTCGAGGTTACCGAATTTACCACCTACGACGAGCGTTTCCTCGTCTATCTGCTGGCGGCTTTGGCGGCTTTGGTGCTCGAATTTGTGATTGGTCAGCTGTGGCTCAAACGAATACCCTAAACGCGAGTTGCTCGGCAGCCGCATAAAAGATTGAAACTGTTATGTTTAGATTTGCAAATCCATATATACTCTACCTGCTGTTGATCATTCCGGCAGCCATCGCGCTGTTCATCTTTGCGCAGATGCGTCGCCGTCGTCGCTTGGAGCGTTTTGCCTCGTCGTCGCTGCTCGCTCAGCTCTCCCCGAGCGCATCACCAGCTCGTCTGCGAACAAAATTTGTGCTCTACTCGTTGGCGCTTGCGTTTCTGATCTTAGCGGCTGCACGTCCGCAGGTCGGCTCGAAACTGCGCGAGGAGCACCAGAAGGGTATCGAAATGATGTTGGTGGTCGATGTTTCAAACTCGATGTTGGCCGAGGATTTCGAGCCTAACCGCTTGGATCGTACCAAGTTTGCAATCGACCGCGTAGTCGAGAGTATGAAGCAGGATCGTATTGGTGTTGTGGCATTTGCGGGCGAGGCACAGGTACAGCTGCCCATCACCTCAGACTACCGAATGGCGCGCGCCTTTGCACGCAAACTCTCGCCGCAGATGGTTCGCACGCAGGGCACCGACCTCGGCGCGGCGATTAAGTTGGCAACGATGTCGTTCTCGTCGCAGAGCGAGGGCAGCCGCGTGATGATCCTCATCACCGATGGCGAGAACCACGAGTCGGACGCTTTGGAGGCTGCTCAGGCGGCTGCCGAGAAGGGTATCGCTATATATACAATCGGTATCGGCACGCCCGAGGGTGCGCCCGTGATGATCGGTGGCGAGTACCTGACCGACGAAAATGGCGATATGGTCGTGTCGAAGCTCGACGAGAAGATGTTGCAGGAGATCGCCTCGACGACGGGCGGAGCATACGTTCGTGCGACGAAGCAGTCGATTGGCTTGAAGGAGATTGTCGATCGCTTGAAGGAGCTGGA
This sequence comes from Rikenellaceae bacterium, assembly GCA_017442365.1. Classification (GTDB taxonomy): domain Bacteria; phylum Bacteroidota; class Bacteroidia; order Bacteroidales; family Rikenellaceae; genus Alistipes. The sequence continues at coordinate 130,288 of JAFRZW010000002.1, read as the reverse complement.
CGAGAGCGATCTGGCCACCACACGTTTCGAGGCTTTCGACGAGCAATTCCAATATCCGCTGGTGGTTGCGTTGCTGTTGCTGCTCATCGAGTGGCTGATTCTCGATCGTCGCAATCCGTTGCTGGCACGTTTCAATATCTTCGGGCGACAAGAGGAGTAACTGCACTCTCAATCTATTGAAATCGAAACATTTACACCATTGGACGCACTGATCGAATTTTTTGTCGAGTGGGGCTACGTGGGGCTATTTCTGTCGGCCTTCGTGGCGGGCAGCATCGTGCCGTTCAGCTCGGAGGCGGTGATGGTCGTGCTTATCGAGATGGGGCTGAGTGAGTGGGGTTGCTTAGCGGCGGCAACGGCCGGAAATACCCTCGGAGGTATGACCTGCTATTGGATCGGAATGGCGGGTCGGCGCGAGTGGATTACGCGCTATCTGCGAGTGAGCGACGAGAAGTTGGCGCGTGCCGAACGCTTTTTGGCAGGTCGCGGTGCAGTGATGGGATTCTTTGCATTTCTGCCATACGTGGGCGAGGCTATTGCGGTGGTTCTGGGATTGATGCGCAGCAATATGTTGCTGACCTTCGCGTCGATGACCGTCGGTAAGGCTCTCCGCTATGCCGCAATATTGGGACTTTTCGAAGGCATCGCGGCGATATTTTGAATTAAAATTGGCTGCCGAGTTTTGCAAAAAGTGAACTTTTTATGCGTACCTTTGTGCTGTTATGGAATCGAAGATACTCGCAGGGCTGAATCCCGCTCAGAAGGCAGCCGTCATCAACTATACCTCGCCCTCGCTCATCATAGCGGGTGCAGGCTCGGGTAAAACGCGCGTGCTTACATCGCGCATCGCATATATGATCGAACAGGGCGTGGCACCCCATTCGATCCTCGCCCTCACATTTACCAATAAAGCTGCCGCCGAGATGCGCGAACGTATCGAACAGATGGTCGCAGGAGGCAAGAGCCGCTACATCTGTATGGGTACGTTTCACTCTGTCTTCTCGCGCATTCTGCACACTGAGGCCGAGCGAATTGGTTTCCCGCAGACCTTCACAATCTACGAACCGTCGGACTGCCGCAACCTCGTCAAAACGATACTCAAAGAGCTCGGTCTGAGCGACGAAAGCTACAAACCACAGCAGGTTTGCTCGCGTATCTCGTTAGCTAAGAACAAGTTAATCACTCCCGCAGCATACGCAGCCAATGCCGCCTTTGCTGCCGAAGATCGCCAGCGCAAGCAACCACAATTTGCCGAAATCTACGACATCTATTGCCGTCGTTGCAAGCAAAATGGCGCGATGGATTTCGACGATCTGCTGCTGCAAATCAACATTCTGTTCCGCGATTGCCCCGACGTGCTGGCACGCTATCAGGAGCGTTTCAAGTATATCTTAGTCGATGAGTATCAGGACACTAACTACGCTCAGTACATCATCATTCGTCGCTTGGCGCAGTACAATCCGAATGTGTGCGTGGTGGGCGACGATGCGCAGAGTATCTACTCGTTCCGCGGTGCAAATGTCGAGAATATTCTCAACTTCAAGCGCGACTTCCCGATGGCTCAGGTTTTCAAGTTGGAACAGAACTATCGCTCGACGCAAACCATTGTAAATGCGGCAAATAGCGTCATCGCCCGCAACTCGAATCGATTGGATAAGGAGTGTTTTTCGGCAGGCGATGTGGGTGAAAAAATCCGCGTCGTCAAGTCCTATACCGACCGCGAAGAGGCCGAACTGATGGCCGATGATCTGCGTCGCACGGTCTTGGACGAGGGCGACGAATGGAGCGAGGCGGCGGTGCTGTATCGTACTAACGCTCAGTCGCTTGTGGTCGAGGAGGCGATGCGACGTCGCGGAATCCCGTATCGTATCTATAAAGGCAACTCGTTCTACGATCACAAGGAGATCAAAGACCTGTTGGCGTATATTCGTCTGGTTGTCAATCCGTTAGATGACGAGGCGTTCCGACGCATTGTGAACTATCCCGCGCGAGGAATTGGCGAGGCGACCGTAACGAAGATCGCTGCGCTGGCCGCTGCCGAGGGTCGAAGTATGTGGGAAGCGGTCGATACGTTGCTCGCGCAACCCGAAATTGATCCTGCTAACCGTCAGATTGCCAAGAAGGTGGGCGAATTTGTGCAGTTGATCCGCGAGCTGTCGTTGGCACGTACCGAGAAAAATCTCTATGAGTTGGGTTTGGAGATTGCGACCCGTTCGGGCATTATCGGCGTCTATCGAATGTCGCCATCGCCCGAATCGACCAGCGCGCTGGATAACATCGAGGAGTTGCTGAATACAATGCAACTATTTAAGGAACAGCGCGATGCACAACTTCGTAACGGTGAATTGGAGGAGGGCGAAGGCGAGGCAACGATCGACGAATGGTTGCAAAATGTGATGTTGCTGACCGATATGGATAAGGACGATCCCGATGACCGAAATAAGGTTACGTTGATGACCGTTCACGCGGCTAAGGGATTGGAATTCAAATATGTATATATCGTCGGAATGGAGGACGACCTCTTTCCGTCGCAACGCGCCGTCGAGTCGATGGAGGGCATCGAGGAGGAGCGTCGTCTGTTCTACGTGGCACTGACGCGCGCCAAGCGTCGAGCGGTGCTGTCGTTCTCCGAAACACGATTCAAGTGGGGCTCGATGGAGTTCTGCCGCCCGAGCCGTTTCTTGGGCGAAATCGACCTCCGATATCTCGACGTTGCGTTCGATTTGGAGGAGGAGCGCCACGTCGATCGCAGCGAGCAACCCTCTGCTATTGAGCAACTTCGACAGCGTTTTGACTACCGATATAAGAACGGAGCGCAACCCCAGCGTGGCGGGTATGAACAGCGTTCGGAGCGTGGCGAGCGAGCAAATTATGGCGGTGAGCGCGGTGAGCAACGCCCGCGTCCGTCGATGGTTGTCGAGCCGGTACGTCCGAGCAACCTGCGTCGAATCCCATCGGCACAAAGCGCACCCTCGGGAGGTGCAACGGCGTCGAATGTGGCAAATCTCTGCGCCGGAATGCGCGTCGAACACTCGAAATTCGGTACGGGTGTGGTGCTCGGGGTCGAGCCTTCGTCAATAGACACGAAGGTTATTGTGCGCTTCGACGATCCGCAGATCGGAAAGAAGAGCCTGCTGGCTAAGTTCGCCAAACTCAAAGTGTTAGCATAACCAAAAAATTGTTCAAAACAATGACCATCAAAGAGCGATATGCGGGAGTTCTCGGTTGGTTTGCGGAGAATATGCCCGAAGTTGAAACCGAACTGCACTACGAAAATCCGTACCAATTGCTGGTGGCGGTGATTCTTTCGGCGCAGTGCACCGACAAGCGTGTCAATCTGACTACGCCCGCACTGTTCGACCGTTTTCCGACTCCGCAGGCGATGGCTGAGGCGACGGCTGAGGAGATCTACTCGTACATTCGCAGCATCTCGTATCCCAACAATAAGGCCAAAAATCTGGCCGCTATGGCGCGTATGTTGGTGGGCGAATTTGGGGGCGTTGTGCCCGACGATATTGACGAACTGCAACGACTGCCGGGAGTGGGTCGTAAGACTGCAAATGTCGTTGGTGCAGTCATTTACAACAAATTTGTAATGCCGGTCGATACCCACGTGTTTCGCGTTGCGGCGCGAATCGGTCTTTCGTGGCGCGCCCGCACACCGCTCCAAACCGAGCAACAACTGACGGCTCATATTCCCGCCGAATTGCTCCCGAAGGCGCACCATTGGCTGATTCTGCACGGTCGTTATGTCTGCACGGCACGCAAGCCAAAGTGTGCAGAGTGTGGTCTGAGGGAGTGGTGCCGCTCGGCAGATAAGGGTGCGGAATAATTCAATTTTGCATTGTAATCATTACAATTTATTATTTGTATTTTCGGGCGTAGCCAAATGGGGTCGCGCGCGAGAAGGGCGAATTATGTTTTGGTAGAGCAAATTATTTTTATAACTTTGTAAGTTATAAACAACATTGCAATGCTCGAAAAACTTGCCAAACAAACCGCCATCTACGGCATCAGCACAATCATCGGTCGCTTCCTGAGCTACCTGCTGACGCCCTACTATACCCGCGTTTTCGGGCAGGCGGAGTATGGCATAATCACTGATATTTACGCACTTATACCCTTCGCATTGGTCGTGCTGACGATGGGAATGGAGTCGGGTTACTTCCGTTTTGCAGCCAAAGCCGACGCCGCAGGTGGCGACGTCGAGGCGGCCAAAAAACGCTTATTCTCAACCGTTTGGGGCATCACTTCGTTGGCAGCGGTGGCATTTTTCGTGGCGGTGGCGGCTCTGCGCGAGCCAATCGCCCGCGCGATGGGCGAGGCATACGTCGCTCACCCCGAATATGTGGTGCTGGTCGGTGCGATCGTGATGTTCGACGTGGCGAGTTGTATCCCCTTCTCGCGCCTGAGAGAACAGGGACGTGCGGGTCGTTTCGTTACGCTCAAAATGCTTAACATCGTGTTACAGACGGGATTAGCGTTTGCATTTGGCGCGATGGGATTGTTCGCAACCGAGTTCGGTGTGGGTTGGGCATTTGTGGCCAATTTGGCGGCGAGCGTGATCACTTTCGCCTCGATTCTGCCCACCACTAATCGCACCGTATCCAAGATCGATTGGTTGCTGCTGGCGACCGTATTCAGCTACTCGCTGCCACTGTTGGTGAGTGGCGTGGCGGGCACAGCGAATGAGTTTATCGACCGCCAGATGATCAAGTATCTGGTGCCCGAAAACGCTATGGCTCAGCTTGGTATCTATGGCGCAATCACCAAAATCGCGGTGGTGATGATGCTCTTCACACAGATGTATCGCTTGGCGGCCGAGCCATTCTTCTTGGCAAATTATCGCAAGGACGACTTCAAGGCGATGAACGCCGCCGCGCTGAAATATTACATCATCGCCTCGATGTTGATCTTCTTGGGGATCGCACTATTCAAGGATCTCTTTGCGTTAATCGTGGGGCGCGATTTCCGTCAGGGAATCTTCATTCTGCCCGTGGTGCTCGGCGCAAATGTGCTTAGTGGAGTGTGGCTCAACCTCTCGTTCTGGTACAAACGCGAGGAGCGCACGTGGCTGGCCATTGCGGTTACGTTTGTTGGTCTGATTTTCACGGTGTTATGCAATGTGGCGCTGGTGCCGAAATATGGTTACTACGGTGCGGCGTGGGCCCGTTTGGTGAGCGAGGCGGCGATGGTTGCGGTGAGCTATTGGCTCAATCGCAAGTATTACCCGACGCCCTATCCGATGGCGCGAATTGTGGAGTATGTAGCTGTGGCTCTGGTGGTTTACGGTGCGAGTGTAGCGGGCGAACGTGCGATAGCGCAGGTGGCGGTGCACTATGTGCTGAATGTGGTGCTGGTGGTGGCGTATGCGCTCTATGTGGTGCGTCGTGAGAAGATCGATGTGGCAGCAATGGTGCGCTCGATTTTAAGACGTGGATAGAAAATTTTGCGAAAACGATGAAAGAGAGTTCGAAAGAAAAATTGAAGGTTTATACTCTGGCTCTGATCTTTTTTGTGATCGGAGTGCTGGCAGTTTTTAAGTGGTCGGGCAATGAGCGTGAGGTGGGACTCGTGGTGAGTTTCGCGGGATTGGGAGCGTTGGCGGTGATCCAGACCGTAAAGATTTTGAGAAAGAACAAAAAGAGATAAACGACTATGAAAGTGAAAGTTATTAACCGTTCGCGCTTCGATTTGCCGCGCTATGCAACACCCCTCTCGGCGGGTATGGACGTGCGTGCAAACATCGACGAGGCGGTGGTTTTGCGCCCATTGGAGCGCGCAATGATCCCCACGGGACTCTCGATCGAGCTGCCCGAGGGTTACGAAATGCAAATCCGTCCGCGTAGCGGCTTGGCGGCAAAGCACGGTATCACGGTGCTCAATTCGCCCGGCACGATCGACGCCGATTATCGTGGCGAGATTCGTGTGATTTTGGTCAATCTGAGCAACGAGGAGTTCCGCATCGAGGCGGGCGAGCGCATTGCACAGATGGTCGTTGCACGCCACGAACAGGTCGAGTGGGAGCTCGCCGAGGAGCTTGCCGAAAGCGAGCGCGGTGAGGGCGGCTTTGGCTCGACGGGAAAGAAATAAACAACTGAAAACGACGAAGATATGAAGGCACGAATCATAATTTTTGCAGGATTGTTCATCGTGATGGCGATCTACTGCGTGATGACCCTTATCGACGAGTTGCAGGCCGAGGAGTTGCGTTGGTTGTGGATCGTGATCTATGCCGTGATGCTCGGCGTGTGCGTTGCACGTAGCGTGCAGCTGACCCGCGACCTGATCCGTCTGATGAAGGAAGAGGAGAAATAGTTTGTAATTCAAAATTCAAGATTCAAAATTCAAGATTCAAAATTCAAAATTAAGACTGCGCACTCTTTTCCTCCTTCGCGCCTCGGCCGAGGAAGAGCCAGCTCGACTCCGCATTCGGCTTGGCGTCGGTTCAAGATTATTGGGATTGCGGGTTTTGGATTGAGAATATTAATGGCAGTTCCTGTGGAAACTGCCCAAGTTCAGCGGCTCGGCCGTAGGCCGACCCCCGCAGCCGCCGAACTTGGATTTAGTGGGAATAAACAAAAACTGACTGAAAATGCGATTTTCGGACGTAATAGGACACAACGAGATTAAGGAACAGCTGCGACGCGCGGTCGATCAGGGTCGTGTGAGCCACGCTCAGCTCTTCACGGGCGAGTGCGGCGGTGGCGCGTTGCCGATGGCGTTGGCGTATGCACAATACATCAACTGCACCAATCGCCACGATGGCGATTCGTGTGGCGAGTGCCCCTCGTGCCGCAAGATGGAGGAGCTGGCGCACCCCGATCTGCACTTCGTATTTCCGGTCAATAAGCAGGGTAAAAAGTCGGGCGAGAAGGTGATGAGTGGCGACTTCTTGCCGCTGTGGCGCGAGCAGATCCGCTCGACGGGAGGATACTTCGACGAGTCGATGTGGAACGATCGGCTGGATCTTGGCAAGACGCTCAAACCGCTGATTTCGGTGCACGATGCGGGCGAGATTATCCGCACGTTGTCGTTCAAGAGCTTCGAGGGCGAATATAAGATCGTGCTGGTGTGGCTGCCCGAACTGATGAATGTCGAGGCGGCAAATACGCTGCTCAAAATCCTCGAAGAGCCGTGGGAAAAGACTCTCTTCCTGATGGTTAGCCGTCAGCCGCAGCGTCTGCTCTCGACCATCATCTCGCGTACGCAGGAGGTCGCCGTACCTCGAATCGACAGCGAAGAGCTGGCCGAGCAACTTGTGAGAGAGAGCGGTTTGGAGCGCGAGCGTGCCGATCAGTTGGCCCGTTTGGCGTGTGGCGACCTGATCGAGGCGCGACGTCTGGTGGGCGGTGGCGACCAAATGGCAGCGGCCTCGTTCGAGATGTTCTGTACGTTGATGCGCCTGAGTTACAGCAACAAACACCTCGAATTGCTGGATTGGGCCGAGTCGTTCGCAACACTGACGCGCGATAGGCAGATCGCATTCTTCGGCGATGCGCTCCGACTGCTGCGCGAGAGCTATATGCTCAACGCCGGTATGGCCGAAATTAGCTATTTGTGGGCCGAGGAGGCGGCCTTCTGTTCGAAATTCGCGCCCTTCGTCGGCAACCACAACATCGAAGCATTGGTGGCTGAGTTCGAAACCGCTCGCGGGCAGATCGTACAGAATGGCAACGCGTTGATCGTGGCAACCCATTTTGCATTGGCAATCAGTAAATTAATTGTTAAAATATAAACTAAAAAAACTTACAACCTAATATGGCACGTGTAGTATTAATCACAGGCGGCAATCTGGGCGACGTCAAAACGCGCCTGCGCACCGCACAACGAATGATCAACGATCAGGTGGGCATCGTCCTGCGTTGCTCGCACCGTTACAAGAGCCGCCCGTGGGGTTTCTCGGCTGACGAGGAGTTCTCAAACCAGGTTTTGGAGGTCGATACCGATCTGTCGGCTGACGAGGTGCTCGACGCAGTGCAGTCTATCGAGCACGAATTGGGTCGCAACCGCGAAGAGGAGGCACGTATCAAAACCGAAACGGGTGCTCCCTACTCGTCGCGTATGATCGACATCGACATTCTGTTCTACGACGATCTGGTCTTGGAGTCGCCCCGACTGACCATTCCGCACCCGCTGATCGAAGAGCGCGACTTTGTGCTGGCACCTCTCTGCGAATTGATGAAGAGCCGCAAGCACCCTGTGTCGGGCAAGACAATGGAGGAGCTGCGCACAGAACTGCTCTCGAAACACGAAAGTGAGGTTATTGGCAATGAATAAATGGCTTAGAATCATAGTATTGGCGGTCGTTATGGTCGCCACGACAGGTTGCTTCAAGAAGGTAACGATGGACTGCCGCTACCACGTTCGACCCTACTATCAGGCCGAATCGGGTGGCGTGGCAGTGCAGGGTGAAGGGACGATAGCCTACGCCTTTGCAGCCGACACAACGCAATGGACAGTCGCCTCGTTCGAGGACGCACTGAATGGCGTGCTGACCTCGAAAACATCGGGCGAAAAGCGCTCGGACGCAATGTCGCGTGCTGAGCAGGCCGACTCGACCGTGGTCGTGCAACTGACGGCAACGCCCGCAACGATCGTGGTGGTCGATACGAAGAATAAACTCTACTGCTGGCGTATGACCGAGGTGGTGGAGAATCTGCCCGACCTGTATGTGAGCATTACGTGGCGCCCGTGGTCGGCACAGAAACGCTATACGGAGGGTGCGTGGCGTATGAACAACGAAGCCTACGTTGCACCCGAACCCGAGGAGCCCGAGGAGCCCGAAACACCGACCGAGCCGACCGAACCGACCGAGCCCGAAGGTGGCAACGAGAACAACGGCAACGAGGGTCAATACACACCGGCCGATCCGATCGAATAACAAAACGTAAGTAGTTTCAAGAATAAACGCTGGAAGATGATCCGCTTCAAACAGATAATGTCGCTCCGAACAGTGGCGAAGATGGCAGTTGTAATGCTGTTTCTATCGTCGTTGCTTGTTCGTTGTGCCAACACTACAACTCCGCAGGGTGGCCCTCGCGATACGATTCCGCCCGTGCTGATGGTCGCTACACCCGAAAATTTCTCGACCAAGTTCGCCGCAAAGCGCATATTCGTCGAGTTCAACGAGTATGTGCAGCTCAAAGATCAGCACAAAGAGTTCTTCACCTCGCCTCGAATGAAGAGCAAACCGACTCTCTCGATTCGTGGCCGAGGCGTGATGATCGACATCAAGGATACCCTGCGCGACGACCAAACCTACGTCCTGAATTTCGGTGCCGCACTGCGCGACAACAACGAGGGTAACCCTCTGCACTCGTTCTCGTATGTCTTCTCGACAGGCGAGGAGATCGACTCGATGTGGATGTCGGGCTACACGGCCGACGCGCAGAAATCGGATAGCGTCGGCAAGAGCTACATCTACTTCTATCGTGCCGATTCGCTGGCACTTGATACGGCGGTACGCACTGCCGAGTTCGACTCGACACTGCTGCGCCGAGAGCCCGACGCCATTGCCCGTGCCGAGACCAACGGTATCTTCCTCGCACAACATTTGAAGCCGATCGATTATCGTATCTATGCCTTCCAAGACAAAAACGACAATCAGATGTACGACCCGGGAACGGATCTGGTCGGCTTTGTCGATTCGACCTACAACCCGCTCGAAATGCAGGAGTTTGCCATCTGGTACGACTCGTTGCGTCGCTACTGGACGGGTGAGCCGCAAATCTATATGCGAATGTTTATGGACGGCACGTTCAAACGTCAGATGCTCACCTCGGCCGAACGCCCCAAGAGCAATCAGGCGATACTGCGCTTCGGTGCGCCACGTCCGCAGATCGATAGCATCATCTTCGACAGCATAGCCTCGGAGCGTGTGATCTGGGAGTTCCAGACCGAGGGCCGCGACACGATGTCGTTGTGGCTGAACGTCCCGCCCGAAGAGCTGCCCGACACGATCAAGGGTCGCATTGTCTATATGAAGCACGATACCACCAATACGCTGAATATCTCCACCGAGCCGTTAGCACTCGCGTGGCGCAAGATCGAGACCAAAGAGGAGGAACGTGCCCGCGAACGCGAGGAGCGCGAGCGTAAAAAGGCCGAAGAGGCAGGCGAAGAGTACACGCCACCTCCCGTCAAAAATCCCTTCTCGTACCGCATTACAACCTCGGGCGACATCAATCCCGAACGCGGCTTGGAGTTCGAATTCGAGTATCCGTTGGTGAAGCTGGATACCGCAATGATCACTCTCGCCGAGATCGACGACAAACAGCAGACACGCAATGTGCCCATCGAACTCACGCGCGACACAACCAATATGCGTCGCTGGCGATTGATGACCAAGTGGGGCGACGGATTGAAATATAAACTTACGATTCCCGACTCGATCTTTGTCGATGTGGCGGGCTATGCCAACGACTCGATCACCAAGGAGCTGACCACGATGGCTGCCGAAAAATATGCCAAAGTAATCATCGACCTGCGCGGTCGTAGCGACTCGTCAACCTACATCTTGCAACTGCTCGGCTCGGACGGCAAGAAGGTGATCGACGAGATCCGCGACGCCCGAACGGGCAAGCACACGTTCAGCTATGTAGCTGAGGGTGAGCACCGTGTGCGCATCGTCGAGGACGCCAATGGCAACGGACGCTGGGATAGTGGCAACCTGATCGAAGGTCGCCAACCCGAACGTGTCGAGGTCTATCGCAACGAACGCGACGAAGAGGTGATCTCGACCAAGATGAATTGGGACGTCGAGATTGTGGCTGATATGAACCGAATGTTTGCTCCCGTTACGATGCAGTCGCTGATCCGCCAGCTCGACGCGCGCGAGAGCGTTCGATTGGTCAAGTATTACGAAGAGGTACGCAAGAAACGCGAAGAGGAGAAACGTCGCAAAGAGGAGGGCACGCACAACCATTCGGGCGGTAATCCGTTTGGCGGTTTCGGATCGAACTTTAATTTCTAAACAGATGAGATATAGGATCTTAAACATATTTATCGCCCTTGTGGCGACAGTCGGAGTGGCAACGAGTGCTCACGCCCAGCACGTCATTGGCGTCAAGGGAGGCTGGGGCGCGTCGAATGCCCGCTTCTACCCCAAACAAGAGATGCGAATGATGTGGGGCGGCTATACGGGTGGCGTTACGTGGCGTCATTATACGGCCCAACGCTATGTGGGTGCGGTGGGTGCCGACATCGAATTTATGAAACGTGGCTACTCCTACTACCCCTACTTCTCGTCGGAGGACGAGGCTACAAAAGCTCTGCGATACACGCGCCACATCAATTCGGTGATGGTGCCAATCGTCTGGCAACCACACTTTTATTTGGCAAATTTCCGCCTGAGAGTCTATATCGACTTGGCAGCTACGTTCTCCTACAACATCTCATCGACCTACGTCAATGAGCTGCAAAATGCCTCGGGCACCTATCACTTCAAAGTGGTGCGCGACAACCGCTGGAACTACGGCTTGGCAGGTGGTGGCGGTGTGGCCTACTTGGCAGGCAGAAACGAATTTTCGGTTGGCGCGCGCTACTATTTCGGCTATGGCGACATCGTTCGAAATACCAACCGCTACTCGGGCAACGCAACCGATGGCCCCGAAAATCCGTTCGCTACGACGCCACGACGCTCACCATTGGACAACATATATATTACGGTCGGCTATGGACACCGTTTGGGCAAGGCAAGTGAATTCGATGCCTTCGAACGTATGCGCGAAAATCGTGCGCGTCGTGCCGAAAAACGTCGTATCGAAGCCGAACGAAAAGCAGCAAAAGAGGCCGCCGCAGCCAATTCGCCAAAGCGCGCAGCATTGCAAGTCGCAGGTGGCAAGTAGTTGATTAACAAAGAAAAACAGAGATAAATGGAAAGTACAAGACAAGCTAAAATGGCGCGTCAGATTCAGAAGGACGTTGCCGAGATTCTGCTCAAAGAGGGCGCATCGTTGGTGCGTGGCGTGATGGCGTCGGTTACGACCGTGCGCGTGTCGCCCGACCTGAATTATGCCAAAATCTATTTCAGTATCTTCCCCTTCGAACGTAGCGCTGAGGTGATGCGCACGCTCGAAGAGAACAACTGGCTGATTCGTCGCGCGCTGGGTCAGCGTATTCGCAATCAGGTGAAGAGCGTGCCCGAATTGCAGTTCTTCTTGGACGATTCGTTGGAGTACATCGCCAACATCGACACGCTGCTCAAAGAGGAGTAACAGCCTTAAAAACAATCTGATACGTTCCGCACGATGAATCGACTCTCGCAACTCTTTGCCCGCCGCTACCTGTTCTCGGCCAAGTCGCACTCGGTGATCAATGTGATCTCCGCAGTGAGCGTCGTGGCCGTGGGTGTGCCCGTGGCGGCGATGATTATCCTGATGTCGGTTTTCAACGGTTTTGCGGGTCTGGTCGATGGTATGCAGTCGGCTTTCGATGCCGATTTGGAGGTGCGACCGCGTGAGGGTAAAACGTTTATGACCGACGCCCTGCCGACCGACTCGATACGTTCGATCGAAGGCGTGCGCGGAGTGTCGTTCGCCCTTGAACAGAGCGCATTAGCCGAATATGGAGGTCGCCAGGTGGTGATAACCGTTCGTGGCGTAGATGACAATTACACCGATGTACTGCCGATGACCGACTACGTTCAAACGGGCGAATTTGAGCTGCGTCTGGGCGAAATCGAACAGGCTTGCGTCGGATCGAGCGTCGCTTACCGTCTGGGCGTGCGAACCTTCCTCGACACCCCGCTCAACCTCTACTCGCCCCGTCGAGGCGAGATCTCGACCCTGCTGCCGATCGATGCCTATACCCATCGTCGCACGTGGCCGTCGGGTGTTTTTATGATCAGTGGCGACGTCGATGATGGCTATATTCTGACCACGATCGAGCTGGCACAATCGCTGTTCGACTACGACGGACGTGCCTCGCAACTGCTGGTTGATGTGCGCGACGAAGCCTCATTGGAGCGTACTCGCGACGCAGTGCAAGGGGCTGTGGGCGACGACTTTAAGGTCGTAACACGACTCGAACAACAGGCCGCTCTGTATCGCATTATGAAGTACGAAAAGTGGGGCATTTTCTTCATCTCGCTGCTGGTCCTGATCATTGCCTCGTTCTCGATCGTCGGCTCGCTCGCAATGCTCATCATCGACAAACGCGACAACATCACCACTCTGCGGGCCATCGGTGCTCGTACCGAATTTGTGCGCTCAATCTTTACGGGTCAGGGCGCGCTGATCGGACTCCTCGGCGCAGCAATAGGATTGGTGCTGGGCGTGGGCATCTGTTGGGCTCAACAACACTTCGGATTGATCGAAATGCCCGGCACGACGTTCGTTGTCAGATGCTATCCCGTCGAGATGAAACTGACTGATATATTGTTGATTATAGCGGCAATGGCGATCGTAACGATGGCTATCACACAGCTCACCGTGCGCACGATGATACGCCCGACCGAAAAGTAAATATTTGAATAGAAAATGATGAAATTACCGATACGCACCCTTGTTCTCGCGCTGGCAAGCATCGCGCTCGCCTCGTGCAACAAACCGCGCGTGATCCCCGACGACGAACTGGCCGACATCTTCTACGATGTCTATCTCACGAACGCCTACGTCGATCGTCAGGGTATCGACCTGGATAGTATGATGCTCTATGAGCCCATCTTCGAGAAGTATGGCTATACGGTTGAAGACCTGCATCTTACGATCAACAGCTTCTCGAAACGAAAGAGTGCCCGCCTCTCCGACGCAGTCGAAATGGCTATCCAGCGCCTCGAACTCGAATCGGATCTGCTGAACGCTCAGGTGGCCGATCTCGACACGATCAATGCTATCGCCCGCCGCCTTACAGTGCAACGCATCTACTTCGACACAACGATTCGTATGCGCTCGCTCTCCGACACAGCGCGTATGAAACGCCACATACCGATACCTCGTGCAGGCGAGTATCGTGTAGAGTATTATTACCAGATCGACTCGACCGACAAAAATCCGAGCCATCGATCTGTTGGCTATTTCCTCGACTCTGCCAAGCATCGCTCGAAATACTACACCTCGCGCTACCGCCGACAAACACGCGACAAGTATAGCCATTCGTTCATTGCAGATTCATCGGTTGTGGAGCTTGTGTTGGAACTCTGCAACCTGAATGCAAAGCCCAAGCGCCCGCACTTTACGATTGATTCACTGACGGTTAAGTACTACCTGCCGCGCGAAGAGGCGTTGGATTCGCTGACGGCACTCAACTTCGGATTCCGCCTGCTCGTCGATGGGTTCTACACTCCGGAGCCACCGGCAACGGCCGCGGATAGCGCGCTCTACTTCGCTCTCCCGCCCCGAATCGAGTAGAGATACTTTATATATAATAGAGATAAGTAGCCGCCTGTTTGGGTGGCTACTTTTAGTTTTACCGGCTACGCCGAATCATCGTTTGTGGAGAGGGGCATACCGACAAAAAACTCCCCGAAACGTGGCGGTTTCGGGGAGCAGATGAGCCGCAAACGAGACTTGAACTCGTGACCTCTTCATTACGAGTGAAACGCTCTACCAACTGAGCTATTGCGGCATCACTTCAAAGGTCTTGATCCTTTTGCGCTGCAAATATCCGAAAAATTTTTCGAATATTCCAACTTTCAAACAAAATTATATCATTTTATCGCAAAATTTTGTGCGACACCTCGACCGCTACTCCGATTTTCTTTGTATCTTCGCATAAAATTAACTAACCCCGATTATGATTACTTTTATCGTCTGTTTCGTTCTGTTGGTGGCTGCCTACTTCGTCTATGGACGCTATCTCGAACGTCTGGTCGGCGCTGAGGCCGGCAAACCCGTACCCTCGCAAACACTCTTCGACGGTGTCGATTATATGCCCCTGCCGAAGTGGAAAACGTTCCTCATTCAGCTGCTTAACATCGCTGGCTTGGGCCCCATTTTCGGTGCGGTGCTCGGTGCGCTGTACGGTCCCGTAGCATTCATCTGGATCACGGCGGGCGGTATTCTGTTTGGTGCGATGCACGACTTTTTGGGCGGTTGGATCTCGCTCGAAAACGACGGTCAGAGCCTGCCCGAAATCATCGGTAAGTACCTCGGCTCGGGCGTCAAGCAGGTGATGCGCGTGTTCACCGTCTGCCTGATGGTGCTGGTCGGTGCGGTATTTCTGCTCGGTCCTGCGGGTCTGCTGGCAGGTATGACACCCGCTATCTCGCTCAAATGGTGGATCGCTATCATATTGATTTACTATATCTTGGCTACGTTATTGCCCGTCGATAAGATCATCGGACGCGTCTATCCGTTGTTCGGTGCGGCATTGATCTTTATGGCGGTCGGACTGCTGGGCGTGTTGCTCGTGGGCGACTACACGATTCCCGAGCTGACCTCGCTGCACAACTTCAAAGCCGACGCGGCAGACTTCCCCATCGTGCCGACGCTCTTCATTACGATTGCGTGCGGTGCGATTTCTGGTTTCCACGCTACGCAGTCGCCGATGATGGCGCGCTGCCTGACCGACCAGAAGCAGTGCCGCCCCGTATTCTTCGGTGCGATGATCTCGGAGAGCCTGATTGCGCTGATCTGGGCAGCGATTGCGATGGCATTCTTCGGTGGTGTCGAGGCTTTGGGTGTGGCGTTGGCCGAGCACGGCAATAACGCTTCGTGGGCGGTCAAACTGATTGCCGATACGACGCTCGGTCGCGTGGGTGGCATTCTGGCGGTGCTGGGCGTGATTGCTGCGCCGATTACGAGTGGCGACACGGCATTCCGTAGCGCACGACTGATCGTGGCCGACTTCCTCCACATCGAGCAGAAGAGCCTGCTGAAACGACTCTACATCTCGATTCCGTTGTTCATCGTCGGATTCATCATCACGCTGGTCGATTTCGACGTGGTGTGGCGCTACTTCGCGTGGTTCAACCAGACACTGGCCGTCTTTACGCTTTGGGCCGTTACGGTCTATCTGGTTCAGCGCAAGAAGAACTATTGGGTTTCGATGTTGCCTGCCGTCATAATGACCTTTGTGTGTGGCACTTATCTCTTCCTTGGAAAGGAGATGTTCCACCTCGACCATACGCTGAGCTACGTGCTTGGAGGCGTGATTACCCTCGTAGTTTTAATCGCATTCATTATCTGGAAACGACGCAATGATACGCCCACAGCTTAGACCGACTGCCGACCAGACCTTTCGTCTGGTAGCCGATCCTGCGGATCGAAATTGGGATTTTGTCGAGATTCTCGCACGCTCGCGCCGCGAGGAGCAGCAGGGCGACATCGAGGCTGCCTGCAACACTCGCTACCACGCTGTGCAACGCCTCGAAGAGCTGATTCCCGACTCGGACGAGGTGATCTTCGAGTGGGAGGACGACAACTCGCAAGCGGCCTTGGAGGTGATCTACTGCTCGGCCATCGACCACTTCCTGATCAGCGATTGGGAGATGTCGGCGGCGATGCTCGAAATGTTGCTCGAACTCGATCCCGAGGACCATCTCGAAGCAACGATCCGCTTGGCATACACCTACTTAGCAATGGAGGAGTTCGATTCGTACGACGACATCGCCAACGACATCAGCGACAAATATCCCGATAAGGAGATCCTCACCCTGTGGAGCGAATACCGTCGCACGGGCACGTTGCCAGCGGGCGAGGTGCGCAACTTCCGCAGGCGTTTCGGGGCTTACTTCGACGAGTTCACCGCCGACGAGCACCCTATCGACGAGGGCTACCTCGCCGACATCGCGGGCGAACGACCCTCGGTAGCAGCTTTGGCGCGCGAACTATGGTTGCAGACCGAGCACCTGTGGAGTGCCTTCCCCGAGTTCATCGAAGCGTTGCAGACAACGAAGATATAACACATTGTGAATTGAACAACTCTCGTCGTTTCAATAGCTATGCGGCCTACTTTCGCAGGCTGATGGGCGGTCGGGTGCAGAAGCTCTCGATCAATGCGGCATTGGGCTGCCCGAATCGTGATGGGCGGATCTCGACGGGTGGCTGCACGTTCTGTATTAACGAGGCCTTCACGCCGTCCTATTGCGACCCCGCAAAGAGCATAACGCAGCAGATCGACGAGGGTATCGAATTTCACACACGACGCTACCGCACAGCCGAAGGTTATTTGGCCTATTTTCAATCATACTCAAATACTTACGCGCCCGTCGAACGCCTGCGCGAGCTCTACACGGAGGCTCTCTCGCACCCGCAGGTGAAGGGCATAATCGTCGGTACGCGCCCCGATTGTGTCGATCAGCAGAAGCTCGATCTACTTGCGGAATTGGCGCGCGAGAAATATGTTGCGGTCGAGTACGGAATCGAGTCGTGCTACGACGCAACGCTCGCCCGAATCAACCGTGGCCACGACTTTGCGTGTGCCCGACGTGCGGTGGAGATGACCGCCGAGCGAGGTCTGCATTGCGGTGCGCACTTTATCCTCGGACTGCCCGAAGAGAGCGACCAAATGCTTATAGACCAATGTGATACGATCAATTCGTTGCCACTTACTACCGTCAAATTCCATCAGTTGCAACTCTTCCGCGGAACGGCAATGGCCGACGAGTATGATCGTGCGCCCGAACGTTTCCGCACGTGGTCGATCGAGGAGTATATCGACCTGTTTGTCAAGATTTTGCGACGTCTGCGTCCCGACTTGGTTGTGGAGCGATTTGCGGGCGAGGCACCCCCACGATACCACCACACCGAGGGGTGGGGGCTGGTGCGTAACGAACAGCTGCTGGCAATGCTCGACGCACGCTTGGAGGCACTCGACGCTCGCCAAGGCGACCTCTATAAACCGCAATCGACACAAATTTTGGAAGAAAATTTGTAAAAAAAGCACCCTCGCACGATACATCGAAGCAGAATTTTTAATAGTTTTGTATTTTAGAACAGATTTAACACCATAAAAACCCATTCAATTATGGCCGAAACGACCTCACAGAAACTTCTGCGCGCACTCAAAGAGTACGGCATTATGACGCTCGGAATGTGGATCTACGCCTTCGCGTGGTCGAGCATTATCCTCCCCGCACGATGTACGGGTGGTGGCGCGAGCGGTTTGGCAATGATGATCTATTACGCATCGGGCGGTACGGTCGAGTTGGGTACAATGGTATTCCTGATCAATGCCGTACTGATCGTAGTTGCCTCATTCATAGTCGGTTGGAAGTTCAGCACCAAGACCATCTTCTCGATCATTATGCTGTCCGTAGCGATGAACATTCTGCAAGCAAACCTGCCTGCCGACATTATGCAGTTGGGCGAGGAGCGTCTGTTGTCGTCGATCTTGGGTGGTATTTTGTCGGGTATCGGCGTGTCGCTCTGCTTGTTGCAGGGTGGTACATCGGGCGGTACGGATATCGTCGCGCTGATCGTCAACAAATATCGCTCGATCAGCTACGGTAGAATCCTGTTTATGACCGACTTCATCATCATCGGCTCGTCGCTGCTCGTAACTCACGATATTCAGATGGTAATCTTTGGTTATGTGGTAGTTGCAGCTTGCGGTTACACGGCCGACGCGGTGCTGGCCGGCGACAAGAAGTCGTCGCAGTTGATGATTATGTCGAAGCACCACGACGCCATTGCCGATGCCATCGTGAATGAACTGCACCGCGGTTGTACGGTGATGGACGGCACAGGCTGGTTCACCAAAGAGCCGACTAAGGTGGTGATGGTCCTCTGCCGCAAGAGCGAAACAAGCACCATTCTGCGCACGGTTAAACGTGTTGATCCTGACGCATTTATCTCGAATGCGAGCGTTACGGGCGTCTATGGTCGCGGCTTCGAGGAGATCAAGCGTTAATCCCCGCACCCTCACACTGAAAGATATCGAAAAGAGAGCGGTTTGGGGCCTACCCAAGCCGCTTTTTTCGCAACTCAACGTTGGCTTTTGAGAATCGTATTGTGATCTTACAACCAAAACATTGGTAGCTAAGGAAAATTGTGAATTGTGAATTGTGAATTGTGAATTGTGAATCGTGAATTGTGAATTAAAATAATGACCCTCTACGCACATATAGTCTTGCCGTTGGCGCAGCCGTCGTTCACCTTCTCGGCCGAGGGTGAGCTGGCTAATCATCTGCGTGAAGGTCAGGCTGTTGTGGTACAGCTGGGCGCGCGAAAAATCTATACCGGAATTGTCTGGGCAATCACCTCGGAGCGCCCGCCGTTCCGCACCAAACAGATCCAACGAATACTCTATCCCGAACCGCTACTATCGGCCGAGCAACGTCGTCTGTGGGAGTGGATTGCCGACTACTATATGTGCACGGTGGGCGAGGTAATGCGCGCGGCGCTGCCCTCGAAGATGAAACCCAGCGGAATGTCCGACGAGGAGTTCGAACAGGACGAATTTCGCGTGGCGCACGAACGCACGGTATCTTTGCGTGAGGAGTTACGCTCACAAGAGGCTCTGAATGAGTGGTTTGAGCGCCTTGCACGTCGCGCTCCGAAACAATATGAGGCGTTGTTGGAGGTGGCTGATCGATTGACTGATACGGATTTCGGAGGCGAAGTACGCACGCGCTCGCTAAGAGCCGATGCTGCGGCACTCAAAGCGTTGGCCGACAAGGGTTTAGTCGAGTTTCACGAACGCGAACGCGAGGCTGCATTTTGCAGCGAAGAGCTGAGCGACGAACTGCCAACACTCTCCGAGGCGCAAGCAAAGGCTCTGCGCTCGATTGAGGAGTTGCATTCGTCGAAGCGTTGCGTGTTGCTGCACGGAGTTACGGGTTCGGGCAAAACCGAGATATATATCCATCTGATACACAAAGCATTATGCGATGGTGGCGATGTGGTGATGTTGGTACCCGAGATAGCCTTGACGGAGCAGTTGATCGCACGCCTGCGTTGCTATTTTGGCGATCGTGTGGTGGCCTACCACTCGAAACTGACCGACACACGCCGAACAGATATCTACTTGCGACTGCTGCACTCGGCTGCGGGACGACTGATCGTCGGAACGCGCTCGGCGTTGCTGCTGCCGTTGGCACACCCACGCCTCATTGTGGTTGATGAGGAGCACGACGCGAGCTATAAACAGAACGATCCCGCACCGCGATATAATGCCCGCGATACGGCCGTTGTGGCGGCATCGATGTACGACGCACGGGTGGTGATGGGCAGTGCGACGCCCTCGATCGAGAGCTTTATGAATGCCTATCGCGGCAAGTATGGATATGTCTCTCTCACAGAGCGTTACGGTGGAGCACAAATGCCCCGAATCATCATCTCGGATACGCTTCGGGCAGCCAAACGAGGCGAACGCTACTCGCACTTCAACAAAGCGCTGCTGGATCGCATAGGCGAGGTTTTGGAGCGCGGTGAGCAGGCGATGCTGTTCCAAAATCGACGCGGATTTTCGCCATACGTCGAATGCACCGAGTGCGGTCGCGTGGTCGAGTGTCCGCACTGCAATGTGTCGCTCACGTATCACCGTCCAAACACGCTTCGGTGCCATTATTGTGGTCATTCTCAGCCACTTCCCGAGCATTGTCCTTCGTGTCGCGTGGCCGATGTAACGTTGCGTGGATTCGGAACGGAGAAGGTCGAAGAGGAGCTGACGCAAATCTTCCCGAAGGCTCGAATAGACCGCCTCGACCGCGACAGTGCAACATCGCAACGAGCTTACAATGAGATCATTAGACGTTTCGAAAGCGGCACTACCGACCTGCTTGTCGGAACGCAGATGATAACCAAAGGTTTCGACTTCTCGCGCGTGAGTCTGGTCGGGATTCTCAATGCCGACAACCTGCTCAACTATCCCGATTTTCGCTCATCGGAGCGTGCGTTTCAGCTCATCACGCAGGTTGCGGGACGTGCCGGACGCCGCCAAACCGCGGGCGAGGTCGTAGTCCAAACCTCACAACCGCTGCACCCCGTGATTCGACAGGCTGCCGAGGGTGATTATTTGTCGATGGTCAATATGCAACTACGTGAGCGTGAGGCGTTTCACTATCCTCCATACGCTCACTTGATAAGTCTTACGATGCGCCACCGCGACCCTCAATTGTTGCGTGCGGCGGCTCGTCAGTTGGGCGTTGCATTGCGCGAGGTGTTTGGTCAGCGCGTGCTCGGACCGCAATCGCCACCTGTCGATCGAATCGGCGGGGTCTATATCCTCGGTTTTCTGCTCAAAATCGAAAATTCGCTCTCGTTCACGCACGCCCGAAACTTGCTCCGCGAGCAGATCGAAGCGATCCGTCAAAATCGTGATTGGAACTCGATAGTGATCTCTTGCGATGTTGATCCTCAATAAGTTACATCGTGCTGCGGGCGATCTTCTTGCACTCATTTTCCCGCCCACGTGCCCCGTTTGCAACGCTACGCTGAGCGAGGGCGAGCAGGTCATCTGCAACTGCTGCCGCGTGGCAATGCCGATGACCGGCTACATTGGTCGCATCGACAATGCAATGGAGCGTCGGCTGTGGGGACTCGTGCCGTTTGTGCAGGCATCGGCTCTCTATTTCTATATCGAAGGAAGCCCCTATCGTCGTATTATTCACGCATTTAAGTATGGTTCGAAGTGGCGTTTGGCGCGCGATATGGGCGAATGGTTAGGTGGTGAGATGGCTCGTTCGCACGCCTTCGAGTCGGTCGATGTGATTGTGCCCGTGCCGCTGCACCCGCTACGTCGAATGTGGCGCGGATATAACCAATCGGAGTACTTGGCCGAGGGCGTGGCGCGAGTGCTCAAACGCCCCATCAACCACCACGCATTGCGCCGCACACGCTACACAACTTCGCAAACTCGCCACTCGAAAAACGAACGCTGGGACAATGTTCACGGGCATTTTGCAACACGCCGCGGAGCATCGTTTGCGGGCAAGCACGTGCTGTTGGTCGATGACGTATTTACCACTGGTGCAACCATTTGCGCTTGCGCAGAAGCGATCCTGCGCGTGGCTCCCGACTGCCAAATCAGCGTGGTAACTCTTGCTGTCTCGCAGCGCGAAGTAGCCGACCTGTTCTGATTATGTGCTTTGCGGTTTCGGTTTTGAGATCAGAAAACCTCACGAAGAATCTCGATCGAGCGCACGCGGTGGATTGCGTCGAGGTGGTAGCCGAAGTAGATGAGCATCGAATTTAAGAAATCGACACGTGCCGAGCGGTTCAGCCCAATGGTTGCCAACTCGCCAACTTCGCACTCGACAAACTGATTGAACAACCGCGCATTTGCCTGATTCATAGCCACTCCGTGCAATGGAGGTGCCGATACATAGACACCCTCACGGATATCGAACCACGCCCCGTCGTGGTACTCATTGCCCGGAAAAAATCCCAAATATCGGCTCAATCCCACCAAAAACCACAGGTGAAAATTGGCCACACCCTCCTCGATCGTGTCGAGCACCTCGACCGAATGCCAGACGAAATCGAACAGCGGAGAGTTGGGCTCGGACTCCTTGATCAGCCGATAGATGACCTCGGCCATAAACATCGCGATAGTCGATTTTCGCACATCGAAGGGCATCGACTGCAACGGAAAGGCCAGCACCGCCTCGCGAAAGCGGTGCATCTCGGTACGGGGCGACTCCAAACCCTCGATCGACAGCGGAAACATCGGTTGCAGCAGCGCCATCTTGTTGCTGCGACCCTTGCCCGAACCGACGCCCCCGACCATATAGGTCTGCCGTCCGAGCGTGTCCGTAAGCAGATAGGCCACGACCGATTTCTCGCCGTAGCGCACCGTATGGAGCACAATGCCGCGCGTCTTGTAGCTCTTCATCGAGGGATTGAGTATCAGCGATTTATCGTTTCACGCAACGCATCACAGCCCAGCCGTTTCGGAAGCGTGCGCCGTCCATCTCGATACCAAATTCGGCAGCGCGCAGACGCACGTCCTCGACATCGCGTTCGAGGATTCCGCTCATATACAGCTCGCCCCCCGAACGCAGTGCTGCGGCGTAACGAGGCATATCGGCGATGAGAATATTGCGGTTGATATTGGCCAAAATGAAGTCATACTGCTTGCCCTCGATGGCCGAGGCGTCGCCCAAAATCGGCACAACGCGATCCGAAACACCATTCTGAGCGATGTTCTCGATGCAGTTCTCGTAGGCCCAATCGTCGATATCGACCGCATCGACACGCTCGGCACCGAACTTGGCAGCGATAATGGCCAGCACACCCGTACCGCTACCCATATCAAGACCCACGCGACCCGTATAATCGCGCCCGATCATCTCGCGGCTCATCAGGTAGGTCGTAGCGTGATGACCCGTGCCGAACGACATCTTGGGCATAATGACCACTTCGAGCCGATAGTCGGGTTGTGCCGGGTGGAACGGAGCGCGAATCAGTATCTTACCCTCGACATCGACGGGAGTGAAGTTGCTCTCCCACAGCGCGTTCCAATTCTGCGTTTCGATCTCGATGTAGCGTGCGCCCTCGATGCCATACGAGGCCAGCAGGGCATCAACCTCGCCCATACAATCGA
The DNA here is from genome assembly GCA_017442365.1 of Rikenellaceae bacterium. GTDB lineage: Bacteria > Bacteroidota > Bacteroidia > Bacteroidales > Rikenellaceae > Alistipes. Next base: position 106,858 of record JAFRZW010000002.1, on the reverse strand, counting down.
CCAGACGTTCGCGTTGAATGTATGCTTTGAGCGATGTGCCCTCGTTTTCGAAGCTCTCGAAGGGCCATTCGGCCAGCTCGGCAACCAAAATCTCCGACTGCTCGGCCGACGTGCAGGGAATATTGAGTTCTACGTAGTCCATATTTGATAAATATTTAGTATCTTCGCGTTGTTGCGGGGCGCAAAAGGCGCATTCCGACCTTCAAAGTTAATGGTTTTATGGCAGATTACAGCAAAAGTTGGAAGGAAATTTTAGATCGTTTTCGGATCTATGTCGCCGTTGAGAAGCGTTTGGCCGAAAATACGGTCGAGGCCTATATGCGCGACGTCGAACGGCTGGCCACCTATTGCTCCGCACTCGACCGCCCCATCGCACCCACGCGCGTTACCACGCAAACCATCAACGAGTTTATGGCGCACCTGTTCGATCGCGGACTTGAACCACGTTCGCAAGCGCGTATTTTGAGCAGTCTGCGCAGTCTGTTCGGGTTTATGATGCTCACCGACCGTATCGAGACTTCGCCAATCGACGATATCGAATCGCCCAAAGTGGGACAGCATCTGCCTGATGTTCTGACGGTTGCGGAGGTCGATTCGATTATCGAGGCAATCGACCCGACGACCAAACTCGGTGTGCGCAACCGAGCCATTATCGAGATGATGTATAGCTGCGGACTGCGCGTAACGGAGTTGGTCGAACTGCGTTTCGAGGATATTGACTTCGACGAGAATCTGGTGCGCGTGGTGGGCAAAGGCAACAAGCAACGCTTTGTACCTCTGGGAGTTATGGCTCGACAGCGCTTGGAGGCATACCTGACCTACCGCAAGCAGACCGAGGTCGCGGATCGCAAGAGTGCCAGCGTCGTTTTTCTGAATCGACGTGGATCGAAACTCACTCGCGTGATGATCTTTACACTTGTGCGTCAGGCGGTTGCGGCAGCAGGTATCGACAAGACGGTCAGCCCGCACTCGTTCCGCCACAGTTTCGCCACCCATCTGCTCGTAGGCGGTGCCGACATTCGACAAGTTCAGGTGCTGCTCGGCCACAGCGACATCACCACAACCGAAATCTATACCCACCTCGACTTCGACCACCTGCGTCGCACCGTCGAGGATCATCTCAACATTTAACCCACAACACATTCCCAAAATGAGCCGATTCGCTACACGATCACCAATGTTGATTCTGCTCGTGGCACTTGTTGCGGGAATGGTCATCGGTGCGTGGGTCAGCGTGCCATTGTGGGTTGTAATAGTTTGTGCAGCAACGTTTTATCTGTGTTCGTTTCGACGCGACCGCATAGGCGAAATCGCGCTCTTGCTGGCATTCGTGATGACGGGAGTGGCAGCCTCACTGAGCGAATTTAGGCACGACACTCCGTCCCTCGACGAGCCACTGACACTACTGCTAACCATCGACGAGGAGCCCGCCGATCGTGGCACCTGGAAACGCTCCTCGGCCAGCGTGAGCTGGTACCGCAGCAATACGGACAGCACGTGGCACGAGTGCGACCGACGTGTGATAATCAGCACCGACAGCGCAACACAACTCACAGTAGGTGAGCGTATTGCGATCTACACACAGCTCCGTCCGCTGGCCGATAGTACCAATAGTTACGTGCGATTGATGCACTCGCGCGGATACGTGGGACGGGTGGCAATCTATCGCTCGACTCCCCTCGTTCGTGTGGGCAAAACGGGGTCGCTACGTAGAGCGTCGAGCCGACTGCAACATTGGGCGGCAGAACGGCTGAGGGCGAGTAGGCTCGAAGGCGATCAGTTGGCACTCTGCACCGCCATTGCGACCGGAAAACGAACAACAATGAGTGCGCAACTGCGTGAGCAATACACACTTAGCGGTTCGTCGCACCTTCTGGCTGTGTCGGGTCTGCACGTGGCGATAGTCTTTGTCGTGGCCAACATTTTGTTGCGATGGCTGACACTGCTCGCGCGCGGATCGCAACTGCTGAATTTGGCGGTCGTGGCAGTAGTTTGGGGATACGCAGCAATGACGGGAATGGCGGTGAGTGTTGTACGTGCGGCGCTGATGTTCAGCGCGTTGCAGTTTGCATTGGCGAGTGGCGCAAGCTATCGCTCGGGAAATGTGCTGGCTACGGTGGCGATGGTGATGTTGATCGTGCGTCCGTCGCTTTTGGGCGACGTGAGTTTTCAACTTTCGGTGGTGGCTGTGGCGGCCATAATCTATTGGGCTGTACCATTTTGCGCGCAACTGCGAACACGAAATGGACTTCTCAACCTGCTGACCTCGACCGTTGTGATCGGAGCCGTCTGCACGCTGGCGACAGCACCGCTCGTGGCGTATTGGTTTGGGCGCGTGGCAATGGTGGGTGTGGTCCTCAATCCGCTGGTTGTGCTGCTGGGCTATGGGCTTGTTGTTCTGTCGGTTATGACTATATTTGTCCCTACCTCTTGGGGCTTTGTGGCACGCGCGGCAGGAGCTATCGCCGAGGCCGAGAACCGTTGTGTTGCGGTGGCTGCCGAGATGGATTGGACACAATTCACAACCGACATCAACAGCTGGACGGTCGTGATAATTTATGCCGCTGCGATCGTGATTACCGAACTCGCACGACGCAAAACGCGAAAAAAATCGTTATCTTTGCCCTACGTATGACCTTCGACGAACTGAATATATTGCTGCGCGACGATGTGCAGGCGGCTATCGAGGCCAATTTGGAGCGCGATCCACTGCGGGTGGCGCTCGATCGGTCGGTGCCGTCGGCATCGGTGGTGGCGTCGGTTGTGAAGTATCTGCAACGTGCCCGACGCAAACTACCGTCGTACTATGCCGCTCGGTGCGTGGTTCCGCAACGCGCTTTCGAGCAGTCGTCGAGCGAGGAAACTGCCGCACACAAACGCGGTAAAGGTGCTCATTGTTTGGATCTTACGTGTGGTTTGGGCGTCGATGCGTTGTACCTTTCGAAACGATTTGAGAGGGTTACGACCGTCGAGCGCGATGAGGTGTTAGCTGCCATCGCACGCGAGAATTTCCGACGCTTGGGAGCCACCAACATCGAGGTCGTTTGCGGCTCGGCCGAGGAGGTTGTGGCGACAGCCGACGAGGGTACGTTCGACCAGATTTATGCCGATCCCGACCGTCGTTCGGCCGACGGACGACGACAGGTACTGTTGGAGTGTTGTTCGCCCGATGTGGTGGCGTTAATGCCTCGTCTTCAACGACTTGCACCGCGCGTAGTGATCAAAAATTCGCCTCTGTTCGATGTTGCTGAGGCCGAGCGAATGTTCGGCTCGCAGTGCCGTGTCGAGGTGGTTTCGCTGGCGGGCGAATGCAAGGAGGTCATAGCCGAATGGGATCGCACCTTCGCTCATAACACACTAACTGCCACCGCAATAGGTGTCGGCGAATATAGCTGCGCGAGCAGTGCGCTTGTGGCTCCGACGATGGCCACCAATCCGCTCGCGGCACGCTACCTGCTCTCGCCCGACGTGGCGTTGCGCAAGGCTCGCCTCACCGCGACCTACTTTGCGGAGTTCGTACCCACGGCAAAGGCTTGCACTGCGGACGGTTTTTATCTTTCGGAAGAGCGACCCGAAGGCGTGGCGTTAGCACGTGTGTATGAGATAGTTACGGCACAGCCATTCGCCCCGAAGCAGCTGAAACGCGATTTGGCACGTCGTTCGATACGTCGTCTCACGGCCCTCAAACGCGACCTCGCGCTCTCGTCGTCGGAGATCTGCCGACGATTGGGTGTCAGCGAGGGTGGCGACGCGCTGTGGGCCTTCACCGAGTGCGGCGGAGCAGTATGGGCTTTGGAACTGAAAGAACTCACAACACGATGATAAAGAGATTGTTACATTTCCTGACGGACGGCATTTTTCGGCTGCGCGAGGAGGAGGTCAGTAGCCGCCTGCTGCGTTGGGCACTGCGTCAATACAAACTGCTCTACTACACCGCACGCGGAGTGATCGAGCACGATACGCTGACCCGTTCGGCCTCGCTCACGTTCTATACGTTGATGGCGATCGTGCCGTTGGCAGCGATCATCTTTGCGGTGATGAAGGGCTTTGGAATGGCCGAAAACCTGACCCGCGAGCTCCACAATGCGCTGCCGCAATTCCCCGAATTTATCAACTACATCGTAGGTTTTGCAAACAACGCCCTCGCCCGCACGCGCGGAGGTCTGCTCGCAACGTTCAGCGTGCTGGCTCTGTTTTGGGCCGTAATGCAGGTCTTCTCGTCGGTCGAGGCGGCGTTCAACAACATCTGGGAGGTCAAACGCTCGCGCGGTTTCGCTCGCCAATTTAGCGACTATATCGCTGTGGTTGTGATAGTTCCCGTGCTGTGGCTCTCGTCAAATGCTGTGGCTCACTATCTGCATCAGTGGCTCGGAATCAGCGACTCGATCTTCTACCACATCTGGTCGAATGGCGTGTCGCTCGTGCTGATTTGGGCGATGTTCACCTTCGTTTATATGGTACTCCCCAACACCAAAGTCCAATTCACCAGCGCACTGACAGCCTCGCTCGTCAGCGGTACGGCATTCCTGCTGTTTCAATGGGGTTACGTCTATCTGCAATCGGCAATGAGCTCATACAATGCAATTTACGGCAGTTTTGCCGCGCTGCCGTTGTTCCTCATCTGGTTGCAAACCAGCTGGCAGATCGTACTTTTCGGTGGCGAGCTGGCCTTCGCTTACCAGAATATCTCGAAGTTCGAACAAGAGCGCGAATCGCTGCGCATCAGCCACGACAACCGACGTAAAGTGATGTTAGCCACGATGTTAGTCATCACGCGCTCGTTCATCTCGGAGCAAGGAGCGGTGTCGTCCGAGCAGATCAGCCACCGCCTGAAACTGCCCGTACGAATCGTGCGCGACGTCATTTTCGAACTCGAACAAGCAGGGTTGATCCTCCAAATCAAAGGCGACGAAAACGACAAGGTGGCCTACTACGCCCCCGCCAAAGATGTTCACAGCATCACGCTCTACGACGTCATCACCACCGTCGAACAGCACGGCGAACAGGGTGTCGAGATCCTCGAAAGTGACGAGGTGCGTAGCGTTGCACAACTGCTCGACGCTATCACCACAGAGGCTCTGCATTCGCCTATGAATCAACTTTTTACCGAAATAAATTAACAACTTGAATATATGGGAAATTTCAAAGAGGACATTGCTCGTGTCAAGGCATTCGTATTCGATGTCGATGGCGTATTCACCGACGGCGGCATTATGCCCCTGCCCAACGGTGATTTCATTCGCAAGTACAACGCCAAAGATGGCTACGCGCTGGTCTATGCCAACCGAATGGGCTACAAAGTGTGTATCATCACGGGTGGTCGTGGCGAGCTGCTGCGCCGCCGCTTTGCCTACTACAAAGTAACACGATTTATCGACGGCTGCACCGACAAAATCGCTGAGTTAAAGCGATTTATGGCCGACGAGGGTTTGGATCCATCGGAGGTGATCTATATGGGCGACGACATTCCCGATTTGGAGTGTATGCGCGCTGTGGGGATCCCCGTTGCTCCTGCCGATGCTTGTTCCGAGATCATCGAGGCTGCACGCTATATATCTGAGTTTAAGGGAGGTTACGGCTGCGTGCGCGACATCATCGAGCAGACCCTCCGCGCCCAAGACTGCTGGGCGAAAAACTGCGAAGGCGTTGCCGGCGACGTAACGTCAGCATAGACTACGGTACAGGATCATATCCACTGCCACCCCACGGATGACAACGCGATAAACGTTTGATTGTCAGCCAACTACCTTTGATTGGGCCATACTTGCGGAGTGCCTCGACGGCATACTGCGAGCAGGTGGGTGTGTAGCGACACGAGGGTGGCGTAAGTGGCGAGATGAACTTCTGATAGAACCTCACCAACAGCAACAGAGGTGCCACGCACACGCGCTTACAGATTGCGACTAATTTCGCCCAAAATTCGCTCGATGGCATTGTTGATTGTTCGGTATTCGTGAATCTTTTTTGTGCTATAAACCAGCGCGATACGCACTTTGCGCTTGCCCGCCGCAGCGACTATCTCGCCCTTGCCCAAACGGTAGGCCTCCTTAGCGCGACGACGCACCAAATTGCGTTTGTTGGCACGTTTCAAAAAGCGCTTGGGCACCGAGAACAGCACCTCGACACCGCCCGACACTACCTCGGTCGCGCTCGCCTCAACGATCTCGGTCGCGCTCGCATCCACAATCTCGGTCGTGCTCGCCCCCACAATCTCGGTCGTGCCCTCGTCCTCGTCTGCCAACCACAAGTAGCGGAACGGATAGACAAACCCGCTCCGTCCCTCCTCGAAGAGGCGGCGGATCACTTTGAGCGATCGCAATCGCTCGGCGCGTGTTAGGGTCTGTTCGGACATCGGCTCTTTTCGAAAAAAGTCGGAGGTGGAAGTGCCACCACCGACTTACGTGTGAAATATCTTTAACTCAGAACGCAACTACGCTTTGGCTACCGTAGCCTTCTTCGTTACGCTCTTCGTGGTTGTTGTCTTTTTGGTTGCGGTGCTCTTGGTTGCACTTTTTGCGGTCGCTTTGGTCGCGGTGGTTTTCTTGGTCGCGGGAGCCTTTTTAGCAGGTGCAGTAGCCGCCGTCGCGCTCTTGCGGACGCGAGTCTTCTTGGCCAACTTAGCCTGCTGGGTGCGAATAAACTCCTCGTTATCCTTGCTTTCGCCCAGCTCAACAGGTGCAACCTCCTCACCGGCAGCCAATTTACCCAAATAGATGTCGATAGCCTTAGTCATCGACGGAGCGGCGGGTGTGGGTGCCATCACATTGATCGTGATGCCTGCTGCCACAGCGGCACGAGCCGTCGCATCGCCAAAGGTTGCCACACGAGGCAACGCCTTACCCTCGTATGCACACTTGAACGCAGCAACGTCCGAGGGCGAGTAGAGAGCCACCAGATCATACTCTGCAAGGGGCAGATTCGACACATCGGTCTGGACGGTCTTAGCCAGAATCACCTTATCGACATTGAGTTTCAGGCGCTCCAAAGCCTCGGGCAGTTCGGGCTTGTGAGGCTCACTCAGAGCGAGCATATACTTCTCGTCCTTGTGCTTAATGATCAGCTCCAAGAAGTTGGTAAATGAGCCATTGGCAAAGAAAATCTTACGCTTACGATAGACGATATATTTCTGCAAATAGAGTGCTACGGCCTCGGTCTGGCAGATATACTTCATCGTTTCGGGCACAGTGATTCGAGCCTCCTCGCAGATATGGAAGAAGCTATCGACCGTTGTACGACTGGTGAAGATTACTGCTGTATGCGTCAGAATCTCGACGCGCTGACCCCTGAACTCTTTGAGGCTCACGCCTTGAACACGGTTGAAGGGGTTGTAATTGATTTCGACCTTATGCTTGCGTACGATTTCGAAGAAAGGTGATTTTTCGATAATAGCCGGTTGTGGCTGTGATACCAAAATTTTCTTAATACTCATCTCTTATTAAAACTCTCTCATTACAGTCAGAACTATCAGACTGACAGGGAATAATTCCACGGTGCAAAGGTACAAAATCCAATGCAAAACGGAAATTTTTTTCGAGACAAACAAGACAAAAGTTTCGTACAAAAAGGCCACTAAAAACGTAATTACCTCAGCTACAATAAGATACAAAAACACTTTTGACTGTCCAATTTCGCTCAAAGCATAGAGCAAAACGCTCGGAGCGCACAAAATTGCAAAAATTGAGAAGGAAATTTTGCGCAAACGCAGCAACATCGAGGTTACGTCCGAGCACATTGCCACGCCTCCAATCACCCATAACAGAGCTATTTGCACCGCCAAAACCACCATCGTTACAATCAGCACTGCGGGTACCGCGACGGTGTAGATCCAGCTTGGTGCGATCACGCCGCTCGCCATTGCGGGAACCAGATCGGCACCCTTGACCACCATAATCGCACTAAGCAACAATCCTACGCCCACCGTGGTCGAGAAAAATCGACCATAGACGCTTCCTTGACTCGAATTTTCGATCTCCTCGCGCAGAGCCTTGCGATTGCTCAACAGCGCAACAATGTCGCTACGAAAGCGATAGATGAGCAGCACATAGACCACCAGCAACGCTATGACACTCGTCTGAAATGCCACCGACGAGGTGAAAGGGCTGTTCGTAGCCGAGCGATCGTGCAGGCGCGCAGGCACACTCTCGGTCAGAGTACCATAGATCGCCACAGCCTCGGCTGTTGCCACCGAATCGCTCGGCACCTCGCGGTACATCACACTATCGGTGCGCACCAAAGCCTCGCCCAGCGCCTCAAAACCGAGCACCGATGGTTGTTCAATCGGGGTCGAGATAGTGGCAAGCGTGTCGCTACTCGCGTGAGCGTTATTATATATGGTATCGTGCTGATTCACTTGCTTCTATTCGAATATACGTTTGAGGGTTATACGAATCGTCGTTCCCTTGCCAATCTCGGAGTCGATCACCGCGATACGACCCTTGTGATACTCCTCGATAATGCGGCGGCTGAGCGAGAGTCCCAGACCCCAACCGCGCGTCTTGGTCGTGAAACCGGGTTCGAAGATTCGTTTCCAATTGCTGCGGGCGATGCCCTTACCCGTATCGCGCACATCGACAAAGACACTTTCGGAGTTAGACGAGATCGTAACATTGATCGCGCCCTGACCTTGCAGCGCATCGAGCGAATTTTTCAGCAGGTTCTCGACCACCCACTCGAACAGCGCCGAGTTGATCATCGCCTGCACGGGAGCTGTTGCCAGACCGTTGTAGTCGAGCGTTACGTTGCGCGGAATACGTGTGCGGAAATACATCACACAGCCACCCACAACCTCGTTGATATTGGCCGAGGCGAGCACCGTTTCGGAGCCGATCTTCGAGAAACGATCGACAATCTTCATCAGGTGCGTAAGGTCTTTATTCATCTCATCGACAGCCGTCTGATCGATCTCCTGCGTGCGCAGATACTCGATCCAGCCCAACAACGACGAGGTCGGCGTACCGAGTTGGTGTGCCGTCTCCTTTGCCAGACCGATCCAGACGCGATTCTGCTCGTCCTGCTTCGACGAACTGAACGCAATGTAGCCAAACAAGATGAAGATCACAACCACAACCAACTGAACCAGCGGGAAATAGTACAGCGTCCGCAACAGACGCGACTCGCCATAGAAGATATAGATGTTATCCTGCGGATTCCAGCGGTTGCGAATCACGATCGGGCTATTCTTTTCGGTCAGCTGGTCGATCTTTTCGCGCAGCAGGTCGGGGTGGTTGATCACCGATTGGGGGATCAGGTGCGATTCGAGCACACGTAGGTTGTTGTCGGTGATAATCAGCGGGATATTGTTACGGCCCGAGATGATCTCAGCCATCAGTGGATCGCCATCGACAAACATACTCGAACTACCCGAGCGCTCCATCGCCATTGCCCATATCTGCACATCGTGCTGCTCCTTCTCGCGGAGCGACTGCGCCATTCGCGAGGTGAAGAAGAGCGACGCGCAGGCCAGCACAAGACCCAATACAATCACAACCATACGGTTGCGGAAGGTTAGCAGGCGAGTTAGGCGTTTCATCGTTTATGATCGTTTTTGTACGTAGTAATGTTTTCTATTGCTTATTCGTCGCGTTTGTGCTGGCGTGCGGTATCCTGCTCGCGCAAAATACGCTGGTACTCAGCCATATTACCCAACAGCTCGACTGCCGCCGCCGCGTCCCGATCATCTTGCAGATTGTAGATCGACACACCCTCCGAGTAGCAGTAGCGAAGAATTATCTGAGTATTGATTGCGTCCATCAACTCCGCGCGATGGCGACGCAGATTGCTCTCCATATCGCCTTCGAGCGCGCGCTCCAAACGGCGAATATCGGCCAGCACCGTCGAGTCGTGGCGCTCCTGCTCCGCCGCACGACGTACCACATCGGCATACTGACTGCTCTGCGAACGGTACGAGGTCTTGCGGTCGCGCATCATCTCGACAAACTGTTCGAAGTCGGCGTCCGAGATCGAGAATGTCGCGGGATCCATCGTTTGCAGTTGCGCATCGTGCGCCTTTGCATAGTCGTCGGCATAGTCCTCGATATGACCTTCGGCATAGAGCGTCAGCACAAAACGGGTCGCATACTCCGCCTCGCGCACCACATCGGGCATCACGCCACCTCCATCATAGACCTTACGACCGCCGCGAGTGGCGAACTCGCGGATCAACGAATCGGGTACATAATCGACCGAGCCATCGTCGTTGCGATGTGCGTAGTCGATTGCCTGAATACAGCGCCCGCTGGGCATATAATATTTGGCCGTCGTAACCTTCAAGTAGTCGCCATAGCCCACCGAGCGGGTCGATTGCACCAGACCCTTACCGAACGTGCGACGTCCCATCAGCACAGCACGGTCCATATCCTGCAACGCTCCCGCTACGATCTCGGCTGCCGATGCCGAACCGCTATTGGTCAGCACCACGATCGGCAGCTGGACATCAATCGGCTCTTTATCAGTTCGATAGACGTGGCTCATCTCCTCGGTGCGACCCTTCATTTCGAGCACCTTCGTACCCTTGGGCAGGAACATCGACAGAATCTCAACGGCCTCCTGCACAATGCCGCCACCATTACCGCGATAGTCGAGCACCAGACCCCGCAGGCGTCCCGTCTCGCGCATCTTCATCAACTCACGACGCAGATCCGCTGCACAACCCTCGCTAAAATCGGCGTGCGCAATGTAACCGATCGAGTCGTTCAGCCAACCCGCGTATTGCACACCCGATATCGAAATTCGCTCGCGGCGCAGCGTCAGATTCATCACGCTGTCATCGACCAATCGCGCTACCTTCAAACGGACCTCGGTTTCGGGGTCGCCTTTCAGGCGGTTGCTCACCTGATCGACCGTCATTCCCTTGGCCGACACTCCGTCGATTTCGAGGATTCGGTCGCCAATCTTGATTCCTGCACGATCGGCCGGACGCCCCTTGTAAGGCTCGGCAAAGCGCACATAATCACCCTTCTGGCGGATCAACGAACCCACACCGCCATACTTGCCTGTGGTCATCATCTCGAACTCCGCAACCTCCTTCTCGGGCATATATGCCGTGTAAGGATCGAGCGTCGAGGTCATACCCTCAGCCGCATTCTTCATCAGCTCGGCAGGATCGGTCTCATCGACATAGAGCACGTGCAGCTCGCGCATCATATTGATCAACACCTCGATATTGCGACCCAACGCAAAGTCATTACGCGCCGAGGCCATCAGCACAACCGCCACAGCCACAGCACCCATCACCGCGCCAACACGACGCATCGTATGTTTAGAGTTCTTCGCCATTCTCTTTTCGCATATAGATTTCCGAGCGATAGATGACCTGCACCACCGCCGCACGATGACCACGAATCATCGTTCGATCGCCCTCCGACCAAACCTCCAATTCGTCCTCCCATAGCAGACGCACACGACGTGCCGCCGACGTCGCTCGATACAACAGCACCCCATCGCGCTCTCCCGCCAAAGCGAAATCGCACGCACGCATCGCTGCATCGACACCCACACGATTCTGTTCGAGCGAGATCGGCAACGAACGGGTCATATATCCGAAGGCGGGGTAGGCCAACGCCAATGCTCCAAACACCGGCAACAACCACTTTGCACGCGGATCGGCAATGAGCATTGCCACATACTCCTCGACGCTCATCGGCGAGCCCTCGAAGTAGTACGCCAGCGCATAAAGCACCACGATCAAAACGATCAAAAGCACGAAATATTTTACGGCTCTCAGTAAGTAACGGTCAGTTCTCATACTCTTATTTTAATTCAAACTGCAAGACTAACGACCTTGCCTTTATTTGTTTTTTACTTGTTCTCTCCTTGTTGTGTCAAACTATAATTTTGAATCTTGAATTTTGAATTTTGAATCCTCAATATAGTCCGCCACACGTTGCATCAACCATTTCGGGGTCGAGGTCGCACCACAAATGCCGACGGTCGAAGCACCTGCGAGCCACTCCGCCTGCAACTCCGACGCCTCCTCGATATTGTAGCTCAGTGGATTAGCACGCTTGCAAACCTCAAACAGCACCTTGCCATTCGAGCTCTTGCGACCACAAACGAAGATCACTCGATCGACCGAACGCGCGAACTCCGAGAGTCGCTCCTCGCGCCCTGCCACCTGCCCACAGATCGTATCGACAGCCTCAACCTGCGTAGGATCGGCTGCCCGCTGACGCATAACCTCCAAGATGTGTTCAAACAGCGCGTGGCTCTGCGTGGTCTGCGACAGGAAATAGATCGGACGCGCGAAATCGACCGCCTCCAAATCGGCCTCATTTTCGACCACAATGGCACGACCCTCGACCTGCCCGGTCAGACCTACCACCTCGGCGTGGCCGTGCTTGCCAAGTATAACCACCTGACCACCAATCTCCTGCATTTTATCGTAGGCGCGCTTGACTTTGCGTTGCAATGCCGCCACTACGGGACACGTCGCGTCGATCACCTCGATCGCCAACTGCTCGGCACGAGCGTAGGTCGTCGGGGGCTCGCCGTGAGCTCGAATGAACAATCGACGACCGCCGAGATGTTCCATATCGTCGTGCGTAACGGTCTGCAAACCAAGCTCTTCGAGGCGCTGCACCTCAACGCGATTATGCACGATGTCGCCCAACGAATAGACCGTACCGCCCTCCGTCAGAGCCTCCTCAGCCCGCGAAATGGCGCGCACCACACCGAAACAAAAACCCGAATTATCGTCGATTAATACCTTCATTTTTCCAAATGCAAACCCTCAAATCCAATTTTGAATCTTGAATTTTGAATTCTGAATTAGCCAAAGCCTACTCAAACAGCTCGCCAAACTTCTCGTCGAACCACACCATCTGGTCGTCGATCGACATATAGCTATTGTCGAGCACCACCGCATCGTCGGCCTTGCGCAGAGGGCTGATGGCGCGATTCTGATCGGCGATGTCGCGCGAACGAACATTCTCCTCGATCTCCGCGAGCGACACTTGCTCACCCTTGGCGGTCAGCTCGTCGTAACGACGCTTGGCACGCACCGACACTTCGGCCGTCATAAAGATCTTGATCTCGGCATTGGGGAAGACCACCGTACCGATATCACGACCGTCCATCACGATACCCTTGTTGCGTCCCATCTGCTGCTGCATTGCCACCAACTTCTCGCGCACCTCACCGATCGAGCTGACGCGGCTGACGCAGTTGCTCACCTCGATAGTGCGGATCTTACCCTCGACCAGATCGCCATTGACATAGATGTCGCTGGCACCACGGGCGGGGTTGAAACGGAATGCGATGTCGATCTTGGGCAGCAACGCAATGAGCATCTCCTCATCGAGGATACCCGAACGGATAGCTCCATTTTCGAGTGCAAAGAGGGTTACGGCACGGTACATTGCGCCTGTATCGACGAAGATATAACCAAAGCGAGCGGCCAAAGCCTTTGCGAAGGTGCTCTTGCCACACGACGAAAAGCCATCGACAGCAATCGTCAAACGGCGGCGTGTATTTTTGTTGTTCAGAGTCATAGCACGAAAACTTCAATAAATGTTGAGATGATTGTGTAAGCACCCAGCGCACCGATCAGGCAACCGGCAATGCGGTTGATCCAGAGCAGGTGGCGGGGGCGGAAGCGATTTCGGAACAGGCTGATGATGCTGGTCAGGCAGAACCACCAGCAGACCGCACCACCGAAGAATCCGAGCAGATGCAACGCGCCGAGCAGCACGGAGTTCATCGACACGGTTTCGGTAGTTTCGATGCTGAACATTCCGAAGAAGACGAAGATATAGGGTATGATCATCAACATATTAGCCAGCGTAAAGCCGAACATCGAGACAAAATCCTGCCACAGGTCGCTCTTGCCCGCGCGATTGCGACGAATCTGCGTTACGGGGTTTTGGAGGAAGATATAGACTCCCACCGCCACGATCATAATGCCGCACGCCACTCGCATAAACAGAGCATACTGGTCGAGCCACGACTGCAACAACGAGTAGCAGAAATAGGCCACGGTAGCCATCAACGTATCGGCACACGCCACGCCAAAGCCCGACGCCAGACCCGATTGGCGCGACTTGCTCAACGTGCGCTGAATGCAGAGCACCGCCACCGGCCCGACCGTAATTGACGATGCCAAACCGACAAGCATACCTCGAAAAATCATATCATACCACATAGTTCCTCTTTCAAATTTCGCTATGTTTGTAAAATCTAAATACGTTATAAAGTGCAAAAATAGTAAATATCTTCTATCTTTGCAGATAAAATCGCAGGAAAACAATGCAAAACTTACTTCGAAATAGAATTTTATTGGTCGCTCTGGCGGTTCTGCTCCTCTCTTCGGGTTGGCTGCGTGCGACGGGGCTGACGCTTTTGGTTGCTTTGGTACCGATTTTGACGATCTCGGAGAGCTACGACGCTTCGCGTCGATCGTTCTGGCGAATGGTCGGCTGGACGTGGATCACAATGCTGGCGTGGGCCATCATAACGTGTTGGTGGATATGGAATTCGACCCCCGCAGGGGCGGTGGCAGCACTGTTGGTTACGGCTACGTTGCCCACCGTGGCGGTGATGTTGTACCACTACGTTTCCAAACGCGCACCACGATCGCTGGCCTACTGCACGCTGGTCGGGGCGTGGATCGCATTGGAGTACTTCTACCTGACCACCGAGGCCTCATTCCCGTGGCTCACGTTAGGCAACGGTTTTGCCAACGAGGTGTGGGCGGTGCAGTGGTACGAATGGACGGGCACGTATGGCGGTTCGCTGTGGGTGCTCGTTTGTAACCTGCTCTTTTTCGAGGCTTTACGTCAGCGCTCGGTGCGTCGGGCGGTGGCGGGCTTAGTGGCGACGGTGGTGCCTATCGTGGTGTCGCTCATCGTGTGGTTCGGCTACGACGAGAACGACGAGCGAGTGAAGATCAGCGTCGTGCAACCCAACTTCTCGTGTTTCCCCATAGATCAAAAATATGACCTGCCCGACGAGGTGCAGGATTCGATTTTCCGTGCGCTGATCGAGCAGTGCCCCTCGGATAGTCGCTATGTGTTGCTGCCCGAGACCGCTCTGGGTGCAAATAGCGCCATCTGGGAGAACGATTGGTCGGCTGCGGCAATTCAGAATATTCGCTCGGTGCAGGAGTCGCATCTGCCTGAGGGATCGGTGATTACGGGCGCAAGTACGTTACGCCTGTACCCCCTCGGAGTGCCCGCGTCGGCGACTGCCCGTGTGCGTGGCTCGATGCGTTACGATGTCTATAATACGGCTCTTGAATTTGCTCCGCAGGGCGAGTTTGACGTACGCCATAAGATCAAGTTGGTCGTGGGTGCCGAGAAGGTGCCCTATCCGCGACTGATGTCGTTTATTTCGGGTTTGATTGTCGAGCTTGGCGGCTCGTCGGGACAGCTCGGAACCGACCCCGAACCTACGGTTTTCGGCTCGGACGAGGTGCCTATTGGCGTCGCAATATGCTATGAATCAGTCTATGGCGAGTTCTATGCCGACTTCGTGCGCCGAGGCGCAAAGGTGATGTCGGTGATCACCAACGACGGCTGGTGGGGCGAAACAAACGGCCACCGCCAACACTTCTCCTACTCGCGTCTGCGCGCCATCGAAACCCGCCGCAGCGTGGCTCGAAGTGCCAACACGGGTATCTCGGGATTCATCGATCCGCGCGGTCGTGTGATCTCGTCGATAGGGTGGGACGAGCGTGGCGTGCTCACAGCCGAAGTGCCCGTCGAGAGCCGACTGACGCTCTACACGCGCTATGGCGACTACATCGCCCGACTTAGTTGTTACTTGCTGTTACTCTGTGCGTTATACTACGTTGCGTATCGCATTCGACGTCGCAACCACCTCGTAAATTAACCCCCCGCCAACGATGAACTACGCCCAAACACTCGACTATCTCTACTCGTCGCTGCGTTCGTTTCAGGACGCGGGGAGCGACGCCTATAAACCCGGCTTGGAGCGTATCGAGGGCTTTATGACCTACCTCGGTCGTCCGCACCGCCACTACGCCACGATCCACGTCGCGGGCACGAACGGCAAGGGCTCGACCTCGCACATCATCGCGGCGGTGTTGCAGGCGGCAGGATTCCGCACGGGACTCTTCACCTCGCCCCACCTGCACGATTTCCGCGAGCGAATCCGTGTCGATGGAGTGCATATTTCGGAGCGCGAGGTGGTCGAATTTGTCGAGGCACACCGCTCGGCAATGGAGCGTATCGGGCTGTCGTTCTTCGAGATGACTGCCGCAATGGCCTTCGAACATTTTAGCCGCGAGGGGGTCGAGGTTGCGGTGATCGAAACGGGTTTGGGAGGTCGCCTCGACGCCACGAATATCATCACGCCAATCGCCTCGGTCATTACCAATATCGGTCTGGACCACACCGACTTACTTGGCTCGACGGTGGTCAAAATTGCTGCCGAGAAAGCGGGTATCATCAAGCCCGAAGTGCCCGTCATCATTGGCGAACACGACGCGGCGACCGACTCGGTTTTTGAGCGTGCGGCACGCGAGGTTGGGGCGAATCTCTACTTCGCTGAGGATCTTTTCGAACTTGTTTCGGGCGAGTGCAACGAGGGCGGAAGTCGTTTCTGCGTACGTCGCGTGGGGGACGAACGCGAGTACCAGCTCGACCTCGATCTGGGGGGCGAGTATCAGCGTCGCAACATCATCACCGCGCTCGGAGCGTTGGAGGTGCTGCACCGTCGTACGCAGGTGTCGATTTCGACCCGCGCACTGATCGAGGGTTGCCGCGACGCAGCCGCTACGACAGGACTGCAAGGACGCTGGCAGAGGCTCGGCGAACGCCCGACGGTGGTGTGCGATACGGGACATAACGCGCACGGCCTGCGATACGTGAGTGAGCAACTCAAACGATTGAATTGCAAACAATTATACATAGTTTTGGGCGTTGTGCGCGAGAAGGATCTCGGGGCGGTTCTTCCCCTCTTGCCCCGCGAGGCGCACTACATCTTCACGCAGGCGTCGGTGGCGCGCGCATTGGACGCTGAGGAGTTGGCTCACCGAGCGTCGGAGTTCGGATTGCAAGGCGAGGTTATACGCGGAGTGCGCGAGGCGGTTGCCCACGCCCGCACGTTAGCCACCGAGGACGACGCAATCTTTATCGGCGGCAGTACATTCACCGTCGCCGAAATTATCTGAGAGAGGTATTAACCTATTCAAAACTCTATGTCGCTCGTATCGCGGCGCAGATGGACGAATGCCTCGGCACGCTCGCAACGAAATTCGAGCCCGCGGAACCGCTCCACACGGTCGTGATATCGCGCAAAAGACTTGGTCGTATTTTGGCTCACGTGCGCAAAATAGGCCTTATGCTTACGCTCGGCAACACGCGAAATATCAACATAATCGGTCGGTTGGAAATACTGTGTTTGCGTGCCAGTCATAGTCTCGAAATAGTATAATTCGAAATTGTAACCCAACCTGCGCCACGCATCATAGACCAACAACGAGCAGACACGATGGTCGGGGTGGCCGTCGATGGGCCAATGGGTGATCACCAGATCGGGTTGCTCGGCTGCAATCACCTCGCGCATCTCGGCATAACGCTCCTTGTTGATCTCGGTATTGCCATCGATTTGGGTCATAAATATCGGTCGCACGTCGAGAATCTTGCACGCCTCGATCGCCTCCTCGGTACGAATGGCAGCCGCCTCGTCGCCCGTCTTACCCTTGATACCGCCCTCACCACGAGTCATATAGACCGCCGCAACGTCCCAACCCGCTTCGCGCAACAAGAGCATCGTACCGCCCACATTCTCAGGATCGTCGGGGTGGGCACCAATCACAAGCGCCTTGCGTTTTGAGGCCGATTTCGAGGATTTTCGGTCGGTGGGATTTTCGGTCGGTGCAGCAGCAAGTGCCTGCGGTCCAAAGAGTGTCATTCCGGCAAGAAGCGTTCCGCTCGCCTTCAACATTTCGCGTCGGTTCATAGGTCTTAGATTTCAGGTTATTTTGTTCTGACAAATGTACCAAATATTTTCAAGAGTTCAAAGAGCTCTTGACTATTGCACGACCCAAATTTTTGTGGTAATTTTGCAAAGAGTTCCGGATATGATAATAATTAAAAAAGTATAACCACCTATGTTTTTGGAAAATGCCAGCCGCAAAGGCTATATCGAGGTGATCTGTGGATCGATGTTTTCGGGCAAGACCGAGGAGTTGATCCGTCGCCTCAAACGTGCTAAGTTCGCTAATCAGCGCGTCGAGATCTTCAAACCCAAGATCGACGTGCGCTATTCGGACGAGGACGTGGTGTCGCACGACAGCAACGCAATTCGCTCAACACCAGTCGATTCGTCGGGCAACATACTGCTTATGGCGGCCGATGTCGATGTGGTGGGAATCGACGAAGCACAGTTCTTCGATCAGAATCTGGTCGATGTGTGTCGCCAGCTGGCCGACAATGGTGTGCGTGTGATTGTGGCGGGTCTGGATATGGACTACCGCGGTGTGCCGTTTGGTCCGATGCCCGCACTGATGGCGACGGCCGAGTATGTAACGAAGGTGCACGCAATCTGCGTTCGATGTGGCAATCTGGCGCATCACTCGCATCGCCTCACTGCCGACGAAAAACTCGTAATGCTCGGTGAGAAAGATACTTACGAGCCCATTTGTCGCCACTGCTTCCGCGAACTCAGCAAGGAGAAGTAGAACTCTATCGTTGGTGCATACAGATCAGGTCGCGCTCCACGAGGGGTGCGGCTTTTTCTTTGCTACTAATACTCAATCCGCCAAAATCCATCGACGGCGCGGGAAGATCGGGGAATTGTGGGAGTTTCGACAAATTAATTGTGAATTGTAAAATTTATTTCGTACCTTGTGCCGTAGTTTGCTTTAAGCACGTTAAAAGTTATGGAGACTTTGATTCGTGAGCAGCGTTACGCACGTCTGCTCGACTTGGTTCGATCGAATTTTTCGCCCACGACACAGAGATGTGTCGATGAGGCACTCGAATATGCCGACAGCGCTATGGACGGCCTCACCCGCTACGATGGCTCACCATTGCTGGACCACGCGGTACATACGGCCGAGATAGTCATCTCGGAGATCGGTCTTGGTCGCAACTCGACCGTCGCAACCATTTTGCACGATGTGGTGCGCCTGGCAGCAAAGCATAGCCCCGAAGAGTTGGAGCGCGTAACAGCCGAAATACGCTCACAGTTTGGCGATTACGTGGTTGATATCACACGCGCGCTGGCGAATATCTCGGACGTCAAAACCAAAGTCGCTAAAGAGCAGGCCGACAATTTCCGCGACCTGATCGTTTCGTATTCGACCGATCCGCGTGTGATTCTGATCAAGTTGGCCGACCGCCTCGAAGTGATGCGTTCGCTGTCGATTTTTCCCGCCTCGAAACATCACAAGAAGAGTTGGGAGAGTCTGAATATCTACGCTCAGATTGCTCACAAGTTGGGTCTTTATGCCATCAAGAGCGAGTTGGAGGATATCTCGCTCAGCTATCTCGAACCCGATGACTATCAGCACATTCTGTCGAAATTGGAGGAGACCTCGCAGGAGCGTCAGCAGTTGATCGCACGATTCCTCGAACCGATTATCCCGAAGCTCGACAAGATGGGGTACGAGTACCATATCAAGAGCCGCACCAAGTCGATCTTCTCGATCTGGACCAAGATGCGCAAGAGCCACATTCCGTTCGAGGAGGTGTTCGATATCTTCGCGCTGCGTATCATCGTCGATTGCCCGCGCGAGATCGAAAAGACCCTCTGTTGGAACATTTACTCGGTGGTTACGGACTTCTATACGCCCAATCCCGAACGTATGCGCGATTGGATATCTATCCCGAAATCAAACGGTTACGAATCACTGCATACTACGGTTGTAACCAAGGAGGGACGTTGGGTCGAGGTGCAGATCCGCTCCGAGCGAATGGACGAAGTGGCCGAGCGAGGCATTGCCGCCCACTGGCGTTACAAGGGTGTCAATCAGGGCGCACAGACCAGCGAGCAGTGGCTCGGTCGTCTGCGCGAGTTGATGGAGACCACGACCCACTCGCTGGTGCAGCGTTTCGACGCCAAGCCCGCCACGGGTGAGATCTTTGTCTTCACGCCCAAGGGCGACCTGCGCAAGCTGCCCGAGGGTGCGACGGTGCTCGATTTTGCGTTCGATATCCACTCGAATGTGGGTTGCACCTGCGCCGGCGCAAAGGTCAATCACCGCAATGTTTCGATCCGCGAGGTGCTGCGCAATGGCGACATCGTCGAGATCCTCACGCAGAAGAATCAGACCCCCAAGTCGGATTGGCTCAATGTCGTAACAACCACCAAGGCCCGCAACAAAATCCGTCAGTTCCTGCGCGAGGAGCAGGCTCGACAGGCACGTCTGGGACGCGAGGAGTTGGAGCGAAAGTTGAAGAATTGGAAGATGAACATCGCCATCGACGACGCGGTGGTCTATCTGTGTAAGGCGTTGAAGATCAGAACGGGAACAGAGCTTTACAACCGAATTTTGAACGAGAAGATCGACTTCGCGCAGATCAAGGAGATCATCACGCGCCACCTGAGTGGCGAGGCTGACGAGCAACGTCGCACGACGGCTGCCGCGATCGACGCCGCCAAGCTCGATACGACCAAAATCTACAACACGCGACCTTCGGGTGATGCGCTTGTGATCGACGACCGTATCAGCAAGATCGACTATAAGTTGGCCAAGTGCTGCAACCCGATTATGGGCGACGAAGTGTTCGGTTTCGTAACGATCAACGCGGGTATCACAATCCACCGCACCGACTGCCCCAATGCCGCACGTCTGCGCGAAAACTACCCCTATCGCATTATGGAGGCACGTTGGCGCGAGCAGGTGCAGGGCGGAGCATTCCGCGCCTCGATCAAGATCGTTGCGGATGACACGACGGGTATGGTCAATCGCATTACGGAGGTCATCAACCGCGATTTGAAGCTCAATATCCGTTCGATGAACCTCTCGTCGGGCGGAGGCACGCTATCGGGTTTGATCAATGTCGAGGTGCCGAGCACGAATGTAGTCGATATGCTGATCCACAGCATTTTGCGTATTCGCGGCGTTCAGCGTGCCTATCGAGTGAATAATTGATTCGGAAGGGGGATCCGAGGGAGATTCAGGGGAAGGTCGAGAGAGATTCGAGGAAGGATTCGAGGAAGGCACGGCGAAAACCGACGGGGTCATTCTCGGATTCCACACCCAAAATTAGACCCGACAGCACGATTCGCTACTCGTAGTAGCTGATCTCGCGGAGAGCGACACTGCTGAGTTGCTTTTCGCCATTGCCAACTCTGTATTGGGCGTGCTTGACCCAATTACCGCGCTGATCATACTCGTATTGGCTCGTGTAGTGGGTTTGGCGGAGCAGGCTATCGCCACGACGCTGGTAGAAACGCTCGTCGGTGCAATTATCCATCGCATCGAACTCTCGAATAAGTGCTGTACGGATATCATTCACAGGGAAGTACGAGATCTCCTCAACACAATTTCCACGCTCATCGTAACGATAGGTCGTATGCTGGTGGGGCGTATAGTCGAATATCGTACTCTTGTGGCGACGCAGGTAACCCAATCGCATATCCTTCTCGCGCGCCTGCCTGCGATAGTCAATCATTCGGCCCTGGCGGTCATACTTCATCTTCTTGGTTTCGAACAACTTACCATTCGAATAGCGGCGCGACTCCTTGATGAGGTTGCCCGCGCGGTTGTACCGATATTGAACATAGATATAATCCAAATCGGGATCGACGGGGTAGGATCTGACTTTGCGACCCTTGCGATCGTAGTCGTACGCCCAATGATTGACCTTGCGACCATCGGCATCAATCTCGTACTGCTCGATGAGCAACCCGCGATTGTCATATACAAAATGTGAATCCTTAAACCCGACACGACGCTCCTCAACGCACCTATCCTGCTCATCGTAAGCGTAATAGACCTCACTATCCTGACGACGAGAATGACGGCTCGGCATATGAGATGCCTCCTTGATGACATTGCCCGCACGGTCGAAATCGAAGATTAGATATAGGTGGTCGGTTGTATCGGGAACAAGCTCGCCGCTCGCCAACGTGTCGCACGAAAAGTAGTCGGTCAATTGCCTGACAGCACCGCGCAGAGCAAGATTTTCGCTGCTTCGGTAGCCGTGGCGGAGCGTTGCAGGCTCGTGAGCAAGAGCTGCGGCAAATGTGAAAATTGCTAATGTGAGAGAGGCAAATTTTTTCATTGATTATTCGTGTTGATAATTGATTATCTGATATTTAGCGACCGAAACGGAAACCGAGCGAGATGGTTACTCCGTCGGAGGTCTGTGCCAAGATGTTTTGGTTCACATAGGAGATCGAGGCGTGATAGCGACCAAATTCGACACCAATGATCGGCTCCAAGTAACCGCTATTTTCGATCTTGCCATTACGATAGCGGCTCTGCGCCATCACCTCGAACACAACTCCGAAACGAAATCCAAAATAGGGTCGCACCAATCTATTACGCCCAAACAACGCGCGCAACTCGCCAAAGACGGGAACCGCGAGTTCGTTGTAGCCCTTGCCACCAATGCCCCAGATCATACCCGTACCTCCACCTGCATAGAGCCACTCGCGATGCAGATAGCCGTGCGAGGTGATCAGGTGCAGACTTGCATCGCTGCTCGTGTCAAATTCATCGAACGTGCCCTTGATGTCCAAATAGCTGCGGTAGCCACTCGTGTAGATCGGTTTTTCGTCTTGCAGATATTTCTCGATGTAGCCCTGTGCAGCGAGGGGCGAGAGCGCAGCCGTACCAAAGATGAGGACGAACAATAGTGTCAATATTCGTTTCATACGCATTTCTTTGAGTTTAGAGTTTATGACTATAACGCTCGGCGTTTCAAATTATTATGGTGTGAGGGAATTTTTCGTTTTTTATTTAGAGCAAAGAAAAATCTTGAATTTTGAATTTGGAATCCTGAATCCTGAATCTTGAATTTTGAATCCTGAATTACGCCCCCTATCGTCCCCAGCTTTCGCGGTCGAGGCTGCGGTAGGTGATTGCCTCGGCGATGTGGGCGGGCGCAATCTGCTCCTCGCCTGCGAGATCGGCAATCGTGCGCGCAACCTTGACAATGCGGTCGTAGGCGCGTGCCGAGAGGTTCAGACGCTCCATCGCACGCTCCAACAACGTGCGTGCCGACGCCTCCAACGGACAATATTCGCGTAACATTCGACTATTCATCATTGCGTTGGTATGCACGCCCTCAATGCCCTCAAAACGAGCCGTTTGGATCGCTCGCGCTCGAACCACACGCTCGCGGATCGTGGCGCTCGACTCCTCGGTGCGGTCGCTCGAAAGCTCCTCTAACGACACGGGTGTAACCTCGATATGGAGGTCGATACGGTCCAGCAGCGGACCCGAGATGCGGTTCATATAGCGATGGACTGCTCCCGCCGCGCAGGTGCACTCTTTGGTGGGGTGGTTGTAGTAGCCACAAGGGCAGGGATTCATCGAGGCGATCAACGAAAAGTTGGCAGGATACTCGACACTATACTTTGCGCGCGAAACGGTAATCTTCTTATCTTCAAGTGGTTGGCGCAACACTTCGAGCACATTGCGACCAAATTCGGGCAGCTCATCGAGAAACAAAATGCCGTTGTGCGCCAACGAAACCTCACCCGGCTGAGGCGACGTACCGCCACCAATCAGTGCCACCTGCGAGGTGAGGTGGTGGGGCGCGCGGAACGGACGGCGAGCCAACAGACCGCGTTCGCTACCCAACTTACCCGCAACCGAGTGAATCTTGGTGGTTTCGAGCGCCTCGCTCAGCGTCATCGGTGGCATAATCGAGGGCATTCGTCGCGCCAACATAGTCTTGCCCGAACCCGGAGCACCGATCATCACCACGTTATGACCTCCCGCCGCCGCGATCTCCAACGCGCGCTTGGCCTGCGCCTGACCCTTCACATCGGCAAAGTCCTCGCCAAAGCGATTCGACTCATAATCAAACACTTCGGTTGTATCGAGATGCGTCGGCTCGATCTGCTCCTCGCCCGTCAGAAAGGCTACGACTTGCGCCAGCGACCGAACTCCGATCACCTCTGCACCCTCGACAACAGCGGCCTCGCGTGCATTCTCCTCGGGCAGTATCACGCCACGCAAACCCTCGCTGGCAGCACGCACCGTAAGCGGCAACGCTCCCTTGATCGGGCGTAACGTGCCGTCCAACGATAACTCGCCGAGAATCATATATTTATCCAACTGTTCGCTCTCGATCTGACCCGACGCAGCAAGCAGTGCAATCGCAATCGGCAGGTCGAACAACGACCCCTCTTTACGCAGGTCGGCAGGCGCAAGATTGATCACAATCTTACGGCCACTCATTCGGTAACCGCTATTCTCGAACGCAGCGCGGATACGCTCCTGCGACTCCTTCACTGCATTGTCGGGCAGTCCCACAAGAAACATTCCGATACCGCGCGTGATGTCGGCCTCGACCGTAACAGTTACAGCGTCGATACCGACAACGGTGCCTGCGTATGTTTTGACGAACATATTGATCTATTGCTTTTTAGAAAGGAGCATCGTCCATATTCGGAGCCTTCGGCTGCCCACCGCCAATCGTGCCGCCCGTCATCGGAGCACCCGCCGGAGGCATATCAAACTCATTGCCGAATCCGCCTGCCAAACCGCCCGCCAACGAGCCGCCACCAAAGCCCGTTCCGTCGGCAAAGCCTGCACCTGCACCCGATCCTCCGCCAAATCCTGAGCCGCCTGCGGGCGCACCCATCGAGCTATCGGTGTAGCTGAAATTGTCGTTTGCCGTATCAGCATCGTAGTCGAGGAAGCGAGCCTGCTCCTTGCGGAAGCGCAGATTGATCGTTCCGACCGAGCCATTACGATGCTTGGCCAGAATGAACTCGGCCATACCCGCGGTCGATTGACCATTCTCGTCCTCGGTCATACCGTAGTACTCGGGACGGTGGATAAATGCCACGATATCAGCGTCCTGCTCGATTGCACCCGACTCACGAAGGTCGCTCAACTGAGGACGTTTGTTACCACCACGAAGCTCCGTCTGACGACTCAACTGCGACAGCGCAATGATCGGCACGTTCAACTCCTTGGCAATCGCCTTCAACGTACGCGAAATGGTCGCCACCTCCTGCTCACGGTTGCCCTTGGCACTCGACTCGCCCGTGGTCATCAGCTGCAAGTAGTCGATCACGATCAACTGAATATTGTTGTGCATTTTCAGTCGTCGAGCCTTCGAACGGAACTCAAAGACCGACAATGCCGGTGTGTCGTCAATGTAGAGCGGCGCAGAGCTCAACGGCTTGGTCGAAACCTCCAAATGTCGCCACTGTTCGGGCGTCAGTTTGCCACTCTTGACCGATGTGCCGTCCAGTCCCGACTCGGCGATAATCAATCGCTTCATCAGCTGTTCGGCGCTCATTTCCAACGAGAAAAAGGCTACGGGACGCTCGTGATCGACCGTGATGTTGCGCGCCATCGTAAGCACAAATGCCGTCTTACCCATCGCAGGTCGCGCCGCCAAAATCACCAAATCCGAGGGCTGCCAACCGAGCGTTTCGCGGTCGATACCGACGAATCCCGACGGAACACCACTGAACGAATCTTTGTTCTTGCCCGCCTCCTCGATCGACTTTAATGTCTTGGCCAACACCGACTTGGCGTCCATAACCGAACGCTTGACGTGTCCCTCGGCCACGCGGAAGATCTCCTGCTCGGCAAATCCGATCAGATCTGTAACGTCCTTCGACTCGTCGTACGACATACGCTGAATCTCGGTCGATGAGCGGATCAATTCGCGCTGCACATATTTCTGCGCGATGATCTTGGCGTGAAATTCGACGTGCGCCGCCGAGCCGACCTTCTGCGTCAACTGCGCAAGATAGGGCGCACCACCAACCTCTTTGAGCTGTCCTTCGGATTTCAGTCGCTCGGTAACTGTGTAGAGGTCAATGGGTTTCAGTTCGCGCGAGAGGTCCTCGATTGCCTTATAGACCGTACGATGAATAGGGTCATAGAAGGCATCAGGGGTGATGAACTCCTGCACGGTAACGATACTATCTTTATCGAGCATCAGCGCACCGAGGACCGCCTCTTCGAGTTCGGTTGCCTGCGGAGGCAAGGTGCCACCAATTTCGGTCAGAGCCTCAAAAGCCTCACGATTGCGCTCTGCCGACGATTTGTACTCCTTTTTCGCCATAGAAATTTAAGTGTTGGAGGTGTAAAGGTATAAAAAAAGGCTTGTAATTCAAAATTCACCCACCAAATGGGTGGGTTTTGCCTATTTTTCTGCTGCCATAACCTGTACAGGATTAAAAGTCGGAAGCAGCAAGAACGGCCAAAAGGCTACGGGTTTTGCACGCTGAGCATAGCTCGCCTCAACCGAAAAAAGCAAAACCCGCCTATATGGCAGACTCATAAAAAACAGCAAGAACGCCAAAAGGCTACGGGTTTTGCAATCCGATTATAGCCCGCCACAACCGAAAAAAACAAAACACGCCTATATGGCAGACTCTCAAAAAAACAGCAAGAACGGCCAAAAGGCTACGGGTTTTGCAAACCGATTACAGCCCGCCACAACAGAAAACAGCAAAACACGCCCATATGGCGTGATTTTGAATTTAATTTAGTATCTTTGTACGAATTTAGGAGTATTAAGATTAGAAGATGAATTTTCTGGACCAGATATGTGCCGCGTACGGTTGGCAGGGCATTGCGCTCGTAGCAATTATCATTGTATTGTTTGCGGTGCAAATTTACTATTACTCAATCCGTTACCGTCGGGTGCCGCGATATTCGAACAACTCGCTACCGCAGATTTTGGACGAGGAGCCGCCCGTGTCGGTGGTGATCGTTACGCAGGAGGACGCCGAGTTTCTCGAAGAGCGTCTGCCCATCTACCTGACGCAGGATTACGAAAATTATGAGGTGGTATTGGTCTATGTGGGCAACAACGAGGATTTCTCGATTATGCTTACACAGATGCGACTGAAATATCCCCGTTTGAAGATCACCAACATCAAGCAGAACACCCGCTTCCCGATCTCGAACAAGCAGGCACTGAACTTCGGTATCCGAGCTGCGGCTTTCGACCACATTCTGCTCTCGACGAGCGATACAATCGTAACGTCGGAGCGCTGGATTCGATTGATGGCCAAGGGTTTCACACGTGGCGATGTGGTTTTGGGCTACTGTGGTGTCGAGTTGCGAAGTGGTTTTGTGGGACGACTGATGCGCACGCAGCGTATGGTCGAGTCGATGATGTGGTTGTCGTCGGCAGTCAGTGGCAAGCCCTATCGCGGAGTGCGCAACACGTTGGGTCTGAACCGCGATTTGTATCTGAGAGTCAAGGGTTTCAACCACCTCAATATGAATATGGGCGAGGACGACCTGTTCTTGCAGGAGTTGGCTAAGGAGGCTACGGTTTCGGTCATCATTTCGCCACGCGCGACGGTGCGCCAGAAGGTCTGGGGCGGAGCATCGTGGTGGCTCGGTGCGCGTAAATATTTCGGTCATACCTACCGATTCTATCCTCTCGCAGCGCGCAATGCGATCGAGTGGGAGGGTGGTAGCCGAGTGCTGTTCTTCTTGGCCTCGATGGCGGCACTCATTGCGCTGCCCGTTGAGCTGAAAATCGCTACGGCGGTGATCGTGCTGCTGCGATACGTTTTGGTCTATTCGACCGTTAATGCAGTTCGTAAGCGCTTGGGCGAGAAGCACATAATGGCAACCTATTTCCTCTATGACCTGTTTGGGGTGTGGGTCGATATTGCACTCGCAGCCTCCCGCCGTATCTATAAGGACGACACCGTATGGAGATAGCCGACTACATAGTTGCCGACGATGCGCAGTTGGTCGATTGGGTACTTGCGGGCGATAAAGCCGCATTCGAGTACCTCTTCAACCGTTATGGCGATTCGATTCGTCGTCTTTATGTGCAGCGGTTGGGCGCAACGGGCGATGTCGATGACCTGTTGCAGGAGACCTTTATCAAGGTGTTCATCAATCTGGCGCGCTACGATCGCAGCTATACCTTCGGTCAGTGGGCCTACACCATCGCCCGCAATACGCTGATCGACTACGTGCGCAAGCGCCACGAGGATCTGTCGATCGACGCCCTGCCTTCGAACTCGACCGTAACACCCGCCTCGACCGTCCCAACGCCCGAGGAGAGCGTCATCAGTCTGCAACAGCGAGGTCGTATCGAGCACCATCTCGACCGTATGACGCCACGTTACCGACTGCTGATCGAGTACCGTTTCTTCCGCGAGTATTCGTATGAGGAGATTGCCGAGAAATTGTCGCTCCCGCTTGGCACGGTCAAGACCCAAATTCACCGCGCACGCGAACAGTTGTGCCGATTCATTATCGAAGATAAAATGTAAATTTACGCCACGATATGGAACTGATCCTCAAATATTTCCCCGACCTGACCGAGCGTCAGCGCGAGCAATTCGAGCAGTTGCTGCCCCTCTATACCGAGTGGAATGCGCGCATCAATGTAATCTCGCGCAAGGATATCGACAGCCTCTATCTGCGCCACGTTCTGCACTCGTTGGCCATTGCGAAGGTGTGCCAATTCGAGGCCGGCGCGCGCGTGTTGGACGTAGGTTGTGGTGGCGGTTTCCCGACTGTCCCGTTGGCGATTTTGTTCCCTGAGGTGCAGTTTACGGCAGCCGATTCGATCGGCAAGAAGATTACCGTCGTGCGCGAGGTTTGTGCAGCGTTGGGGCTGAGGAACGTTACGCCCGTCAATGCGCGTGTGGAGAGCCTGCCGCAAAAATTCGACTACGTTGTGAGCCGTGCCGTAACCGATATGAAGACCTTCACGGGTTGGATCTGGAATAAGATCGAGCGCGGTCAGTGTGGCACACTTTCAAATGGAATACTCTATTTGAAGGGTGGTGATTTGGCTGAGGAGCTGGCACTTACGGGTAAGCGTTGGGATCTGTACTCGATTTCGGAGATCTACGACGAGGATTTCTTCGACACCAAGAAGGTGGTCTATACCAAGCGCTGATCGTCAGGATTGATCATTGCGAGGTTCGCTTTACACCTCCTTATATTCGCTTTACACGTACCTATATAAAAAATTAACTCCCCGATCCGATGGATCAGAGAGCATCTTCGAACATATATCTGGTCGCTGTCGGACGCACCGACGCGTTGAATCCAAAACGAGGATTCGGAGGGGGATCGATTAAAGCACTGCGCCTTAATCTTAGCGATCTTCTATGCTTCTCAGCATCACGATCGCGCCCTGCCGACGTCCTCTACCAACCTAAAACTACTAACCTAAATGAACCTTAAAACTTCACTGCAAAGGTAAGGTGAAATTTTGGTTCGTGCAAGTATTTCTTAAAAAATTTTCAAAAATTAGTGAATTTTTTTAGCATTTCGCGCCAAAACGGACAATTTTAGCCTTTTAGCGTCGTCCGCGCGAGATGTAATCGGCCACTTTGTCGGCAATTCGTTCGCCATCGAGAGCTGCCGAGATGATACCTCCGGCATAGCCTGCGCCCTCACCCGCAGGGAACAGTCCGAACGTTTCGGGGTGCATCAGCGTCTGGTTATCACGCGGAATGCGAACGGGCGACGAGGTGCGCGACTCAACTCCGAGAACCACCGCGTCGTTGGTTACAAAACCCTTCAAACGACGCCCGAAATGTCCGATTCCCGCACGCAGAGCCTCGCCCATAAATGGCGGTAACCACGCCGAAAGTTCCGACGACACCGTCCCCGGAATGTACGACGTGCGCGGGATCGATGTCGATCGACGTCCCGCAACGAAATCTGCAACGCGCTGTGCAGGAGCGATTTGATGATCGCCACCATTCTCTCGCGCCAAGCGTTCGAGGCGCTCCTGATACTCCAAGCCTGCCAGCACGCCAAACTCCTCGCTGAGGTGGGCATAATCCTCTACTCGCACCTCGGTAACCAAACCCGAATTGGCAAAAACCGAGTTACGACCCGATGGCGACATTCCATTCACGACCGACTGCCACTGCTCGGTCATTGCCGGCACGATGAATCCACCCGGACACATACAGAACGAATAGACGCCACGCCCAAACTGCTGACAAACAAGCGAATAACTTGCTGCGGGCAGATACTCACCTCGCTCGCGGCAGTGATATTGGATCGAGTCGATCAGTGCCTGCGGGTGCTCGATTCGCACGCCCATTGCGAAGCCCTTAGCCTCCAAACGCACACCCGATGTGTGGAGCATTCGGTAGATATCGCGTGCCGAGTGTCCCGTCGCCAGAACAACGGCTGCGGCCTCGATTCGACGGTCGCCACACTCAACGCCCTCGACGCGATCGCCCTTGATAATCAGCCCCGTAACGCAACTATCGAACAGAAATTCACCTCCTGCATTGAGGATCGTTTGACGCACGTTTGTCATAATTCGAGGCAGACGGTCGGTACCGATATGGGGGTGCGCCTCGAACAGAATATCGGGCACAGCACCGTGATAGACAAGCGTTTGCAGCGCTTTGTTATAGTCGCCGCGCTTCTTCGAACGAGTGAAAAGTTTGCCGTCGGAGAATGTTCCTGCGCCGCCCTCACCAAAGGCATAGTTCGAGTTGGGGTCGATCTCACCATTGCGGTTGATCTGCGCGATGTCGCGTTTGCGAGCCGACACATCGCGTCCGCGCTCCAATACTATCGGCTTGAATCCCAGCTCGATAAGTCGCAACGCCGCGAACAGTCCCGCAGGACCCGAACCGACAATCACCACCTCAGTTCGACCGCTCACATCGGGATAGTCGAAGTACACGGGGGCGGGTTGCGGCTCACGATCGACATAGATTTCGATCGAGAGATTGACCTTCACATTGCGCTGGCGAGCGTCGATCGAACGCTTGACAACACGCGCCAGAGCCACCTCCGAGCGACGGATACCCATACGGCGGGCTGCCAACGAGGTGTAGATTTCGGGATCGGCGGCCTCGCGAGGCGAAAGTTGAATGGTGATTGTTTGCGGCATAGTTGATTAATTTGCCACAAAATTACTAAATTTGTGGTGAAAAACTAATCACGTATGACACCAATTCTTATTTACGGCGGTCAGATCATCAACGAGGGCCGCACTTTCGAGGGTTATATCATTGTCCGCAACGGCCTGATCGACAGCATTGGCGAGGGTGCGTTCGAGGGCACGTTCGAGGGCGAACGCTACGACGCCACCGGAAAGTGGGTGATGGCGGGCGCAATCGACGATCAGGTGCACTTCCGCGAGCCGGGACTCACCTACAAAGGCGACATCGCTTCGGAGTCGGCCGCAGCCGTGGCGGGTGGTGTAACCTCGTTTATGGATATGCCCAACGTGAAACCTCCCACGGTGTCAATCAGCGACTTAGAGCGTAAATTCGACCGCGCTGCCGAGTGCTCCGTAGCCAACTATTCGTTCTATTTGGGCGCCACGAACGACAACATCGACGAGGTGCGTCGCGTCGATCCGCGCGCGGTCTGCGGCGTGAAGATGTTTATGGGCTCCTCGACGGGCAATATGTTGGTCGATAACGAGCGCACGCTCTCGGCGGTGTTCGATTCGTCGCCCGTGGTGGTGGCAACTCACTGCGAGGACGAGCAGCGTATCCGCGCCCAGATCGAGGCGTTTCGCGCCCGCTATGGCGACAACGTAACCCCTGCAATGCACCCGCTGATCCGCGATGCCGAGGCGTGCTATCTCTCGTCGGCACGCGCTGTCGAGCTGGCCGATCGCTACGGTGCGGAACTCAATCTGTTGCACGTAAGCACCGCACGCGAGTTGTCGTTGCTCGAAGCTAAGCCTTTGATCGAGAAGAATATAACCGCCGAAGTCTGTGTCCATCACCTCTGGTTTACCGACGAGGACTACGCCACACGCGGCAACCGAATCAAGTGGAATCCTGCGGTCAAGAGTCGTGCCGACCGCGACGCTCTGCGCGAAGGTCTGCTGAGTGGCAAGGTCGATCTGGTGGCGACCGACCACGCTCCGCATAGCGACGAGGAGAAGTCGCAACCGTATTGGTCGTGTCCATCGGGCGGTCCGTCGGTGCAGCACTCGCTCGTGATGATGTTGGAGCTGGCGCAACGTGGCGTTCTGCCCGTCGAGAAGGTGGTCGAGAAGATGTGCCACGCCCCCGCGGTGCGCTATGGCGTTGTGGGTCGAGGATTCTTGCGCGAGGGCTACCACGCTGATATTGTGGTGGTTGATCCCGCAAAACCACAGGTCGTTACACGCGAGAATATACTATACAAATGTGGTTGGTCGCCATTCGAGGGTGAGCGTTTCTCGTCGTCGGTTGAGTTGACGCTGGTCGGTGGTCGCAAGGCCTTCACCGAGGGTCGTGTCGATCGTTCGGTACGCGGTTCGCGCCTCGAATTTGCTCCGCGTAGAAAATAGAAGCTTTTTATAGAAGCTTTTTTTAGATGCTACAACGTTTTATATAATACTTGAAAAGAAATATTGTGATTTTTTCATTATATTTGCATAACCATAAAATTATTTGCCTATGAAACATTAGCGTAGATTGATACGCACACTATAAAGATATTTGGAAAAAGCGTTAGCTTTACTACTTGCATTCTGAAACTTAGGAACTTTCAAAATGTGGCAAGGTAAGTAAAGTTGATGCTCACGTGTATGCGTGGGCTTCACTTTGTCGTATGTGCCACAAGGTTTCCTAAGACCTCAGAATGCCATAGCAAAGGTGGGTCCTCGCTTTTTTTGTGTACGTATGATATTGGACTCTTTGAAAATATTAACCTCTAATTTCAAATCTACAACAATGAAGAAGATTATTACAATTCTCGGTTTAGTCGCAGTTGCTGCTGTTATATTAGTTAGTTTAAGTTCTTTTACGAGTAAGGATAACAGCGTAGAGCCTACTCCTACCCACGTTCACGTCAGCGCAGAAGGTAAATATTGCAAAGCAACGGTAGGGTGCGATTGTCGCGGTTTTTCTCCTATTACCGATGGCAAAGAGTGGCAGAAAAATTACTGCAAACGTTGTGGACACCACAAGAATTATCACAAATAGAATATATTTTACATTATAGCTATGAAGAGATTATTTTTATTGGTTGTTATGCTTTTTAGCGTATATACGCTTAAAGCTCAATATTACGGAGGTCATCCTATCACTAATCAAGCAGCGCAGATGGTTCAGCAGATGCAAATGATGAATGCGATGATGTCGATGTCTAATCAGTGGACACCACCAGCACCTGGTGTAGTCCCTACTCCAAGCTGGGATCAGATTCAATCTCAACCGCAAATGGAATCAGTACCTCAGGTGTATACTTATGAAACGGTTTCAGAGAAGTGTTCCAATTGTGATGGCGAGGGGTTTATTACAACTAATCACTATTCACGCGATGGTGGATATACCTCTAAACGTCGTTGCTCTTTCTGTCACGGTACGGGCAGGGTCGAAAAAAGAGTTATAAAAGAAGACTAAATCTCGTATCCTACAAACAAAAAAACCGCGTCAGACTAACGTCTGACGCGGTTTTCAGTGCCCAGGACAAGACTCGAACTTGCACGAACCTAATTGTTCACTACCCCCTCAAAGTAGCGTGTCTACCAATTTCACCACCTGGGCATTACATCGAAAGAACCTTCATTCGAGGGCACAAAGATAGCTGTAATTTTGATATCCGCAAAATTTTCGACCACTTTTTTACGCAACATTAAGATTTGGTGCGAATTAATTAACGATTCTCGATCGGATTCCTCGTTCAGCGCCGGATAACAAAAAGACAACAAAACTCGCCCTGCGATGCGCAACTTATCGCTTCATCACCTCTTGCTGCCAACGCCACGCCGAAGCAAGAGTTTCGTCGAGCGAACGCTCGGCTCGCCACCCCAACTCGTTGTTAGCCAGCGTCGTATCGGCCCAACTTACAACCACATCACCTGCTCGGCGAGGAGCAATACGATAGTTGAGTTTGAGCCCATTGACGCGCTCGAATGCACGTACCAGCTCCAACACCGATACGCCACGACCCGTTCCGACGTTGAAGATCTCGAAGTCGCTCTTGTTGCGACCCTCGATCATACGACCGATTGCCACTACGTGCGCACGCGCCAGATCGACCACATCGATATAGTCGCGGATACACGAGCCGTCGGGGGTGTCATAGTCGTCGCCAAAGACACTCAGGCACTCGCGGATACCCGCCGCCGTCTGGGTTACAAAAGGAACGAGATTCTGGGGCACACCGCGCGGCAACTCGCCAATCTCGGCCGAAGGGTGAGCGCCAATCGGGTTGAAATAGCGCAGGGCAATGCCGTGAATTGCACCACCTGCCGCTGCCACCGTATCACGCAAAATATCCTCGCACATCTGCTTGGTATTGCCGTAGGGCGAGGTTGCAGGTTTGCGCGGTGCAAGCTCCGTAACGGGCTGAACATCAGCCTCGCCATAGACCGTTGCCGATGACGAAAAGACGATATTTGAGCAACCATACTTGCTGATCAACTCCAAGACATTGACAAACGAAGTGAGGTTGTTGCGGTAGTACAGGAGCGGTTTCTCGACCGATTCGCCCACCGCTTTCGACGCAGCGAAATGGATCACAGCATCGAAGCGATACTTGCGGAACACCTGCTCGAAGGCCTCGCGGTCGCAACAATCGACCTTCTCGAAGGGAATCTCAGCACCCGTAATGCGACGCACTCCCTCGACAGCCTGCTCGTCCGAGTTCGACAAATTATCCACTATCACCACGTCGTAACCCGCCTCAACGAGTTCGACGGCCGTATGCGAGCCGATATATCCGGCACCGCCCGTAACCAAAACACAACGTTTGCTCATAATCGAAATAGTATTCTAATCGTATGACAAAGATAGCGATATTTTGCCGAAACGGCGCAATGCGACCACCGTAACGAAAGAAAATTTCGAAAAAACAGCCTGAGCTTATCGTTTTTCGATATATTTCTATTGTTTTTCGCGGAAGAATTTATACCTTTGTACCACATATATAGACACATTTTTAGCAAACTTATGGATTTACTTCGTATCGAACACGTTACCAAGCGCTATGCCGAACATACCGCTTTGAACGACGTTTCGCTCTCGATCCCCCGCGGGAGCGTCTATGGTCTGCTCGGTCCCAACGGCGCGGGCAAGACGACACTGATCCGTATCATCAATCGAATCATTATGGCCGACGAGGGTACGGTGCTGCTCAATGGCAAGCCGATGACCCAGCAAGACGTCTATCGAATCGGATATATGCCCGAAGAGCGCGGACTCTATAAGAAGATGAAAGTCAGCGATCAAGCTATCTATTTCGCACGACTGAAAGGTCTGTCGCACCGCGAGGCAACCACCCGTCTCAAAGAGTGGTTCATTCGTTTCGGCATTCAGGACTGGTGGAACAAGAAGGTCGAGGACCTGAGCAAGGGTATGGCCCAGAAGGTGCAGTTCATCGTTACGGTGATGCACAAACCCGAACTGCTGATCTTCGACGAGCCCTTCTCGGGTTTCGATCCGATCAATGCCAACCTGATGAAACAGGAGATTTTGCGCCTGCGCGACGAGGGTTCGACCATCATCTTCTCGACCCACAATATGGCCAGCGTCGAGGAGATTTGCGACCATATCACGCTGATCAACAAGTCGCAGAACATTCTGAGCGGTCGTCTCGACGAGGTGCGCCACCGCCACGGCAACAACATCTTCGAGGTCGATTTCCGAGGTGAGCGCGAGGCTCTGATCTCGGCGCTCGATGGCCACTGCACGTTGCTCGACGATGGCACGACGGCCGAGGGCATCTACAACCAAGTGAAGATCCACGTCGAGGACGATAGCGATGTGCGTGGTGTGATCTCGGTGATCAACCAGAGCGTCGAGTTGCGCTCGTTCCGCGAGATCATTCCGAGTATGAACGATATATTCATCAAGGCCGTAGCAGGCCAGCTTAAAACCGTAGAGGAGAAATAGTTATGTCGGCAATTGGTATTATTATAGGCCGCGAGTTCCGCGAGCGTGTGATGAAGAAGAGCTTCATCATTTCGACCATTTTGACCCCGCTGTTGATGGTGGGCATTATGGTCGGTACGTCGTTCATTATGGCCTCGAACGTCGGTGAGGCTAAGCGCATTGCCGTTGTCGATCGCAGTGGCTTGATCGCTCAGTCGCTCACATCGAGCGATTGGATCGCCTACGAGCCGACCAGCAGCACGCCCGAAGAGCTGCGCTCGCAGAACGACGAGCAGATGTACGGCTTTGTGGTCATCGGCGAGGACATCATCGACAACCCCTCGAACGTGGCTCTCTACACCTATTCGACCTCGACAATGGAGGTCGAGAGCGCGATTGCGGGCGACATCGAGGAGATTATCGAACAGCACCGTTTGAAGTCTTACGACATCGAGAACCTGCCCCAGATTATGGAGGAGGTCGAGGCCGACGTTACGCTGCGCAGCTACAAGTTAGGCGAGGAGGACGAAGAGGATAAGGAGAGTTCGAGCGTGTTGGCATTCGGCTTGGCCTATATCTTTGGTTTTGTGATGTATATGTTCGTGATCATCTACGGCTCGATGGTGATGCAGGGTGTCATCGAGGAGAAGAGCGGCAAGGTGCTCGAAGTGATGGTTTCGACCGTTCGCCCCTATCAGTTGATGATGGGTAAGATCTTGGGTATCGCCTCGGTTGCGGTGCTGCAATTCGTTATCTGGATCGTGATTATCTTCGTCGGTGGATCGCTTGTAATGCAGTTTATGATGCCCACCGACCTGGTTGAGAGCGCAAATGCAATCTCGGCAGGCACGGCCGATCTGGCAGCAATGGAGGGCGCAGGCGTCGATCCCGAGTTGGCTGCTGCACTGGCAAATGCCACCGATGTAGGGTTCCTCGTGCGCTTCTTTGGTAGCTTCCTGCTCTACTTCTTAGGCGGCTACCTGCTCTACGCGGCGATGTTCGCAGCCGTTGGTAGCGCAGTCGATAACATTCAGGACTCGTCGCAGTTCCAGACCCCGATCACGATGCCGATCATTATCGGTCTGGTGGTTATGATGTTCGCTATGCGCGAGCCCCACGCGCCGCTGTCGGTGTGGTGCAGTATGATCCCGTTCACGTCGCCTATCGTGATGATGGCTCGACTGCCGTTCGATGTGCCGATGTGGGAGCTGCTGCTGTCGCTGGCAATCCTGTTTGCAACCTTTGTATTTATGGTGTGGATCGCCGCGAAGATCTACCGCATCGGTATCTTTATGCACGGCCGCAAACCGTCGTACAAGGAGTTGTGGCAGTGGATCACAACGAAGGACTAAGATTCGGATTATCAATACGATATGAGTTAAGCCGCACTCCGTCTTGGGGTGCGGCTTAATTGTGAAACTAACAATTCAACCCTTCGGAAAGTAACGCATATATTGTGTTCGCAGCAGCAGATCGTCGCTGTCGGCAGGCTCGGCAACACGACCTCGAAACTCCTCAATCGTGCGAAATCCGTGCTCACGACCCCACGCCTCGATCGCGCGATTCATCTCGCTGATCGCTCCATAACCACCGCGCTGTATCGCTGTACAGACCTGCACTATCCGCGCCCCACACAGCAGAGCCTTAACTGCCTCCGCGCCACTATGCACCCCCGTCGAGACCGCTACATCAATCTGCGGCATCACGCGCGTACAGAGTGCGATCCAGCGCAACGAATTACGCAACTCAACCACCTCGCTATACGGATTTGAGGGCTTGAAACGGAGCGTCTCTATATCCACATCGGGCTCAAAAGGGCGGTTGTAGAGCACCACGCCCCGCGCTCCGACACCCCACATACGATCGACCACATTGATCGGCGCAGTCAATCGCAACGGCAGCTTGACCGACACCGGAATTTTGACTGCCGAGCACACCCGACGCACAACATACTGATAATCTTCTTCGATCCGTTCGGAGCGGGTGTGCCGATCAGTGGCAAGTGTGAACAGATTGATTTCCAGCGCATCAGCCCCTGCTGTGCCCAGCTCATTGGCATAATCGACCCATCGCGCACCTGCCCCAATGCAGTTGATGCTGGCAATGATCGGGATCGAGGTTTGTGCCTTCGCGTCAGTTACAAGTTGCAGAAAACGACCGCGATAATCCTCACCCACGTAGTGTTGCAGATAGTCGTCCGTATCGCCAAAAGGCGAGGTCGCAAACTCGGACAGATGGTCGGACTGACCAATGATCTGCTCCTCGAAGATCGATTTGAGCACCACAGCACCTGCACCCGCCTCAGCCGCCGCACGAACACCCTCGATGTCGGCCGTGAAAGGCGAGCTGGCAACAACAATCGGAGAGGTAAGTTGCAGTCCCAAATACGACGTATGAATATGTTTCATTGTTTTCGGTTTTTTAAGTGTTTAGCCATTTGTAACGCCCACCCTGTGCAGCAATAAAATTGGCGCTGCACACGCGCACAACGCCAATCGAAAGAGAAAAAGTAAAAGTATCGGAAAAAGAGAGTGCTCGTTTTGCCGTTCGTCGCGCCTTTTAACCTCGATGATACGCCCTTCGAGGCGTTGCGTTGCAACATTCCAACTTGCAAATTGAGTGCCAGAGATCTCGTCGCCACTGAGCGAAATCGTTGGGGTGCGCCCGCCCGTTACAAATGAAAAAGGCGAACCGCCTAAGTTCGCCTATTGTCTGATTTCGAATTGTGAATTTGGAGTCGTCGTAACCGCCACAAGTATCGCTCCTTCAAGCAGTTGTATCACCCCTTCGAGCCGTTCGCCAAAGGCCGCTCCACGCACACAACCGCTTGCGAAATCGACCTCCGTAATCAGTAAATCGCGACAAAAATCGACCCCCGTGCGCCCCATACATTTGAACATCGCCTCTTTGGCACACCACACCGCCGCCCGAAATCGCGGATCATCAGCCGACGCTATCACTCGCTCGGCAGTGCTAATATATTTATCCTCAATGCGTTCGAAATTACGATCTAATTGCTCGATGTCGATACCGCAACGCCCCTGCCACGCACGCGCCACAGCCACAACCTTACGCGAATGTGTTACCGAGATCGATCCCTCCAAACCCTCGAACAGCGGTTCGCCCGACGGTGCGTATGCCACACGTAATGCGCTGTCATTCAACCCCCAACGCTCCGCCTGCTCGCGCAATACGGCTCGCCACGCAACCCACTCGCGGCATCTATTTGCAGCAAGTTGCGAGGCGCGCGCACGCTCCTCATCGCTCAACTCTGCAAACAGCGTCGAAACCTCCGCAGGAATCTCGCGCACGACAATATCTATCGTATTGACGCTCATTGTATTGTGATGATTTAGGCGATCTTTTCGACGCGGATCTTATCCACTCGACGACCATCGACCGACTTGACCGTCAGACGCAGTCCGTGGGTGGTTACCGAGTCGCCCTTTTTGAGCAGCTCGCGCTTGATTTCGAGCATCAGACCTGCCATCGTTTCGGCCTCGCCCTTGACCTCCGAAAGTGCGTCCTCGGGCAAGGTCATTACGCGCTCAAAATCGCCGATATGTGTCTTACCATCAAATAGATACGATCCATCGGGCAACTTCGTATAGAACGTTTCGACGTTGTCGCTTTCGTCCGAAATTTCGCCCACAATCTCCTCCAAAATATCCTCCAACGACACCAGACCGAGCGTCGAGCCGTACTCATCGACCACAATCGCCAGATGGACCTTAGTCGCCTGGAACTCTTCGAGCAGGTCGTTGATCTTCTTGTGCGCAGGAACGTAGTAGGGCTGGCGCAACAGCGACACCCACTCGAAGTCATCATCGTTGTGAATATAGGGTATCAGGTCTTTGACATAGAGCACGCCCTTGATGTTGTCGGCACTCTCCTCATAGACCGGAATACGCGAGTAGCCCGATTTGATAATGTGCTCTTTCACAGCCGAATAGCTCTCGTTGATCTCGACCGCCACGATGTCGATTCGCGGTTTCATAATCTCCGAAACGTCGGTATTGACGAAATTGACGATACCCGACAACATCTTACGCTCCTCCTGCGTCTGGTCGGTCGAGGCCAGATCGATTGCGTTCGACAACTCGTCCATCGAGAGATTATCGCGCTTGGCCTCGAAACGGGCACTGATCGAGCTACCCGTGCGCACCAAAACCGACGCTAACGGCTTGACAATCACTGCCAAAGCCGACAAAGGCGGAGCCGCAAAGCGAGCCACACGCAACGGATTCGAATTTGCGAGCACCTTGGGCAGAATCTCACCGAACAACAACAACAGGAACGTGACGCAGACCGTCTTGAAAACGAAGGTCCACGTTGGCGTTGAAAAGACGAACATCATATCGACGATTCGGGCCGATATGATCGTAATGCAGATATTGACCAAATTATTGACTATCAAGATTGTAGCCAACAATCGGTCGCTCTGCGTAAGCAATCGGATAATGGTTTCGGACGTTTGCGAACGGCTCTCCTTCATCTCACGGATTTGGGTCGAGGTGAGCGAGAAGAATGCGGTTTCGGATCCCGAAACGAAGGCCGAAACACACAACAACAGAGCCAACACCACTGCCATTACAATGACTGATGAAGGCTCAAATTGCCCTAAGGCGATGATTGATAAATATGTAGGTGTCAAATCTTTACAGTTTGGTTAATACTCTAATTCCCGCCAAACAGGTCGCCACTACTCGGCATTTCGTTCTTCGTCTTGTTCTTGGCGTCTGCCGCATCGGTCAGCATCGCTTTGATGTTGTTGGTCGAATCCATCACCTTCATCGGCGATTTGCGACGCACGTAAGCGGGAGTCTTTTTGATGTCCTCGATCTGCTGGAAGCGGTTCTTGCGAGCACCAAGCACAACCGGCGTCATCGGGCGAGGAGCCACAACCGAACGTTTCACGCCACTCGCTGCACCACTCTCGCGCGGCGGCAACGTAGTCGATGTGGGCGCAACCTTCGGCACACCTGCAACCATCGTTGCGGGCTCGGTCGTTACCTCATCTGCAACCATATCGCCCTGAGCCTCAAAGCCCGTAGCCACCACAATCACCTCCAAGTCGTCGCCCAACGCAGGTTTGGCACTATTACCCCAGATGATGTTTGCGTCGTGCAGAACGCCATTCTCATCGGTATATTTTGCCTCCGATTGGATCACTTCGAGGATTGTCGTCAGCTCGTGATACATCATATTTTCGCGCTTGTTGCAGCTGATATTCAACAAGATATTCTTCGCTCCACGGATCGAATTATGGTCCAACAGAGGCGAATGCAGAGCCTCGTATGCAGCCTTCTCGGCGCGATCGTCGCCCGTAGCGCGACCAACACCCATATGCGTACGGCCGCTGTTGGTCATCACCTTCGACACATCGGCAAAGTCGATGTTCGTGCGGGGGCTCTTGATGGTAATGATCTCGGCAATACCCTTAGCTGCCGAAGCCAACACATCGTCGGCCATCGACCACGCCTCGTCGAGCGACATCGGCTGGCCGGTTCTGATGACGTGTTCGCTGATCTTGTCGTTGTTGATCACAAGCAACGAATCGACCACATTTGCCAGCTCTTCGATGCCGGCCATTGCCTGCTTGTGGCGAATCATACCCTCGATTCGCAGAGGCTGGGTAACGATACCGACGGTCAATATTCCCTTCTCGCGCGCCACCTTAGCGATGACGGGCGAAGCACCCGTACCGGTACCACCGCCCATACCTGCGGTGATGAAAACCATCTGAGTTTCAAAGCGATCGAACGCCTGCTTGATCAGATCGATGTGCTCGATTGCCTTTTTGCGACCCACCGTAGGGTCATTGCCGGCGCCCTTTTCGCCAATCGCCACCTTGTACTCGACGGGGCTGACTTCGAGTGCCTGCTTATCGGTGTTGCAGACCACGAAATCGACATCTTCGATTCCGTGCTCGTGCATATAGTTCACAGCATTGCCACCCGCGCCTCCGACGCCAATCACC
The DNA here is from genome assembly GCA_017442365.1 of Rikenellaceae bacterium. Taxonomy (GTDB): domain Bacteria; phylum Bacteroidota; class Bacteroidia; order Bacteroidales; family Rikenellaceae; genus Alistipes. The sequence goes on along the minus strand of JAFRZW010000002.1, from coordinate 64,986 downwards.
ATAATGTGCGACTTCGAAGCCACCGAGCGCTCTGCCTGTAACGAGTTGAGTATATCGTCGTTCATCGTCTGTTTCGGTTTAGTTGCGGGTTAAAGAATATCGTCATCGTTATTGTTGCTATCCATCTTTTCGAGGAACTCGGTAGCCTTTCGACCAAATCGCTTGATACCTTCGAACAGACCACTGCCACGCTTCGTGGGCTTGCCATTGTCGTCGTTCTCCTTCGACTCATCGACGATGGTCGTGGTATCGTCCTTAGGCTCAACTTGCTGCGCGGGCTGTGCAACCGTCTGCTGCTGAGCACCATAACGTTCGTTGATCGTCTGAGGCTTAGCGGTCTGCGGAGCCGGTTGGGGCGCAGGCGCAGGCGCAGGTGCAGGTGTCGGAGCGGGTGCAGGCGACACAGGCGGCGTATAGCGCGGCGGTGCAGGTTGCGTAGGAGCTACTGTCGGAGGCGCGGGCTGCGAGGGCTGTGCGGGCTGAGGTCGCTGATCAACCATACAATATGTTCCGCCCTGCAAGGCGTTCCACAACAGACCTACAATGGTCGCATACTCAGGACCATCGACCATCTCGGTTGACTCCTCATCGACAACCATATCGGGCACTCCAATACGTGTATCGATGCCCGTATGTTTGGTAAATGCGTCGGCAATGCCCTCCAAGTTTGCTCCGCCACCTGTAAGCACAATACCATAGGGGAGCTTACGATCGTAGCCGGCACACTTGATCTCTTCAATCACCAGATCGGCAATATCGCGCACGCGAGCCTCGATCGCCGCTGCTAAGTTGCATTGCAGGATCACCTTTTTACCCTTAGCGGTGTTGTAGCTGATGCCTGCCTCCTCATTGACGTTGGCTGCCACTGCGTTGCCATACTTGACCTTCATCTTCTCGACCCACTTTTCGGGAATGCTGAGCGAGCGGATATCGTTGTTGATAGCGTTCGAGCCAATAGGAATCGACGCCACATAGCGCACCACGTTGTTGTAGTAGATCGTCAGGTCGGTTACGTCGCTACCCATATCAACCACAGCGATTCCCTCCTCCTTCTCGTCGGTTTCGAGCAAGGTCTCGGCCGTAACCAACGGATTGATGTGAATCGCCAACGGCTTGATCCCCAGCTTCAACGCCGCATTGGTCAGACGCTGAATCGGGGTACGCAGGCTCAGAATGAAGTTGAACGTCGATGAGAGGCTCTTACCGAACGCGCCGACCGCATTGGGCACCTCTTTGTTGCCATCGACAACGAAATTTTGGGGAATACGCTCCAAAATCACCTCGTCGTCGCTCGGTGCGCTCACCTTCTCCATACGCGCGTAAAGTTCATCGACGTCGCTCTGGCTGACGCCATTCGCATAGTCGCCCACAGCCACCCAATCGTTGTGGCTTGCGCAACGGATAAACTCGCCCGAGATGCCGAAATAGGCCTCAAAGACCTTGATATTCAGCTCTTCTTGGAGCTTATCGACTGCTGTTTTGAGCGATTTGACAGCCAACTCGATGTTGTCGATTGCGCCACTGCTGACGCCCTCAGACTTTTCGCGCACGACGGCCTCGATCACCATTTTACCATTGGCACCGCGCACCGCAGCTGCTGCCGTTACGTTGTGCGAACCAAGGTCGATTGCCACTATGTAGTTCTTCTTTTCCACGTGTATCTTTTTTTATTCGTTTTCCTAATCTGTTTTAGATCAACGGTTTGATCGCTTATTCACGTTCGGCGGCGCCTCAATCACAACTCCCCGAATCCAATCTCGATTCGCGCAACACCCTTAGCGTCTTGTACAAACCACCTGATCGTCAAATCGCACATCGATAGTGCGGAACGTATTCCAACCCTCCTTGTCGAGACCCTCGCAATAGAAACGCATCAAGCGATCGAGTTTGCGCTCGACCTTCTCGATCCGACCAAAAATGATCGTATGGTTACCTGCACGAGGCACAAGTCGCAGAAACAGAGCACCATTCTGCGATTGGGATACGACGATCTCGACTATCTGGGCGCGCCAGAAGTCGTCATCTTCGATCAATTTCACAAAGTTAGTGAGATTAATGAAATCTTCGTAGTTTTTTTGCAACTTTTTTTGCCTTTCGATCAAACGATCCACCTCGACCGCCTTCTGGTCGGCTGCCTTTTGGCGCACACGCATTCGATAGGTGTAGAGCGCACCCGAATCTTTTTTGGTCTTTTTGAGCGACTCCTTGCGCCACTCAAACTCCTCCTGCGATTCAAACAACCCCTTTTTGACCGTGCGACCACGCAACTTCGAGCGCTGACGCTGAATGTGGCGATGCTCGATCAGAAGATCGTTACGTGCCTCCTCGGTCGCGTCGATCAGCGAATCTAATTCGTTGATTTTCAACTTTAATTGAGCATCGGTCGCACCTTCGTGCTTTGCCGAAAACGGGACATCGAAACGACCCGTAATCACCGGCACATAGGCCGCCGAGAGTTCGGGCGAGCGGAACACCTCACCACGATCCGTCAGATAGAAGTCGTAGCCGCCATCGAGCATCATTCGCATCGTCGGAGCGTGCTGCGTAACCTCGATTCTGATGCGTCCGTCGGGCGTGAGGTAGGCCTCTGCCGAGCGCACGTGGCCGTGAGCGAGGATTACCCCTTCGATCTCACCCAATGGAGCATCGACAGCGCGCACACCCTCGACTTTGATCGGGGCGATCCAACGTCGCACCTCCGCAGCATCGACCATCTTACGGCGCGCACTATCCTTGATCACCACATCGACACCCGTCAGCGTCTGCACCTCGGAGCGGGCCGACGAGTGGCGTCCGATGAGCACCATCACAGCGACGATGACGACCCAAAAGATGCTGAATGCTATGATTTTACCTATCTGCTTCATCTCTCTGCTTACATATTAATTTAGAGACACTTAGCTCGTGCAACGGCGGCCAGCGCCTCGGTCTGTCGGTCGATGCTGCCCGCACCGAAACTAACCACAACATCGGTCTTCATCTGCTCGATCGTCGCGGCCAGCTCCTCCAACTCGACAATGCGGTAGGGCGCGGTCAGTTCGCGTGCAATCAGCTCAGCCGTAACACCCTCGATGGGCAGCTCGCGCGCAGGGTAGATCGGCAACAGCACCACTTCATCGGCCATCGACAACGCCTCGGCAAAACCATCATAGAGGTCGCGCGTGCGAGTGTAGAGGTGGGGTTGGAAGATCGCCGTGAGGTGTCGCGCGGGGAACATCGCACGCACCGACGAGATCGCCGCACCCAACTCGCGCGGGTGGTGCGCATAGTCGTCCATATAGACCTGCTTGGGGGTATTGACATAGAACTCGAAACGACGCTTAACTCCCTGAAACTCATTGAGTGCCGCGCGCAGTTCGGTGATATCCAACGGACGATTTTCGGCCTTCGCCGCCGCCCACAACATCGCCACCGCAGCCACCGCATTCTCGACATTGACCCACCCGGGGATACCCAATCGCAACCCGCTAAGAACGCCATCGGGGCAGTTCAGATCGAAGGTGTAGTAGCCGCCCTCGTCGGTCGAGATGTTCGAGGCATAGAAGTCGCACGGCTCGTCGTACGAGTATCGGAATACGTTGATTGACTGATTGTTGATCGCCACATCGACACCCTTCTTGATCACAAGCGTACCTCCCTCGCGGATACGATCGACGAACTGCGAGAAGGCCTCCTTCACCGCCTCGTGCGTACCATAGATATCGAGGTGGTCGGCATCGGCCGAGGTGATCACCGCAACGTCGGGCGAGAGGCGCAGGAACGAGCGATCGAACTCATCGGCCTCGACCGTCATACGACGACCCTCGCCGAGCACTAAATTGCTTGCGAAATTCTTCGAGATACCGCCCAACACAGCCTTTCCGCACCCTGCCGCGCGGTGGTTCAACCACGCCACGAGGGTCGAGGTTGTGGTCTTGCCGTGCGTACCCGCAACCGCCATTACGTAGTTGCCTTCGCACAGCAGACCAAGCATTTGCGAACGCTTGATCACCTCGAAACCGCCCTCGCGAAAATAGCACAGCTCCGAATGGTCGGCAGGCACAGCGGGGGTATAGATCACGCGCGTCGTGGTCGGATCACGGAACTCGGGCGCAATCAGCTCGATGTTATCCTCGTAGTGGATCGACGCACCCTCCTGTTCGAGTTGCTCGGTCAGGGGCGACGGCGTGCGATCGTAGCCGCCCACACGATAGCCCTCGTGCATAAAATAACGCGCCAGGGCACTCATTCCGATACCGCCGATTCCGACGAAATATATGCTTTTGTTGTTCATCTTCTTCACTATTTAAGTCCAACTATCTCAGCCACTTGCGCAGCCACACGATCAGCCGAGTCGGCAATTCCCAACGCGGCAATATTCTCACGCAACGCCTTCAAACGCTCCTCGTCAGCGAGCAGTGCCTCGGCACGTGCCATAGCCTTCTCGACAGCCTCCGCGTCGCGCACAATCTCGGCTGCACCCTTCTCGACCAGCGCCATTGCATTCTTGGTCTGGTGGTCCTCCGCCACGTTAGGCGAGGGCACAAACAGCGTCGCACAACCCACCAGACACAGCTCCGAAACGGTGCACGCACCACTGCGCGAGATCACTAAATCGGCTGCCGCATAGGCCAGATCCATACGATTGATGAACGCACCCTGCCAAACGCCCTCGGTCGGGTGCGCCGCGAAGAACTCCTTCATCTCACGTTCGTAGTATTTGCCCGTCTGCCAAATCACCTGAATCTTAGGCGTTTCGGTCTGCTCTGCCACCCAGCGTTTCATCATTTCGTTGAGCGTTCGGGTGCCTAACGAGCCACCGACAACCAGCACAACGGGACGATCCTCGCTCAGTCCATAGTGTGCCAAGCCCTCCTTGCGTGCCTCGCTCGCCGCAGCCGAGAACGAACCACGTAACGGGTTGCCTGTCATCACGATACGCTCAGCAGGGAAGAAACGCTCCATACCCTCGTAGGCCACGCAGATCCTCTTCGCGCGGCGCGACAGAATCTTATTCGTTACGCCCGCATACGAGTTTTGCTCCTGAATGAGCGTCGGCACACCCATACGTTGTGCCGCCCACAGCACCGGTGCGCTGGCATAACCGCCAAAACCTACCACGATGTCGGCTCCAAATTCGCGGATCACACGCTTCGCCTTCGAGATGCTCTTTGCCACCTTGAAGGGCAGCGCCAGATTCGAGAGCGTCAATCTTCGTTGCAGTCCCGCCGTCGGCAGACCGACAATCTTATAACCCAATGCAGGCACCTTCTCCATCTCCATTTTGCCCTCGGCACCGACAAACAGCAGCTCCACCTCGTCGCCAAAACGACGCTTCAAAGCCTCGGCCATCGCCACCGCAGGGTAGATATGGCCTCCTGTACCTCCGCCGCTAAGTATTATGCGTTTCATATCGTATATTCGTTATTTTCAGTTTGTTACGTTTATTAACCTTTGTGTTGCGCGCGATTTTTCAATCGCGGTTGCACGCCATATGGGCGTGTTTTACTATTTTTCTTTTGCCAACTATATCCAACTTTCAAAACCCAATTTTGAATCTTGAATTCCTCTTGGCAAAATCTTCGATTTTGACACACCTTCGGGGGCTCGCCATCGGCGACCGCCCCAGCCCCCGAAGGTGCGTGTCGCCAACACTCCTTATATATAATATATAGGTATCGCTACTTCTCGTAGAGCGACTCTGAGCGCGGTCGTTCGAGGGTCTTTTCGGCCACCTCGCGGCTCACTCCAAGTATCAACCCCAACGCTAACGACACCGAAAACATCGCCGAGCCACCGTGGCTGATCAATGGCAGAGGTTGTCCCGTTTCGGGCATAAAGTTGATCGTTACCAAAATGTGGATCAGTGCCTGAAATGTGATCATCAACCCCAACCCAAGCACCAATAGCGACGAAAATCCCGACGCACACCGATCAAAAATCACTTTACATCGGTAGAAAATCCATAGGTAGAGCATCATAATCAGTATGGCAAAGAGCAGTCCGTACTCCTCGACGATGAAGGCAAAGGCATAGTCGCACTCGGGGTGAATCAGCTCAACACGCATAATGCTCTGCCCCGCACCCTTACCGATCAAGCCTCCGTTGTAGATTGCCACCATTGAGCGTTGGGTATCCGACAGATCCTCGACCGCCACCATCTCGTTGCCAAACAGTGTGTTGAGCCACACGTCCATACGTCCCGCCGCGGTGTCGCTACGACCAATATTGAGCGCACCCATCGCCAACAATGCCGCCGCAACGGCCAACAGCAGCAGTCGCACCAACTCGCCTCCGCGCACACGACCGATCGCCAACATAATCCAGCAGGTCAGAAACAGCAACGCCGCCGACGAAGTATGTGCAGGCAGAATCACCGCACACGACAGCACCACAGGACCCAATATGGGTATCGTGCTCTCGTTCAGCGTACGCTTGACTCTCCGCCACGTGCGTCCCCAACGCCAAAATTCGAGCGGGGGCAGCAGATCCATCTTTTCGATTCGTTGTTGTCGTGAGCCGAGCTGCTTGGCAAGTATCAGGATCGTTGCAACTTTCAACAGCTCAGACGGTTGTATGGTTATAATGCCTAAGTTGAGCCAACGTCGTGCGCCATTGATCACCACGCCAATACCCGGTATGTATGCCGCGATGGTCATTCCCAAGAAGAGGAAATAGACCACCCACGCCAGCGAACGGTAGTACTTGCATTCGATCTTATGCACGCCCAACATAATCGCCAATCCAAACAGCACAAAGAAGATCTGCTTGAACATATAGGAGTAGGTTCCCGTGTCGCTTGCGCCTTGATAGACCATCTTGGCGGTCGATGAATAGACCACCAAAATCGAAATGACCATCATCAGTGCAATGATCGTCCATAGAGCGCGGTCGCCCGTGAAGAGTTTACCCCAAAAGCCCTGCTCTTCTTGTTGAGTTTCAACCGTTTTAGCCATCGTTACGCGCGAGTTTATTTTACATTCTCATTAACCCACTGCTTGAACTCCTCGCCACGAGCCTCATAGTTGCGGAACAGATCGAAGCTGGCGCAAGCAGGCGACAACAGCACCACATCGCCCTCACGTGCTGCCTCACGTGCCGCCGTCATCGCCTCGTCCAATGAATGAGTATCGCGGATCGTGGGAATTGTGCCCGCGAAGCTGTCGATAAGTTTCTGATTATCAACACCCATACAGATAAGCGTATGCACCTTCTCGCGTGCAAAATCCATCAGCGGAGCGTAGTCGTTGCCCTTGTCCGTACCGCCTGCGATCCACACCGTCGGACGGGTCATACTCTCCAAAGCATACCAAACCGAATCGACATTCGTAGCCTTTGAGTCGTTGATCCACAGCACGTTATCGTGTTCCTTCACGCGCTCCAAGCGGTGCTCGACACCTCCGAACGACTCGACCGTCGCACGCACCTGCTCAGGCTCGACACCCGCCGCCAGAGCCGCTAACGAGGCCGCCATAGCGTCGTAGGCGTTGTGCAGACCCTTGATCTGCATCTTTGCCGTATCGATCTCGACCGAACGCTTGCCAACGGTCGCCGTAAAGATACCATCGCCATCGAGATAGGCATCGCCCGCACCACTCGCAACGGCACTCTTGGCCGCAAAAGGCAGCTGACGCATACGCAGGTCATACTTCGGCAGCTGCTCAGCAATCACCTGATCATCAGCCGAATAGATGAACGCGCAACGCGAATGCTGGTTCTGTGCGATACGCATTTTCGAGTCGATATAGTTCTGGAAACAGTAGTCGTAGCGATCCAAGTGGTCGGGTGTAATGTTCATCAACACCGCCACATCGGCACGGAAATCGTACATACCATCGAGCTGGAACGAACTGAGTTCCAGCACATACCAATCGTATTCACCCGTAGCGACCGAGTAGGCAAAGCTCTCGCCGATGTTGCCACCGAGTGCCACGTCGTAACCCGCATCGCGCAGAATCTGATAGGTGAGCGAGGTGGTTGTAGTCTTACCGTTAGAGCCTGTGATACAGATAGTTCGCGCCTTGCCCTTGTAGCGACCTGCAAACTCGATCTCCGAGATGATGGGTGTTCCCTGCGCGCGCAGAGCCTTCACCACGGGGGCCTTTTCGGGGATTCCGGGGCTCTTGATGACCTCGTCGGCCGCCAGAATACGCTCCATCGTATGGCCGCCCTCCTCGTACTCGACACCCCATTCGTCGAGGGCTGCCTTGTAGCGATCGGCAATGCGACCCGCGTCCGAAAGCAGGGTTGCGAAGCCGAGTTTCTTTGCTAAAATTGCCGAGCCGTAACCGCTGATACCGCCACCCAGCACTACTATCTTCTTCTGTTTCATCGTTTTATCGGATTTTGAGAGTTACGAGAGCCACAGCCGCCAGCAGAATCGACACGATCCAAAAACGATTGACGATCTTCACCTCGTGGAAGCCGCGTTTTTGGTAGTGGTGGTGCAGCGGCGACATCAGGAAGATGCGACGACCCTCGCCATATTTGCGTTTTGTGTATTTGAAGTAGCTCACCTGAATCATCACCGAGAGTGCCTCAATGAGGAAAATTCCGCACATCACGGGCAGCAGCAGCTCCTTGCGGATAAGCAGTGCAAAGACAGCAATGACACCACCGATTGCCAGCGAGCCCGTATCGCCCATAAACACCTGCGCGGGGAACGAGTTGTACCACAGAAAACCGATCAGTGCACCCGTCATTGCCGCCGCAAAGACAACCAGCTCGCCACTATGCGGGATATACATAATATTCAGATAATCAGCATAAACGATATGTCCCGAGAGGTATGCCAGCACACCCAAAACGACCACAATCGGAGCCGACACACCCGTAACCAAGCCGTCCAGACCGTCGGTCAGATTGGCTCCGTTCGATACCGCCGTGATGACGAAAATCGCCACCAGAACATAGACCAACCAACCGAGCGTCTCGTTGCCGCCCGCCAGCCATTTGTAGTCAAATTCGTTGTCCTTGATGAACGGAATGGTCGTCTGCGTCGTCTTAACGCCCTCAACAACAGCCGTTTCGGGCACCTTGCCCTGCTCGGGAGCAAAGTAGTTCTGCTCGACCACCTCGCCACGCAACTCGGTCGGCAGGCTCGCGCCATCGCGCACCACGATATCGGCATTGAGCCACATCGTCGTACCCACGATCACGCCCAGACCAACCTGACCCACGATCTTGAAACGACCCTTCAAACCCTCCTTGTTGTGGCGGAAAACCTTGATGTAGTCGTCGGCACCACCGATTGCGCCCAACCAGATGGTCGAGACGAGCATCAGCTGAATGTAGATGTTCGTGAGGTCGCAGAACAACAACATCGGCACCACGATCGCCAGCAGAATAATGATACCGCCCATCGTCGGGGTACCCTTCTTCTGCAACTGACCTTCAAGACCGAGGTTACGAATCTCCTCGCCGATCTGCAAGCGTGCCAGACGGTCGATAATCTTGCGACCGAAGACGATGGCGATCAACAGCGCAGTGATGATAGCCATCGCCGCGCGAAACGACAAATATTGGAACATTCCTGCTCCGGGCAGCGAAAACGCATCGCCCAAATACTCAAAAAGTGAATATAACATTGGTTTGGTTTAGTTTTTTGTTTCCGTTAAGTGTTTCAATTAGTTAGCCTTGCGACGCAGCGCAGCAAACGCCTCGCGCACCTGCTCTCGATCGTCGAAGTGGTGCTTGACGCCCTCCACCTCCTGATAGGTCTCGTGCCCCTTGCCCGCAATGAGAATCACATCGCCCGCCTCGGCCAGCATAACCGCCGTGCGAATAGCCTCACGACGATCCGCAATGCGCAGGTAGCGATCCGTCGGCTCCAAGCCCGCAACCATATCGTCCAAAATCGCATTGGGATCCTCGCCACGCGGATTGTCCGAGGTCAGAATCGCATTGTCGCCCCCGCGAACTGCTATCTGAGCCATCTCGGGACGCTTGGTCTTGTCGCGGTTGCCACCACAACCGACCACAACGGTCAGACGACCCGCACCGCGAATATCGTTGATCGTATCGATCACATTCTGCAACGCATCGGGCGTATGCGCATAATCGACAATCGCCGTTACGCCGTCCTCCGAACGCAGAGCCTCGAAGCGTCCATTGACCGAGGACAACATCGACAGAACGCGCAGCACCTCCTCCTTATCAGCACCGAGCAGCACCGCCGCGCCATAGACCGTCAGCAGGTTGTAGGCGTTGAATCGACCGAGGAAGCGCACCCACAGCTCGCGTCCGTCCAAGCGCAGCAACATTCCGTCCAAGTGCATTTCGATCACACGACCCACAAAATCGGCCATCGAGCGCAACGACAAACGGCTCACGCGCGCACGTGTATTCTGCACCATCACCTCGCCATTGCGGTCGTCGATATTGACCAGCGCAAAGGCCTCGCGTGGCAGCTCGTCGAAGAACAGCTTCTTGGCACGGATATACTCCGCGAAGGTCTTATGGTAGTCCAAGTGGTCGTGCGTGATGTTCGAGAACAGCGCTCCCGCGAAGTGCAGACCGCCAATACGACGCTGCACAATGCTGTGCGACGACACCTCCATAAAGCAGTAGTCGCAACCCACCTCGACCATCTCCGCCAGCAGTGCATTGAGCGTTACGGGGTCGGGCGTGGTGTGCGACGTGGGCACTACGCGACCGTCGATACGATTCTCGACCGTCGATAGCAGACCAACGCGATAACCCAACGCGCGGAACATCTCATAGAGCAGGGTTACGGTTGTCGTTTTGCCATTTGTGCCCGTGATGCCGACCAGCTTCAACTGCTCCGACGGACGGTCGTAGAAGTTCGACGCCATCTGTCCGACCACCGCCGACGTATCCTCAACCACCACGTAGCAGACCTCGTCGTGCAACTGCTCGGGCAGCTGCTGGCAGACCACCGCCACCGCACCTCGTTCGATTGCGCCCTCGATGTAGGCGTGGCCGTCGGTTGCCGTACCCACAACGGCAAAGAACATCGTCCCTGCCTCGACACGACGCGAATCGAGTGCCAACGCACCTACCTCGGTCATCTCCGAGCCAACTACGCGACACGCAACATCGGTGATTATATCTTTAATTTGTTTCATTATCTCTCTATCTTGTTGTTATTTAAGTACCAACTGCACATAGTCGCCGCGACGCACAGCCGCTCCTGCCGCCACGCTCTGGCTCGTTACGCGACCGTGGCCCGTAACCCCAACGCGCAAACCGCGACTCTCCAAAAGGTATATCGCGTCCTTCAAACCCATACCCACCACACGGGGCATCTTGTTTTGATCGGTCGCCACCTCGCTAAATTCGGCACGCTGCGTCGAGTCGTCCACTACGGCCAGCGACCACCCACGACGCACATCGGTCGTGAATGCCATATCGAGCTCCGACGCCACTTCGCGCATCTGCTCCGTATTGCCACCCTTGACCTGCGTCGGGCGGTGAGGCACGGTCGAAGATTCGATCGGATTGCGCCACTCGCTCTCCATCGTGTAGAGACTGTAAATGATGTCGCGCACCACGGGACCACTCACACCCGCACCATAGTAGGCACCGCGCGAAGCGTTGTTACGCACAGCCACCATAACCGTATATTTCGGGGCATCGGTGGGGAAGTAGGCAACCATACTGCCCAAGAAATCGCGCGTGCCGAGCACCTGAGCCGTACCCGTTTTGGCCGCAACGCGAAACAGTGCCGTATCGCGCACGAAGAATTGGCGTGCCGTACCCGTCAGCGCAACCTCCTCCAAGCACTCCTGAACCTTTGAAAGCGATCCCGTCGAGCAGATTCGATCGTTGAGCACCTCGGTTTCGAACTTTTGGATCGTGCGACCATTCTGGCGCACCTCTCGAATCAATCGCGGAGCAACCATACGACCCTCATTCGCTACGGCATTGTAGAGTGTTGCGATGTGGATCGGTGCCACCTCATTCTCGTAGCCATAGGCGATCTGACACAAGCGATTGTTATAGAGCCACGTCTGACGTTGCTCGCGGCTCTCGCGCGAGTCATCGGTGGGATAGTCGTTGAATCGGGGCGCCTGCTCGCCAAACTCCGTAAGACCCATCGGTCGATCCAAGTGCAGTTTGCGCAAGAACGCAACATAGTTTTCGGGGTGCTCCTTGTAGGCCTGATAGATGGCATTGGCAAAGAAGATATTCGACGAGTGCGCCACACAATACTTCATCGTCATCGTGTCGCAGAAGGCGTGGTCGTCGCGGATACCCTGTGCCTTGGGGTTGGGACCGATCTTCAATCGCTGATCCTTGCCTGCCGAGGTCATCTGACCCTCTTTGAGCGGGATTCGAATGTTGATATCCATACCCTTGTCCTCAACCAGCGCCAGCAACGACGCCAACTTGAAGGTCGAGCCGGGGCACATACGCTTGAAGGCGTTGTCGTCGATCTCGGCATAGTTGCCCGCCGAGGTCTCCGAGAGATTCGACAACGCAAGGATCTCGCCCGTCTCGACACTCATCACGATAGCCGTACCCCAAATCGCGTTGTGAGCAACCATATTTTTGCGCAGCGCCACGTCCGAGATCTCCTGAATACGACGGTCGAGCGTGGTTACAATATCCACTCCGTCGATCTTCGGGCGGTCGTCCTCGGCTCCATCGGTTGCAACGTTCGAGGTAAAGCGATGGGCAATGCGCTGACGCGACTGCTGTCCGTCCTCGCCTCGCAAGACCGAATCGAAGACGTGCTCGATTCCGAATGCGGTCTTGATCCTGTCGCTCTGATACTTACCTACGGTTCGCTTGGCAATGTCGCCCAGCGGATAGATACGCATCAGACTGTCTTGCAACGTGTAGGTCAGACCGATATCCCAATTCAGAATGGTGAATTGTTTGATCTGGCTCCACTCCTTGTAGTCGATCCAGCGCGGCAGCAGCTCGACCGACTTATAGCGACGACGACCCTTCTCATCGAAACGGTCGTAGTTGTAATATCCCTTGAAAATCTGCTTGAAGTGGGCCTTCGAGTAGCCCTCCTTGGCGAAATAATTGCCCAGCAGACCCGCCAACGAATCCGAGAGTTTGTTGTAACGCTCGACCGAGTCGAGAGCCTCCGCACCAAAGTCGAACGACACCTGATAGAGTGGCAACACCGTAGCCAACGGCTCGCCATCACGCATCAGAATATCGCCACGACGTGCTTTGAGGGTCTTGGTCGTGATGATTCGATTCGAGATCGCCTTGGCATACTCGGCCGTCGATGTACTGAAATGCTGGATATAGACCAGACGCGCAATGATCGCTGCCACCACCACAAAGAAGGCAACATAGAGCCACAACGCGCGAAGTCGTATCTGTCGTTTGATATTTCTCTTCTCCTCCATAACTTAATCGTTATCGATAACATAGGTTTGAGTCGGCAACTCTTCGAGATCCAATCCGCGAGCCTTCGACTGCTCGATGATCGCACTGCGCGAGGTGGCTTTGTAGAGCTGCTCGGATTGGCGCACCGACTGCTCCTGCAACACTCGCAGCTCGTCTTGCAGACGCGAACGCTTGATGTCCAAACGCAGAGCCGAGAAGAGAATGAAGATACTCAGGAAGAACATTCCCGCCACAAACATCAGATAGGGGTAGATGTGGCGCGTCTCCTCGTTGGTCAGGATCTCGCCCGTAAATAGTGCCTGAAACCACTTGTTCCACCAGCTATTGCGGCGACGCTCCTCGGCTTCGCGCTCTTCGGCCTCGCGCTCCTTCTGCTCCAAACGCAGACGCTCGTCCTCGGCCAAATCCTCCTCGGCCTCGCCACTCAGCACACGCACAACCTCCTGTCGAATACGGCGATCGCGCTCGGCTTCGGCTGCCACGCGCTCGCGCTCCTCACGAAACGAGGGGTCAATCTCAATATCTTCGTCGAATCTCATTGCGTCGTTCAGTTGTGTTGTTAAAGTTTCTCGGCTGCACGCAGGCGGGCACTACGCGAACGGGGATTGCGCTCGATCTCCTCGGCCGAGGGTGCGACAGCCTTGCGCGTTACCAGTTGCCACGGCGTGGTCGAGCGACCAAAGAAATCCTTTTCGGCTTGTGCCGAGAAGGTTCCGTTGCGCATAAAGTTCTTCACCAGACGATCTTCGAGCGAGTGGTACGAGATGACCGACAGGCGACCGCCCGGACGCAACATCTTCAAACTCTGCTCCAAAGCCATCTTCAATGCCTCCATCTCGCCATTGACCTCAATGCGCAGCGCCTGAAAGAGCTTGGTGAGGAACTTGCTCTCGTCCTTGCGCGGTGTGCAGGGTGCCACCGCCTCAACCAGCTGAGCCGTGGTGAGGATCGGCGCCGCAGCGCGGGCTCGCACAATGCAGTTGGCAGCCTTGTAGGGGGTGTCGATCTCGCCCCACTCGCCAAAGATGCGGGTGAGCGTTTCGGCATCGGCCTCATTGACGATGTCGGCAGCCGAGCGACCGTTGCGGTAGTTCATTCGCATATCGAGCGGAGCCTCGCCACGAAACGAGAATCCGCGCTCGGTGCAGTCGAAGTGGTGCGACGACACACCTAAATCGGCTAAAATGCCATCGACCTGCTCGACTCCGCGATAGCGCAACGCTCCGCGCAGAAAGCGAAAGTTGCTCTCGACGAAGTGGAATCGAGGATCGTCGGGGCAGTTGGCCTTTGCGTCGGGGTCCTGGTCGAAACTGAACAGGCGACCGCGCTCCGAGAGCTTCGATAGGATATGACGCGAGTGTCCGCCGCCGCCGAACGTAAGATCGACGTAGGTTCCATCGGGGTCGATTGCCAGCAAATCTACCGATTCAGAGAGCAATACGGGGGTATGATATGTAGTTGTTGCGTTCATTTTTGCATATTTGGGCGTAAAGTTACTCAAAAAATGAGGATTTTCGCGCATATTTTCTATCTTTGTATCCATAAAAATTCTTTTTTATGGATAGAATAGACGTCGATAAGATTTTGGAGAACAAAGCTCCACGCATTAAACGCTATATTCCGCGCTTGGTAATCAATTGGTTGCGAGGTCTGATTCACGAAGATGTACTCAACTGTGCAATAGATAATTACGGCGATCAGCCACCACTCGATTTCATACGTGGTGCGTTCAAAATTCTCGACATTAACTACACGGTCGAGGGACTCGATGGGCTCGATCCCAACGGCCGCTACATCTTCGCCTCGAACCACCCCTTTGGCGGTATGGACGGAATGATGTTGGCCGAGGCTATCGGCTCGCGTCTGGGCGATGTGCGCGTGGTGATCAACGACCTGCTGATGTATATGGAGCCGCTGCGCCCGATCTGGTTGCCCGTCAATAAGCACGGACGCCAAAATTCGGAGTACGCCCGCCGTATGCGCGAGGCTTTCGAAGGACCACTGCCGATTATGACCTTCCCTGCCGGTCTGTGCTCGCGTCGCAACAAAGGTGTTGTGGCCGATTTGGAGTGGCGCAAAAACTTCATCAAGCAGGCACATTCGACTGATCGTCAGGTTATTCCGGTGTTCGTTGAGGGACGCCTTTCGAACCGCTTTTACAACATCGCAAACCTGCGCCAAAAGCTCGGCATAAAGTTCAATATCGAGATGATTCTGCTGGTCGATGAGATGGTGCGCCAGAAGGGCCAAACCTTCACCTTGCGATTCGGCAAACCCATCTCGCGCGAGGAGCTGAAACAGGTAGGAAACTACGACGAGCAGGTGGTATTTGTACGTAAAAAAGCCTACGAAATGCAAAAATAGGTCAAAAAGTAGTTGTTTGTCATCTAAAATGGCTATCTTTGTCCAAATGCCCTATAATCAAATGTGTGAAATGAAACCTATTATCGAGGCCGTTCCGCGTGAGCAAATCGAACGCGAATTGACTGCCGACAAAAAGCTACGCGATACCAACAAGGCTGGAAATGAGATTTATGTCATCACGGCTGCCGACTCGCCTGCTGTGATGCGCGAGATCGGTCGTCTGCGCGAAGTGTCGTTCCGCGAGGCCGGTGGTGGCACAGGTCAGGAGGTCGATATCGACGAGGACGATCTGGCTTCGGACGGCTATCGACAGCTGATCGTCTGGGACCCCGCAGCGCGCGAAATCGTGGGCGGCTACCGCTTTATCGTCTGCCGCTCGACACACCCCGCACACCTCTCGACCGAGCACTACTTCCGTTTCTCGGACCAGTTCCGCGAGGAGTTCCTGCCGTGGACCATCGAGTTGGGTCGCTCGTTCGTTCAGCCCCGCTACCAATCACGCGATAACAACAAGAGTATCTTTGCGTTAGACAACCTTTGGGACGGTCTTGGAGCATTGATCGTAACCAATCCCGAGGTGCGATATTTCTTCGGCAAGGTTACGATGTACACCAACTTCAATGTCGAGGCGCGCAATATGATCATCTATTTTATGCACCGATATTTCCCCGATCGTGATGCACTGATGGAGGGTATCAACCCCGTCGAAATGGAGATCGACTATGCGAAATTCGATGCGATATTCACGGGCGATAATTACAACGAGGATCACCGCACGTTGTGCCAGCAGGTGCGCGAGCGCGGCGAGAATATCCCCCCGCTGATCAATTCGTATATGAGCCTCTCGCCCACGATGCGTGTCTTCCCGACGGTGCACAACAACGATTTCGGAGCGGTCGAGGAGACGGGTATCCTGATCACCATTGCCGACATCTATCCCGCCAAGAGCGAACGACATATTAAATACTAAAACGCTTGTTGAGGGAGCTCACGTTCCGCATTCGAAATTCAAGATTAGGCCGCGCTCAAAAGGCGCGGCTCTTTTATCGCCCCCCACACACCGAACACAGACTCTCAGCGTCGGTCAAAATCTACGATTTTGGGCTTAAACCCCGAATTTTGGATCACGGATTGGGCATTGTGAATTAAAATTCATATCTTTGTCCGAATGAAGTTTACACTACAACATAAAGCACAAGATTCGAAGGCTCGCGCCGGCGAGATCCTGACCGACCACGGCGTGATCCCAACCCCGATTTTTATGCCCGTCGGTACGGCTGCGGGCGTCAAGGGAATCTTCCACCGCGACCTGCGCGACGACGCCGGCGCAAAGATCATTTTGGCAAATACCTACCACCTCTATCTTCGCCCCGGTATGGAGGTGATCGAGGCGGCAGGTGGCGTACATCGATTCAGCACGTGGGAGGGCCCGATGCTGACGGATAGTGGTGGTTTTCAGGTCTTTTCGTTGGCTGCGTGCCGCAAGCTGACCGAAGAGGGCTGCCGTTTCGCGTCGCATATCGACGGCTCGAAGCACCTCTTCACGCCCGAAAATGTGATGGATACGCAGCGCACAATCGGTGCCGATATTATGATGGCATTCGACGAGTGCCCACCGGGTGATGCACCGTGGGATTATGCCTCGAAATCGCTGGCACTGACCGAGCGTTGGCTGGACCGCTGCTTCAACCGTTTCAACCAGACACAACCCAAATATGGCCACTCGCAATCGCTGTTCCCGATCGTTCAAGGCTGCGGCTACGAGGATCTGCGCGAGCGTGCAGCACGCAACGTAATGCAGTATAACGCAGATGGTTACGCCATTGGCGGATTGGCCGTAGGCGAGCCTACGGAGGTGATGTATCGTATGATCGAGGTGGTCAATGCGGTGCTGCCCGAGGACCGTCCCCGCTACCTGATGGGTGTGGGTACGCCCGTCAATATCTTGGAGGCGATCGACCGCGGTGTGGATATGTTCGACTGCGTGATGCCGACGCGCAACGGTCGCAACGGTATGTTGTTCACCAGCGAGGGCGTGATCAATATCCGTAACCAGAAGTGGCGCGACGACTTCTCGCCAATCGACCCCAACGGCACGAGTTTCGTCGATCGGCTCTACTCGAAGGCATACCTGCGCCATATGACCATTGCGGGCGAGATGATTGCTGCGCAGATCGCGTCGTTGCACAACGTGGCGTTCTACTTGTGGCTGGTGGGCGAGGCGCGCCGACGAATCGCCGACGGATCGTTCGCAGAGTGGAAGCGCGAGATGGTCGTTAAACTCACTAAACGTCTGTAAAACAATGCAAAAACTCGGACTCAAAATACTCGACCGCTATATCATTCGTAAGTTCCTTGGAACCTACTTCTTCTCGATTGCGCTGATTATCGTGATCGTGGTGGTGTTCGACTGGACCGAAAAGACCGACGATTTCTACGAACTGAAAGCTCCGCTCGACGCTATTTTGTTCCAATACTACGCAAACTTTATCCCCTTCTTTATCAATAAGTTCAGCGGACTATTTACCTTCATTGCGGTAATCTTCTTCACCTCGAAGATGGCCTACCAGACCGAGATCACAGCCATTCTGTCGAGTGGCGTGAGCTTCCGACGACTGATGTGGCCCTATTTTGTTTCGTCGATGATTATTGCGATGCTGTCGCTCGGACTGAACCTTTGGGTGATCCCCGTTACAAGCCAAAAACAGGTGGCCTTCGAGGCTCTATACCTCAAAAAACGACAAAATATCCAATACGACCGCCACATCTATCGCCAAATCGAGCCTGAGCTGTATGCCTACGTGCGCGGATACTCGGGCAGAGATCAGCGCGCTTCGTTCTTTGCGTTGGAGCAATACAAAGGTAATCAGATGGTTGCAATGCTCGAAGCCGCCGAGGTGAAGTTCGACCCCGAAACACACCACTGGACTGCCGAACGATACGTAACGCGCTCGTTCGACGCGATGGAGGGCGAACGTTTCGAACAACACACAAAGCTCGACACACTGATCAACCTCGACGCGACGGAGCTTGGACGTGTCAATGAGTTGGTCAAAACGATGAAAATCGGCCCGCTCAACGAGTTCATCGCACAGCAGAAAGCCAAAGGATCGAATCTGATCGGACTGCTTGAAGTTGAGCGACATACGCGCTACTCATACCCCTTGGCAACGTTCATTCTGACGCTGATCGGAGTGTCGCTCTCGTCGCGCAAGATTCGCGGAGGTATGGGTCTGCATATCGGTGTGGGTATCACGCTCTGCTTCACCTACATTCTGTTCGGTCGCTTCTTCGAGGAGTTTGCCAAGGGTGGAGTGATGAATCCTGCGCTGGCCGTCTGGATCCCAAATATGATCTACGCCATCATTGCGGTCTATCTGTATCGCAATGCCCCGAAATAGCAAAATGACTTAAAACCCAAATAGTTATGAGTTTTATTAAGAAGACATACGAAACTTTCCGCACCTCGCCCGTATTGCGTACGTTGGTGTGGATCGTATTGGCAATCGTTGCAATGCTCATCGCTGCGCACTACCTGATGCAGCTCGGAACACGACACGGAGCACGTTGCGCAGTACCCGATTTTACGGGCATTGCCATCGGCGACGCTGAACATCTGGCCAAGAAGCACGACTTGGAGATTATCGTCAATGACTCGCTCTATGTGCCTGTCTATGATGGCGGTATCGTCTTGGAGCAGAACCCCAAGGCCGACGTCGCGGTCAAGCCCGGACGCAAGGTCTATGTTACGATCAACTCGTTCGCTCAGAAGTCGGTACGAATCCCCTACGTAACGGGATACTCGTTGCGTCAGGCCAAAAATAATCTCGAAATTGCAGGTTTGGAGATCGCCGAGCTGATCTATCAGTCGGATATGGCGACCAACAACGTGTTGGAGGAGCGTTTCCGCGACCGCGTCATCACACGCAACGACAACATCGAGGCCGAGGCAGGCTCGGGTATCACGCTCGTTGTGGGTGTGTCGGCCGAGAGCGGCGCAGTGAGCGTGCCGAAGGTGATCGGATTCCCGCTGAAAGAGGCCAAGAGCCGTCTGTGGGAGGTGGGTCTGAATGTCGGCCGAATCGTCTATGACGAGGGTATCGAGGTGCTCGACCGCAAGGACGCACGTGTCTATCTGCAATCGCCTCAACAGAATAAGGTGCTCTCGCTGGGTCAGCGTGTCGATCTGCACCTGACGCTCGACCCCGAGAAGATCGAGAAGCAGAGCGTGGCGTCGGATCGTGCCGCACGCCGTTTGGAGGGCGAGCGCGAGTTGCGTGAGGCGCAGATCACCGACTCGTTGATGGTCATCGAGGCAGCCTACAAAGCCGAGCGTCGCGCTGCCGATTCGTTGGCTGCTGTGGCTCGTGGTGAGCAGTATATTCCCGAGGGCGAGGTGATTACGCCCATCGAGGAGCCTGCCACAAGCGAGGCTACGGAAGAGACTACATTCTCTGACTAAACCGCTGTAACTCACCGCATATGATCAACGACGACGAGGATATTCTGTTGCTCGACGAGGAGGGCGACGAGGGTGCGGGCGAACGTTCGGGCGACGAACTGTTCGAGCACTTTGCGCTGACGGTCGATAAGGGACAGGCGATGATGCGAATCGACAAATTTCTGACGATTCGTATGGAGCACGTGTCGCGCAACCGAATCCAAACCGCCGCCGACAATGGCAACATTCTGGTCAATGGTGTGCCCACAAAATCGAGCTACAAGGTCAAACCGCTCGACCGCATCTCGATCGTAATGCCATACCCCCGCCGCGAGGTCGAAATCACCCCTGAAGATATTCCGCTCGACATCGTCCACGAGGACGACGACATCATTATGGTCAATAAGCACGCCGGTATGGTGGTGCACCCCGGTTGCGGCAACTGGTCGGGTACGCTGGTCAATGCGCTGACCTACCACCTGCGCAACCTGCCGATGTTCCAGGGGCACGATATGCGCGCAGGATTGGTCCACCGTATCGACAAAAATACGTCGGGTCTTCTGGTGATCGCCAAGAACGAGGACGCCGCCGCACGCCTCGCCAAGCAGTTCTACGACCACTCGATCTCGCGTCGCTACGTGGCGCTGGTGTGGGGTAACTTCGAGGAGGACGAGGGTACGGTTACGGGACATATCGGTCGTAGCCGCACGCACCGTATGAAGATGGCCTGCTATCCCGACGGTAGCGAGGGCAAACACGCCGTAACGCATTGGCGCGTGCTGCGTCGCTATGGCTACGTAACGATGATCGAGTGTCGCCTCGAAACAGGTCGCACGCACCAGATCCGTGTGCATATGGAGCATATCGGCCACCCGCTGTTCAACGACGAACGCTATGGTGGCGACCGCATTTTGAAGGGCACGACCTTCTCGAAATATAAGCAGTTTATCGAGAATTGTTTTGCGCTGATGCCGCGCCACGCCCTGCACGCCCGCTCTTTGGGCTTTGTGCACCCACGCACGGGCAAGGAGGTCTATTTCGAGAGCGAACTGCCGCCCGATTTCAAGGCTGTGGTCGAGAAATGGGAGGGCTACACCACCGCCCGCCCCTACATCGAGAGCGACGAGGAGTAACTTTGCAGCAACGGCTTAAAACCACATAACGCTATGGACAACAACGATAAACAACACCACGTACATCACTATTTTCACTATCAAGCGAATACGAGTTTAGGATTTCGTATTATGCGATTTTTTGTTACGATTGTGGTAATACTTGCGTCGATTTTATGTATCGCTATGCTTGTGAAGTTGATTGCTATGGCGTTGTTCGACTAAGACCGCACCCCGCAATAAACGAAGGAGCCTACCAGCGTGGTGGGCTCCTTTTTTTGTGTGTTTGTGAGAAAATACTATTGTCTATCGTGCGGACTCGACCAGCGGCAGCAGAGCGAGTTCCTTTATCCGCACAAAAAAAGACGACCTTAAAAGGTAGCCAGCCAAGGGTTGAGGAGTGATTCACTCGGAGGGAAAGATAAGTTCCCGACCAAGTCCTCCCCTACGGCAGGGGAGGATTTAGGAGGGGTGATCGAATACTCGTGCCTTCGCACGAAGGCACTAAAAACCCGAAAAGCGACCCTCAATGGTTATCAAAGAGTTTGCTTTTCGGGTTTTTACGTGCGGATAAAGGGACTCGAACCCCCACGCCTCTCGGCATCAGATCCTAAGTCTGACGTGGCTACCAATTACACCATATCCGCTTGGTTTCAATCGCAAAGGTATGAAATATTTTTTGAATATGCCAAATTTCTTGCTCTATCCAATCAACGACAGCACCGTCAATCCCAACAGAAGTATGTAGGTGATCATTGAAAAGCGAACCTCTGCCCGGACAAACAGCAACGGCATCGACACCGCCAACGGCATCGACATCAACAACCACGTGCAACAATCTGACCCCGCCGCCAACGACGAACTGAGGATCATCGCCGCCAACAATACGTAAAAAACGTGAATCCGTCGCGCCTTGAATTTCAATGTCCCGAGTTCGAGCAGATAGACTCCTACCGACATCAACACTACAAACAGAACCGTGCCCATCGCCAACAGATCGAACAAACCCGCTCCTCCAAAAAGCGAATATCCCGATTCGGTCAGTGCTGCCGCAATGGTACTATTGATCACATAATCAAGCTCATAGCCCATTCCCCACCACACATACGAAGTGATTGCCCACGGCAGGCAGACACCCACCAATGCCACCGGAACCTCGCGCGCGGGACGTCGAAAGAGAAAGATCAGCACAGGCAGTACGAGCAACACCGTCGCTGCCGGAGCATAGATCAGCGGCACAAGACCCAAGAAAAACGCTCCGCGGAAGGTCTCGCCAAAGGCGTAGCTACGTCGAAAACCCGCCTCGAAATTGCGACAAGCGAGTTGCAACGTCAGCAGTGTAGCCCAGCTGCGCAGCCACTCCTCGCACCCAAACAAGCAGCACGCACAGAGCGAAAACATCACCATTGCGATATAGGTTCGGCGCATATAGAGGTCGTAACGCACCGTCGAGCGCGTAATCAGGTAGGCCGACGAGATTGCCGTCAGAAAGACCGCTGCCACTGACCAGCCGTGGTGCGAACGCTGAAACGCAGCCAGCAGAGCCCCAAGCGGTGTCTCGATCGACATCGCAGGCAATGGCGCATTGAACGGCAATCGGAACAGCAGTCCGAGCACCGTCAGCACAAGCGAGGTTGCCAACGCTAACAGAAGCGGTTGGCGCGTTATGTCGATCTTCGAGGTCAAAACTCTCGTATTTATTTTAATTCACAATTAAAAAAAGCGGTTCGCCCGCCATATGGGCGGGTTCTGCTGTTTTCGGTTTAGCAATTCATATTCAACTTGCGAAACCCAAACCCCAATATCAAAAAAAGCGGTTCGCGCGCACTCTTTCGGGCAACCTCGAACCGCTCAATTCTCAATACCGATTACTACTCCTTGCCGTAGCGCATTACGTCCTGACCGATGTCGCGGCGGCAATATTTACCTTCGTAATTGATCTGCTCGATAGTGCCGTAGCTCTTTGCCAATGCCGACGGAATATCCTCAGCCAACGACGTTACAGCCAGCACACGACCGCCCGACGTGAGTGTATCTCCCGCCTTCAAAGCCGTACCTGCGTGATAGACCTTCGTGCCCTCAGGCGTCGGAGTATCCAGACCCGTGATCAGCTTACCCTTCTCGTAGGCCTCGGGATAACCGCCCGAAACACATACGACCGTAACCGCCGTGCGGGGATCGATACGCAGATCGCACTCGTCGAGCTGACCGAAGGCAATGCCCTCGAACAACTCCATAATATCGCTTTCGATACGTGGCAGCACAACCTCGGTCTCGGGGTCGCCCATACGCACATTATACTCAATCACATAGGGATCGCCTGCAACGTTCATCAGACCGATGAAAACAAATCCGTGGTAGTCGATCTTCTCCTCGGCAAGACCTGCAACCGTCGGGCGCACGATACGCTCCTCGACCTTGCGCATAAACTCCTCGTCGGCAAACGGAACGGGCGAAACGGCACCCATACCGCCTGTATTCAGACCGGTGTCGCCCTCGCCAATACGCTTGTAGTCCTTCGCAACGGGCAGAATCTTATAGTTCTTGCCGTCGGTTGCAACAAATACCGAGCACTCGATACCGCTCAGATACTCCTCGATCACCACGCGGGCACCCGCCTTGCCAAACTTACCATCGAACATCTGCTCCAACTCGTTGCGAGCCTCGTCCAGCTCGTCGAGGATCACCACACCCTTACCTGCTGCCAGACCGTCAGCCTTCAATACGTAGGGCGGGCGCAGCGTGCGCAGGAACTCAACTGCCTCCTCGACCTCGCCCACACCGAACGAACGATAGGCCGCCGTAGGAACATTGTGGCGCATCATAAATGCCTTGGCGTACTCCTTACTGCCCTCCAAACGGGCACCCTCGCCCGACGGTCCGATCACCGGAATATGGTAGATCTCGCTATCGCTGTGGAAGAAATCGACCACACCACGTACCAGCGGATCCTCGGGACCTACAACAACCAAATTGATATTGTTGCGCAGAACGAACTGCTTGATCGTGCCGAAATCGGTCGGCGACAGATCGACATTCGTGCCTTCGAGTGCGGTGCCGGCATTACCCGGTGCAATATAGAGATTTGCGGTGCGGGGACTGCGTGCAATGCAGTGAGCAAAAGCGTGTTCGCGTCCGCCCGAACCGAGCAGTAAAACATTGACGTTCTGAGGTAATTTCATATTTTTAGATTTGTCTGTTTCTACAAAGATAGCAATAATTCTCTATTATTCAAAATTAGGCTCTTGAATTATTCGCAGCGCTATCCAAATTACCTTTTCAGCGCACAGCAAGATTGGCTCTTTTGAGTGGCGGACATCGCAAAAAAATGCCGCACCCCATCGCGGAGCACGGCATAATTTTGAATCGTGAATTAGCCTACTTGGTCGTCAATGTCATCTCATCAACCAGATGACCTGCGCCGGCAAACTTGTCGATCACGAACAGAACGTAGCGGATATCGACCGAAATGGTGCGCTGCAACTCGGGCTCGAAGGCGATGTCGCCACTCATAGCCTCCCAGTTGCCGTCGAATGCCAAACCTACAAGCTCGCCACGTGCATTCATCACAGGCGAACCCGAGTTACCACCCGTAATGTCGTTGTTCGAGATGAAGCCAACGCGCAGTTCGCCATTGCGGTCGGCATAGCGACCGAAGTCCTTAGCCTCGTAGAGCTCCTTCAAGCGTGCGGGCACGGTGAACTCCATCGGATTCGAGGGATCCTCCTTCTCCATCACGCCCTTTAATGTGGTGTAATACTTATACTTAACGCCGTCCTTCGGGTCGTATGCGCCCACGTTACCGTAAGTCAAACGGATCGAGAAATTAGCGTCCGAGTACCACATCTTGTCGGGCTGCTGTATCATCAAACCTGCGATATATTTGCGGTGTCCCTCAGCATACTTTGCGCCCGACTCGCGGGTGCTCATTGCAGCCTTGTAGTACATCTCATAAACCGACTTAACCATCGGAATTGCGGGGTCGGCAGCCACCTTCTCAACGTCGAAATTCTCAACGAGAGCCATCGTCTTGGCCTCATCGACGAAGATCGAGTTGTCGAACAGATAATCAACATAGGCATTCACGTCGCCACCAAACTTGGCATCGACCTCCTCGGCATAGAACGAGGGCAGCGTCTTCATATTCTCGCGCACGATCGTAAGCATACGCTTGGTTACCTTGCGGTCGGTCGAGGGGCTGTAATCCTTGAAGAATGCCTCAGCCTGCTTGCGAGCCACTTCGACATTGGCAATCTGCTTCATATTGCTATAACGCAGCGCGGGCATCACGAACTCAACGGCACGCAGGAACGCCTCCGAGAGATACTGCGACGTTGCGGTTGCCTCCTCGCGCTCGGCTACCGCCTCGCGGATCTTCGACAGAGCGTCGATGTAACCCTCCTCGGGCAGGGTGTTATAGTTGGCCCACTGCTGGAAAGCATTCTCCTGAGCCTTCTTCTTACCCTTTACATTGAGTTTCTCGACACCGCGCGACATACCGATCGAATTTTTCCAATAGTTCGACGACGAGGCATATTTCGATGCATACTGAATACGGATCTTATCGCTTGCCTGCATATCCTCTTTGAGGATTGCCTGACGCTCGCCACGGATATAGATACGCTGCGGGTTGGTAACCTTCAACATCTCGTCGATCTCGTACGAGGTCATATAGCGCTGAGTCGAGCCGGGGAAGCCCATAATCATCGTGTAGTCGCCCTCCTCGACACCCGCGAGCGACACCTTCAAGTGCTTTACGGGCTTGTAGGGCACGTTGTCGGGCGAGTAAGCCGCGGGCTTGTTGTTCTTGTCGGCATAGATACGGAACATCGAGAAGTCGCCCGTATGGCGGGGCCACATCCAGTTGTCGGTATCACCACCGAACTTACCGATCGAGGTGGGAGGAGTACCCACAAGACGCACGTCCGAAAAGACCTCAATCACAAATGCAAAGTACTGATTACCACCGAAGAACGACTTAACCGACAGCTCCATATCGGGATACTGCTTTTCGAGACGTTTCATCAACTTGGTACGGTTTTCGCGGGTGATTTTGTCGTACTCTTCCTGACCTGCGGTCGAGGGCACGTTGCCGACCATATCGGCCGTAACGTCGATAATGTGGCGCACGAAACGCACCTGCAAACCGGGTGCGGGCAGCTCCTGCTCGCGCGACATAGCCCAGAAACCATTTTTGAGGTAGTCGTGCTCGACGCTACTCAGTGCCTGAATCGAACCGTAGCCGCAGTGGTGGTTTGTGAGCAGCAAACCCTCGCTCGACACCACTTCGCCCGTACAACCGCCACCGAAGATCACAATTGCATCTTTCAGCGCGTGGTTGTTCACCGAGTAGATATCTTCGGCCGAGAGTTTCAGACCCTTAGCCTTCATATCCTTGATGTTCATCTTTTGGAGGTAGGGCAGCAGCCACATACCCTCGTCAGCGTGTGCGGGCACAGCAATAGCCGCCGCCACGATCAACGAAAGGATTAAATTTTTGAGTTTCATAGTTTTCTATTGTTTTTGTTTGTTGTTTGCTCTAAATATTTAGTTGCAAAAATAATACTTCGCCACCGAAATTGTTACTCTTTTTGAGAGTAATCTGCTTTTATTATTTATATTATTAAATTAAAATTAATAATAAGTAAAAAAAGAACTAACTAATCCACGACTTTTATGAAAGTCGTGTTATCATCGGAGGGTCGCCCTTCGGGTGAGCCCCCACCCTCCGATGATAAGATTTTCAATTCAAAAAGCCACTACACCACAGAGTGTATCTCAATAATAATAAAGAAAATAATTTTGAATCTTGAATTTTGAATCTTGAATCCTATTTAATAGCTATCATATTTCGGATCGAGCGCTCGGCCGCCTTGCGCACCTCTTCGTCGAGGACGATCTCGGGCTGCTCGTTCTCCAACGCCGACACAATCTTCTCCAAGGTTACCATCTTCATATAGGCGCACTCGTTGCAACCACAACCCGTAGCAGGTGATGCGGGAGGCGCGGGAATGAATCTCTTCTCGGGACAACGACGCTGCAACTCGAACAGAATACCTGCCTCGGTTACAACGATAAATGTCTGTGCATCACTCTTTTGGCAATATTCCAAAATACCTGCTGTCGAACCCGTATAGTCCGCCACCGCGACAATCGCCGCCTTGCACTCGGGGTGCACAACAACCTTCGCCGCGGGGTTCTCCGCCTTCAAACGCACGATAGCCTCCAACGAAAACTCCTCGTGGACGTGGCAGGCACCATTCCACAGCACCATATTCGAGCGACCTGTGAGCTTCTGGATATACGATCCGAGGTTGCGGTCGGGACCAAATACGATCGGTTGCTCGGCAGGAATCGACTGCACCACCTTCAAAGCGTTCGACGAGGTGCAGCAGACGTCGGTGAGCGCCTTGACCCCGACGGTCGTATTGACATACGACACCACCTTATGGTCGGGGTAGTCGCGCAGGAACTCGGCAAGATCCTCGGCACGGCACGAGTCGGCGAGCGAGCAACCCGCCTCAGGGTCGGGAATCAACACCTTGCGATCGGGGCAGAGCACCTTTGCGGTCTCGGCCATAAAGTGAACACCGGCAAAGAGGATCACACGAGCGTCGGTTTTTGCCGCCTCGATAGCCAGCGCGAGCGAGTCGCCTACGAAGTCGGCCACCTGTTGCACCTCGGGTGCGGTGTAGTAGTGAGCGAGGATCACAGCTTGCTTCTCGGCTTTGAGTGCTGCGATCTTTTGAGCGAGGAGTGAGTTGTCAGCCATAGCTTTTTATTGTTTTTAATTTTTATACATTATAAAATAATAAATAAAAAAGAATAAGAATAATGCCTGTTGAAAGTGTCGATAACTCGGTGTCGATTACTGACCGTCGTGGTTTATCAACCTTCGATAAACATCTGCTTTTTATTCTAATTTATCGATATCCAATCTTTTAATTCTAATTATCAACAGTTGTTATTATCATTTATCGACAAATGAACAGAGCTGTTGTTTCAACATTTTATTACGTTTTTGCGTGTGAGTCGTTGTCAATCCTTTTTGAAGAATTTGATTTGGAAAATTGGACTACTACACTATACAAGTGTCGAGCGTAAAATTCCAAATTTTCGAGGGCTGATTTTGTGAAAAGTTTTCGACCACTTATTTCACAACTTTCAACACCGTTTTTGAACATTATCAACAACTCTAACCTACCTTTTCGACAAGGCGCGTGGCGATCTCACGGTAATACTTCTCGGTATCGACATCGAACGACGAGGCGGGACGACCACAATCAGCTCCCTCCATAACCGATTGAATAATAGGAACTTCACCCAAGAAATCGACACCCTCCTTCTCGGCCAGCGCACGACCGCCACCGCGACCGAAGATGTAGTAACGGTTGTCGGGCAACTCGCGCGGAGTGAACCACGCCATATTCTCGATCAGACCCGCTACGGGAATGTTGATCTTCTCGGCCTTGAACATACGTATTCCGCGCAGCACGTCCGCTAACGCCACCTGCTGGGGCGTGGTAACGATCACCGCCGAGTCGATCGTCAGCTCCGACATCACGCTGAGGTGGATATCGCCCGTGCCCGGCGGCAGGTCGATCAGCAGATAATCCAGTGCACCCCACTCGGTCTGGTGGATCATCTGACGCAGGGCGTTGTTGGCCATCGGACCACGCCAAACGAGCGCATCGTCAGCCGCAATGAAGAATCCGATCGACATAATCTTGATACCCATCACCTCGGCTGCTGCCATATATTCCGCACCGTCGCGCTCGACCATCTCAGGGATATACTCCTCAACGCCAAACATTTTGGGTTGCGACGGACCATAGACATCGGCGTCCAGAATACCCACTTTGTAGCCCGCATTGCGCAGTGCCACAGCCAAGTTTGCCGTTACGGTCGATTTGCCGACACCGCCCTTACCCGACGCCACAGCAACCACCTTGCGGATCTGTTCGGCTGCCGAGCGAGGTTGCGGTTTGGGTTGCTTGGGCGCCTGCTCGCGCACGATGACGGTGAGCAGTTCGGCCTCCTCGCCGAGCACCTCGGCTGCCATCTCTTCGATACGGTTTTTGATCTTCACAGCAAACGGATCGCGCGGCTTTGCCATCATCAGGTTGAGCACAACCTTACCGCCATCGAGCTCAGCCATCGAAACCAAGTCGCTCTCAACGAGGTTCTTACCCGTTTCGGGGTGAACGATCGACGAGAGAATGTTTATTAACTGTTCCTTGTTCATATTATCTTGTTTATAATTCTATTTTCGTTGTTTATAAGTTGTATAAACCCAACCGTAGCGCGCGACATGCCGTCGCGGTTGCAATTCTGACCCACCCCCAAACCCCCGCCTCAGGCAGGGGCTTAGCCGCACGGGCCGCCAATGATGACACGCCATTATGGGCGTGTTTTGCTTTTTTATTCTTCTTCTATTTCTTATTTATTAAGTATAAGAAAAAAAGTAATTGTGAATTTTTAATTGTGAATTGTGAATTAAAAACTCCTCTCCAACTTACAAATATACGAATTTTCTTTGGAACAACGCATAAAAAAATGACTTCCACCGCAGTAGAAGCCATTTTTCAACGGGTTTCGGAACCCTGATCAATCTTATCGGATCTCGATGGGCAGTGCCAATGCCTGCACACCCTCGTTCTCCATCAACGCGCGCAACGAACGATACTCGTCATACATTGCGCCCATCTCCTTGCGCATCTTGCGGCCCGAGATGTGAGCCTCCAAGCTGCTCAGCAGAGCTGCCAGACCGGTCGGCTCGCCCATCGACTCGCGTACCATATAGTCGTCCAAGCACTCTGCCTTGTCGGCTGCAACGGCGATAGCATATTTCAGACCACCAATCTCGTCAACCAAACCAATGCGGTTGCCGTCGTTACCCGTCCATACGCGACCCTGACCAATGGCGTCAACCGAGTCGAAGGTCATATTACGACCGTCGGCAACGTGATTTACGAAGGTGGTATAGACCTGCTCAATGCTGCGCATAATCTTCGTGCGCTCGTTGCTGCTAACGGCACGGAAGGGCATACCCATATCGGCCGAAGGGTTGGTCTTAGCAACGTCGATAGTGATACCAAGTTTATTGTTGAGCGCCTTCTCGGCGTTGAACATCAGACCAAAAACACCGATCGAACCTGTGAGCGTCGTTGCGTCGGCAATGATAGCATCAGCGGGTGCCGAGATGTAGTAACCACCACTTGCAGCGTAGTCGCCCATCGAAACGATGACAGGTTTCTGCTGACGCAGCAGCTCCATCTCGCGCCAGATAACCTCCGACGCCAAAGCCGAGCCACCGGGCGAATTGACACGCAGAACGACCGCCTTCACCTCCTCGTCCAGACGAGCCTCAGCCAACTGATCGGCCAGCGTCGTCGAGCCCAAAGTGCCCTGCTCGCTTGTGCCCTGCACGATCTGACCCTCGGCATAGATCACCTCGATCTTGTTGTCCGAATAGGTTGGCGTATAGGGTTTTGCAGCGATATACTCGCCCAAAGTTACGAATGTGATATCCTCATCTGCGTCCAATTCGAGCTTCTCGCGCAGGATATCCTCAACCTCGTCCTCATATTTCAGACCATCAACCATACGGTTTGCCAGCGCGTCCTCGGCCATCATTGCCGACAGATCGGTTGCAAACATATTGAGCGAGTCGATCGAAAGGTTACGTTCCTTGGCGATGTCGGCAACCATCGTGCCCCAGATCGAGTTTGCGATGGTCTCCATCTGAGTACGGTTTTCGGGGCTCATACGGCTCATAATGTAGGGCTCAACGGCCGACTTGAACGTACCGTGGCGGAACACCTGAGGCTCGATGCCGAGCTTGTCGAGCGCCCCCTTGTAGAACATCACCTGCATAGCCAAACCGCGCCAATCCATCTCACCCACAGGGTTGAGGTAGATGCTGTCGGCAACCGACGCCAGATAGTAGCCGCCCTGCGAATAGACCTCGCCGTAGGCAACAACAAACTTGCCCGACTCCTTGAATGCGGTGATATAGTCGCGTACCTCCTCCAACAGAGCTGCCGAGGCAGTACCTGCACCCGTCAGGTTGATGTAGATACCCTCGATGTTGTCGTCCTGAGCCGCCGACTCAATAGCGTTCATAACCTGCATATTCGACACGCTCTTCTGCACGTTCATCGACATCGGGTCGAAACCTGCCAGAGGGTCATTGACGGGCTGATCGACAATCGACTCCGAGAGGTCGATCTTCAACACCGACTTAGGCTCGACAATCGTGGTCGATGAACCGATCGCTGCAACACCCGCAACGATGATGATAAAGAGGAAAAACCATACGAAGTTGGCGACGAAGAATGCCAATAACGACGCCAAAAAGGTTTTGAAAAAGTTCATAGTGCTTATCTGTTTATGTTGTTAATATTTTGCTTTTTGTTTATGTCGGCTCACCTATTTTTTCAGTTCGTCGATGATCCAATTCCACATCTTTGCGACGTGCTCCGAGGGCAGCCAGTGGCCTGTGTTGGGGCTTACGCAGAGCTGTTTGGGAGCGGTGATGATGTTGTAGGTCGATTGGGTTGTGGTCGGAGCGCAGGTGATATCGTTGTAGCCAAATGCGTAGAACACAGGCGCTTTCAGTCCGCGAGCGAAATTCACAGCGTCGTAGTAACGTTGTGCCTCGATGATCTTCTCGGTGCGGTTGTCTTCGTTCTTGAAGGTGTGGGGCCAGCCACCTGCACGACGGTTGATATATCCCTCCTGATCGCAGAATGCGGGGAAGTAGATTGCCGACGCCTTCACGCGAGGATCGAGGCGCGAAACAACGATCGACAGCAGACCACCCTGCGAGCCACCCAATGTGCCCACCTTGCCGTTGTATTGGGGCAGCGTCTCGAAGAAGTCGATAGCCTTCACGCAACCCAAAAAGACGCGACGATAGTAGTACGTATCGCGGTCGTCGATGTTGATCGTGTGGTAGTCGCGCAGTGCAGGCTGGCGGTTGAGTGCGGCATAGACCTCAGCGTCGAAGTTGACGGGGATACCGTGGATACCCAGCTCCAAGATGATCACACCCTGCTCCGAGTGCTTCACGTCGCCACTGATGGCGTGCACACCTGCGCCCGGCAGACGCACAATGGCGGGATATTTACCCTCGGCTTTGGGCACGGTCAGAATGCCGTACATACGTGTATTGTTGATGTTGCCATATGACACCAAGTAGCTATTAACCTTATCGGTACAACGCTCGGGCAGCAGCTCCATCGTGGGGTTCAACTTCACCTTCGAAAGCTGCTCCAAACCCTTCTGCCAGAACTCGTCGAAATCCTTGGGCATCTTGGTAGTCGGCTCCAACTTTTCGGGATCGAAACCGATGGTTTTTGTCGTAGAATAGCTCTTGCCGTCGTACTCGATCTTGGCGCGCACGCGCAGGAAGCCGGCCTCCTTCATCGTGCCGACCTTGATCGTAGCCTCTGGACCATTGAGTTTTACGGTGTTCTTTTCGCGGGCGGGCATCAGATCCTCGCTCACTTCGTAGCTCACCTCGCCTTCATAGATTGCCACACCGCAATCGAGCGCGATGACCTTCATACGTGCCTGCTCTCCTACGCGGTAGGTTGCAGTGGGCGAATCGGGTATCAAGTGCAATTCGACTTTCTGTGCCAAAACATTGAGGTTCAGTGCGAAAAGCATCGTCAGAATTAAGATAGTACGTTTCATAGTATTGTGTAGTTTTGTCAATTTGCAATTGCGTGTCGGGCGTTTGTGTCCGAACCTTTTGCAAAGATAAAAAATTATTTCCGAAATACGTGCTATTTTTATCGAAAAACAATAATCACCCGCCGTAAGGGCGGGCTTTACTGTTTTCGGTTTTGCGTGTCTTAGTCGGTTTGCAAAACCAGCAACCACTTTGCAATACCGAACCTTAATACTCCTCGCCGTAAGGGCGGGTCTTGCTGTTTTCGGTTTTGCGTGTCTTGGTCGGTTTGCAAAACCAGCAACCACTTTGCAATACCGAACCTTAATACTCCTCGCCGTAAGGGCGGGTCTTGCTGTTTTCGGTTTTGCGAGTCTTATAGTTTTACTTTGCTTATTAAAAGCAAAGTGTGTCCATAATGCGACACGCACCTTCGGGGGCTGGGGCGGTCGCCGAAGGCGAGCCCCCGAAGGTGTGTCAAAATCGAAGATTTTGACATTTAATCGAAAAGCCTGCAAAGCAGTTTTAATTTTGAATTGAAATCTGTATCTTTGCAGCCCGAAACATTTAGATCAAATGGCGCAACAACAATCAACACCACTCTCGTTAGGTACCGACAATCTGGGCAAATTGCTCACGCGCTATGCCGTACCTGCGATCGTTGCGACCGTAACTTCGGCTCTGTATAACATCACCGACAGTATCTTTATCGGTCAGGGTGTCGGTCCGTTGGCGATGACGGCACTCGGTATCTGTATGCCCATTATGAGCATCACGGCGGCGTTCGGTGCGATGGTCGGTGTGGGTGGCTCGTCGTTGGCCTCGATACGTTTGGGGCAGGGTAACAAAGCCGCCGCTTTCAGAATCTTGGGCAACATCGTGCTGCTCAATATTATATTCGGTGTGGC
Organism: Rikenellaceae bacterium; assembly: GCA_017442365.1. Taxonomy (GTDB): domain Bacteria; phylum Bacteroidota; class Bacteroidia; order Bacteroidales; family Rikenellaceae; genus Alistipes. Next base: position 31,170 of record JAFRZW010000002.1, on the reverse strand, counting down.
TACGATGGTCGGCTGTCTGCTGTTCCTCGACAAACTGCTCTTTCTGTTCGGCGCGAGCGAGGCGACAATCGGATTTGCTCACGAATATATGGAGATTCTGCTGTGGGGAAATGTCATCACGCACCTCTACCTCGGACTGAATGCCATACTGCGCTCGACGGGTTATCCGACCAAGTCGATGGTGGTGATGTTGATCTCGGTGGGAGTCAATTGTGTGCTCGATCCGTTGTTTATCTTCGGTTTCGATTGGGGCATTGCGGGCTCGGCCTACGCGACGGTGATTGCCCAAACCACAGCCCTCATCTATGAGTTGGTGCACTTTGCCAATCCCAAGAATTTCCTCCATTTCCGTCGCTCGATCTTCCGATTGCGTAAAGATATCACGCTGAAAATCATCTCGATCGGTATGGCACCTTTCCTCGTGCAGTCGTGCGCAAGTCTGGTGTCGATGCTCAACAACAACGCGCTGAAAGAGTATGGTGGCGACCTGCATATCGGTGCGTTCAGCATCGTCAATCGTATCGCGTTGCTGTTCATTATGTTTGTCAATGGTCTGAATCAGGGTATGCAGCCCATCGTCGGTTATAACTATGGCGCCAAGCTCTACGATCGCGTGTTGAAGATCCTCCGAATGGGTATCGGTTTGGGCGTAGCGATCACCACGACGGGTTTTCTGTGTGCCGAGTTGATGCCGCGCGTGATTGCCGGAATCTTTGCCGATGGCTCGACTCCGATGGGACGCGAGTTGATCGATCTGGCCGCTCACGCGATGCGTGTGGTGATGTTGGCAATGCCGATTGTCGGCTTCCAGATCGTGTCGTCGAACTTCTTCCAAAGTATCGGTAAGCCGCAGCGCGCCATCGCCCTCTCGCTGACGCGACAGGTGATCTTTCTGGTACCGTTGCTGATCTTTATGCCGCGCGTGTGGGGCATCGAGGGCGTGTGGTATTGTATGCCTATTGCCGATGTCGCTTCGGCCATTCTGGCGGGTGTGCTGCTGACGTTGCAGGTGCGTAAGTTGCGTCAGAATCCCGACTCGGAGAGAGCGATATAATTCACAATTCAAAATTCACAATTCAAAATTAGAGCCACGCAGTTGCGCGGCTTTTTTTAATTCCATTGTAATAAATAATGAGAATAAAAATATATCCACGCTTTTCTTAAAAGCGTGTCATCATTGGCGGGTCGGCCTACGGCCGAGCCCGCGAAGGTGTGGCAAAATCGGTGATTTTGCCATTTAATTATGAATTGTGAATCGTGAATTGTGAATTCTGAATTAAAATTCGTATATTTGTATATTAATTGGATAATTATATTCTGACATCAAGAAAAATGAAGAAAGAGTTTAAGCGTTATTTGGTAACATCGGCACTTCCGTATGCCAATGGCCCGGTGCATATCGGCCATTTGGCGGGTGTATATGTGCCCTCGGATATCTATGTTCGTTATTTGCGTCAGCGCGGTGCTGATGTCATTTCGGTTTGTGGTAGCGACGAGCACGGTGTGCCCATCACCATCAAGGCGCGTAAGGAGGGTGTAACTCCCCAAGATATTGTAGATAAGTATCATAACATAATCAAATCGTCGTTCGAGCGTCTGGGTATGTCGTTCGACATCTATTCGCGTACCTCGTCGGCGACCCACGCCAAGACCGCGTCGGATTTCTTCCGCACGTTGTACGACAAGGGTGAATTTACGGAGGCAACCTCGCAGCAGTATTACGACGAGGAGGCTCAGACCTTCTTGGCCGACCGTTATATCACGGGTACCTGCCCCAAGTGCGGCAACGATCGCGCCTATGGCGACCAGTGCGAGAAGTGCGGCTCGACGCTCAATGCGACCGATCTGATCGATCCCAAGAGTGCAGTGTCGGGCTCGAAGCCCGTTATGCGCGAGACGAAGCATTGGTACCTTCCGCTCGATAAGCACGAGCAGATGTTGCGTGAGTGGATTTTGGAGGGTCATAAGGAGTGGAAATCAAACGTTTATGGTCAGTGCAAGAGCTGGTTGGACGGTGGTCTGCAACCGCGTGCCGTGAGCCGCGATTTGGATTGGGGTATTCCCGTTCCGGTCGAGGGCGCCGAGGGTAAGGTGCTGTACGTTTGGTTCGACGCGCCGATTGGCTATATCTCTGCTACTAAGGACCTTACGCCCGATTGGGAGAAATATTGGAAGAGCGAGGATACCAAGATGGTACATTTCATCGGTAAGGACAACATCGTCTTCCACTGCATCGTTTTCCCGTCGATGTTGAAGGCTCACGGCGGTTATATCCTGCCCGAAAATGTGCCCGCAAACGAGTTCCTGAACCTCGAAGGCGACAAGATTTCGACTTCGCGTAATTGGGCTGTTTGGCTACACGAGTACCTCGACGAGTTCCCCGGCAAGGAGGACGTTTTGCGTTACGTGCTGTGCGCCAATGCGCCCGAGACGAAGGATAACGACTTCACCTGGAAGGACTTCCAGGCCCGCAACAACAACGAGCTGGTGGCTATTCTCGGCAACTTTGTCAATCGTGCGCTGGTGCTGACGCAGAAGTATTACGAGGGCGTTGTTCCTGCGGCGGGCGAGCTGACCGACTACGACCGCGAGACGCTGGCCGAGATGCCGAAGATCCGCAAGGCGTTGGAGGAGAACATCGAGGGCTACCGCTTCCGCGAGGCGCTGAAAGAGGCTATGAACCTCGCCCGTTTGGGTAATAAATACTTGGCCGACACCGAGCCGTGGAAGGTCGTAAAGACTGATCCTGAGCGTGTTAAGACCATTCTGAACATCGCTTTGCAGATCACTGCCGAGCTGTCGATTGCCATCGAGCCGTTTATGCCTTTCTCGGCTGCGAAGATTATCAAGATGCTCAACATCGAGAAGTTGGATTGGGAGCGTCTGGGCGACGCTGAGGTGCTGCCCGCAGGCCACGTGATTGGCAAGGCAGAGCTTCTGTTCGAGAAGATCGAGGATAGCGTTGTTGAGGCGCAAGTAGCTAAGTTACAGGCAACTAAGGCTGCGAACGAGGCCGCTGCAAAGGAGGCTGAGCCGCAGAAGGCGGAGTGTTTGTTTGACGATTTCCAGAAGATGGATATCCGCGTTTCGACCATCGTGGCTGCCGAGAAAGTTGCCAAAACCAAGAAACTTTTGAAGCTGACCGTTGATACGGGTATCGACACCCGCGAGATCGTTTCGGGCATTGCCGAGCACTTCACGCCCGAGGAGCTCGTCGGTTGTCAGGTGCTTGTTCTGGTCAATCTTGCCCCCCGCGAATTGAAGGGTACGCTCTCGCGCGGTATGGTGCTGATGGCCGAAGATGCCGACGGTAAGCTGGTTCTGCTCTCGCCCGAAAAGGCAGTTAAGAGCGGTTCGATAGTTGGATAACCACCTAAAACACAATAATTTATGCAAGAACTTGATTGGGGATCGTTGGGATTCTCATACACCAAAACAAAGTACAACGTTCGCGCGGTTTACCGCGATGGCGCGTGGGGAGAAATCGAGGTCAGCGATAGCGAGTATATCCCGATGCACATCGCTGCGTCGTGTCTGCACTATTCGCAGGAGGCTTTCGAGGGTTTGAAAGCCTACCGCGGTGTCGATGGCAAGGTGCGTATGTTCCGCGTCGATGAGAACGGCAAACGTCTGCAACGTTCGGCTGAGTACCTTTGTATGGCTGTTCCGCCTCTCGAACTCTTCATCGAGGCGTGCCGCAAGGTTGTCGAACTGAATATGGATTTTATGCCGCCCTACGGCACGGGCGCGACTCTCTATCTGCGTCCTCTGTTGATCGGTACCAGCCCCCAGCTCGGTGTTGGTCCGACGAAGGAATATACGCTGATCGTCTTTGCGTCGCCCGTTGGCCCCTACTTCAAAAGTGGCTTCAAACCTATCCGCGTGATGATCGACCGCGACCACGACCGCGCTGCACCGAAGGGTACGGGCCACGTTAAGGCCGGCGGTAACTATGCTGCGTCGATCTACTCGGGCGTGCAGGCGCACGATAAGGGATTTGCAAATGTGCTCTATCTGGACGCTGCCGAGCGTAAGTATATCGAGGAGTGTGGCGCAGCTAACTTCTTCGGTATCAAGGAGGGTAAATACGTTACACCGCAGTCGGGTTCGATTCTGCCGTCGATTACCAATATGAGTCTGCGTCAGATTGCTGAGGATCTTGGTCTAACGGTTGAGCAGCGCAATATTCCCGTTGAGGAGTTGCCGACGTTCGACGAGGTGGGTGCTTGCGGCACAGCGGCTGTGATTTCGCCCATTGGCACGATTTACGATCCCGTCTCGGGCGAGTCGATTGTCTATGGCGACGGCACCGAGGCTGGCGAGATGAGCGTGAAGATGTACAACGAGCTTCGCGGCATTCAGTTTGGCGAAGTCGAGGATCGCCACGGTTGGTGCACGTTTATCGAGGGCTAAGTGCTTGGATTGATTTTGCGATTAGGTCGCTCCTTTGAGGGGCGACCTTTTTTAATTCACAATTCACGATTCACAATTCACAATTCACAATTCACGATTCACAATTTTTCCTTTGTTTTTATTAAACAAGAAGAAAATCTAAAATCGAAATTCTTTGAGTTTCGTCATTATCTGTTCGCCTACGAAGGTGCGTGTCGAGGCGTGTGCGCTGTTCCACGTGGAACTCGCCATATGGGCGAGTTTCGCTTTTATTGGGTCCTTCGAGGCAAAACGTTCCACGTGGAACAATGGTAACTTATTTAGACAATAAAAAAAGCCACGCTTATAAAGCGTGGTCTAATCTTGAATTTTGAATCTTGAATTGCCCTGCCGGTCTTATCGACCGAAATAGACGAGCAGCACGTTGATGTCGGCAGGCGAAACGCCCGAGATGCGCGAGGCTTGACCGATGGTTGCGGGGCGGATCTTCGTCAGCTTTTGGCGCGCCTCGATGGTCAGCGACTGCAACGAGTGATAGTCGAACCCGTCGGGAATAGCGATATTCTCCAAACGACGCAGCTTGTCGGCAATATATTGCTCGCGTTCGATGTAGCCGCGATATTTGATCTGTATTTCGGCCTCCTCGATAGCTTCGGCTGTGAAACCTTCGCGCTTGATGTAGCGAGCGAGTTTCGGAAAATGGTCGGCAAGTCCACGAATCGTTACATTATTGCGCAAAACCAGATCAAAAAGCTTGCGACCTTGCGTCAAAGGCGTCTGATCGACCGAAATTAAATAGTCCTGAATTTCGCTTGGAGTGATACTTCGTCCGCGAAGATAGGAAATAAGCGATTCTACTTGCGATTTTTTTTGCTCGCAAATATCCATTCTTTTGGCTGTTGCAAGTCCAATTTCGAAGGCGCGCGGAGTCAAACGGAGATCGGCATTGTCCTGACGCAGCAAAATTCGGTGCTCAGCGCGCGAGGTGAACATTCGATACGGCTCATCGACCCCCTTTGTTACCAGGTCGTCGATCAGCACACCGATATATGCCTCGTCGCGTCGCAGCACGAACGGATCGCGTCCCGTGAGTTTCAGGTGGGCATTGATGCCCGCCATCAGACCCTGCGCTGCGGCCTCCTCGTAGCCCGTCGTGCCGTTGATCTGACCAGCGAAGTAGAGGTTATCGACCAGCTTGGTTTCGAGCGTGTGGTGGAGCTGCGTGGGTGGGAAATAGTCGTACTCGATGGCGTAACCTGCGCGATAGATATGTACGTCTTCCAAGCCCTTAATCTTCTGTAAAGCAGCCACTTGCACCTCAAATGGTAGCGACGAAGAGAAGCCGTTCAGGTAGTATTCGTTCGTCCCTCGACCCTCGGGTTCGAGGAAGAGTTGATGTTGTTCCTTATCGGCAAAAGTGCGCAATTTGTCCTCGATACTCGGGCAGTAGCGCGGACCGCGACCCTGAATCACGCCCGTAAACATCGGCGAGTGGTCGAAACCCTTGCGCAACTCGTCGTGAACCTCCGTCGAGGTATAGACCAAAAAGCAAGGCAACTGATTCTTAACAGGCTCAGTATCAGGCATAAACGAGAATTTCGAAGGCTCCGTATCGCCATATTGTGGTTCGAGCGCGTCGAAATCGATCGTGCGGGCGTCCAAGCGTGCGGGCGTACCCGTTTTCATTCGATCGACCTCAAAACCCATCTTGACCAACGAGGCGGTAACTCCGTATGAGGCTGCATCGCCCGCGCGACCGCCCTCGGCTCGATTCAGCCCGCAGTGCATCACGCCCTCCAAGAAGGTACCTGCGGTCAGCACAACAGCCCGCGCACGAAACTCGACACCCATTTGCGTACGCACGCCCACAACGCGCGGACGTGCCGTAGTATCGTTCGTCGGTGTGGGTGTAACACCCTCACTATCAGTGCATTCGTTCTCAAAAATCATCTCCGTAACGCTATCCTGCCAGAGATACAGACGCCACGTATTTTCGAGCGTGCGACGCCACTCAGCCGAAAATTCGGCCTTGTCGCACTGTGCTCGCGGACTCCACATTGCCGCCCCTTTCGAGCGGTTGAGCATACGGAATTGGATCGTCGTGAGGTCGGTGATTCGACCCATCTGACCTCCCAGCGCGTCGATCTCGCGCACGATCTGACCCTTAGCTACACCACCCACCGCGGGGTTGCACGACATCGAGGCGAACTTGCTCATATCCATCGAGATAAGCAGCGTGCGCGAGCCCAGATTGGCCGCCGCTGCCGCCGCCTCACAACCGGCGTGTCCGCCACCGACAACTATGATATCATACTCGGTTCTCATCGTTTCCAGTAGGCTAAATATTTATCCTCCTTGCGGTGCATTTCGCGCTCGGCACGTGGCGTTTTGTCCTTCTGTCCGCAGAGGTGCAGCACCCCGTGAACAACCACACGACGCATCTCTTCGAGGCGTGTGGCACCGAACTGCGCCGCATTGTCGGCAACGGTCTCGACATCGATATAGATTTCGCCATTAATCACCCCCTCGCCGCGCAGATCGCTCTCGTCGAAGGTGATGATATCGGTGTAATAATCGTGGTTGAGAAACTCGCGGTTGATCTCCAAAAGTCGCTCGGCAGAGCAGAAAATGTAGTTGATCTCGCCAACCGCATAGCCCTCTTCGCGCGCCACCTCAGCGAGCCACTCGCGGGTGCGTCGTTTCTCGGGCAGACGGTAGGTGCACGAATCGTTGAAATATCTGATAGCCATTGCTTTAAGTGTTTCGTTTGCTTACTTTAACCATTGGTCGGCATCGAGCGTGTCGCCATTCGGAGCGAACAATCCGAAGACCAATTTATACTCGGTGCGACCCGACGCATCGACCGCACGACCGATCGACCCGATCGCCTGTCCGACCGTAACCTTCTGACCCTCTTTGACCGTTGCGGTGGCCATATTCGAGTAGGTTGTGAAGTATTGACCGTGGCCGATCAATACGATATATGATTTGGTATTTCGGTTGTAGGTTACGCGCATCACCTCGCCGTTGAATACCGACTTGACCTGCGCCCCCTGTGCGCCCGTGATCTCGGCAATATCGCTGCCGTTGGGTTTCAAACGACCTCCCACAACGGGCATCGGCAGGCGACCGCGATTATCCTTGATGTTGCCTCCGATCTTGGCCTCACCCTTCGATTTTCGGGTCGAATTGACCAAGCGTTCCAACTCGCGACGCTGCTCCTGTTGCGCCTTCAAAACCTTTTTTTCGCGCGAGGAGAGCGTGCTGAGACGTTTCTTATAATCGCGCTCGTTGGCCGATAGTTTTTTCAGCTCACTATTGTGGCGGTTGCGCGTATCTTGCAGTGTAACTTTCTCGGCATCAAGCACTTTGCGCGCACTGTCGAGCTGAATTGTCAGCGAATCGATTTCGTGTACTTTGCGCTGACGGGCGTCGTTCACAAGGCGTATCGCAGCAATGCGACGTGTGGCCGAATTGAAATCTTCGGCCGAAAACAGGTAGGTCGTGAAATTCTGCTGGCGGTAGTTGCGATAAGCCACGCGCACCATATCGGCATATTGCGCCTGCAACTGCTCGCGCTCGGCCGTGAGGCGGTCGATTTGACGCGTGAGGGTCGAGATGTTGCTATTGAGGGCGATCATCTGCGAATTGACCTCGCCGACCAATTTACGACGCTTGCCAATCAGGCGCGAGAGCTTATTGACCTCGGCCTGAGTCGATTTCTTATCCTTGCGTATCGACTTGATTTGTTGCTCAAACTCAGCGATTTGCGAGGTGAGGCGGTCGATACTGTTCTGTATCGTGCGATTTTGAGCCTTCACGGAGGCGATGGCCACCGAGGCAGCTACGAGCAGGGTCAGAAGTATGGTAACGAGTTTGCGCATAGTGATTTACTTCTTTTTGAGCTTTTGCAATCGACTCTCGATCTCGGTCTTATCGTAGCCTCCGTCGCGGGCCTTTTCCCAATAGATCTGCGCCATAAAGTTCTCGCCCAGCGCGTAGAGAATGTCGCCATAGTGGCACATCAACACTTCGCTCTGTGTGGGATCGAGCGTAACTGCTTGACGCATATATCGTTTGGCCTCGTCGTAGCGCTCCAATTTGTAGAGAATCCAAGCGTAAGTATCGAGGTAAGTCGAGTTGTTGGTCGAGATCGTGATGGCGCGCTTGCTCATCTCCAACGCCCGTTCCAACTCGCGTCCCTCCTCCGAGAGGAAGTAGGCGTAGTTGTTCAGCAGACCTGCGTCGTTGGGCAGCAGTCGCAACGCCTTTTCGTAGGTTCGGAACGCCGCACGCGGGCGCTTGTCCTGATATTGAGCGTCGCCGATCATCGTCAGCGTCGCACCGCGTAGTGAGTCGCTATCGATGCGTCGCAGGGCGTCGCGGAAGGCACGCTCAGCTTGCTTATATTGCTCATTGATAAGGTAATAGCTGCCTTTGCGCAACATAAATTCGGGACGATCGGGGAAGCGTTTCATCGCCAAACGGGTGTAGTATTCGACCGAATCGGCGCGCTCCTTGAAGCTCTCGATATCGAGAATCGTATTGAAAATCTGCGGTTCGGGTACCGAGTCATTGACGTGCGATTTGTAGATTTCGAGCGCACGATCCAAGTCGCCCGTTGCGATCAGATGGGTGGTGTAGAGCTCCATCGCATCGAGATCGTCGGGGTGAGTAACAGCGACCGTGATTGCCAACTGATTGAGCTGACCGTAGAACTTCTGATAGTAGTCAATGTTGTTGGTCAAACGTTTGAATATCTTGATCTTACGTTCGAGATCGACCTCGCGTGAGGCAAACAGCGGAACCATCGTTCGAAGGTAGTTGGGGTGGTCGCCGCGCATTCCGTAGAACTCGTTCAACGATCCAAGTGCGTTGATGCTCGTCGAGTCTAAGGCCAGCGCGCGATCGTAATTGACCAACGCCAGCGAGTCCTTCTTGGCGTGGGCGTACAATTCTGCCGCAATGATGTAATTATCAATGTTATAGGGGTCGGCAGCGATCAGCTCTTCGTTCTGTTCCAACGCCTGATCGTATTGTGCCGTAGCGACCAATAATTGGCGTTTCAGGGGCGAAATGGCCTCGTGGATACCGAATCGACGCTCGGCCGAATCGAGCACGATGATTGCCGAAAACGGTTGTTTGTTTTCGTTGTAGAGCATCGCTAAAATGCGGTGATTCTCAGGGTCATTGCCCTTCAATCGCACCATCTCGTTGAACAGACGGATACCCTCAGCATAGTCCTCTTGCAGGATTTGCAGGCGTCCCAACTGCGCCGTGAACCAACTATCGGTCGTATCGGTGCGGTAGGCGCGCAGGCTGTAACGTTCGGCCTCGTCCGTGTCATCCATCATCAACATCGCCGCGGTATGGTAGGCTGCCGGAGCGTACATCGAATCGATCGTGAGCGCTTGTTCGAAGTGGTGTCGTGCCGCACTCGAATCGTCGTGCAGGCGGTAGGCCTTCAATCCTTCGACGTAGTGCCACACGGTGTGTGCATCGGCAGGATAGTCGGTCGGAGGTGTGGTGTCGCGTTGCGAGGTTAATACGCTGTCCATCAGTGTTGTAGGAGTGTCCGAGTTGGTTAGCTTGGTGGCTGTCTCAGCCGTAGGCACACTCTTGCGGGGCAATGTTCCGCACGCGAACATCACCATCGAGAGAGCCACTGCCGCAGCCCGTATCATACCTCCACAACGCATTGATTCATAATGGTATATATCGTCTTGCGCCCCCTCGATCAAGACCGAAGGGGCACAAACCTTTCAAGTAGCAATTAGAGTGCCGAGTCGAACTGACGCAAGAAGCGCACGTCGTTCTCGAAATAGAGGCGCAGGTCCTTCACTCCATATTTGAGCATTGCGATACGCTCAACGCCCATACCGAACGCAAAGCCGCTATACTCCTCGGGGTCGATGCCGCTCGCTTTCAGTACGTTAGGATCGACCATACCGCAACCCATAATCTCCAACCAGCCTGTGCCCTTGCAGACGTTGCAGCCCTTGCCGCCGCATAAGTTGCACGATACATCGACCTCGGCCGAAGGCTCGGTGAAGGGGAAGTACGATGGGCGCATACGGATCGTTGCGCTCTCGCCGAACATCTCCTTGGCGAAGTAGAGAATCGACTGCTTCAAGTCGGCAAACGACACGCCCTTATCGATATAAAGACCCTCGACCTGGTGGAAGATGCAGTGTGCGCGATACGAAATCGCCTCGTTGCGGAACACGCGACCGGGGCAAACGACGCGAATCGGCGGACGCTGGTGCTCCATCGTGCGCACCTGAATCGACGAGGTGTGGGTACGCAGCAGCACATCTTTCTGGTTGGGTTCGTCCGAATTTTTCTCGATGAAGAAGGTGTCCTGCATATCGCGTGCGGGGTGCTCCATCGGGAAGTTGAGCGACGAGAATACGTGCCAATCGTCCTCAATCTCAGGACCATCGGCCACCGTATAGCCCAGACGCGAGAAGATGTCGCAGATCTGGTTGCGCACGAGCGAAATCGGGTGGCGCGAACCGAGCTGCTCGGCCGTACCGGGGCGGGTCATATCGCCAATGAGCGACGCAGAGTCTGCCGCAGAGGCCTCAGCCTCGGCTTTGAAAGCTGCGATACGCTCTTGGGCAAAGTTTTTGAGTTGGTTGATTTTCTGACCGAGCTCGCGCTTTTGCTCCGCAGGGACGGTTTTGAACTCTTCCATCAGTCGGTTTAGTTCGCCTTTTTTGCCGAGCATCTTAATTCTAAACTCCTCAATCTCAGCAAGATTGTGCGACGAGAAGGCTTCGACCTCGGCCATCATTTGGTTGATTTTCTCTACCATTGTATTGTCAATTTTTGTGATTATTCGTAACTTTACGGAGTAATTCCAAGCTACAAAGTTAAAAAATTATTTGGATATGCCCTACAAACTGCGAACGATATTCACTTTGATTCTACTCTTTGCGTGTGTTACGCTCGCGCCCGCGCGTGCTCAGAGGGTTGGTTTGGTGCTGAGCGGTGGCGGCGCAAAGGGTCTTTATCACGTGGGTGTGATACGTGCGTTGGAGGAGAACGCGATACCGATCGACTACGTTGCGGGTACCTCGATGGGCTCGATCGTGGCGGGTATGTACGCAGCGGGATACACCCCCGAAGAGATGACCGAAATATGCACCTCGGGGCAGATCGAGCAGTGGATGACAGGTCGTATCGACGACTGTTATCGCCACTATTACAAGGAGATAGGACGTAAGGGCGAGATGGTTTCGGTGCGTCTGAACCTTTCACGCGAAGAGCGCGATTCGCTCTCGACAGTGCGTCGTGCGCGCCGTGAGCGGGGGTTGCCTCAAAAGGAACGACGCGCAATCGAACTGCCCTCGGCACTCATCGCATCGGACCAGATTGACTTGGCTTTGATCGGATATTTTATGCCGGCAACGGTCGCTTCGGGTGGTAATTTCGACTCGCTGATGGTGCCCTATCGCTGTGTCGCAGCCGATATGAATGGGCGTCGGGCGGTGGTGATGCGTAGTGGAGATCTGGGTGAGTCGATCCGTGCGTCGATGTCTATACCGTTGGTTTTCAAACCCGTAGAGAAAGATTCGATGTTGCTTTACGATGGTGGTATCTACGACAATTTCCCGTGGCGTGCGCTCGACGAGGAGTTTGCTCCCGACTTCCTGATTGGCAGCAAATGTACCTCGGGCGAGACCCAACCCGATGCCAACAATATGGTCGATCAGGTCTTTTCGTTGATTATGAGTCCGACTGACTACGACCTGCCTGAGGGGCGCAGCGTGATGATCGAGCGACCATTTACGGGTGATGTGTCGATGTTCGATTTCGACCGCGCGGAGTATATCATCGAGTGCGGTTATCGTGATGCGATGGAGCAGATGCCCGCGCTGTTGGAGGCGATCGAACGGCGCGAAGACTCGACCGCGTTAGCAGCTCGACGAGAGGCTTTTCGGGCGCGTTGTCCCGAGTTGAAATTCGACCAAATGACCATCACGGGACTCAACGACGACCAGACTAAATATGTGAACGACCAGATGGGTATGAGTCGCAATGCGCGTCGCCCGCGCCGCGATACTACTGCGCTGATCTACAACTTCGAAGAGTTGCGTGAGCGTTATTTTACGGTGCTGGCCGATGGCGATCTGAGAGGTAGTTACCCAAAGATCGAGTATCGTGATTCGACGGGACGTTTTGCAGTCGAATTGGGACTTACGGCCAAGTCGAACTATCGTGTGATGTTCGGGGGTAACATCTCGTCAACGGCTCTTAATCAGGCATATATCGGATTTGAGCACCGTCGTATAGGTCGAACAGCAAACCGCTATTTTGTTGATCTGCACCTTAGCCCGATGCACTCGTTCGCATCGGTGGGAGGACACGTCGAATTTCTCTATCGACACCCGTTATATCTCGACTTTTCGGCCAACATAATGTTGCTCGATTACTACCAAAATAACAACGGCTCGCTGGCCAATTATCGCTCGACGACCTACGCAAAAACCAACGATTTTTATGCCTCGTTTGGGCTCGGTGTCCCGTTGTCGCGCAAGTCGGTGCTCGAATTGACGGTCAATGGCGGTGGCGACATTTTTCGCTATTTCCAGGGTGAAGGCTACACCTCGAATGATGTTTTGGACAAGACAACGTTCCCATTTGCTGCATTCCGATTGGGCTATGATCGCAACAGTCTGAACCGCTTGATGTATCCCAATCGCGGTCTGAGTCAGCAGATTTCGGCAATCGGAGTTGGCGGCAGCGAAAGCTACTATGCCGGCACGAGCGGTGTCAAATTGGGGCTGAGCGATAGCAACCACTTGCGAAATTGGTTCGGGGCGAGATTTACACGCGAACAGTATTTCGAACTGCCCTCAGTGCGCTGGTTTTCATTTGGTTACTTGGTCGATGCGGTGGTTACGACCCACCCCAATTTCTCGAATCGCTACTCGTCAAATATGACCGCTCCGTCGTTTACGCCCACGCCTCACAGCCGCGTGGTCTATCTCGAAGAGTACCGTGCGAACAACTTTTTGGGCGTCGGATTGATCCCGATTTTCGAGTTTTCGCCCAATTTCTACCTGCGTCTGAGCGGCTACGTTTTCTATCCGCAGCACGATATGACATTCGCCAAGAGCGAACGCCTGCGTTACATCTTGGACGCCTCGCTGGTCTATCAATCGTTGATCGGTCCGATCAGTCTGTCGCTGTCGAAGTACGATACCCCGCGCAACAATAACTGGTTCATTTCGTTCAACTTAGGCTTTGCGATGTTCTCTAAGAGGGGACTGTTCTATTAGCCTGTTCAGGTCGGTTTCGGGCTTGCTCTTTGAGCTCGTCGCGGCGAGCCACAGCCAAAAGGTGCGGTGCGTCCTCACGCGCGCGCGAATGAATAAGAGGTGCAAAATTTGATTTTTACGCGAAAAGTCGTATATTTGTAGATTGACTTAGTGTGCTACTGTGCGTAAAAATTGACGAAACAATGAAACATACGTTTGTGAAATACCTGCATCTTGTGTTGTTGCTTGTAGCAACGCTCGGATTTGTGGCGTGTGGCCACGACCCCATTCCTGAGCCGAAACCGTCTGATCCTGAGGACGTTCAAGTGAATAAATGGACCTACCAGATTCTGTCGTATTACTATCTGTGGAACGAAGAGGTTAAGGCTATCCACCCCGCTTACGAGACTGACTATCAGTCGTTTCTGACTAACATACTGACGGCAGTCAAGGTCAATACGCTCGATGGCAAGAACTACAATGGTTCGCGCTCGTTCTACTCCTACATTACTGCGGTGCCTGCCACACGCGCGAGCAGTTTTACGTTTCCTGAAACCTACGGTATGAGCGTTCGAGCTTATGGGTTTAATATCCAAACGCAGACAGGAACAGTGTTGCGCTATTTCGCACGTATTCAATATGTTACGCCCAATTCACCGGCGGCACGTGCGGGCCTGAAACGTGGCGATTGGATCGGTCGCATCGACGGTAAGCAGATCCTGCCCAACAATTTCAGCGACATCAACAAGCTGCTGCCGACCAATTCGTCGTCGGTCAAGGTGCTGAAATGTTCGTTCACGGCCAATGCTACGGGCGATGGCGTGATCTTCAAGGAGGAGGCCGAGAGTAATGCCATCACGCTCACGCGAGCAGCCGTCGAGGACAATCCGATTCACACACATAAAGTGCTGACTACCAGCGGTGGAACAAAGGTGGGTTATCTGCTTTTCAATCAATTCAAGCGTGGTTACGACGACTCCGATCTCGAAAATTCGAACGAATACGAAGAGCAATTGCGCACGGTTTTCCGCGAGTTCAAGAGTGCGTGTATCGAGGAGCTGGTGCTCGATTTGCGTTATAATGGCGGTGGCTATGTATCTACTGCTCAGTTGCTTTCGAGTATGATTGCTCCCTCGGCTAAGCTCGGCTCGAAGTGGTTGGAGTGCCGACCTAATGCCTCGCGTAAATCGTCGTGGTACAACCTGCTGACGGCAACCGAAGTGGCCGATTGCAACCTCTCATTGTCGCGCCTTTATGTGATTGCGTCGGGGAGTAGTGCATCGGCAAGTGAATTGATGATCAACAACTTGCGTGGTTTGGACGTCGATGTGATCCACGTCGGATCGACTACCGAGGGCAAGGTTGTCGGTATGGAGGTGATCGACCATCTGTTCAACAGCAAGGATAAGGCAATTTTCGGCAATTACCAATATACGCTCCACCCTGTGAGCTTCCGTTCGTACGACGCTAAGGGCACGTCAAACTATGAGAAAGGCTTGATTCCCAACCATTTCTACGACGAGTATATGGACGAAGAGTCGTTGCGTTGGATCGAGTGGGGCGAGCTCGGTGAGCCGTCGGAACCGATGTTCAAGATCGCGCTCAATCTGATCGACGGTGTGGCTGTCGAGCAGAGTGTGAGCCGCGCAAAACATATCAACGTGGGGGTGGTTGAGTGTCCCAACACGTTGCAAAACAATGCTTTACGCGGAACAATCGCCGTGCCAAGCGACAATTTTTACACCGAATAATAACGAAAACTAACCGATAATGATCAACACCGCAAAAGAGGTCGTGCTCTCGACCGAGGCTCTCGACCGATTGAAATTGATGTTGGCGCCTGCCGCACAGCGAATCATAATCCTCTCGCACACCAATCCCGATGGCGATGCCGTGGGTTCGTCGTTGGCGTGGTGCCGAGTGTTGCAGTCGATGGGACACGAGGTTAAGTGTGTGGTTCCCAACCGTTTCCCATATTTCCTGAATTGGATTACAGGCATCGAAGAGGTGCAGATTTTCAAGGAGAAACCCGAAGAAATTGCAGCTGCAATCAAGCAGGCCGACCTGATTTTCTGCCTCGATTTCAATACCCTTTCGCGTCTTGAAGCGCTGAGCGACGCCATCAACGAAAATACAACCGCAAAGCGCATTCTGATCGACCATCACCTCTCACCTCCAAAGGGTTACGACCTGATGTTCTCGCACCCCGAGTCGAGTTCGACCTCGTACATCGTGGCGTTGATCATCGAGCAAATGTTCGGTTGGAAGGTCGTTACGCGCGAGATGGCCGAGGCGTTGTATGTGGGTATGATGACCGATACGGGCAACTTCTCGTTCTCGACCCTCACGCCCGAGCTGTTCCGCACGGTGGCCAAGTTGCTCGAAACGGGAATCCATATTCCGACGCTCTACAACAACGTTTATAACGGTTATACGGAGGGTCGCGCGCGTCTGTTCGGCTACGTGATCGACAAGAAAATGGGTATTATTCACAACGGCGAGGTGGCCTATATGTCGCTGAAAGAGAACGAGATGCGTCGTTACGGATTCCAGCAGGGCGACAGCGAGGGCTTTGTCAATTACCCGCTGACGGTCAAGAAGATGAAGATGTCGGCGATGTTCCTCGCAACGCGCAAATTCATACGTGTTTCGTTGCGTTCGCGCGGTGCGGTCGATGTGAACGTCTTTGCGCGTCGCTACTTCGAGGGTGGCGGCCACGCCAACGCTGCGGGTGGCAAATCGTTCCGCACGATGGAGGAGACGATCGAGCATTTCCGCACGTCGGTCGAGGAGTATTTTGCCGAGATTGAGAGCACAAATGCCGTTGCGACCGAGGGCGAAACGAAGTAAAACAAAGCTACGACAATCGCTATGAAACGACTCTTTCTGATAGACGCTTATGCGTTGATTTTCAGATACTACTACGCATTTATGACGCGCCCGATGCGCAACCGCGAGGGGTTGAATACCTCGCCCGTTTTCGGGTTCGTCAAGTTCCTGCGCGACATTTTGCGACGCGAGCAACCCGACTGCTTGGGCGTGGCTTTCGACCCCAAAGGTGGCTGTTTCCGCCGCGAGATTTTTCCCGAATATAAGGCTAACCGCTCGGCTACGCCCGAGGATATCCACGCCGCTGTGCCCTACATCAAACGTCTGTGTGAGGCAATGCGAATACCGGTGCTCGAAGTGGCTGGTTATGAGGCAGATGATGTGATCGGAACGCTGGCGCATAAGGCCGCAGATGATGGTTTCGAGGTCTTTATGGTTACGCCCGACAAGGATTACGGGCAGTTGGTTACCGATCGTGTGAAGATCTATAAGCAGAAGGGCGAAGGTGTCGAAATCATTGATCGTGAGGCGATTAAAGAGCATTACGGATTCGATGATCCGATTCTGGTGCGCGATGTGTTGGCGCTGTGGGGCGACGCGTCGGATAACATTCCGGGTGTGCAGGGCATTGGTGAAAAGGGCGCGATAAAGCTTGTAAATCAGTTCGGTACGGTCGAGCAGATTCTCGAACACACCGCAGAATTGACCCCTAAACAACGTGCAAATGTCGAGGCGGGAGCCGAGCTGTTGCTGTTGTCGAAACGTTTGGCGTCGATCGTTCTGGACGTTCCGATTGAGTTCGATGCCGAGGCGCTGCGTGTTGAGCAACCCGACGTCGATGCTCTCCGAAAATTGTATATCGACTTGGATTTCAATATGTTCGCTCGCGAGTTGCCCCCCGATCCGAATGCTCCTGCTGAGGCTCCTGCACCTACGCAGGCCAAGCAGACGCAGCTCATTCAGGCGACGCTCGAAAAGTCGCGTGCTAAGCGTGCGGCGTCGTTGGCAGGTCAAGGCGATATGTTCGCGGCATTGGAGGCAGCGACCGCCGAGCCGACTGCCGACGCTCCGACGCCAGAGGTCGAAATGGAGGTGGAGGCGACCACGTCGGAGGCGCAACCCTCTCTGTTTGAGGGCGAAGGGATCTATGCAACGGCTGCAACCACACCTCATACGTACCATATTGTTCGCACGGCCGAGGAGCTCAGCGAGTTGGTTGATCGTTTGTCAAAATTCGAAGAAATTTGTTTCGATACCGAAACTTCGGGTCTTGATTTTTTCAATGATCGATTGGTCGGAATGTCGTTTGCTGTCGAGCCTCACGAGGCGTGGTATGTGGCTTGGCAACCCGAATTTGCCGAGATCGTGCGCCCGCTGATGGAGAACGACCAGATTGCCAAAATTGGCCAGAACATCAAGTTCGACGCAATGATGTTGCGTGCGGCAGGTGTCGAGGTGCGAGGCAAGAAATACGATACGATGATCCTCCACTATCTGCTCGATCCCGAGTCACGCCACAATATGAACGTATTGGCACAGAGATACTTAAACTACTCGCCAATCGAGATCGAAACTCTCATCGGTCGTGGTGCCAAGCAGCTCACGATGGATATGTTAGCCGTCGATCGTGTGGCCGAATACGCCGCTGAGGACGCCGACGTTACCTTGCAGTTGAAGCAGGCTTTGTGGCCGAAGGTGTGCGACGAAGGGTTGCAATACCTCTACGCCGAGATCGAGGAGCCGATGATCGACGTGCTGGCCGATATGGAGTGGACCGGTGTGCGAATTGACACTCAATCGTTGGCCGAATACAAGATAGAATTGCAAAAGGAGCTGACCGACCTCGAATGGAAGATCCGCGAGCTGGCCGACGAGCCGACGCTCAACGTCAATTCGTCGCGTCAGTTGGGTGAGGTGTTGTTTGCCAAGTTGCGCATCGACCCCAAGCCGCGAATGACCAAAACCAAGCAGTTCCGTACCGACGAGGAGTACATTCAGTCGCTCGCCTCGCGCCACCCGATCGTGGGTTTGATCCTCGAATATCGCGGCGTGAAGAAGTTGCTTTCGACCTACGTCGAGGCGTTGCCACTGCTTGTAAATAGCCGTACGGGGCATATCCATACATCATATAATCAGGCAGTTACGGCTACGGGACGACTGTCGTCGGCCAATCCTAATCTGCAAAATATTCCGATCCGTGATGAGCGTGGGCGACGTATCCGTGCGGCGTTCATTCCCTCGGACAGCGACCACGTGCTGTTGTCGGCCGACTACTCGCAGGTTGAGTTGCGACTGATGGCGCATCTGAGCGGCGATGAGAGCCTGATCGAGGCTTTCCGTGCGGGTCAGGACGTTCATAGCGCTACCGCAGCACGTCTGTTTCATACAGATTTACAGTCGGTTACAAGCGAACAACGTCGTCGTGCGAAGACCGCGAATTTCGGTATCATATACGGCATTTCGGCGTTCGGACTGGCGCAGCGATTGGACATCTCACGCACCGAGTCGAAGGAGATCATCGATGGCTATTTTGCGTCGTATCCGAAGGTCAAGGAGTATATGGATCGTGCGGCGGAACAGGCTCGTAATGAGGGGTTTGTATCGACAATTTTCGGTCGTCGTCGCTACCTGAACGACATCAATTCGCGCAATGCGGTGGCGCGTGGCGTGGCCGAACGAAACGCCATCAACGCCCCGATTCAGGGCAGTGCCGCCGATATTATGAAGTTGGCGATGGTCGAAATGCACCGCAAAATGCGAGCTGCGGGTCTGCGTTCACGTATGATTTTGCAGGTGCACGACGAAATAGTTATTGACCTCTATCGCCCTGAGCAAGAGGCGGTTGCCAAGATCGTTGTCGCGGCGATGGAGCGTGCGGCACAACTGAGCGTTCCGCTGACGGTCGATTATGGCGTGGGTGAGAATTGGCTCGAAGCACATTAAAATATAAAATTGTAAAAAACGATGCGACTTTTAATACAACGTGTCCGCGAGGCGTCGGTAACGATCGAGGGCGAGGTGCGCTCGCAAATCGGGCAGGGCTTGCTCGTGCTGGTGGGGATCGAGGAGGCCGATGGCGACGAGGATATCGAGTGGTTGGCGGGTAAATTGTTGCGCCTGCGAATCTTCGATGACGAGCAGGGCGTGATGAATCTCGATGTGCAGCAGGTGGGCGGTGAGTTGCTGATTGTCAGTCAGTTCACGCTGTTCGCTTCGACGCGCAAGGGCAATCGTCCGTCGTATATTCGCAGTGCGGGCGAGGCTATTTCGCGACCTTTGTACGAGGGTTTCGTGCGTCGGGTCGAGGAGCTTTCGGGGCGTGCGGTCGGTACGGGCGAGTTCGGTGCCGATATGCAGGTTGCGCTTGTGAACGACGGTCCCGTAACCATATGGATCGATTCGCGTAACCGAGAATAACGAGTGGAAAAATTTTGTATATTTGTTGAAACTTAATAAAGGAATTGCCTATTGATTGCATAGATAAACGATTGAAACATAACCTGTTGCGTTACGCGTAACGCGCAATATACATATAAAAAGCGTTAGCTTTGTTCGCTTGCTTTCTGAAAATCTGGTAAATTTTTACGAAACAACCAAGGAACGAAGTTTGACGCTCACGTCGTTTGGCGTGGGCCTCATTCTCTATTTGGTTGTACGGTTTACCAGAGCCTCAGAAAGCAAATGGACGAGTTGAGTCCCACGTTTTTTATTGCTCGAAATTAACCCGTGCGGCGGGGCTTCGCACATCAAAACCAATCAAACGACAATGAAGAAAATCTTTGTCCCTGCGCTCATTATCAGCGCATTAGCACTCTCATCGTGTGCTACGGTGTTCTGCGGATCGAAGGCGAAAATTACTTTCGAGAGCAACATTGATCAGACCGCTGACCTCACCATCGACGGCCACAAACACAACAACGTAACCTTCCCCTACACAACCAAAGTTAAGCGCGGTTTCGATGATACCGTTGTGAAGGCTGAGGCCGAGGGTTACGAAACTCAGAGTTTTTACATCGAAAAGAATTTCAATGCAGTGTCGGTGATCAATCTTTGTGATGTTCTGGGTTGGGGAATCGACGCTGCAACGGGCGCGATGATGAAACCCGAATTTAAGACCTATCAGATTGATTTTGTCCGCAAGCCCGCCACTGACGAAAAGACTGAATAATTCAATGTTAGCGTGTTGCGAGTAAGCCGTACCCCGACCCTCGCCAATCAAAACGCCACGCCACCCAAACGGGTAGCGTGGCGTAGTGTTTCTTACCGACAGAGGCGGCGCAAAGAGGGGCGATTACAGCTCGCTCTCCTTCAAGCGCTCGGCATTCTCGGCTACGATCAGGTGGTCGATAACGTCCTGAATATCACCGTCCATAAAGGCCGAAAGATTGTAAATCGTGTAGTTGATTCGGTGGTCGGTGATACGTCCCTGCGGGTAGTTGTAGGTACGGATCTTAGCCGAGCGGTCGCCCGTCGAAACCATCGTCTTACGCTTCGATGCGATCTCGTCCAGATACTTCGAATATTCGAGGTTGAACACGCGCGTACGCAACTCCTCCAACGCCTTATCGAAGTTTTTGAGCTGCGATTTCTGGTCCTGACACTGCACGACGATACCCGTAGGAATGTGCGTCAGACGGATTGCCGAGTAGGTCGTATTGACCGACTGACCACCCGGACCCGATGCGCAGAAGATATCCTTGCGAATATCGTTCATCGAGATCTCGACGTCAAACTCCTCAGCCTCAGGCAGTACAGCAACCGACGCTGCCGACGTATGAACTCGACCCTGCGTCTCGGTCTGGGGCACACGCTGCACGCGGTGCACACCCGACTCGTACTTCAACACGCCATAGACGCCCGCGCCCGTAACCTTCAAAACGACCTCCTTGTAACCGCCCGCAGCGCCCTCGCTGAACGAGTTGATCTCGTAGCGCCAGCCGCGGCTCTCGATGAATTTGGTGTACATACGCAGCAGATCGCCCGCGAAAATTGCAGCCTCGTCGCCACCCGTACCACCGCGGATCTCGACGATTGCGTTCTTGTCGTCCTGCGGATCCTTCGGGATCAGCAGCAGCTTGATCTCCTCTTCGAGTTGAGCGATACGAGGTTCGAGCTCAGCGACCTCCATACGCGCCATTTCGCGGAACTCTTCGTCCTTCTCGTTGGCGAGTACATCTTTGGCTTCCTGCAAGTTAGCTATCGCGGTGCGATATTGCTCGCTTGCGGCGATGATCGGTTCGAGCTCTTTGTACTCCTTGTTGAGCTGAATGAAACGCTTGACATCGGCGATAACTTCGGGGTCGGTCATCTGCTCGCCCATCTCCTCATATTTGAGTTTGAGACCGTCAAGGCGTGTAAGTATTGAATTGTCTGCCATATCTTTACATTTTGCGGCAAAGATAAGGAAAATTTTTCATACCTTTGTATATTGAGCAAATTTCAGTGGCCAATGGAGCAGAAAAAGCACTTTTCGTTGCGCGAGTTGCAGCTCGCTGTGCGCGAACGTCTGTCGGAAGCGTTCCCTCTGCCTGTGTGGGTTGCCGCCGAGATCTCCGAAATGAAGGTCAATTATTCGGGACACTGCTACCTCGAATTGGTCGAAAAAGGGGGCGCAAATGGGGTGCCCGCGGCCAAGGCTTCGGCTGTGATCTGGCGGTCGCACTACGGTCCGATTGCGACCTATTTCGCCTCACAAACGGGTGAGCAGCTGGCTGTCGGAATGAAGGTGCTGGTGCGTGTAACTATCTCGTATCACGAGCTTTACGGGCTATCGTTCCAGATTCAGGACATCGACCCGACCTACACCCTCGGCGATTGGGAACAGCAGCGTCAGCAGACCATCGCCCGCCTGCAAGAGGAGGGTGTGTGGGATATGAACCGCGAGCTGGGTGTGCCGCGCGTGCCACAGCGTGTGGCCATTGTGTCGAGTGCCAATGCGGCGGGTTATCAGGACTTTTGCAAGGAGATAGCGCGTTCGCCCTATCGAGTGGAACTCACTCTGTTTGACGCATTTATGCAGGGTAACGGAGCCGAGGATTCGATCATCGAGGCGCTGGAACGTGTGGCCGATCGTGCCGACGAATTCGATATCGTGGCGTTGATTCGTGGCGGTGGTTCGCAGAGCGATCTGGCTTGTTTCAATTCGTATCGTCTGTGTGCCCACGTGGCGCAGTTTCCGCTGCCTGTGCTGACGGGAATCGGGCACGACAAGGACGAAAGCGTGGCGGATATGGTCGCCGCACGAAGGCTCAAAACACCGACTGCCGTAGCGGCGTGGGTGGTTGAACAGCTGACTGAATTTGATGGCGAGTTGGAGGCTTTGGGGCAGGCTATTGAGCGATGTGCAACGGAGCTACTATCATCTGAGCGTCAGCGACTTGAACGCAATGCAGCGATGATCGTAACACAATCGATGGGGGCTACGCGACGCCTCGAATTGACACTCGAACGCTACCGCGCGGAGTTGCGTCGTGCGACCGAAAAATTGCTCTCCAACGAGCGAAATCGAACCTCGCGTGCTGACGAAAATCTGCGTCGTGCGATCGACTATTTTGTGCGGTCGGAGCGTGATCGTTTAGGCGCTGTGGCTCAGGCGGTTGCGGCGCACGATCCGCAACGAATTATGGCGCTCGGATTTGCGGTTGTGAGCATCGGTGGACACGCTGTGAGCGACGCCTCACAGGTGGCTGTCGGTACGGAGGTAAGCGTCCGATTGGCCAAAGGTAAATTGAAAGCAAAAATTACAGATAATGGCAAAAACAACTAAGAAACAAGAGGTTAGCTACGCTGAGGCGATGGCCGAAGTGGAGCAGATTTTGGCGCGATTCAACACTCAGCAGATGGACGTCGACACGTTGGCCTCTGAGGTTAAGCGCGCCACCGAACTGATTGCGCAGTGCAAGGAGCGACTTTTGCGTGCCGAGCGCGAGGTCGCCGAGGTGCTCGGAACGGAGGAGGGCTCGCGATGAAACGCCTTATTCGATTCATTCTCAACGTAATACCGCGACCTGTGTTGCAACGTATGGCGGGTTGGGCAGTGCCCCTGCTCGGACTGCTCTATGTGGGTCGTGGGCGCGAGTGCCCCGTGTGTGGTACCAAACGTCGTAAGTTTCTGCCATACGGCTATGTCATCTCGCGCGACAATGCGCTGTGTCCCAACTGTTTGTCGCTCGAACGACACCGATTGTTGTGGCTTTGGTTGCAACGCGAGAGCGATCTGTTCGAGCAGCGTCCGCGATTGTTGCACGTTGCGCCTGAGGTGTGCCTGATGCGCCATCTGCGCCGAACATACGCGGGGGGGGGAAACGAGGCGGACTATGTTACGGCCGATTTGGAGAGCCCACTTGCCGACTTACACTTTGATATTCAACAGATTCCGTTGGCTGACGAGAGCTTCGATGTGGTTTTCTGCAACCATATTATGGAGCACGTCGAGGACGATCTGCGGGCGATGCGCGAGCTCTATCGCGTGATGCGTCGCGGAGGTTGGGGCGTCATTTTGTCGCCCGTCGAGCTGGATCGCGCGACCACATTCGAGGACGATTCGATCACCGATGAGGCCGAACGCACCCGCATTTTTGGACAGTATGACCACCGTCGTGTCTATGGCCGCGACTATGCCGATCGCCTGCGTGAGGCGGGTTTCGAGGTCGAGGATCTGGACTATGCTGCGAGTCTTACCCCCGACGAGCGCACTCGCTTTGCTCTGCCCTCGGATCACCTCTACATCGTTCGAAAACAGTAGTTTAACACCCTTCATACACGCAAAAAAGCGGGAGGCTCAACTCGAAAGTTGTCCTCCCGCTTTTTGTTGAGTGGTGGTCAGCCTCAACCTGCGCCGCCCCCCACTTAATCAGCCTGCTGCTACTTGTGATTGTTCGGGCAGCGGCGAATATCCTTCACACGCAGCTGGGTCGAAACCGTACCGCGATAGTGGTTCTCGACAATCGTGTAGCAGACATCGACCGAGCGTCCGCTACGAATCCACTCGAAATGCGTAGGTTGCTGAAATGCAATTGCTTGCAGCGAGTGAAGTTTGTTATTATGCTTGCTGTGCTGCATCAGGTCCATACGCAGGTGTTCGCACTCGGCACCCACCAGACGGGCGTTGTTGCCGCTGATTCCGTTGGTGATGAAGACAGGCGAGGGGTTTCCCGGTCCGAAGGGTTGAAACTCGTTCAACTTGCGACGGAAATCGGGCGTGATCTCGCTGAATTGCAGCTCGGCATCGATCTCGACCTGCGGAATCAACATCTCGGGCTTGATATGCTCCTCGACGTAGGCATTGAATCGACGTGTGAACTCCTCGACATTCTCGGGTTTCATTGTCAATCCTGCGGCGTACATATGACCTCCGAAGTTCTCCAACAGATCGGCACACGATTCAACCGCCTGATAGAGGTCGAAGCCCGGCACACTACGCGCCGAACCCGTAGCAAAACCGTTGCTCATCGTCATCACAACCGTCGGGCGATAGTACGTTTCGATCAGGCGCGAGGCCACGATACCAACGATACCCTTCATCCACTTGGGGTTGTAGATGACCGTACTCTTGCGATTCTTCAACTCGGGATTCGACTCGATCAACTCGTGCGCCTCGATGGTTACCGAGCGGTCAATGCTCTTTCGATCCTGATTGAACGTATCGATCATCGAGCCAAAGTTCTCGGCCACCTTCTCGTTGCGCTCAATGAGCAGATTCACAGCCGCGTGGCCACCCGAAGGAGCTGCATTTTCGTCCTCTTCATCGACGCGCATACGACCTGCGGCGTTGATACGCGGACCGATCTTGAAGACGATGTCGTCGATTGTGATAGTGTGCTTTTCGAGCCCACAGATCTTGATGATCGACAGCAGTCCCTTGCCGGGACTCTCATTGAGGCGTCGCAGACCATAGTGAGCCAAAATGCGGTTCTCGCCCGTCAGCGGCACGATGTCCGAGGCGATACTCACTACGACCAAATCGAGCAGTCGCTCGACCTCCGAGAACGGAATGTTGTTGCGCAGGGCGTAGGCCTGCACCAATTTGAAACCGACACCACAACCCGACAGCTCCTTGAACGGATACTCGCAATCATGGCGTTTGGGATCGAGCACAGCGACCGCCTCGGGCAGATGATCTGCGGGTAGGTGGTGGTCGCAAATGATGTAGTCGATACCCTTCTCTTTGGCATAGGCCACCTTTTCGGACGCTTTGATGCCGCAATCGAGCGTGATCACAAGGCTCACTCCCTTGCTTGCGGCGTAGTCTATACTCTTGATCGACACGCCATAACCCTCGTTATAACGGTCGGGAATATAGAACCGCAAGTTGTCGTGTCCCAACCTTCGGAGGAAGGTGTAGACCAACGCTACGGCCGTCGTTCCGTCCACATCGTAGTCGCCATAAACCATAATCTTCTCACGGTTTTTGACGGCACGTTCGATTCGCTCCACAGCGCGATCCATATCCTTCATCAGGAACGGATCGTGCAACTCTTCGAGCTGCGGGTGGAAGAATCGGTTTGCTTTCTCAACGGTGTCTATGCCTCTCTGTACAAGCAGGTTCGCCAACACAGGGGATATGGGAAGTGCTGCTGAAAGTTCAGCTACTACCTTCGCATCGCCCTGAGATTTGACGTCCCATCTCTTCTCTAATGGCATAACGTTTAATTTTTATATATTTTAACATTCAAATTTTTCTCTAAATAGTTAATAATCTTCGCCTTCACCTCTTCGATGCTGACCGCGTGCCCCACCTCGCTCTCGATCGAGCAGACACCACGATCGGCAAAACCGCACGGATTGATATAGGTGAAGTACTTCAAATCCGTTGCGACATTGAGCGCAAATCCGTGCATCGTAACATAGCGCGACGAACGAACCCCGATTGCGCAAATCTTGCGTGGCGTGCGACCCTCCTCGACGATCCAAACGCCCGCCGCACCCTCCATACGACCCGCTTGAATGCCATACTCGGCTACACAGTCGATCACCGACTGCTCCAACGCTGCGATGTAGTCTCTCAGTCCGATACCCAACTTCTCCAAGTCGATGATCGGATAGCCTACAATCTGCCCGGGTCCGTGGAACGTAACGTCGCCACCACGATCTATGTGATAGAACGTTGCTCCGATCTGGCGGAGCAGTGCCTCGGTAAAGAGCAGATTCTCCTTGTGTCCGCTCTTGCCAAGCGTATAGACGGGTCGGTGTTCGCACAGCAGTACGTAACCAGCCTCGTCGGACGACTCCCAAGTCGCCTCGGCGTTTGCTACATCGCCCTTTGTCGGTTGAGCCTTGCGCGCCAGCAGACCATCGAACAGCGAGCGTTGCAGCTCCCAAGCCTGTTCGTAGTCGATGAGTCCCAGATCTCGGTACTCGGCGCGTATAGTTTTCATCGCTCTATTCTCCGCATTTATCCAGCGCGCGTTCGGCCATATATGACGATCGTACCAACGGTGCGCTGGCTACGTAGTCAAAACCTAAACGTTCGGCTTGGGCTTTGTAGTATTCAAATTTTTCAGGTGTAATAAATTCAGCAACCGGATAGTGTTGCTCGGTGGGTTGAAGATATTGTCCCAACGTAACAATTCGACAGCCGACCTCTCGCAAATCCGCAAGTGTCTGCACAATCTCGTCGTCCGTCTCGCCCAATCCAACCATAATACCACTTTTGGCCTTCACGCCCGACTCGGCAATATGACGCAACGTCGAGAGCGAAGTGTCGTACTTCGCGCGCGCACGTACAAGCGGAGTCAGTCGTCGCGTGGTTTCGACATTGTGTCCAACCACGTCGGCTCCGGCCGCCAAAACGATATCAATCAGTTCTTTGCGACCGTCAAAATCGGGAATCAAAAGTTCTACGGCAGTCTGTGGGTTACGACGTTTGATAGCGCGCACGGTCTCTGCCCAATGTTCGGCACCGCCGTCGGGCAGATCGTCGCGCGTAACCGATGTGATGACTGCATAACGCAGTCCCATCAGTGCGACAGATTGAGCAACTCTTTCGGGTTCCTCAGGGTCGGGAGGCAAAGCTCGCCCCGATTTTGTGGCACAGAAACGACACGCTCTGGTACATACGTCGCCCAAGATCATAAAAGTCGCTGTACGGCGGCTCCAACACTCGGCTTTATTAGGGCACATACCACTACTACAAATCGTGTGTAGGTGGTGTTCCCTGACGATACGTGCTACATCTGCATACTCTTCGTTTCCTTTTAGTCTAATTTTGAGCCAATCGGGTTTAGTCCTCGCATTTGCCTTGTCATAGACTTTCGGCATTATAAATTTATTACTTTTCCAATTGACGCAAAAATATAAATTTTCTGAAAGAAATCCTAATAAATTCGACTTAATCTACCAATTTTTATAAAAATCGGTCTTTCTGTTCCCAAATTTTAAGAAAAATGCCGCACTCGTTCGGAGCGCGGCATAATTTCTAAATTTTAATCCCAAATCCCAAGAACCAAATTTTGAATCTTGAATCTTGAATTTTGAATCCTGAATCTCTCTACTCTTGCGGGTAATCGACGTCGATTATGATTATTCTGCTTTAATTATAATTAATGGAAATGTTTTTTTGTTTTGCCATATTTCTTTTGTATATTTGCGGTATAACCACAAATGCACCTACAAATGAAACGACTGACACTTTCGATTTTGTGGATTTTGGCATTTGCCACAGCCACAGCCCAAGAGCCAGCCACGATGCGTTATGGCTACGATTACTACCCATTGCGTGGTAATGTGAAAATGATTGAAGCATATTCGGCCTCGGTCGTTGAGGTCGATGGCAAACTTGCTCCCGACACGAGCAAATATCAACCCGCACCCACGATCTACCACTTCAACCGCGAGGGCAATGTGGAGTGGGAGGAGTTTTTCCGAAGACCCCGCAGATCAACTATCAGGATCGCTCCGAAGGCGAACGACATCTATTATAAATATGATCAGCGTGGCAACTGCTTAGAGCGGCACGTGATCAGTTACGAGGATTCGACCAGATACTCCCACACGAATATTTTCGAGTATGATGGTTGCGGGTTGCTCGCTCAAAGTTACGACTTGCGTGCCGATGGTCGCAAGATCAGATATGAGGCGTACAAATACAACCGTAAGGGTCAAAAGGTCAAGTATCAATATCGCAGCAAGGCTCCCCAAACGCGCAACGATATGGAGCCCAACCCTCAAACGCGCTACAAATACAATGCTGATGGGCACTGCGTTCGTGAGGTACATTACAACCTCAATGGCGAGATTAAAAAGGTTGTGAAAATGAGCTATGACGCGCAGGGCAACCTCGTGAAAAAGAGTTCGATACCCAAGATTCGCCCAAATCGCAACGGAGATAAAATTATCTCAACGGGAGAGTCAAACTCTCATATCGTTAAGCACTACCGCTACGACCAGCGTGGCAACTGCATTAATATTCGCACCCTAACCAACGGCAAAAAGTATAAGAACGAAATGGTCGTTGAGCGAGAGTATGACGAGTGGAACAACTGCATAAAATATCGCAACTATCAGATCAATGGCGACAGCATACATCACGGATATACGGCTGATTATCAATACGAATACGACGCGCACGGCAATTGGATCAGGCGCATAGAGTTCTTCGCGCGCGACGGCGTTTTTCGTCCAAAGTGGATTACCCTACGCCAGATCAGTTATTACGAATAGCCCTGACAAGGTCCGAACGATACTCCGCGCAAGTGGGAAGATAATGACGAAGTTCAGAGGATTTCGATTTTTTCTGATTTGATTATAAATAAGCACAAACAAAAATGCCGCACTCCGAACGAGCGCGGCATTTTTTTACTAAATCCCAAGAACCAAATCTTGAATCTTGAATTTTGAATCCTGAATCTCTCTACTCTTGCGGGTAATCGACGTTGTAGTGGCAGCCGACCGACTCTTTGCGGTCGCGGCCCTGCTTGATGACCAGATAGGCAACGGCGATCATATTACGCAGTTCGCACAGGTCGCGGTTGGGCGTGGTCTTGTTGTAGAGCTCCTCGGTCTCGTGCCAGAGGATCTCCAAGCGGCGCATTGCACGTTTCAAGTAGAGGTTCGAGCGCACGATACCCACGTAATTCGACATAATCTGCTGCATCTCGCGCTTCGACTGAATGATCAGCAACATCTCCTCGGTGTTCGACGTGCCCTCGAAGTTCCAATCGGGAATACCCTCTTGAATCTCGGTGCGGTCGAAGAGTTCGATGGCGTGCTTTGCGGCTTGGTCGGCATAGACCACAGCCTCGATCAACGAGTTCGAAGCCAAGCGGTTAGCTCCGTGCAGACCCGTACACGAGCACTCGCCCAGAGCGTACAGACGCTTGATCGAGGTCTGACCGTTGAGATCGACCTTCACGCCACCGCAGCAGTAGTGCGCAGCGGGCGTAACGGGGATATAATCTTTGGTGATGTCGATTCCGAGCGACAGACATTTCTCGTAGATATTGGGGAAGTGGCTACGGATCGAGTCGGCGTCTTTGTGCGTAACGTCCAGATAGACAAACTCTTCGCCACTGCGTTTCATTTCGCGGTCGATAGCTCGTGCCACCACGTCGCGCGGTGCGAGCGAGCCCATCGAGTGATATTTGTCCATAAACTCCTTGCCATTGGGCAGGCGTAGAATCGCACCAAAACCACGCATCGCCTCGGTGATCAGGAACGAGGGGCGCTCGCCGGGGTTGTAGAGCGATGTGGGGTGGAACTGAATGAACTCCATATTCGAGATCATCGCCTTGGCGCGGTGGCACATAGCGATACCGTCGCCCGTTGCCACGATGGGGTTAGTCGTTGTGCCATAGATGTTTCCGCAGCCGCCCGTCGCCACGACCGTAAAGCGCGAGAGCATCGTTTCGATACGTCCCGAATCCATATCGAGCACGTAGGCACCGAAGCAGGCCAGCCCGCGTGTGTGGCGCGTAACGAACTCGCCCAAGTGGTGCTGGGTGAGCAGGTCGATTGCGAAGTGGTGCTCCAAAACGGTGATATTGGGGTGCTTGCGCACGCTCTCGATCAATGCACGTTCGATCTCGGCACCCGTCAGGTCCTTGTGGTGGAGGATACGGTGCTCGGAGTGTCCGCCCTCGCGGTTGAGCTCGAAGCGTCCGTCGGGAGTGCGGTCGAAGCGCGTTCCCCACGCAATGAGGTCGGCTATGAGTTCGGGCGCACGACGTACGACCAAATTGACTGCCGCCTCGTCGCAAATACCTGCGCCACAGACCATTGTGTCTTTGATATGTTTTTCGAAGGTGTCGGGCTCGTAGGTAACCGAGCAGATACCGCCCTGAGCGTAATTGGTGTTACACTCGACCATTTCGCCCTTAGTAACGATCGTTACGTGGCCGTGTTCGGCAGCTTTGAGTGCGAACGAAAGACCCGCTGCGCCACTGCCGATAACCAAGAAATCTGTTCTCATTCTTGTTGTGTGAGTTATACGTTGCGCAAAGATAACAAGAACTTGCGTAAAAATGGCAGGATGAGGGCAAAATGTGATAAGTGGTTGGTACATATACCATTTTTGTGTTACCTCACCATATTGTTAATTTCGGCAGAAGGAGCCGTATATGGCGGGTATTAGAGAAAGAATTGCTACCTATCCGTTGCCTTTTTATGGAAGGGAAAGTTGGTAGAAACAGCATCTTTAATCTCTTGCACATACCCTACAACAGCCACAAAGAACGCTTGTTTTTTC
>JAFRZW010000011.1 GCA_017442365.1 Rikenellaceae bacterium | reverse complement strand
AGAAACGAGGCTTCAGGTTATAGCCCACTATAACTACACGCTTCGCTTAAAGTAGTTGTGGGCTCTACCGAGGGTGCAGAGTGACCTCTCTGCACTCCGCTTATGGGCTTCGCCCCTAAAGACCCCGTAAGCGGAATCAAGCAAACAAACGACCTAATTGTAATCAACAAAATCAAAGACCTATGGCAGTAAAAAGCAGCATACATATCAAGCCTTGTAACATATCATCGAGCGAGGCTCACAACCTTAGAACTCCCGAATATATGCGTAACATCGGAGAGTCAAAAATCTACCTCATACCCCAACTTGTTGCCAACAATGAGTATTGGATAAATCCACGCCTCGGCGACTATGACTTACAGACGCATTACGACAACATCAAGCAGATGGTAAAGGCGAGGACGGGGCGGGCAATGCAGGAGAAAGAGCGAGAACGCAAAACCAAGAGTGGCAAAATTATCAAGGTGGCAGGATGCTCACCCATTCGTGAGGGTGTGCTACTCATCAAGCCCGACACGACATTGGAGGATGTTCGAAGATTTGGCGAGGAGTGCCAACAGCGGTGGGGCATCACACCGCTGCAAATATTCCTACACAAAGACGAGGGGCACTGGCTCGGTGGAGAGCCACCCCCAGACGATAAGGAGAGTTTTCAAATCGGTGGTCGTTGGTTCAAACCCAATTATCACGCTCATATCGTTTTCGATTGGATGGACCACGAAACGGGAAAAAGTCGCAAACTCAACGATGATGATATGATGCAGATGCAGACATTGGCATCCGAGATTCTATCAATGGAGCGAGGACAATCCAAAACAGAGACGGGCAAGGAGCATTTGGAGCGTAACGACTTCATCATCGAGAAGCAGCGAGCCGAACTTGAACGCATAGAGGCTGAGCGACAGCATAAGGAACACCAGATAGATCTTGCCGAGCAAGAACTAAAACAGGTGAAATCGGAGATACGCACCGACAAACTCAAAAGCGTAGCCACCGATGCAGCCACAGCCCTTGCAAGCGGTATTAGTTCTCTTTTCGGCAGCGGTAAGATGAAATCATTGGAACGCAAGAACGAGGATTTACGGGACGAGATAGCAATCCGAGATGAGACCATCGAGCAACTGCAATCCAACATCAAGCAAATGCAGGTGGAGCATAGTCGGGCAATGATGAATAAGGATAACGAGCATCGCAAGGCTCTTGAAGCAAAGGAGGCAGAGCATAAGGAGGAGACCAACATCCTCAATTCAATAATCA
The DNA here is from genome assembly GCA_017442365.1 of Rikenellaceae bacterium. Classification (GTDB taxonomy): domain Bacteria; phylum Bacteroidota; class Bacteroidia; order Bacteroidales; family Rikenellaceae; genus Alistipes. The sequence continues at coordinate 7,372 of JAFRZW010000011.1, read as the reverse complement.
ATACTGCTCATCGTTGGTATCCTGATTTTGCCAATCTCCTAAGATTGGAACGACTCGCGAAGCAAATCGGGCTTTCGGCTATGGAGTTTGCCGAGCTGATTAAGGGTGGGATTGTGAACTTTACAGGGCGACTATTCTCCTCGGAGCATAACCGGTGGTTTGCTACGAATAATACCCCTTTGCAGATTCTGCGAGATAACGATAGGCGACTCACCCTAACCGCAAACCGAATACCTATCAGCCAGTGGTTCAGCGAACAATACGACAAACTACGACAGTCATTCCGCCAGCCAATACAGCCGAGAAGAAACCGAGGAATGAAACTATAAATAACAATGGCGACCCAAAAAACGGTCGCCATTGCTGTTATGCTTGTTTTTTATATGTTATGGCAGCAAGTAAGTTGAAGATGATGGCAAAGATACCCAATGCCAAATAGTTTGTCCACAGCTCCACGAAGGTTGTGCCTTTGAGATAGACCGAGCGCAGTATCTCGACAAAGTAGCGCGGTGGCAGGATTATCGTAAATTTCTGCGCCCAATCGGGCATTGAGTCGATAGGGGTCAAGAGTCCGCTCATCAGCATAAATATCATAATGAAGAAGAACATCACAAACATCGTCTGTTGCATCGTTTCGGAGAAGTTGGCGATGGTGAGGCTGAATCCCGAAATCGTAAGGATAAAGAGTGCGGCACCGAGGTAGATAAGTCCTATAGAGCCCGCAGGCGTAAGTCCATAGACCAACCACGCAACAATCATTGCCACCGTAAGCACGAACAGACCTATAACCCAATAGGGCAACAACTTCGACAGCGTGAAGGTCATACGCCCTACGGGGGTAACATTTATCTGCTCAATAGTTCCGCTCTCCTTTTCGCCCACGATACTCAATGCGGGTAGAAATCCGCACACGAGGATAAAGAGTATAATCATCAGCGCAGGAATCATATAGTGGCGGTAGTTGAGCGTAGGGTTAAAGCGATTTTGTACGGTTACCAACTCCGACATCTGCCGAGGGTTGCGCTCACCCTGCAATTCTTGCAGTGTGCGTGCTATGGTCTGCACGATATATTGCGTACCCATAGAGCCTTTGGTGGCATTTACGGCATTTGCCGTTATGCTTATCTTGTCGGCATCGGAAATAGCCATATCACGCTCAAAGTGGTTGGGAACCTGCACTACAACATCGGCCTTGCCTTGTTCCAACTGTTTCATAGCAACACCATATTCGGAGGTTACACCCATAAGCGACAGATACTCCGAGGCCTCGATATGCGACACTATGCGGCGAGAGGCTGTCGAGCGGTCAAAGTCCACAACTACGACATTTACATTGCGCACATCCATAGTGGTAAATAGCGGTATGACGAGCATCACCATTATCGGGAACACCAATATCAGCTTAGGCAGAAACGAGTTACGGCGAATCTGCAAAAGTTCCTTTTGTAGCAATACGATAAATGTTCTCATAGTCTACTCCAATTTATCGTTAAACTTCTTCAATGACACAGTGATAAGCACTACGGTCATAGCCGAAAGTATCGCAACATCCTGCCATACGACGGAGATTGATACGCCCTGAATCATCATCTTGCGTGTTGCATCAATAAACCAACGGGCAGGTATGATGCACGACACCCATTGGAAGAATTTGGGCATATTCTCAATCGGGAAGAGCATACCCGAAAGCATCAACATCGGAAGCATCATAACCATTGCCGAGATAAGGAGTGCAGCAACCTGTGTTGTGGCTATGGTCGAAACAAAAAGTCCCAACGACAGCGATAGCACCAAATACAGCAGCGACAATGCTACAATACCCGACACTCCCCCCGTCATCGGCACATCGAGCAGATAGCGGGCAAGCAGAAGAATCAGCGTCAGCACTATGCACGAAATGGCGAAGTAGGGAATCATCTTGGCAAAGATAATCTTGACGGGGCGTACAGGCGATACGAGCAGTACCTCCATAGTGCCCACCTCCTTCTCGCGCACGATAGAAACGGAGGTCATCATCGCGCAGACAAGTATAAATATCAGACCCATAAGTCCGGGTACAAAGTTGTAGGCGCTCTTCATCTGCGGATTGAAGAGCATACGGGTCTCAAACATCGACTGCTGCGATGCCGTACCGAGCAGAACACCCTGCATATATGCCGTTGCGACACCTGCCGTATTGACATTGGCGGCATCGACAATGAGTTGTGTAACGGGCGTTGAAGGTACTCCTGCCGAAATCTGTACCACTCGGCGGTCGAAGTCCGAGGCGAAGCAGACTACGGCACTCACCTCGCCCGAGCGCAACTTCGAGTCTATCTCCTCTGGCGAGATATAGCCCTTGAAAGTGAAGTATTCGTTGGTAGCAAGGCGGTTTACGGCATCTCTCACGCTATCGGTGCGGTCGGGGGCAACAACCGCCACATTGACATTATTCACCTCGGTAGATATGGCAAAGCCGAAGAGTACCATCAGCACTACGGGGATAAGCATCACAATGAGCATTGTGCGCTTATCTCGCAGGATATGCAGCGACTCCTTCTTTACAAACGATAGAAAGTTATTCTTCATAGTGTTACTCTCCTCTTTGTGCGCCACGAGCGAGGGTACGAAATACCTCGTCCATCGACTCGACGACAAATTGTTGTTTCAGGCGTGCGGGGGTGTCGAGCGCACGCACCTCGCCATCGACCATAATCGACACGCGCGAGCAATACTCCGCCTCGTCCATATAGTGTGTCGTGACGAAGATTGTCGTGCCACCTGCCGCAGCCTCATATATCATCTCCCAAAATTGACGGCGTGTTACGGGGTCTACACCTCCCGTAGGCTCGTCGAGAAAGACCACTTCGGGACGATGAATCGTGGCGATGGCAAACGATAGTTTTTGCTTCCAGCCGAGTGGCAACGAGCCGACAAGCGTCTTGCGCTCTGACGAAAAGTTCAACCTTTCGAGCAGTTCGGTTGTGCGTTCCTCAGTTTCGGCTTTCGAGAGTCCGTATATGCCAGCAAATAGGTTGATATTCTCCTCGACGGTAAGGTCGTTATAGAGCGAGAAACGCTGACTCATATAGCCTATGTGGCGTTTTATCTGCTCGCCCTCGCGCATAACATCGTAGCCAGCCACCGTTCCACTGCCCGATGTGGGGTAACTCAAACCGCAGAGCATACGCATAGCGGTAGTTTTGCCCGCACCATTAGCACCGAGGAAACCAAAAATCTCACCTCGGCGAACATCAAACGAGATGCGATTGACAGCCGTAAAATCGCCAAAGCATTTCGTCAGTTCTCGTACCGAAATAATTATGTCGTTCATCGTTTCATCAGTTTAATAAACATATCCTCGATTGTGGGCTTTGTGGGGACAATGTTGAGATTTTCGATATCGGATAGTTGCGTTTTATATCGCTCCAAATCAAACTTCTCATTCGCCACTAAGTGGTGAGCCTCGCCAAAAGGATAACACTCCTCGACACCCTCAACCTTGCGTGAGGACTCCAACAGCGCAAACATATTATCGGCACTAACGGCATAGAGTGGGGAATCGAACCTCTCGACTATGCCTTGCGGAGTGTCAACACCCAAGATGCGACCTTCGTTGCAGAGCGCAATGCGGTCGCAACGAGAGGCCTCGTCCATATAGGGTGTAGAAACCAAAATCGTTATACCTCGCTCCTTCAATCCCGCAAGCATATCCCAAAACTCGCTACGAGATACAGCATCCACGCCCGTCGTAGGCTCATCGAGAAACAATACGCTTGGGCGATGAATCAGTGCGCACGAGAGGGCGAGTTTCTGCTTCATACCGCCTGAAAGTTTGCCTGCTCGGCGAGTGCGGAATGGCTCGATATGGCTATATATGGGTGCAACAAGGTCGTAGGACTCCTCAACTGTAACGCCGAACAGAGCCGCAAAGAAGTCGAGATTCTCCTCTACGGTCAAATCGGGATAGAGCGAGAATCGCCCCGGCATATAGCCAACCCGTGAGCGTATCGAAAGATAATCTTTGACAATATCGTAGCCATCAACTACGGCACCGCCCTCATCGGGGTTGAGTAGCGTAGTGAGCAGTCGGAAGAGTGTAGTCTTACCCGCACCATCGGGTCCGATAAGACCGAACAGCTCCCCTCGCTCGACCTCAAACGACACCGAGTCGAGAGCCTTGACCGCTCCGAAACTTTTTGAAAGATTATCTACAACAATGGCACTCATAACTATTGCAGTTTTACCTCACCCGCCAAACCAATCTTCAAGCGACCATCATTCTCGACAGCAATCTTAACGGCATAGACCAAGTTTGCACGAGTGTCGGCGGTTTGTATGGTCTTTGGTGTAAATTCGCTCTCGGCAGAAATCCACGCAATGCGACCTTCGTAGTCGTAGCGCTCCTCGCCTCCAAAGTCGGCAGTAACCGTAACCTTATCGCCTAACTTGATGTTGGCAAGTTGGTCGGAGGTGAAGTAGGCACGAAGGTAGATGTTGTCGAGGTCGGCAATCTTTACCATAGGCTTGCCCGCAGTGGCCAACTCACCCTTTTCGGCATACTTAACCAATACCATTCCGCTTGTTGGCGAGAGAATGCGACACTTTGCAATGCGGTCATCGAGGGCTGCAATCTGCGCTTCGATAGCCACAGCGTTGTTATTTATGGTTGCAGTGTTCTTGTCGAGGGTGGAGAGCGTAGCCGAAAGTTGGCTTTCGAGGATGCGTATCTGCGCCTCAACATCATCTTTCTGCTTCTGCGTTGCAGCACCATCTTTGAGCATATTTTCAATGCGTTGTTGCTCGCTCTTCTGTTTTGCTATCTGCTCACGCAGAGATGCTACCTGCGCCTTTGTATCGGGGCGAGAGCCAAGCAACGCCGAGAGTTGTGCCGAGAGTTGCTTGCGTTGAAGATGTAGTTGCACGCTGTCTATCTCGGCAATCATCTCGCCTGCCTTTATCGGTGTTCCCTCCTCCACATCGAACGAAAGGATACGACCTACCGCCTCCGAAGAAACCACGACCTCCGTAGCCTCGCATGTTCCCTGTGCATCAAACTCTGCCTCCTTGCCACAAGCCACTGCGAGGAGTATTGTGGCGATATATACTATTCGTTTCATATACTATTGATTTAATGTTGTTTTAAGTCTGTATTGTGCTTGTAAAAGTTCTATTTCGTGGGTACTCTGGTTAAGCATCGCCGTTGTTTCGTCTGTTATTTTGCGGAGAAGATCGGTCGAGTCGATTACTCCATTTTCGAGTTTCGATTCTGCCGCCATACGCACCGAACGACGCAACTCCACGATTCTCGCATCATCTGCCACCGCTTGGCGAAGGCGTGCTATCTCGCCATCGTCCTGCGTGGTTTGCATCTGAGTGTTGAAGAGGAATACATCGCGCTGAACAGCAATCTGTCGCTCGGCAATGTTCAACTTTTCGAGGTTATTCTTCTTGGTGTAGAATGCGCCGATGTTCCACGACATACGCACACCGACAATAGCATTAGGTGTCCACTCTGCCGACATCATGCTCTTGAACATATCCAAACCTGGGTATCCGTAGTAACCCTGCGCAAAGAGCGAAAAGCGAGGCATAACCGAGGTGTTTATCGCCTTGCGCTGTGCCGCCAGCTTGTTCTCCTGTGCATCGAACAACGCCAACTCGGGGCGTGCCGAGGTACGACTTGCAATATCTACCGATGCGGGTCGCTCCAACTTCTCGGTCGAGAGAGGTTTACCGATAAAGATCTCCAACATACGGCGATACGATGCACGCGATGACTCCACTTGACCAAGAGCCTGACGAGCCGTAAGCACCTCCGCCTCTATGGCATCGACATCTGACTGCATAGCCACACCATTATTATAATAGGCACGCATACGGGCGAGGTTGCTCTCCAAAATAGCAATCTGTGCCTCGGTCTGTGCCACACGCTCATCGAGAAGCAAGATGCCGAAATAGAGGTTATCCACCCTCGACTGCAAGTCGTAGAGCGACACATCTATACGACTGCGTTGCTCCGAAGCCTCCGCTTCGGCAATAGCCTTATTTGCCTTCGATACACCTCCGTCCCAGAGGTTCTGCGACACATCAACCGCAATTTTGTATTGGTCTTTGCGAATACCAGCCATATCTACACCATTGGCAGTTAGGATTGCATTGAACGCCTCGGGATAGGTCGGTGTTGCCGACTGATAGGTCGCCTGCCCCGACACCACAACCTGCGGAATCCACGCTCGTGCGGCATTCGAGAGGTTGTACTGCTCGCTCTGCGAGATAAGGTCATACTGCCTAATCTCGGGGTAGTGCTCACGAGCGAGGCGACGACACTCATCGAGCGTCTGTGCCGTTGCTCCCAATGCCACAAAGGCGAGTAGGAGCGTTGATAAAGCCCTTCTCATAGTTCTATTGTTTTTTGATTCGTCGCATAATAAGTTCGATATTCTCCGCTTTGCGCCTTTCGAGGAAATGCTCCTTGTCCCCCATCATATCGGTCATTATATTCTGCCCGAGAGGATAGACGATAAATGGGAAGATGTTGAGCGAGAGCATCGAGATAAACAGCATACGCACATCGACCTGCTCAATCTCACCACGCTCCGTAGCAGCATCTGCCTCGTCTTGCAACTCGGTGAATAGTTTGTTGGCGGTAGCCCCCAAATGGTCGGTGAGCAGATTGTATCGCTCGGGGTACGCCCCAATCTCGTTGAGGAAGAAACGAGGCAACATCGGATGTGCCACGATAAGGTCAAAGTGCGCTGAGATACCATCTCTCAATCGCTCGATAATAGGCTTTGCAGGGTTACCCATAGCAGCCAACATCGCCTGACCAATGGTGGCGGCATTCTTCTCAACCACACGCTCGAAGAGCTGCTCCTTGGTGCGATAGTAGTAGTGCAACATTGCGTGCGTAACACCCGCCCGCTTGGCAATTGTTGTGGTACGAGCCCCTGCAAATCCCTTTGTAAAGAACTCATATTCAGCTGCTTCGAGAATAAGTTGTTCCTTGCTTACCTTCTCTTGTTCCTGTGTCATATCTGCCAAATACGTTTAATCAACAATTTTATTTAACAATTTTGTTAATGCAAAGGTAATAAACTTTTTTTAATACGAACAAAATAGTCGTGATATTTTTAGTTTAGTTTATTCCATTTGCTATATATCCAAAACGGACTAAACTTGTTTTTGCTTTGACGGAATAAAATATGCTGACGAAAAAAGAAAATGTTGCAAATTCTCCTTTCGTCAGCATTATTTTTATACCTTTGTAGCATCAAGAGTTACCACATTGAAGCATAACAATGAAGAATTCAGAAATACGAACGGTTGCTATCTCGTTACCCAATTTTCAGGCAATCCGACCAATCGATTTATTCTAAGCAAGTTATCTTTT
>JAFRZW010000001.1 GCA_017442365.1 Rikenellaceae bacterium | reverse complement strand
TGTTATGTTTTAATTATTTATACTTTTTGTTGCAAATTAAATTGGTGTTCCGATGGTGGTGTCAATCACCATTAAGTAACTTTACTCAATCTTCGGTGGCTTAAAGAACTTGTCGAGTTCGGAGCGCAAAATCTTGGTGTACTTGCCAACCTTAATGCGAGTGATATTGTGATATTTTACATAGTGGTAGAGCTGGTCGCGTGTGAGGTTGTATTTCTCCATCGCTTCGGGTATGGTGTAGTATTGTGGCTCTTCGGGTGTGGCAATACCTTTGGCTATATCGAAATGCTTTTTCGAGTAATAAACCATCTTGCCCTCTTTGCGCTTGGGGATTACATTCTTATATACAAAAGTGTAGATTGCCGATAGCGTCATACCGAACTTCTCTTGCAACTCTGCCACGCTGTACCACTCGGTAATGCTCGCATCAGGAGCTTTCTTGGCAAAGTAGGAGTCGATATGTTTCTTGCTCCAATAGGTTCTGCCACGATTGAATGTGCGAGGGATATTATGCTCCTTCGCAATCTCATAAATCCACGACTCCTTAACACCAAATTTCTCTTTAATCTCGGCAGTGGTGTAGAAGTCGGTAATACTCTGCTTGCTTCTTGGCAGATGTTTTTTGTAAGGAGAAGCATTATCAAACAGAGCCTCTATGTCTCTTTTCCTGATAATAGTCTTTCTCTTTAGCTGAACCGATTTTATTAGATTCGTTTCAAGATACCTGTAAAAGGTCGCCCTACTTATACCGATATACTTAGCGGCTTCGCTTGGGGTAAAGAAATCCTTGTCAATACAATCCTCTTTTTCGATTTGCTGATTGACCATTGTTTGAAATTCACTAACACGCTTTTGCCTTGTTCTTTCTTTGTAGGCAAGGTTAGCGCAACGATGCGAACAGCATCGTGTCGAGGTTTTGTGGGCAATAAATAATTTGCCGCACCACTCGCATTTTTTCTGAATGTCGATGTTACTAGCCATTTCATTTATCTTTTAATTTCGCCAAAAATGTATCTCTGCGTCTCACTGTGTCTCACAGCGTCTAATTTTTCCATCACCTCGCCAACGCAAAATGGCGTTTCAAGCGGCGAGGTACACAGGAGGTACAAAAACAGGCGTAAAAAGGCTTAGCAACGATTAACAACGATGCTTGTACAAACAAATATAGCACCCGTAAAGAGTGCTATATTAATCATTTGTGATTGATTTAACCGTTTGATAATCAACTACTTACTTTCCGATGCAGAATTTTGAGAAGATTTGGCCGAGGATTTCGTCGGTGGTGATTTCGCCTGTGATTGTGCCGAGGTAGTAGATCACTTGGCGGATCTCCTCGCTCAGCAGGTCGCTTGGCAATCCGCCCGCCATTCCCTCCAATGCTCGGCCAAGTGCCCAACGTGCATTGATGAGTGCCTCATAATGACGCGCTGACGTTACCACAGTATCGCCAGCCTCGGCAGTCATCTTCTCGGCAATCTGAGCAAGCGCCGACACCACCTCGTCAATGCCCTCGCCCGTGCGTGCCGAGATCGTCAGCACCTCGCCCGAAAGCTCTCCGCGCAACGCTGCAACAAACTTCGCGCTAACGCAGTCGCACTTGTTTAATATGGTGATAAGAGTTTGTTCCTCCGCGAGTTGAAGGTCGGTAATCGTGTGGTTGATAGCCTCTGCTGCGTCGCGTGCGTCTTCGTGGTCGTGCCAAGTCGAGCAGTCGCAAACAAGCAATACCACCGTTGCTCGGCGCAGCGATGAGAACGTGCGGTCGATACCCATTTGCTCCAAGCGGTCGTCGGTCGAGCGGATACCCGCCGTATCGATCACACGAAAACGGCGTCCAGCGATCACAATCGACTCCTCGATCGAGTCGCGTGTGGTGCCCGCAATCTCCGAAACCATTGCGCGTTCCTCGTTCAGCAGGCGGTTGAGCAGGGTCGATTTTCCTGCATTGGGAGCACCAACGATGGCGGTTGCGATGCCCTCTTTCAGAGCGTTGCCGAGCGAGAATGAATCGACCAAACGTGCTAAGTGTGAGTCGATTGCGGTCATTATATGTTGCAGGGTGGTGCGGTCGGCAAATTCGACCTCCTCTTCGGCAAAATCCAATTCGAGTTCAAGCAGTGCGCTGAGGCGCAATAGCTCGTCGCGCAGTCCGCGCAATTCGGTCGAGAATCCTCCGCGCATTTGGTTGAGTGCCACGCGATGTGTGGCGCGGTCGGTCGATGCGATCATATCGGCAACTCCCTCAGCCTGAGCCAAGTCGATCTTGCCTGCGAGGAATGCGCGTGTGGTAAATTCGCCCGCCGTTGCGGCACGAGCTCCGCAGTCGATAGCGCGACGAATGATCTGTCCGACGATATATGCCGAGCCGTGGCACGAGATTTCGATCGAGTCTTCGCCCGTGTATGAGCGTGGCGCGCGGAAGAGTGTCAGCACCACGTCGTCGATCACAACTCCCTCCGAGTCAATCACTTCGCCATAATGAGCCGTATAGCCGTCGGCTTCGCTCAGCGCGTGGTGTCCGCGTGGGCGGAACATTCGCTCGGCAATCGAGATGGCGTCGTGGCCACTCATACGCACGACAGCGATGGCTCCACCGGTCGGTGTGGCGCAGGCTACGATGGTATCGGAAGAGTGAATCATCAGTGTGTAGGATTAGCGGCGACGCTGGATTCTAAGTCGCTGACCTATACGCAGTTTGTTCGCATTTCGGAGATTGTTCCACTGCATAATTTGGCGTGTTGTAACGCCATAGCGACGGGCAATGCCACCGAGCGTCTCGCCACGTTTCACTACGTGAGTGATGGTGCGAGCGACGTTCTCCTCGACACGTTTCTTCTCGACCTTTGCCGGATCGAGGTACTCTTTCAGGTAGAGCGAATCCTTTGCCATAATCGAGTCCTCGTTGATGATGTAGTGCGACAGATCGCGCACGGGCAGCGTCAGCGGGTAGCTCTTGGTGGTTGCGGGAATGATGTCGAGGCGATATTGGGGGTTGATCAGGCGCAGTGTTTCGATCGGAATGTCGATAGTCGATGCTACCTGTTCGAGGTGCATCACGCGCGAGACCATAATCGTATCGGTGGCCATCGGCATCGGAGGTGTAGTAACCTTGATGTCGTGCAGATTGTAGTAATTGTAGGCGTAAGTAGCTGCAATGAAGGCAGGTACGTAGCCACGTGTTTCGCGCGGGAGGTGGTTGTAGATATCCCAGAACGAGCCACGCACACCCGCACGTGCGATTGCTTTATTGACGTTGCCCGGGCCGCAGTTGTAGGCCGCCAATGCCAACGACCAATCGTTGTAGGTGCGGTAGAGATCTTTCAGATACTTGCACGCTGCGCGTGTCGATTGCAACGGGTCGCAACGCTCATCGACGAACGAATTGATTTCCAGACCGTAAGCCTTACCCGTTGTATAGACAAACTGCCACAGACCAACGGCCGCTGCACGCGATTTTGCCGTAGGTTGCAGCGCCGACTCAATGATTGGCAGTGCGCGCAGCTCGACGGGCAGACCCGCATTGATCAGCTCCTGCTCGATCATCGGGAAGTAGTATTGCGACAGTCCGAGCACGCGGCTCATCAGTCCGCTCGTAGGCGAGGTATAGCGCACAATGTAGTTGCGAACAATCTCGTTATAAGGCAGATGAATGGGCGAGACCATCGCCTTCAAGCGTGCGGCATAGACCGAGTCGGGAAGTACATTTTCGGTCGTAGGCACCCACGTCGTGTCGATACAGATATACTCTTTATAATAGTTCTCGAACGAATCGATGGCTGTCTTTTCGTACCACTGCGACACCACCGAGTCGCGCTGATGGACGCTCATTGCGGCGAAGTGGTCGCGCCAATACGAGCTATCGCTGATTGCCCCCTCGTGTCCAACCTCCTCAGGCTCGGGCTCCTCGACCTTAGCTGTTGCGGCCAGCAGACGCTCGATCGAATCGGCCACCATTCGGTTGATAATAGCTTGTCGTTCGGCCTCTTCGGCTTGTGCTTGCTGCTCTTTTTTCGCTTTGCGATTGAGCTTGTTGAAGGGCCATATCGGACCGTTGGCTGCCGTAGCAGAGGTAGCAACGAGTGTAGCAACGAGTAATAGGGTAGTAGTGCGGAGTGCGAATTTCATCGTGTTCGTGAATTTATCTTTCGGGGAGTTTAGAATCGTATGTTAATGCCTAATCCATAGGTGTTTATGCTGCCCGATTGGGCTGTATAGATATTGCCGACATGGGGTTGGACGTCCATCGACAGGTCGTTTGAGATGTCGTAGTCTTGCAGATGGGCATCGACGTGTGCATCGATCACGTTGAGCAGATAGACACCCGCTGTGATGATGATCGAGAGGTCGCGGTTACGGCGATAGCTATTTTTGAGGTTTTTCAGATAGTCGGCCGTATATCGACCGCGGAACTCGTCGGTTGGTGTGGGTCGTGTCAGCCCCTCTTTGTCGGTTGCGGCGTTGTACTCTTTCAGAGCATTGTCGTAATCGACGCGTAGGTTGTAGGCCGTGCGAAAACGCTGGTAACCACGGTTGTTCCAATCCACAACGTAGATCATCGAGGCAAAACCTCCGATTACGATCGGAGCCTTCCAATAGCTGCCGTTGTAGATCTGTCCTGCACCCGGGCAGATCATCGAGAGTGTGGTGGCCTTTTTGACGCGCGTGGCGGGAATCTTACCGTCGTAGTTCATCGCTGCGTCGCCAATGAAATAGATGTACGAAGCGATAGCACCGAGAAAATAGAGTTGTCGGCGGGTATTGTGGCGGATCATCTGGGTTTGCAGTGCGTCCAGCTCCTCGGTGCGCACCATACTGACGTCTGTTATCGCCTTGACCTGACGCTTGTAGTCCTGATACTTCTTATTTTCGATTACACCCATCGTGATACCCGCGCCCAAGGTCGAGTAGAGGATCGGCAGCTTCCAATATTGTTTGTTGTAGATCTGTCCGAAACCGGGGGCAACGGCCGAGATCCACGAGATTTTCGAGATGTTGATCGAGTCCCAACGGCGGGGTTTGATCGTGTCGAGTGCCAGCGAATCGAGCTTTGCGACGGTTGTGGTGTCGGGCATACGACCCATCAACGAGGCGAGCGAATCGACCGGAAGTGAGCTCAATCGAGCAGCAATCGAGTCGGCCGAGAGGGTGTCGATCAGGGCCTCGTCCAGACCGAGCGCAGCCAGCGATGCCGAGTCCAAACCCATCACGCCCGAACGCAACGAATCGGCAGCCATCGAGGCCGAGTCGCTACGGATCTCCTGTCGCGTACCGCCACGAATGATCGTTCGCGCACCGCGAGGTTGTTGTGCCGTAGCGGTGGCGATGCAACTCAGCGCGAGCGCAATGGCGAGAAATATTCTCTTTGCGAGGCTCATTGTCGAGTGAATCGTTTTTAGAGGTTGTCGAAACGTGTTACAAACTGCTCGATGTCGGCGTCCGAGGCGAAGTCGATCGTAATGCGACCGCCACCCGTCTTCGAGCGTTTGATACTGATATTCTGCGAGAAGAGCTTCTCGAACTGCTCCACCAGGCGGGTGTATGATTCGGGATACTCCTGCTCCTCCTCGATCGCTTTTGCCTTGGGAGCCTCGCACATTGCGCGAGCCATCTCCTCGGCCTGACGCACCGAGAGAGCCTTCTTCAAGCAACGCTTTAACAGCGCGAGCTGCTTCTCATCGGGCACACCTGCAATCGCCTTGGCGTGGCCCATCGAGATCAGACCCTCCTTCAATGCCAACTGCACCTCGTCGGGCAGACGCAGCAGACGCATATAGTTGGCTACGGTCGAGCGCTTCTTGCCCACCTTCTCGGCCAACGAGTCCTGCGTCAGTCCGCACTCATCGACCAGACGTTGCAGACCGAGAGCGATCTCGATAGCGTTAAGATCCTGACGCTGAATATTCTCGACCAGAGCCATTGCGTGCAGATTGGCGTCATTGACCTCGCGGATATAGGCAGGAATTGTCGCCAAACCAGCCGCTTTCGAGGCGCGCCAACGACGCTCGCCACTGATGATAACGTACTCGTTGTCGGTGTTACGCTTGACCGTAATGGGCTGAATCACACCGAGTGTGCGGATCGAGTCGGCCAACTCCGTGAGAGCCTCGTCGTCGAACGTTGCGCGGGGCTGCGTGGGGTTGGGAATGATCTTCGACAGCTCGATTTCGCGCATCGAACTCATCGGAGTACTCTTGACATCTATGTTTGCGCCGTCCAGCCCGAAGATGGCGTCCAGACCGCGTCCTAAACCTTTGTTTTTCATCTGCTCGATTGCTTTTTGTTACGTTTGAGGAACTCTTTTGCAAGGTTCAGATAGTTCTGCGAGCCCGTTGCCGAGGCGTCGTACAACATTACAGGTTTGCCGTGCGAGGGAGCCTCTCCCAAACGTATATTTCGTTGAATTATTGTGTCGAAAGCCAAGTGCCCGAAGTGCTCACGAACTTCGGCAACCACCTGATTGTTAAGACGGTTGCGCGAGTAGAGCGTCAGCAGGAAACCCTCGATTTCGAGTTGGGGGTTCAGACCACTCTTGACGATTTTGATCGTGTTGAGCAACTTGCTCAGACCCTCCAAAGCGAGGTATTCGCACTGCACGGGTACCAACACCGAGTCGGCTGCCGTCAGCACATTGACCGTAGTGTAGCCTAACGAGGGCGAGCAATCGACTAAAATGTAGTCGAAACGGTCGCGCACCGACTCCAATACGCGTTTGACGACGAAGTGAGCGTCGTCCATTTTGGGCAGTTCGGTGTCGGCAGCCACCAGATCAATGCTCGATCCGATGAGCCACAGCTTTTTCAGGTCGTGGCTCTGCTGAATCACCTCCTCGGCTTTGCGCTGACCGGTGATACACTCGTAGATGCCTTCGCCCGTGATGTCGAAGCCGAGGCTCGACGTGGCGTTTGCCTGCGGATCGGCATCGACCAACAGCACCTTGCGACCCAAGATCGCCAACGAGGCTGCTAAGTTGATAGCCGTTGTGGTCTTGCCCACGCCGCCCTTTTGATTTGCTAATGCTACTATCTTTCCCATTGTAAACGGTTGCTATCTTATTCTGCCACAAACGGTTGGTGTTGCACTCCATATTGCGCACCCTGCGGTTGGGGCATAGTATTCAACCCACAAAATTAATGATTTTATCGGATTTTGCCACCATATTCCGAGGAAAATGACTATATTTGACACTTAAAACTAAATATAATGTAATTATGAGCGAAAATTTGGAGCAGACCCCGAACGTGAATCCCCGCTCGGAGGTCGCAGAAACAATCGAAACTACCGCCCCCAACAATAGCGAAAATAACCCCTCGGAGCAGCCCTCAGAGCCTGCCGCTGCACCCGCCACCGAGCCCGCTGTGGATCCGATGAATGATCCTCGATTCGAGGCTCCGCGCGCACAGCGTTTCCCGACGTGGGGCGATATGCTGGCCGTGATCGGAATCTATCTGTTAGCGACCGTCGGAACGTCGATCGTCGTGGCAATCATCGCTGCCATCTCGGGCGGTGCTGAGAGCTTTGCCGAGAAGATGTCGAGCGGTCCGATGAGCGCACTGAGCTATGCGTTGTCGATGGGTTTGACAATCGTGGGCGTGCTGATCTACCGCAAGTTGCGTCGTGGTACGGGACGTATGTTCCACTTCTCGCTGCGAGGCTTCAACCCGATGTTGATTCTGTGGGGATTTGTGATGGTGCTGCTGACGGGCGTGGTGATTGAACCCGTGCTCGAACTCTTCCCCGACGCATTCCTCAAAATGATCGACAAGATGGGTATGCACGGCGGTTGGTCGATTCTGATGTTGGTGGTGCTGGCACCCGTGATGGAGGAGGTACTCTTCCGCGGAATACTGCTCGAATCGGTGCGCTCGAAACATAGTGCAGGACGTGCAATCGTGGTGTCGGCGCTGATGTTCGGTGTGATCCATTTTATCCCTCAGCAGGTGGTCAATGCCTTTGTTATTGGTCTGATTCTCGGATACATATACGTTCGCACCGAGTCGCTTTGGCCGGTGATCGTGATCCACGCGCTGAACAACGCAATGGCCTACGTCGTTATGCAGTGGAGCGATGGCGCAAATATCACCGTGCGCTCGCTCATCGAGAACAATACGGTCTATGCCGTGGTCTATGGTGTGTCGCTGGCGGCGCTCGTGGCATCGGGCTATATGGTGTGGCGTTCGATCGAAAAAATCAACGCTGGGAGCCCTCGCGCATAATAATCGGGTGTGAAAGTGCGTTAGTTGCAGGAAAAACACTATCTTTGCATTTTGTTTATGGCTCGAATTACAAAAATATTGCTCGTGGTCGGTGTGCTCGTAATCTTGGGGGCGTGCCGCGAGTTGCCGTCGCCGTTCGAATACGACCGCGTGGTGGCTCAGGTGGGCGATAAAAAACTGCGTGAGAGCGACGTGCAGTCGATCTATGCGCAGGCTGTAACGGCTGAGGATAGCACCGCACTGCTCGAAATCTATGTCGATCGTTGGGTCAAAAAGGAGTTGAAACTGCGTGCAGCCGAGACGCTCTTCCGCGATAGCGAGGAGGCGATCGAGGCGATGGTTGCCGAGTATCGCAACTCGTTGCTGACGCGTCGTTTGGATCAGTATTATGTTGATCAAGAGTTGGATACGCTCTTTACCGACGCGCAGATCGAGGAGTACTACAACCGCCACCCGTCCGATTTCCGATTGGATCGAACGGTGGTGCGAGGTCGTCAGATGTTGGTGCCCTCGACCTTCCGACAAACGACCAAACTGCGCGAGGCAATGCGCTCGACGTCGGGCGAAAAGTTGCAGGACTGGCGCGATATGTGCCAAAAGAATAGTATTGAGATTCAGGAATATACGTCGTGGGTTGATTACTCGGAGTTCCTCTCGACGCTGCCCACTTTGCGAGGCCGCAAGTATGAGGAGTTGCTGAAACAGGACGTGTTGCAGGAGATGCGCGTTGATGATGGTCGCTACTATTTCGTAATCACCGACATACGTCGTGCGGGCGACGCTGCACCATTGGAGCGCGTGCGCGAGACGATCAAGCGAATCCTCTTCAACCAGCGTCAGAGCGAGATTATCCGTGCGCACGAGGAGCGAATCTACGAGGAGGCGTTGGCGTCGGGCGATCTGCGCATTAATTTGGGCGACGAGGAGCCGACCGAAGAACAGAGCGAGGAGCCGACCGAGCAGGTTGGTGAGGCGGCTGAGCAGCCCGTAGAGCAGTCTGCACAGATTGATTCGACCCAATCGACTCAGCGTGAGCCGAAACAAACGACGGATACGATCGGCGGCGTAGTGTCCGACACAATTAATGAAGTAACGAAATAAAAAAACAATAAAACCAAAATATGACAAAGAGAGTTATAATGTTGCTCGGCGCAATGCTTTGTGCAGTGGCAGTTGAGGCTCAGCAGGTGATCGTCGATAAGATCGTGGCTGTTGTGGGCAATTCGGCAATCTACTATTCGGACGTTATTGCGACGGCCGAACGTTTGACGCAGCAGCGTCGTGAGATGGGTTACACCTCCGACCGCGATCCGCAAAACGAGGCTTTGGAGCAGTTGATGTTGCAGAAGTTGCTCTATCATCAGTCGCAGATCGACTCGGTCGATGTGTCGCGTGCCGAGGTTGCAGTTCCTGTCGAGAATATGATCCAGAGTATGATCGCTGAGGCGGGTTCGATCGGAGCATTGGAGGCCAAGGAGCACAAGGCAGTCTTCGATATCCGCGAGTCGATGCAGCAGGAGTATGTTGAGGTGCAGTCGGCGCAGTCGATGCAGCGTACCATTATGGATAAGGTAACGATCACTCCGGGTGAGGTCGAGCGTTTCTATAAGTCGCAACCGAAGGATAGCCTGCCGATTGTTCCCGAGCAGTATGTCTATGCTCATATCACCAAGTTCCCCTCGTCGATGGACGAGGCAAAGCGTCGTGTGCGCGAGCGTCTGCTCGATATGCGTGAGCGTATCATCGCAGGCAAGGCATCGTTCTCGACGTTGGCTCGTATGTACTCGGAGGACGGTTCGGCAGTGCGTGGTGGCGAGTTGGAGCCGATGCCGCTCGATGGTTTTGTGAAGCCGTTTGCCGACGCGTTGGAGAAGTTGAAGCCCGATCAGATCTCGGAGGTTGTCGAGACCGAGTTTGGTTTCCATATCATTCAGGGCATCGAGCAGTTGCCCAACAACACCTATCGTTGCCGCCACATCTTGATTCGTCCCTACTACACTCCTTCGGAGTTGGCTGAGAGCGATCAGTTGCTCGATTCGTTGGCAAATCTGATTCGCAACGACTCGATCACCTTCGAGGCTGCGGCATTGGAGCACTCGGACGACGTCTATTCGAAGCAGAATGGCGGTTTGGTGTCGAACCACGATATCTTGGAGGCTCAGCAGGCATACGAGGCCAGCTTGACGCAGACCAAATTCTATAAGGAGTATTTGATGCCTGCCGACTACAATGCACTGCGTCGCTTGAAGAAGGGCGAGGTGTCGAACGCCTACCAGACGATGGATATGAAGAACAACCAGCTGAGCAAGATCGTTAAGTTGGTCGATGTGATTCCGTCGCATACGGCAACGCTCGATGAGGACTACCTGATGATCGAGGAGGCGGCTTTGGAGCATAAGAAGCGCGCCGAGTACAACAAGTGGCTGTTGGGTAAGATCGAAGCGATGTATGTTCGTGTCGAGCCTGAGTTCCGCGAGGGCGAGTGGGAGTACAAGGGTTGGATCAAATAACGATTGATCGGCCAGAGTCTTAACGTGTTAATCAGGGAAGGGGCTTGAAACGTCTGTTATCCATATTGCTCGTTTGTGCGGCGGTGTTCTCGATTGCATTTGCGCAGTCGGGAGGGGCGTCGCGTCGTGGTCGCAAGCCGGTGGATATGCAGGGCGACGATGCCTATTCGATCAAATACGAGGACACGACGGCGTTGTGTCTGGTGGGCAACGTGATGTTCCACCACAACGGCACGGTCATCACGTGCGATAGCGCGGTGCGTTATAGCGAGCGCCATATGGAGTGCTTCCGTAACGTGTTGATCAACAAGGACTCGCTCTATGTCTATGGCGATCGTGCCGAGTACAATGGCGAAACCAATATGGCATACGTCTTTTCGCCATTGATCAAGGTGGTCGATGGAGACGCGACGATGTACACCTATACATTCTCGTTCAATACGCTCGACAACGTGGGTCGTTTTGGCGGTGGCGCAATCCTCACCAAGGGCGACAACCGTTTGGAGGCCGAGCGCGGTTACTACTATGCCGACAGCAGCGTGGTGATATGCGTCGAGGCGGTCGAGATGCAGGATACGCAGTATAAGTTGCAATCCGATTCGGTGATCTATAACCTCGATACCGATGTGGCGGAGTTTGCTACCAATACCTATATCTGGAACGAAAAGGGCGAAATGGTCAATGCTACGGCAGGCCGCTACGATCGCCCGTCGGATCGTTTCGAATTGTTCTCAGATAGCTACATACTGACCGAAAAACAGGAGGTCTGGGCCGATAGTATCGACTATCGACGCGAGTTGGAGAATGCCGTTCTGCGTCGCAATATTCAGATTGATGATACCGATCAGATGGTGTTGGCATTTGGCGACTATGGCGAGTATTGGGGTGATCGAGAGGAGGCATTGCTGACAGCGCGGCCGTCGGTGATCAGCTACGATCCCGAGATGGGCGACTCGTTGTTCCTGCGCGCCGACTCGATATTGCTCTTTACGGAGCGTCCCTACGATGTCGATAGTACGGCTGTGGTCGATTCGTTGGCAAGTGTCGATTCGTTGGCTCAGGTTCAGCTGGCTGCCGACGATGCAATGCGTCAGCAGATTGCCGAGGCTGCCGCTGCAATGGCTGCCGCAAACGATACGACGATAGTCGCAGAGCCGATTGCCGATAGTAGCGCGGTCGTAATGCAAACGGCTGATAGCACGGCTGTTGAGAGCGTTGAGGTGGCGCCCGATGGTGAGCCTGCTCCCGAACTTACACCCGATGAGATCAAGGCTCAGGAGCGTGCCGAGGCTGAGGCTCGCAAGGCAGCAGCGAAGGCCGAGAAGGAGCGTGTGAAGGCCGAAAAGGCGAAGGCAAAGGCCGAGAAAGCCGCGGCTAAGGAGGAGCGATTGAAGGCAAAGGCGGCGGAGCGTCGCGCTAAACGCCAAGCCAAAATCGAGAAATATGAGCGCTCGCGTGGTATCGTCCGCGATTCGTTGGCGCAGGATTCGTTGGCTGCCGACTCGTTGGCGGGTGTCGATCCCGCAGCCGAATTTGCCGAGGACGAGATGAGCGACAGCCTCGCCGTTGAGGCGGATACAATCCCGCACGATTCGGTGCACCGCATTATCCGTGCATACCGCAATGTGCGTAGCTATCGTAAAGATTTCCAATCGATTTGCGACTCGATGGTGGTGCTGTCGGTCGATTCGACAATACATCTCTATCAATCGCCCATATTGTGGTATGGCAGCAATCAGGTTACGGCCGATGTGATCGATATCTTTACGGCAAACCAACAGATTACCCGAGCTGAATTTACGGGCAACCCGATTATGGCCGAGCAGATCGACTCGGTGGCGTATAATCAGGTGGCGGGCAAGACGATCGAGGCCCTGTTCCGCGACAACGAGATCTATCGCGTCAATGCCATCGGTAACGGGCAGACGCTCTACTATACGACCGATGAAAATTCGGGGCGCATAACGGAGTTTATGACCATTACGTGTGGCGATATCTCGTTCTTGTTGGTTGATCGTAAGGTCGAGACGATCATCTGGCGCGGCAATCCGGTTTATTCGATCTATAATATCACGCAAGTCCCCGAGGATCAAGAGCGTACGTTGCGCAATTTTGTTTGGCACGGCGATAAGTGTCCCACGATGGAGCAGGTTTTCGACCGCGAGTTGCGTCCGTCGCGTCGCGCGGAGATGACAAGAAAGCCGCAGCCGAAGTTCCCGATTCAGCAGTCGATTGATCGACGTCGCAAACGCCTGACTGAGAGTGGAGTATGGCGCGATCGAACCGAAACGTTGTCGCCCGATGCGGTTGAATTTGTCGAGAGTGTAAGTCGTCGATAGCGAAAAATGCAAAAAAAATGTAAAAAAATAGTCTGAGAGTTTGCAGATTGTGAAAAATGTATTACTTTTGCACTCGCAAACAAGCAAACGGTGTGGTAGTTCAGCTGGTTAGAATGCCTGCCTGTCACGCAGGAGGTCGCGAGTTCGAGTCTCGTCCATACCGCAAAATCCCCGAGATCCTTTTGGATTTTGGGGATTTTGATTTTATGTACGTTGGTTAGGAGCTCGCGACCGACAAAGCCTCCCCTATCAAGGGGAGGTTTGGAGGGGTTGTCAAAATTAGATTCGCGAGCAGGCACGCGCGTAGCGCGGGCTCGAGTCTCGTCCATACCGCAAAATCCCCGAGATCCTTTTGGATTTTGGGATTTTGATTTTATGCACGTTGGTTAGTAACTCGCGACCGCACTCGCGCCACAAAATTCGTACAGCATAATAAAAGGAGATACCCATTGAAAGGTATCTCCTATGTGTTGTTATATAGGGCGTTCAGACTTGCGATTGCCCTTCAAGATTTTATGAGACAACTATAAACTCAATGATCATCTTGTGCACCGTTATCTTACCCTTGGTCATCTCGGCGCGGTCGATAATATAGATCGGACGGTGCTTGCGTTTGCTCATCTCTTGTTCCTTGCTATTGAACTTTTCGAACTTATAGTACAGTTCGCGAATCTCCTTCTCGTTGCGTGTTGCGGCAATCTCGCTGAAATCGAAAAATGCCTCGCCCTCCAATGTTACCTCCGAACGATCTATGGTATAGGTCGTAACCTCTTCTGCCGGAGGAAGGTTATCTTGCGTGAGAAAATTCAATCGAACCTTATCGCCATTTTGGTCGCGGAGATCGTATCCCGCAATATTTGCATAGAAACCGTGAGCATAAGTAACACCTGGCGCTACATTAGTTCTAATTCTGGCGTAGGGTTTGTTCGAGTCGAAAATCAAGACACGCGCACCGCGTTCGATCGCATTCGTAAGCGAATCAGCAGGGTAGTGCGGATACTTGACTTTTGAGGGATTGTAGATGTAGCTATCGACTGCCAAACTGCGCTCTTGTTTGTCGTTATCGGGGTTGTTACATTTGGTTATAAAGACGTAGTCGTACTCCTCCTGCCAGCGGTCGTAGGCGCGTTGTAATTGCTTGGCGGACTTGCCTTTGGCGAACTCCTTCATTCGGATCGTCGGCGTCTTGTCCAAGTCGCTTTTGGGGAATATTTTATCAATGGCTAACTCAGTTTTGCCATTGCGTTCGATGAAAGAATCCTTGCAACCAATGGCGAAAATCCCGTTGTCGGTCGGAATATTCAGCGTTTGGTACATCGAATAATCTTTTTGCTTAGTGTGTAGAATGCTAATTTGAAAGTCGCAACTATCTGCCACGATATAGAGCACTTTGCTCTCGGCGGTGGGGTTGGTCATTGGCGTCGAGGGCTGAGCTGCGCAAACTGCTATCTGCATTGCCAACAAAACAAGTGTGAGAATGTGTTTCATAGTAGTTTGATTTAGTGGTTTTTGCAAAGATAGGAAAATTCCCCCCCCTGCAAGAAAAATGCCAACTTTTTTCGAAAAAAGGGTATTCGCAACGGCCGCTTCTACAACCTTATCAAGAAATGCTTGCCGCGCAGACGTTTGCCTTTGGGCAGCTCGATGATGAGCACCTGCTCGACCTCGACCGCACGCCCTTCACGCTCGGCAGGCGCCCACAACGGCGCGCGTTTGACCGCCCGCACAACACGTTGGCGCAGTCGGTTGTCGGTCGATTCGATCAGCTCGGTCAGCTGCGCACGTCCGTCAGTACCAACCACATAGCGATAGACAACCCGTGCCGCAGGCTCATCGTCGCCCCACGCCACCTCGCGCTCGACCCACTCGCGGAACGAGAGCGAATCGACCGAAAACTGCGGCTCGGTATCGTGTTTGAGCTTTACGACGATCACGCCGTCTGCCGCCCGTTCGCCATAGAGCGCCATAATGCTATCGTTGATGGCCACCTGCTCCGAGGACTCGACACGCTCGGGGTCGATACGACGCATCTGCTCGGCGCTATACTCCTCACCATTAACGATATATAGCTGCGCCGAGGCGGTACAAACGACGAACAGCTCCACCAAAACTAATAGCAGTCGTTTCACCCTTTATCGTTTCAAATATTCAACCAATTTGGCTACGGCACGTGCGCGGTGCGAGATCGAGTTTTTCTCGTCGGCCGACATCTCGGCAAAGGTCTGCTCGTAGCCCTCGGGACGGAAAACGGGATCGTAGCCAAAACCACCACAACCTGCTGGCTCGTGGGTGATCTCGCCCTCGACACGACCCTCGAAAAGGTGCTCCTCGCCCCCTGCGATCAGGATAATTGCCGTGCGGAATCGCGCGCGACGATTCTCCTTGCCCTCCATATTGCGGAGCAGCAGGCGGGTGTTGGCCTCGAAGTCGTGGCCGTCGGTGGCGTAGCGTGCCGAATGAACACCCGGCGCACCGTCCAACGCATCTACTTCCAAACCCGTATCGTCGGCAAAGCAGTCCAAGCCAGTGCGCTCGTACAGATAGCGAGCCTTCTGTCGGGCATTGCCTTCGAGCGTCGAGGCCGTTTCGGGAATCTCCTCCGTAATGCCCATCTGACGCGGTGTTACCAATTCATATCCTTCGCCCAAAACCGCTTGTGCCTCAGCGAGTTTGTGGGCGTTGTTTGTCGCAAAAATTAGTTTCATAGCGTGCCCCTGATTACTTTACAACCTCCATTTGGCTCAGTCGGTAATCGACTGCGATCTTGTCGATGATGGTCTTAACAACGGTGTCGATATCCGAGCCAGCCGAGTAGTCGGCCGGGCAGACGTGATTCACGCGGTTGTCGTGAATGAGCGACGAAAGACCCTTCTGCGCCCCCTGCTTGTTGGGGTTATAGACCGCAATCGAGTGGCCGCCAAAGTTCTTCACAAGACGCATACAGGGAATGTCGGTCGTGCCATCGCCCACGTAGATCATACGCTTGAAGGGTACGGGGCGCTTGCTCTCCTCGATATATTGATTGACCAACGTCGCATCGAAAACCGACTCAACGCCCTTGTTGATCTTGAAGATAAACTGTGTCTTGTTGGTGTAATTGACTGCTACGGCAGGCCAATAAGCCACTCCATCGACATCGTAGAGGAACGAGCAGGCGTAGATCTTGCGGAACTCACCCGCGATCGGGGTACCCTCGATGATCTCCTTGATGCCCGACGAATTGATATAGTGCAACATACGCACACCGCGCTCGGCAGCGTAGGCATTAATGCGCGCGAACCACTGCTCGACACCTGCATAGAGCGAGATACAACGTCCCGACTCTTGGAATGCCTCGCGTTTGAGCGAGAGGCCCTTGCTGCGGGCATATTGGATCATTCGGGCCATATAGGTAAGTGTCATATCGGCGTCCTGCACGCGCGCCAACTCGTTGCAATCGTGCCAAAACTCCTTGTTGCTCTTGCCGATGGCGGGAATGAAATCGTACTCCTGCATATTGCCTGGTGAGAGTGTGCCGTCGAAATCGTAGATCATTGCGGCTGTTACCTGTTGTTCCATATTTCGTATGTATTAAGATTCAGATTGTAAAGGTAAGGTTTTTGACGGAATTTTCATTACATTTGCACAAAAGTAAACCACAAAAATCGTAGAAAACTATGGAATTAAAGGAGATATTGCGTGCGCGTCGCAGCGTTCGTAAATTTGAGGATCGCGCCGTCGAGCGTGAGGTTGTCGAGGAGTTGTTGAAGCAGGCCTTCACGGCACCCTCGTCGCGCAACACCCGCTCGACACGCTATATGGTTGTCGAGGGGCGCGAAATGATGGAGCGTATCGCCCAGATGCGCGACTATGGCTCGGCATTTATGAAGGATTGCCCGATGGCGATTATGGTTGCGGGCGATGAGTCGGTAACCGATCTGTGGGTCGATAACTGCTCGATCTCGGCTACGATTCTGCAACTCGCTGTAACTGACGCAGGTTTGGGTTCGTGCTGGGTGCATATCAATGGTCGCCCGAAGCTCAAAGCCGAGCCTGAGGGTCAGTCGGCTGAGGAGTATCTGCGTGAGTTCCTGCCGATTCCTGCCGAGTGGCGTCCGCTGTGCTTCATTGCGTTGGGCTATCCCGCGCAGGAGGTCAAACCCCACTCCGAGAAGGACGACTCGGATAAGGTTATTTGGGTTAAATAAAATTGATATAGTATGTTTTGGGAAACATTGGCAGAGTCAACGGTCTATATGTCGTTGGCCGCAGCGGTAATTGTATCTATATATCATTATGGGGTATATAGATCGCAAGTTCGTGCGAAAAGGGCTGAGGATTTTAATAACTGTGCGAATAACCTCTACTCTACTAACGAAACAGCTCAAATAACATCTGCCATTTTATTAAGAAGTTTTCTTAAACGTAAAGCATATAAGCAAGATACTGTTAATTTGATAGTGGCATTGCTTAGAACGTTACCATCTGGTAATATGCAGAAAACTTTGGCAGATAGCATCTCTTATATTGATAATATTGATGGACAAGATTTTCAAGATGTAAATCTCAACAATGCTTCGATTAAGCCGAAGTCTCGTATAATGTTTGAAATTACGAAAGATGATAAATATTTGCAACGTCGTATTACCATGAAGTGTGCTGACTTCTATAACGCAGATATTAATGAATGTTCAATCAGTAATATCAATGCCCAAGAAGCGATATTCTATAATTGCAGAATGAAAAATACGACATTCCATTTTAGTGATTTTCGTAATGCCTCATTTGAGTTGGCTAATATGGAGAATGTCAAATTTAAGGGTTGCGAATTAGAAGGTGCAAATTTCAGTAATGTAAAGGCGTTATCAACAATTAAAGTTCTTGGTAAAAATTATCCCAAATCGGCAATAATTGATTATTTAGATTCAAAGGGGAATTTTTCTGTTAAGAACCTCAATAATGCTGATAATAAATATAGTGATAAGGAGCCAGTGCGCAAAATTTTTATCAGCAAACTTGGTTTAATGGATGCGCTTCAAGTGGTTCATTATAATGATGTTAAAGACTACTTACAGCGGGCATATAATACTCAGTTTGCATATATTGATAGAAACGATTATCGAGATAAAGGACAACTTGGTACAGTCAAAGACGGTATAAAGGAGTGTTCGGGAATGATCGTGTTAGCGTTCTCCTATCTTGCAGTTTCGGAGGGCTATTTACATCGAAATGTCGAAGAAAATAGAGTTGAAAATAAATGCCTTCCGTCGCCTTGGATGCAGATAGAGGCTACGATGGCAAATAGCTTGGGTATGCCAATTCTTATTATAGGGGAAAAAGGGATGATTCGAAATGGTATTTTTGAGGATACGATTGTTAATTCCGAGAGTTCTATATTTTTCGTGGAGTATGAAGAATTAATCTCAAATCAAAGAGCTATCTTTGATAAGTGGATTAATTTGGTGGATAATTATTCTTTGCAGAAAACAAATTAGCGATGGAGGTCAGACTCGATAAATGGCTCTGGGCGGTGCGTGTTTTCAAGACACGTAGCGACGCTGCCGACGCTTGTCGCACCAATCGTGTGCTGGTCAATGATGCCTACGCCAAGCCCTCGCGCGAGGTGAAGGTGGGCGATGTCATTTCGGTCAAGAAGATGCCCGTAGTCTATCAGTATCGCGTTGTGGAGTTGGTGTCGAGCCGTCAGCCCGCCAAGAATGTGCCTCTGTACGCTGCCGACATCACGCCCCAATCGGAGCTGGATAAGCTCAACGTGCCACGCGAAACGATCTTCATCGTGCGCGACCGAGGCACGGGACGCCCCACGAAGAAGGAGCGTCGTGAGTTGGATTCATTGATGGATAATCTCTATTACGACGAGGATTAACGATGGCACGTTTTGCGTTGGTTACGGGTGGCTCGTCGGGCATTGGCGAGCAGTATGTGCGCCAGCTGGCTGCCGAGGGGCGCAATGTCGTTGTGGTGAGCAACCGCGACGTCGAGAACCGACGTGTGGCAGCGAGCGTTCGGGCGGAGTTCGGTGTCGAGGTCGAGCCGCTGTGTGTCGATCTGACCGAGCCGACGGCTGCCGAGCAGATATTCGAATATTGTGAGCAGCACGCAATCGAGGTCGATACTCTCGTCAATAATGCAGGAATGCTGATCTTCAATCAGTTGGAGCGCACCGATTCTGCGCGTATTGAGGCAATCATCGCTCTGCACTGCACCACGCCGACCAAACTCTGCCGATTGTTCGCGCCCGTAATGCGCGAGCGCGGTGGCGGGCATATTGTTCTGATGTCGTCGGTTACGGCGTGGACTCCCTTCCCGACCATTTCGCACTATGCCGCCACGAAGAGCTACCTGCGTAGCTTCGGGCAGTCGCTCTGGTACGAAATGCGTGGCTCGGGCGTAACGGTTACGACGGTATTCCCGTCGGCAGTCGATACGCCTCTCTATTCGCTCGGCGACGGTGCGCGTCGATGGTTGCGTCGTTTAGGCATAATGCAGACTGCTGATGAGGTGGCTCGCAGGGCGTTGCGTGCAGCGCGACGTGGTCGCCGCAGGTGCTTTCCATCGTTGCTGACCAAGATCGAAGTTGCCATCTGTTATCTTCTGCCCTCGTGGGTGCTCCTGCCTGTGTTGCGGATCCCCGCTGTGCGCCGAATCCTCGAACGAATCTGATTCATTACACCCCAATAAAAAACGACCTCTCTCCACGCGGAGAAAGGTCGTTTTCTTTTGTTTAGGGTTGCCCCCGTTCGTTTAGTTGTTGTACTCGAACGGCAGCGTAGTTTTGAGGTCCTTCGTTACAGCCGAGTTCACAACCGTATACTTGTTGTTGCCAACCGACGTAGTAACGAAGAACAACAGCTGGCAGTTAGCCAAATTAACTGACTGGTTCGAGATATTCACTGCGAATACGTAGTCGCAAACCTGACCTGGATTCATCGTCTTACCTTCGTTAAGCGGGTAGCCGTAGTAGTCGGCCGAGCCATCAGCGCCGCGAGCAACGTAGCGAAGAGCATTGTCGTGCCATTGGATAGTGGTGCTACCATTCTGATTGCCTCTAATCTTATCCTCCAATACCCACATACTTACGCGGTAAACCTTAGCGTCCTTAGCCTTAACGCTTACGCGAGCAGTAACTACGCGGTTATTTTCGTCGAGAGTCATCGTAGCCGAGATACCAGCCGACGCAGGATTTGCAACCGAGTTATCGACTGCCTTCTTCAAGTTTGCCAAATTGACAGCAACGCTACCAAGATTGCCAACCTGAGAGGTCAAGTCGAACAATACTGTCGGGTAACCACTGATTCCGCCGTATGCTGCCGCAAAACTTAATTTGGTGTAATCGCTACTATTACAAGGAGCAGCCGGATCATCTGAGTTGAATGTGTGAATAGCTGCCCACGAGAACTTATCTTTGTAAGCTGCATCAGCTGCCATAGTCTCCAAAGGCTCAATGATATAGGGGCAGTAGCCACAATCCGTACCCGTGAACTGCATTACCATTGCGCGACGCTTGAACGAGGTGCTCGTCGGATTGGGATCCTCAGCACGATCGGGAATTGCGTCGTTGATTACCTGAACCGAGATAGGCTTATTTTTGGTGCTCTCGGTGATGTTGTAGGTAACGTAGAACGAATATGTACCCGTCGTTTTGCTCTCGAAATAGGGTTTCTTGTTCGCATCGGTCGGCAACTTGGTCTCCGTTCCGTTCTTGTAGATCTTGTAGCCGCTCTCGACAACCTTACCATTGAACTTAATGGTGAAGGTCGCACGACCCGTATTGATCGGAATAATGGTGTTATCAACCTCCATTGTCAGACCCGACGCGTCGCCCGACTGCTCAGCAGCCTTAGCCGTTACGGTAACCTCGTTCGACTTGACGGTTTCGCCCGTTTTCCACTCGTAAGTGAAGTAGAACTTATACGTACCTGCGGTCTTGGTCGTGAAGGTCAGTGCGCTCAACGCAGTCTCTGCGCCATTGACGTAAGCCTTTACGTTCGACACAGCCTTGTCGCCATACTTTACGGTAAAGACAGCCTTCGACTGACCATCAGCAGTGATCTCCGAGGGAGATACGCTTGCGGTCAGCTTCTCGGGCGTAGGATCGGGTTCGGGGCTGGGTGTAGGCTCACACGAAACCATCGCCACCGCTGCGATCATCGCTATTAAGCTAAAAAACTTTTTCATAGTTCTTGTTCTGTTATCTATTAAACTGTTAGAATGACGTCGTAAGCATCAGATTGACACCCGTATAGGCGGGCTGGTAGCGACATACACCGCCCGAGCAGACATAACCTGCGCGGTTGCGACCATAGCTGACCTGTACTCGGGTACGGTTGTGCGTGAAGCTCAAACCACCGTTGTAGTAGTTGGTTTTGGTCGTGCCGAGGTTGTACATATCGCTGAAAAATACGCTCCAATGGGGTGCAACGTTGAACTCAACGAGGCCTGCAACCCAATCGCCCTCGTAGTCGTTCGAGAGCAGGTATTGAGCCTCCATACGCAACGAGAACTTCTTGTTGATCTTGTACATCACATCGCCCACAAAGATATTCGACGCGAAGGTTGTCGATGGCAATGCCGGACCCTGACCGTGCGAGGTGTTCCACTCCTGACGCGAGAACATTACCGTAGTCTTCCACTGCTTGTTCCACTGACGCTCGACATCGACATTCACGTCGCTCCACAACAGCTCGCGCTTGCCGCTTGCCGTCTGGTACGCCTTCAATGTGTATGCGGTCGAGTAGTTAGCGTGGAAATTCCAGTAACGCTGACGGCTCTGCTTGCTGCGCAGGGTGTAATAGATGTCGGCCTGAACTGCCAACTCACCCTCGGCATTCATCTGGCAGGGATTGAGCGCTGCCAGCATATAGGTATGCTGACGAGTCAGTGCGGGCAGATAGTTCAGCGTGTTGCCCATAACGCCGAGGTTGCCATAGAGCGAGAGCGATGTGCCCATCATCTCCAATCGACGCACCTGAGCCGAAACGCTCAGACCACCAACGTTATAGCCCAACTCAGCCAAAACTGCCGAGCCCTTTGCTGCCTTACCCAACACAGCACCCGAGCTGATGTCTTTACCCTTGCCTGCATACTCGCCACGCAGGGTGAAACCCTTGTAGTCGAGATTCAGGCGAGCCGAATACATATTCAGATCGGGCGACGTAAGTTCGAAGTAGGGGAAGTAGTCCGTGCCGTAGTTCATACCGTTCAGCTCACGGTCCAGACGCTCGCGGCGATTGACGTAGCTACCCTCGATCGACATCATAAGCTCCTCGCTGCCAATGATATCCGACAACGAAACCGACAGATCGGCACCACCCACCGTCGAGCGGGCATACTGCGATCCGATCCAGCCGCGCGAGTAGCCATTGGCGCTACTGTACAGACGCGGACGACCGAACAGTGCCTTCACCGATACGATGTTGCCGAAAGTTGCCGTTACGCGACCACCCTCGATCGAGTTGTTGATACCCAGCTGACGATCCTCGAAACTGCGGAAGATCAGACCGTTACCGAACTGATCATAGACGTTGCCGACCATCACCGAGTAGTTTGCGTCCTGCCACTGAATATACTTCGAGGCCAGCATCACCTTCGGTTTGTCGAAGCCGTTGTTACGCAGGTCGTCATAACCCTGCAATGCGGGCAGATATGCCTCGCCCTGCACGCCGACCGAGAAGCGACCATTCACATAGTCGAGCTTCAAGTAGTCGTTCGAGCCGAACTTGCTGGGGTAGGTCGTGCCGAGCTTTGCGTCATTGACGTAGAGGATATTGTTCGATTCCAGACCGATGGTCATATAGCCACCCTTCTCGCCAAACTGAATTTGGGCCGAGGCAGTGAACGCTGCAACCAACGCGGTCAGAACCAGCAAAATACGTTTCATAGTTGTAGCTACTTTTTGATGGTTTCGAGCAATTTCTCGAACAGCAACTGCTCGCTGCCGGGCGTGTAACCCGAGTGCGAGAATACGATGTTACCCTCGGCATCGACTACGAATGTTTGCGGCGTAAGCGACACATTCATAGCGCGTTTCATTGCTTGGTTAGCGTCGAACAGGCAGATGAAGTCCCAACCCATCGAGGCTGCCTTAGCCTTAGCGCGAGCTTTGAGGCGCACGTCATCGACCGAAACAGCAACCACCTCGAAATCGGCCTCTTCGCGCCACTCTTCCAGAGCGTCGTTCATTGCGTTGAGCTCCTGAATACAGGGCTTGCACGCTAACGACCAATATGAGATGATCATCGGTTTACCCACGAGCGAGCGAGTCGAGATCATTTTACCGCTCTCGTTTTCGACCTTCACGTCGGGCAGTTGTTGTGCCGACACGGTGAGCGATGCCACCAATGCTACGGCCAAACATAACAGCTTGTTCATAGATTTTTTGTTTTAATTTAGGTGTTCGCTATATAAGCCAAACAGTAACTCCCCTCGCGGAGAGTTACTGATTGGTTTAAGAGTATTGTGCGTAAATTACTTACGTGCAGCAGCTTTGGTTGCCTTGCGGAGTTTCTCGACGTTAGCCTTGAACTCATCAACGCTTACCACCTTCATCTCTACCTTCTCGTAATTAGGCATAGCCTTAATAACGGTGCGAGGCATAGGCTTCTGAGCCGGCTTCACGTTGTAGAGGTTGGTGTAGTTTGCGGGAACATACTTAACGCCGTTTGCAACAGCTGCGGTCTCAACGGGCTCGTCAGTACCCTCCTCGGTCCAGCCGCGGGTCAGAACGATCTCGCTTACGATCTGGCCGTAGTTGCCCATCGTGAAGTTGCCCCAGCTTACGTAACCCATATTGGGATAGAAAGTATCGTTGTGAGCAACCAAAGGCTTAACGGTGATGGTGTTGCCGTCCTCCGAAATCTCAACGGGGAACTGACCATTCTCGCAAGGATACTCAGCCTGAACAGCAGTGTTGTAAGGCATATAAGCCTTGTCGCTTGCGCCTGCGAAGTAGTATGCGTTGTACGACGACCAGTTCGACATAGGAGCGAAGTAGTTCATATTGAACGGAGCGGTTACGCTACCATCAGCAGCAACCTCCAAGTACCACTTCGGACCGAAATCCCAAACGGGCGATGTGTTGTCGTAGCCATTGTAGCTATCCGAGCACCACAATTCGAAAGGCGACGAGTACTTCGAGTAGATCGTGTAGTACTGAGTCAGAGGAACCTGGAAGTCAAAGCCGTTCATCAAGATACGGTTCTGAGCAACGTTCTTCTTGTTGAAGATATCAACAGCCTCCTTGAACAGAGCGAACTGAGCATCAACCTCAGCCTCGGTCTTGTAAGGAGTATTCTCGAACCAAGTGTTATATACCTCCTCGTCCAACGATGCGGGATAGGTTACGTCGCCAATGGTTACCTTCGAAACCTTCTCGGTGATGATGGTGTCATAGATGTAGCCACCATTCTGCCAATCGTAGGTCTGCTTAACGAGGCGGTTGGTAGCGGTAGCAGTCCAGTCGCCATTGAGCGAAGTGAAGTACTTCGAATCAACGGGAGTCTTAGCGGGCTCAGCCAACGACTTGTTCTCGACGATCACGGGCTCGCAGGGCAGACCCTCGATGCTCTCCAATACAACGCCGAGCTTGGTTACCATATCCTCGTACGACGGGAAGTTGAATACCATACCCTCAGCCGAGTTGATCAGTGCCAGATCATCAGCGGTCAGATCGTTACCGTTGTACTCCATAGCCTCAGCGGGGTTCTCATCGAAACCAGCCTCAGCCCACTCGCGAGCGTAGTTAGCAGCGTACTTACCGTAGTAAGCGTCCTGCGAAGGACATTTAACGTTGAACGAAACCTCGAAGGGCGAAGTCGACTCGATCGGGGTGATCTCCAAAGTAGGAGCGGGCAGCTTGTAGTCGGGCAGAACAACGTCAGCCTTAGCGAACTGCTGGAACTTAGCGTCGAGCGAACCCTCAACAGCGTCCTTGGTAGCAACTACCAGCAGCTTGTAGGTCTCCTCCTTGCTAACCTCCCACAGGAAGTCGGTCATCTCGAACTCGATGTTAGCGCCACCGAAGGTCTGAGCACCTACCATCATAAAGCCTACGTACGAAGTGGTGAACCACTGCAAGTAATCCTCGTTGTCATCCAAGAGAGGCATAATCTGCTGGTAGGTCATCGGGTCGAGCAACATTACGGTTATGCGGTCAGCAGCACCGTTGGTGTTGATACGGATCGGGCCGCCGTTAGCGCGCAGACCGCTCATATCGATCTCCAAAGCAGCGTCGAGCAGCTCGGGAGCCTTGGTCTGGAACTTGATCTGCTTGTGGTAGCCGGTCCAGTATTCGTTCTCGTTGGGCATCTGATCGGTCTCGCCATACCAGTAAGGATACATAGCCTCGTAGTAAGCCTCCTGATTGAACATAGCCAGGTAGTAACCAGCACCCCAACCCCAACGGCCGTGCTCTTCCTCGTCGTCCGAATACTTGAACTCACCGAGTGCCAAGTACTGGGGCTGACCGGGAACGATTGCCTCGTAGTAGGTAATGTAGTCGCCCATCTCGTCGCTCCATACGTTACCGTGAGCCTCGTCGAATACCAAAGTGGTATCGCCCTGGAAGTAGTTGCCATAGTACTGGTCGTGCAGGTTCAGCATCTCGAAGTCGGGAGTGTTGTTCATATTGTACATAAAGATGTCGCAAGTACCCCACTTGATAACGTTAGCGGGATCGCTCAGCGTCGGCTTCACGTGCAACTTGAACGAGCGGCCGGTGTTGTCGAAGATGGTCAACTCCTCGGTGAAATCACCGGTGGTAGCCTTAACCTCCAATACCTTCTCGTAAGGCTGGTTGTTACCATTCTCGTCAGCCTCGCTCAACAGACCTGCTACGTAAACTACGTACTCGGTGTTGGGCGACAACTCCTCCAAAGTGAACGAGTGAGTACCGTCCGAGCACTCAACCATCTGACCGTCAGCAAATACAACGTCAGCGTTGGGAGCCTTCTCAGGTGCCTCCTCAGCCTTGAATGCTGTGTAAGCAAATGCCTTGATCTTCACGGTCTTAACCTCTACGCTCAGAGTCTGTGCGGTGGTAGCCGACTCAACCAATGCAGCGGTCATCGATGCAGGAACAACTGCGGTCGAGAATGCCAAATCGCATACTACGGGGTAGTAGGTCGAGCCTGCCTTACCTGCTACGTAGCAAACGTAGTCGCTTTCGGGAGTCAGACCACTAACGGTGAATGCGTCCTCACCGTCGGTGAACTCCAACGACTTAACCGTACCGTTAGCAAAAACGGCATCAGCAGTAGGCTTCGTTGCGCCGGCCTGCATAACCGTATAAGCGTACTCGGTGATACCGTTGGTCATCACCTTAACCGATACGCCGGTCAAGCTGGTCGAAGTAACCTCTGCACCCATTGCAACATTCTCCATCGGGTCCTCATTCTCGCAACCCGTCAGAGCCAAACCAGCGAACATAGCGCCGATCAGAGCAACTTTAAGTAAAAAGTTCTTCATAGTTAAAAAATTAAATTAATTGAATATTAAATTTTAGTCGAAATCTGTTTGCTAATCACAAAATAAACACTTTCAGTACTAATTTAGGGGTGCAATGTACGAATAATTTTTCAACAAAAAAAATTCAAAACTATTTCAATGCTCGCCTTTTGGTTGGTTTAATTAGTTTTATGGACCGCTGCCGTCGGTCTAATCTCTTGTTTTATAGTGTGATATGGCGGTGTGGCGGGTGTTCTAATTTTTCTGCAAAAAAATAGGCCGTTTTTGTTGGCTGTAATGCGAAATGTGATAAAATGACGCAAATAGACTCGATTCATCGCCCCAATTCAGCGCTCTAACACTTGTCTGTTAGCGATTTAACACTCTGCGATGTGCGCGAGAAAAATTTATTTTACTATCGTCCCCAGCCACTTTGTCGCATAACGGAGCTGTGCTTTGAGGTAAAAAGGTCATCGCGCGCGGCCTGCTCGTCGAGATGACTTTCGAATTGTTGGTTGTAGCTACCTCAGAGGGCGTTTTCAGCGGGTGATACACTCGACAATTCGCTCCAACCACTCTCGGTCGGTTGCGTCGAATGTTGCCAGCTCGCAACTGTCGATATCGAGTACCCCGATGATCACTCCATTTTGGCGCAGGGGCACGACGATTTCGCTACGTGAGGCCGAACTGCACGCGATATGTCCCTCGAATTGTTCGACATCGGGTACTACGATTGTCTGCTCGTCGCGCCACGCCGTACCGCAAACGCCTCGTCCGAAGGCGATACGGGTGCAGGCCAATGGCCCTTGAAACGGTCCGAGCACCAACTCGTTGCCCACCGTGCGATAGAATCCTGTCCACCAGAAACCGAATGTGTGGTGGATCATCGACGCCACGTTTGCCATACGCGCGATCATATCCGTTTCGCCTGCCACGACAGCTTCGATCTGTCGTGTGAGGAGCGCATAACGCTCGGCCTTTGTTCCGTTTGAGATTTCGAGGTGCTCAGCCATAGTTGCCTATATATAATTAAGGTATAAAGAGGGCCACGCCCAAGGCGCAGCCCTCTCTATTGTGTGAGTTGTGCGATTACATCTTATACTCCTGCCAGCTCTTGATCTGGATATTGCCCTCCTTCAACTCGCAACAAGCCTCGATGAAGGCACTCGCCAGACGAGCGTTGGTGATCAACGGAATGTTGTGGTCGATGGCAGCGCGGCGGATCTTGTAGCCGTTGGTCAGCTCGCGGTGGGTGTGGTTCTTGGGGATATTCACGATCAGGTCGAAACCGTGGTTCGAGATCATATCCATCACATTCAGACCGCTCTCACCCTCATCGGGCCAATCGACAACGGTTGCCTCGATGCCGTGCTCGCCGAGGAAACGCTGTGTGCCCTTGGTTGCGAAGATGTTGTAGCCGTGCTTCTGCAATACCTTGCAGGGCTCCAACAGATCGACCTTCGACTTAGCGTCGCCCGACGAAACCATAATGTTCTTCTCGGGAATCGAGTAGCCGACCGAGATCATTGCCGTCAGCAGAGCCTCGTGGAAGTCGTCGCCCAAGCAACCAACCTCGCCCGTCGATGACATATCGACGCTCAGCACGGGGTCGGCATTGTGCAGACGCGCGAACGAGAACTGCGACGACTTGACACCGATCCAGTCGATATCGAATACGTTGGTATCGGGCTTGTTATAGGGTGCGTCGAGCATAATTCGCGTTGCGGTCTCGATGAAGTTGCGCTTCAAGACCTTCGACACGAAGGGGAACGAACGCGATGCACGCAGGTTACACTCGATAACCTTCACGTCGTTGTTCTTGGCTAAGTATTGGATATTGAACGGACCGCTGATATTCAGCTCCTTAGCAATCTTGCGGCTGATCTTCTTGATTCGGCGAGCCGTCTCGAAGTAGATCTTCTGGGGCGGGAATACGAGTGTCGCGTCGCCCGAATGGACTCCTGCAAACTCGATGTGCTCCGAGATTGCGTACTCGACAACCTCACCGTCCTTAGCCACAGCGTCGAACTCGATCTCCTTGGCATTCTGCAAGAATTGCGAAACCACAACGGGATACTCCTTCGAAACCTCGGCAGCAGCAGCCAAGAAACGTTCGAGCTGCTCCTGATTGTAGCAGACGTTCATCGCTGCACCCGAGAGCACGTACGAAGGACGCACCAGAACGGGGTAGCCAACCTTATCGACAAACTCGTAGATATCCTTCATATCCGACAGCTCCTTCCACGCGGGCTGGTCGATACCGAGCTGATCGAGCATACTCGAAAACTTGTGGCGGTTCTCGGCGCGGTCGATCGACAGAGGCGAGGTGCCCAGCACGGGAATATCCTGATGATAGAGCTTCATTGCCAAGTTGTTGGGGATCTGACCACCCACCGAAACGATCACGCCGCGCGGGGTTTCGAGATCCATCACGTCCATCACGCGCTCGAACGACAGCTCGTCGAAATACAGTCGGTCGCACATATCGTAGTCGGTCGAAACGGTTTCGGGGTTGTAATTGACCATAATCGACTTGTAGCCCAGCTTGCGAGCCGTTTGGATTGCATTGACCGAGCACCAGTCGAACTCAACCGACGAGCCGATGCGGTAGGCACCCGAGCCCAGCACCACAACCGACTTCTCGTTCTTGAAGAACGGAATGTCGTGATCCGTTGCGTCGTAGGTCATATAGAGATAGTTGGTCAGCTCGGGGTGCTCCGATGCGACCGTATTGATACGCTTGACGGTGGGTAGTACGTTAGCCTTCTTACGCAGTGCGCGTACGGCCAGCACCTGCTTGTGCATATTTTCGCGGTTCTTGCCTGCGAAACGTGCGATCTGGAAGTCCGAGAATCCCAGCTGCTTAGCCTTCCAAAGCACTTCGGTAGGAACCTCTTCGATCGAGTTGAAACTGCTCAACACAACCGAGTAGTCGTAGATATTCTTCAACTTTTCGAGGAACCAAGGCGAGATCTTCGTCAATTCGAACAGACGCTCGATCGTGTAGCCTTGCTTCAACGCCTCAGCAATGGCAAATACACGCAGGTCGGTCGGATTCGACAGCTCCTTGTCCAAATCGTCGAAGTGCTGGTTCTCGTTTCCGACAAAGCCGTGCATACCCTGACCGATCATACGCAGACCCTTCTGAATCACCTCCTCAAACGATTTGCCGATCGACATAATCTCGCCCACCGACTTCATCGACGAGCCGATCTGACGCGATACGCCTGCAAACTTCGTGAGGTCCCAACGCGGGATCTTGCAGATCAGGTAGTCCAATTCGGGAGCCTTATATGCCGAGTTGGTTGTACCCATCTCGCCAATCTGGTCGAGCGTATAGCCCAGCGCCAACTTCGCAGCCACAAATGCCAGCGGGTAACCCGTAGCCTTCGACGCCAATGCCGACGAACGGCTCAGACGAGCATTGACCTCGATCACGCGGTAGTCGTCCGTGTCCGAGTTGAACGCATACTGAACGTTGCACTCGCCCACGATACCGATGTGGCGGATAATCTTCACCGACAGCTCCTGCAACATCTTCAACTCACCCTCGTCGAGCGAGCAGGTGGGAGCTACCACGATCGACTCGCCGGTGTGGATACCCAGCGGGTCGAAGTTCTCCATACTTGCAACGGTAAAGCAGTGGTCGTTGCGGTCGCGGATAACCTCGAACTCGATCTCCTTCCAACCTTTGAGCGACTCCTCGACCAGAATCTGCTTCGAGTAGGCGAACGAGCTTTCGCACAGCGTTACGAACTCCTCCTCGTTGCGGCAGATACCGCTACCCAAGCCACCCAACGCGTAAGCCGAGCGAACCATAATCGGGAAACCGATCTTGCGAGCGGCAGCAATTGCGTCCTCCATCGTCTCTACGGCCTGCGAAATGGGGGTCTTGACGTCGATCTCATCGAGCTTCTTGACGAACAGATCGCGGTCCTCGGTAGCCATAATCGCCTCGACCGATGTGCCAAGCACCTCGACGCCATACTTTTGCAGAATGCCTTTCTGGTAGAGCTCCGTACCGCAGTTCAGTGCGGTCTGACCACCGAATGCGAGCAGGATACCGTCGGGCTGCTCTTTTTTGATGATCTCCTCCACGAAGTGGGGGGTTACCGGCAGGAAATAGACGCTGTCAGCGATGCCGTCCGAGGTCTGGATAGTTGCGATGTTGGGGTTGATCAGCACGGTCTGAATGCCCTCTTCGCGCATAGCTTTCAGAGCCTGCGAGCCTGAGTAGTCGAACTCACCGGCCTGACCGATTTTGAGTGCGCCTGAGCCCAGCACTACAACTTTCTTCTTGGGATTGGTAAGATTTGCCATTTGTTCAGTATGTATTTTGTAAATATTTTCCACAAAATTTTGCCCGTAAGCAAGTGTTTTATACCGAATTAGCTGCGTCCGATTGTCGCACGCGCGCAGTTATTCGTACAAAGATACTATTTTTTCTTTCGATTGAGCCGTTTCGTTCGCCCTTTTTTGCAAAAAAATAGCCGCTTACTCTCTTTTTACGAGTAAAGCGGCTGATCCTCCATATTGACTTTTTCGAATCGGTAACCCAATCGTCGCAATTCCAATGCGGCACCGATGCGGAATAACACTTTGGCCGTTCGAGCGAAGATGTAGAAGGCTTTGGTGCTTTGCCCCTCGACCTGCTCGCGGCGAATGAGCGTCATCGCCGTATGGGCGCAACTTCGCATCGTGTCCTCGATCTTGGCGGCCTCCTCCGAATCGAGAGCCAAACCTAAGATATTCTGTACGATATGTTCGTCCATATCGTCGAAACCGCGCTCACCGTGCAGAGCGTCATACTCCTCCTCGGCGTATTGCTCCCAATCCTCGTCCCAACGGTGCGCCACGGCCATACCTACGTAGCCTGCCCACGCGATTGCGGCAGCAGGGAAGGTGTTGATCTGGCTCACCGAGTCGGCCATATAGTGCGAGGCGTAGTCGTTCCAGCGCTCGTCGATGTCGTCCGAGGCGAGCAGCGTACCCTCCAACATACCGTGCGAGGTGCACAATTTGAGCAGTTCGATCTGCAAACGCTCCTCGTATTCGTTATAGTATTGCGATTGTTCCATTGTTCTTGTTTTTCGGGCGCAAAGGTAACGAAAAGTGCGCGAATTTCGACACTCGCGCACCTCGTTATATCGAAAATTTGAGAATTTTTAGTCAAACATCACTCCGTCGCCGTCCGCATCGAGCGTCTGTGCCAGCTTGTCGATGTTCAGGCTGCGTGCCGACGCATCGACAATATCCTTATAGACACCTCCCTCGCGGTACAACGCATCGGGGTCGCCCGACTGCTCGACACGTCCCTCCTTCATCGCGTAAATCACATCACTATCAATGATTTGCGAAATGCTGTGCGAGATGATGATCACCGTGCGGTCGCGCTTGATGGCGTCGATACTTGCCTTGATCTGCTCGGTGGCGATGGCGTCGAGCGAGGCGGTCGGCTCGTCGAGGAAGATGATCGGCGGATTCTTCAAGAACATACGCGCGATGGCGATACGTTGTTGCTGACCGCCCGAGAGCAGCTGCGCCTTCGAATCGAAGCCGTTGGGCAGCTTCATAATCTGGTCATAGATATACGCCTTGCGGGCTGCCTCCTCGACCTGCTCGCGAGTGGCGTTGGGGCGTCCGTAGCGGATATTCTCCTCGATCGAACCGTCGAAGATGTGGTTCTTCTGCAACACCATACCGATATTGTCGCGCAGGAACTTGGTGTCGTACTCGCGCAGATCGACCCCGTCTAACTTGATCGAGCCGCAGTCGGGC
The DNA here is from genome assembly GCA_017442365.1 of Rikenellaceae bacterium. Classification (GTDB taxonomy): domain Bacteria; phylum Bacteroidota; class Bacteroidia; order Bacteroidales; family Rikenellaceae; genus Alistipes. The sequence goes on along the minus strand of JAFRZW010000001.1, from coordinate 36,746 downwards.
GAGTAGAACTTCACCAGCAGATTGAGCACGGTCGATTTGCCCGCACCCGACAATCCAACCAGCGCGGTGATCTTACCGCTCTCGATACGCATATCGATATTGTGCAGCGCCTTGGTGCCGTTGGGGTAGGTGAAATCGACACCCGACAGCTCGAAGTTACCCTCGACACGTTCGGGGCGGTATGCTCCCGAGGGCTCGCACTCGCCGTCGGCCTCCAAAATATCGAAGAAACCCTCGGCATAGATCAGCGCATCGTTCATCTGGTCGAAGATACGTTGCAGCTGGGTGATTGGAGCCGTTACGTTCGAGAACAACATCACGTGATACATAATCTTACCGATCGACATACCCGGGTAGTCGATCATCACCAAGTAGGCGGTCAAGATTATGATGAGCACCGTACCCACCTGACGTACAAAGCTTTTCATTCCGTCGAAGTAGAACGAGGTCTTGCGCACACGCATTTGGTTGTCGGTAAATTCGGTTTGCAGTTGCCACTGCTTGTCGCTCTCGATCTGCTCGCGGTTGAACGATTTGATGACGTTGATACTCTCGATGATATTCATCACGCCGTGGCTTTTTTGCTCGCGGTAAGAGCGCATATTGCGTCGCCAGCCCTGCAACTTGCGCGCTTGACGGATCGTGATCCAGATATAGATGGGCACAATGCCCAACGCCGCCAAACCGACATAGACATTTGCCGCAAACATCAGTATCAGCGCCAGCACCGCACTCATAAACAGCGGCAACAGGTCGATAAAGAAGTTCTGCACGGTCGATGAGAGGCTGCTAACGCCTTGGTCGATACGTGTTTGGAGCTTGCCCGTTTCGTTGTTTGCCCGCGAAAAGAAGGCCATTCGGTAGCGCAACATCTGGTCGATGACTGCCTGCGAGAGATCCTTCGACACGTTGATACGCATCTTTTCGCCGAAGAAGTGCTGTGCGTAGGTGATTGCCGCTGAGAGCACCTCCTTGCCGAGCAACACGAGGGTAATGATGGTGAGAATGTGCGCCGCACGACTCCACACCATCGAGTCGGTGTTGATCAGATTGTTGATTGCATCGACCGTTCGGTCGAGCACCACGGCATTGATCTGCGCGATGAACGACCCGATAAGGGTTAGGATCAGCGTCAGCACCACCAGCCAGCGGTAGGGTCGCACGTATGGTCCGATCTTTCGGAAAAGGTTAATCAGATTCATTGGGTTTGGGTTTTGCGTCAGGTTGTTTTATTTCCCGCCCTTAACTCTGTTACAATTTCTGCATAGCATTTGGCAATTTTCGGCTATGGTTGTGCCACCCTCTTTCCACGGCGTTATGTGATCTGCCTCCATTTCTTCGAGTTCAAAATGCTTTCCGCAGTGCACGCAGACCCCTTTTTGGCGTTCGTAGGCTTCGCGTTTTTGCTTTTTGTCAAATGCGCGGAACGATAAATCACGCAGGTCGCCACTCAGGACATAACGGTAGATTCCTGATTTTTTCATAATTTCATCATCTTCCATTAGGTCGTGAATCTGCTGTTCGAGTTCGTTTGTGTCGTATATATTTTCGCTAAATTCGTCAAACATTGCGCCCCAATCCAAACCCTTCATTTCTTTGCGATAATGTGGGAATGTTGATTCTATCCAAGTGATAATTTGAGTATAGTAAGCCCAAAGTTTATTGGCGTTAGGGTCGAACTGATGAATCGCCATATATTTGTCAATCGGCTTTTCATCGCGGATATTGTCGTGGCGCGCTGCCCATTTCAAGATTGTTTCGAGGTATGCTTGTTCGACGGTGTTACCATTCATATACTTGTTACCTAAACGATATGCGGGGCAGGCGTTTTTTGAGAAATGGCGACGAGCGTCCGATACGAAAGGACCAACATATACAGCGTTTCGCAACTCTTGTTCGAGCAATTTCTCGCCTGCGATGTTTATCACTCGAAACCAATCTAACTTTTCTTTATCTGTTCCGCTACAAAAATATACGGTCAGTTCGTAGTCGAGGAATGCTTTTTTTTCGTCGTCGGTCAGCGTGTTAAAGAACATTACACCTCTGTCTTTATCCACGATATTAAAGTCGTGCGTATAGAACTCGCAGATCGACAGAGTACGTTGCTGACCGTCGATCATTTCGAAGTTGCCGTTTCCATCTTCCGACCAATACATAATATTGAGCGGAAACCCTTTCATAATAGTCTCAATGACAGCTTGTTTTTGTTTCTCATCGTAGCGGAACTCACGCTGATACGGTGGACGCACGTCGAGTTTGCCACCGTAGGCACGTACGCCACTATCGGGATTGTTGCTATACCCATCGATCAAATCTCGGATCGGAATAGATTTAAGCTCAATATTCATATTTATTGTCGTTTGCGGATAACAATTCTATCAAATAGTCGTCTATACTCGCCGTTTTCCTTTAAGTAGAAAGCCGGACCACCTTGTTTGCTTTTTGGCAGGTCTTTGGGTTTTTGGTTGCCTAAAACTAAGCTAACCCCAATAATCTCAAATTGATCTGGGTTGTATTTATCAAGGAACGTAATAGGTACACCCATAAGTCCATCATAGTCAAATGGAATCTCCGATGTTTTAGCGACCTCTATCGCATCGTAGTTCTCATATTTAGGATATTCGTGAGGTGTGTACGATTTGTATAAAATTAAGTTTTCGTGGCGCGTTGAATAGTCTAAGTTTGTAAACCAACGAACGCCCTTAACGCGAATATACTTTCTTCCTGTTTCGTCAATTCCGCAACCCGCAGCATTTAATTCGTATTCATCAGGAACCCAAAATTTTCTATCTCCACTATGAATACTCGCTCCCAGCCAAACTTTATTTTGCATTATTAGAGGGAAAACCTCTTTGTATTTTACAGCATTGACATTTCCTACAATTATGAATTTCTTGTCATATTCAATCAACTGTGCGATATATTCGCGGAAAAGCGAAAAGGGTGGGTTTGTAACCACAATATCAGCCTCTTTAAGCAATTCGATACACTCGGCACTGCGAAAATCACCGTCGCCTTTCAATGGGTGAACGCCAATCTCTTCGACATTGGGAATATGGTCGCCATTTTTGTCCCCCTCATAGATCAAATAGACAGCCTCCTTGCTTTGTTGTGTGCTAAATAAATCAGTATCTTGGTTTTTATAGCAGGTGGTGATTAGTTTCTTCAACCCAAGAAACTCGAAATTGTAAGCGAAATAGGTAAAAAAATTACTTACGCGAGGATCGTCGCAGTTGCATAATACGGTCTTGCCTCGAAAATGCTCGCGGTAGTGGCGCAACTCGTTGTTGATATCTTCGAGTTGGGTGTAAAATTCATCTTTTTTTGCCTCTTTGGCTTTATTGAGATTCTTATTTGCCATTATGAAATTGCTAATTTCTACAAAGGTACAAATAAATTCTTAAAAAATGTGTTTTTAGAACATTATTCCACCACCTCGACGTAGAACGTTACGGGGCGGAAACCATCGTTGCACGAGAGCATTGCCGAGTGTGGGTTGCGCATCCAACCATCGAAGAAATTGCCGCCACCCTCCGCCAGCTCGCGCACGAAGGGTTCGAGCGTCGCCCACGCACTCTCGCACATCGCCGAGGGGCGCTCGCCATTCTCGACCACGAAGGTCTGCCCGAGGCGCATATCGCACGCGTGCTCGATCGGATTCTCATACTGCGCCATCAAATCCTCATAGCGCGTGATGCGCATAACCGTAATGCGGATTCGTTTCATATCATAATCTCTGTTTTGCCTCACAAAGTAACAAAAAATTTATTGGATTTGACCACAAGGCAGTCCTAAATTATTTGTTCCAACTCGTCGATCGAGCGGCGTATCTCGCTCTCAGGCAGGTCGTAATCGGTCAGTTTGTTGGCGAAGTATTGCTCAAAGGCGTAGAGGTCGATCATTCCGTTGCCCGACAGGTTGAACAGAATCGTGCGCGGGCAACCCTCCTCCTTGGCGCGCTTGGCCTCACGAATGGCGACAGCAATGGCGTGGCACGACTCCGGTGCGGGAATTATGCCCTCGCTGTTGGCGAACATCATACCGGCGGCAAACGTTTCGAGTTGAGGAACCGATTGAGCTTCGATCAGGCGATCCTTGTAGAGCTGGCTCACGATGCTGCCTGCACCGTGGTAGCGCAGACCTCCCGCGTGAATGTTCGATGGCTGGAACGAGTGCCCGAGCGTGTACATCGGCATCATCGGGGTCATACCTGCCGTATCGCCGAAGTCATATTGGAACTCGCCGCGTGTCAGTTTGGGGCACGACGTGGGCTCGACAGCCACAATGCGGGTCTGTTTGCCTTCGGTCAAGTTGCGGCGAAGGAACGGAAAGCCGATACCCGCAAAATTCGAACCGCCACCGAAGCAGCCAATCACAACGTCGGGTTCGTCGCCCGCCATCTCCATTTGGAGCAGAGCCTCCTCACCGATGATCGTCTGGTGGAGCAGTACGTGGTTCATCACGCTACCCAAGCAATAGCGCGTATGCTCACCGTGCTCCAATGCCACCTCGACGGCCTCCGAGATTGCAATGCCCAGATTGCCTGCACAATCGGGGTCTTTGGCAAGCACGTCGCGTCCAAAGCGGGTTGTGGTGCTGGGTGAAGGTATGACGTTTGCACCCCAAGCATTCATCAGCAGTTTGCGATAGGGTTTCTGCTCGCAGCTCACCTTGACCATATAGACGCGCAGGTCGATATTGAAGTATTGGCAGGCCAGAGCCATCGCGCTGCCCCATTGTCCGCCACCGGTCTCGGTTGCCAGATATTTGATACCCTGCTTGGCGTTGTAGTAGGCCTGCGGTATGGCCGTATTGGGTTTATGTGAGCCTGCGGGGGAGGTGCTTTCGTTCTTGAAGTAGATCTTGGCGGGGGTGTCGAGCATACGCTCCAATCCGTAGGCGCGCACCAATGGGGTAGGACGCCATATCTTGTAGAGATCCTGTACCTCGTCGGGGATCTCGATGAATCGCTCCTCGGAGAGCTCCTGCTTGACCAACTCCTCGCCGAATACACGCGAGAGCGACTCGAAGGTAACAGGTTGTTTGGTGGCGGGATCGAGTGCCGGCAGAGGTTTGTTGGGCATATCGGCCACGATGTTATACCATTTGGTTGGCATCTGTTGCTCGGAGAGCATAAATTTCTTGGTTTTCATATTGTTGTGTGTTGTTTGGTTATTCTTCGTTGTTCGGTCAAAAATGAAAACAACCATTGTCCGAGATGAACAATGGTTGTTTGTGTTTTGTTGTGATTAACTAAGTTCGTTATGCGAATACACCTTCTCGACTCATTGTTCGTTATGTCCAATGAGGCGCCACCAATTAAGATTCAACAAGTGTAATGACATATCAAAATCGTCTTAGTTGAGAGCAAATATATGAAAAAATTTCTTTCGTTGTATCACGTTGATCGAAAAAAATAATCTCTTTGTGTCGTTTGTCTTGTGTGGATTACTTCGTCGTCTTGATGAAACGCTTTGTGAGCCAGCGACGTACGGGCTCGTCGTAGAGCTTCAAGCAGGCGTAGGCGAGCGTGATGTTGATCGCAAAGACCATAATCACCGCAGGCCACGTTGCACTGAGCGAGTAGAGTTGATTCTCGATCAGCCAAGCGTAGAAGAGGTACATCACCGGGTAATGTACGATATACAACGGGTAGGAGATATCGCCCAAGAATTGACATACGCGCGACGAGATCTTATCGGTCGTTTCGCCCGAGGCAGCTAACCACACGATTGCGGGAAAGACGATCACCACGCACGCGAGTTCATACACTCCGTTGAGGCTCACTGCGCCACATTTTGCAAATGCGGGCACCGAGAACAGCGCGAACAGCACCGCCCACGCGATCCAGAATATGCCTTTGATCTTCACGGGCTTAAAGTTGCGCGCCAAGAGCATACCCACCGTAAATGGGAACATCATTCGTAGCAGACCGCCGAAGAAATTGACCGTGTCGAGTGTCCAGCCGATACCGATCATATCGTAGCCCGAAACGTCGGTCGCCACGAACCACACCCACGCCACGCCCAACACCGTTGTCAGCAGCGCCAGCGCACGATTACCCAAGCGACGAACGAAGAGGGCATAGATCAGGTTGCCGAGATACTCGAAGAAGAGCGACCAGCTCGGTCCATTGAGCGAGAACATCTCGCCATTGCCACGCACGTCGTACGGCGCACCGGGGTAGGCGGGCACGAACAACATCGCCGCCACCAATGCCACCATTGACCACGCGAACGAGGTCTGTGTGCCGTCCCACTGCACTCCGCCTTGCAACCAGAATGTGATCAGTCCGATCACCGCACCCATAATGAGCATAGGGTGCAGACGGATCAGTCGGCGTTTGAAGAAGTCGCGGAGTGTCAGTCGGTTGCGTGATGATTGCCAACGATCGTCGTAGGCGTAGCTGATCACAAAACCCGAGAGCATAAAGAACAAATCGACGCCCAAATGACCGTGGTTGAAGGTCGTGATGGCCGAGCCCTCGGCAAAGGCAAAGCCCTCGAAAAAGTGATACCAGACCACCATCAGTGCCGCCGCACCTCGCAAGCCGTCGAGCAGGGCGTAGTGGGGTTTGCTGTCGGCAAATACGGCCGATGGGGTAGTAGCGTGTTGGACGTTTGTCATATTGTGGTTACTTCGGTTTTGCGGGTAAGTTTTTTGTAATTTGGAGTGCAATATACATCTTTTTTTATTATTTTTGAGGAAATTTTAGACAATGGCAACAGAATATACTTGCATAACCCGCAAAATCGAGGTTCATCTTCATCGCCACGGTGATAGTGAGGAGGCGGCTCAGCGTTTGAAAGAGGAGTATCGTATTTGGGACGAGATCAACGACAATTTGTATAAGGCGGCGAATCGCATTATTTCGCACTGTTTCTTCAATGATGCTTATGAGTATCGTTTGAAGTTGCACTCTCCGAGATTCAAGGAGATTGAGAGGTTGCTGAAATATGCCAAGCGCAACAAGTTGACCGACGATGATATTAAGGCGCTCAAAGCCGAGCGCAAGGAGTTGTTTGCCGAGTTCAAGCGTCAGCGTCAATCTTTTCTTGGTGGCTCGGAGCAGAACTCGACAGACAGAGTCGTTTCTCACGAGTTTTTGGACGTGATTCCGTCGGAGGTACTTACTTGTTTGAATCAGAATATCGCTTCTACCTATAAAGAATATGCGCGTGATGTTGAACGAGGTGTGCGAACAATATCTAATTTTAAGAAAGGTATCCCCGTGCCTGTCCGAGTAAAAAGGAATGGAGCCTTACTTTTAAGAAAGCGCGAAGATGGATCAATCTATCTCAGTTTTCCCAAGGGGTTGGAGTGGGATTTGAATTTCGGTCGCGACCGCAGCAACAACCGCGAGATTGTCGAGCGAGTGCTGAGTGGTCAGTATGATGTTGGTGGTTCGTCGATTCAGGAGGCGAAAAACGGCAAACGCTTTTTGTTGTTGGTTGTGAAGATTCCCAAAGAGAGCCGTGCGCTCAATCCCGACCGCGTTGTGGGTGTCGATTTGGGTGTCAATATTCCGCTCTATGCGGCTCTCAACGACAATACGTATGGCGGTTTGAGTATCGGCTCGCGCGATCAGTTCCTCAAAGTGCGTATGCGTATGGCGGCGCAAAAGCGTGAGTTGCAGCGCAATTTGCGCGTGGCGACCAATGGCGGACACGGGCGCAAGCAGAAGTTGCAGGCACTCGACCGCTTGGAGGGCAAGGAGCGTAATTGGGTACACCTGCAAAACCATATATTCAGCAAGTCGATTATCGAGTATGCGTTGCGTAACGAGGCGGGCGCAATCCAAATGGAGCGCTTGACAGGTTTCGGACACGACCGCAACGACGAGGTGGACGAGGGCTTCAAGTTTATTTTGCGCTATTGGTCGTTCTTCGAGTTGCAGACGATGATCGAGTATAAGGCAAAAGCGGCGGGTATCGAGGTGCGCTACGTCGATCCCTACCACACCAGCCAGACGTGCAGTTTCTGCGGACACTACGAGAAGGGTCAGCGAGTGAATCAGGCGACCTTTATCTGCAAGAATCCCGATTGCACGAAGGGTAAGGGCAAAGAGCGTTCGGACGGCACATTCGAGGGTATCAATGCCGATTGGAATGCGGCACGAAATATCGCATTGAGCGACAAAATTGTTGAACGTAAGAAAAAATAGACTATCTTTGTACTATTGAATTTAGGATCTTTGAAATAATAGATATAATGGATTTCAAGTCCCTTCGGGGACGGGCGTGTTGGAACGCCTTAGTTTGAGGTTTGGATTCAAAAAATCGTTGGTGTGAAGGCACTTTCGATCTCCAAGCACTCAAAAAATTCACTTAATTTTTGTGATAAACGGTTGGAATTCATCGTATTCCGACTTACACGGTGTTAATGCCTTGATATTTAAGTGAATATCCAACTAGTTGTAAAAATTTAGTTGTTAGTGAATAGGTGTTAATGCCTTGATATTTAAGTGAATATCCAACGATCACTCGACGGATTGAGCACCTTGCCAAGGTGTTAATGCCTTGATATTTAAGTGAATATCCAACATTGCAACCGTGTAATCGAGCGGTGCTCGGGTGTTAATGCCTTGATATTTAGGTGAATCCTTATCTACTATTTCATACATAATAAAGCCGATACTCATAGTGAGTGTCGGCTTTATTGTTTTTTGTATGATCGCTATCTCTCACACTGCAAATGCCACATTCGGTGGCCGAGGAATCGTTTTTCGCCAACGCGACGCCAACCGAGCGACGTGTAGAGCCGTTCGGCACGCGGATTGTCGAAATCGACGATCAGACCGATCCGTTGGTGCCCATCGGCGAAGGCTCGGTCGCGCATCGCGGTAAGCAGTCGCGCACCTACGCCAAGTCCTTGAAATTGGGGCAATACCCCAAGCGAATCGAGATAAAATTCACCCGCCTCGCACTCGTCTTCGATCTGCAACGCCTCGCCCAAATATTTTTCGAGCAACGGGAAAATCGGCTCTCGCAACTCCGCCAAACGTGCTCCGTCGTAACCCACAATCGCACCCGCCGCCACGCCATCGACCTCGGCAATGAGGGCATTACGGTAGCTGTATTGCGCCACCTCGCGCTCGGCTAACTCGCGGAAAACGGGATAGATCGGGTGCGACCGATCGTACCCGACCGCCATACAGACCGCCGTTGCGATCAGCTCGGCATCATCGGCTACGGCCGCGCGAATAGTGATCGTTCGTGTGTCCATATCGCGCGTCGGCTTATCGCTTGCTAATTGTTCGAGTAGCTGCTCCCACGCACGACCGACGTGCTCGATGGAGTAGTGATTGACCTTCTCGCGGCAGTTGGCTGCCATCTGATGGCGCAGATCATCGTCGCTCATTAAACGCGAGAGCGCTGCCGCAAATGCGTCTAAATCAAACGGTTCGACAAGCACGCCATTCTCCCACGAGGGCGACAGGATCTCGATAATGCCATCGACGCACGCAAATGCAATCGGCACAACGCCTGCCTGCTGAGCCTCGCCAAGTACAAGTGGCATACCTTCAAACGTCGAGGTCAGACAGAGAATTGACGCCGTATTATAATAAATATAGGGTGTGGCGGTTGCGCCACAAAATTCAACTCGTTGCAGTCCCAAACGTGCGGCCTGAGCTTCGAGAGCGGTGCGCTCACGACCCTCGCCAACAATCTTCAAACACCATTCGGGGTGGCGACGCTCGACGCGGTGCCATATATCGAGCAGACGATCGACGCGCTTATCGCTATGCGAAAGACGCCCCATATAGAGTACCTCGCGCTGTTTGTCGGTCGAGTAGTTGATTGGGGCGGGTGGTTGTGCATTGTGCATTGTCATCAGGTGGTTGTCCGAGGGCAGGTTTAGCACATTGGCCATTGTTTCGGTGTAGGCATCGCACAGCTGGGTCATCACGTCGCAGTTGTCATAGACCATTTTGTAGGTGTTGATAGTGGAGCGACGAAAATAGTCGCCCAAGCGATAGCTGAGCCACCCGATAGCTCGTCCCAGAATCGGCCATTTCTCGGTGCGTTGGCGCAGTGAGCCCAAGGCGTGCAACTTCTTGATACATTGCCACAAAGGCACTCCGTGGTTGCAGTGAATAATGGGTGCCGACTGCTTGCTGTGAACAATGTCGATGCGTCGCAACCACAAACCCTGCACCACGATTGCGTCGAAATTGTACAAGTGGCTCATCTCAACAACAAAGCGAGCGAGCTGCTTGTGCGACAACTTGTTGTAGGTGAGGATCGTAACACTATTGCTATTCTTGATCCACGCGGGCAGACGGTCGTCGATCGACTTGGCGATGATATAGATACGCCAGCCCTGCTTGACTAACCACTGCGCGAGGTCGATGGTAACTTTTTCGGCGCCACCGTTGGGGAACGGACTGCGATGAACAAAAGCGAGTGTTTTCATTTCTGCTTGATTAATCTTTGTACAAAGGTAGTTTTTATTTGCGGCATAACCAAAAAACGAGCCTTGCGAAGCGTAGAGTTCGGTTTTTTTAGTTACTTTTGTGCGGAACGAATCAAACATCTTTTCGAACAATGGATATAGCTCAAAGTCGTCGTCGCGAGAATATCGCCGAATATATACTCTACCTGTGGCAGCTCGAAGATCTGCTGCGTGCCCTGCAATTCAGCCCCGAGGCTATCTGGGCGACGCTGGTTGCCAAGCGCGATGCCGCACCCGAACAACAGCAGGCTATCTTTCTGTGGTATATGGAGTTGTGCAACCTTCTGCGCGAGGAGGGCAAGGAGGAGCAGGGGCATCTGAACCACACTCTGCACCTGATTGCTGACCTGCAAAATCTCCACCTGCAACTGATGCAGCTACCCGTCGGTGAGGAGTATCGGGCACGTTTTGCGCGCCTTGCGCCCGAACTGCCGCGCCTGCGCACGCTCTTCTCGAAGCACGAGGCAAGCGACGTGGAGCTGTGTTTCCGCGCGCTCTATGCCGTTATGCTCTACCGCATTAAGGGTCAGGGCGAGAACCGTGCCATTGCAGACGTTGTGGAGTTGGTGTCGCCCGTGGTGGCAGAGCTTGCGCGGGTGTTCCATTCGGCCGAGCGCGGCGAAATCGACCTCTTCAAGGAGGAGTAAGGCTCTGCGCAATTCAAAATTCAAAATTCAAGATTCAAGATTCAAAATTAATTCTGCTACGGAGGTTTTTCCTACTTCGCGCCTCAGCGCCGGTTCAAAACTCAAAATTATGCCACGCCCTTCGGGACGTGGCTTTTTGTTTGCTTTCGAAATATCGCCCATAGCCCCATTCCCAATGACAGGCGCACACTCGCGGGCTGCGGGGGGCGCCCAAAGGGCGAGCCCGCGAGTGTGTGTCGATTTCACCGAAATCGCCAATATCAATTCACGACTTTAACAAGACTGTTTTTTAGAAAATTTTGGCTAAAAAATTAAAACGATTGTGCTTGTTTTTTCTAAAACTTAATTCTAACTTTGCGACATAAATAACTGAAAAACAATCGAGTAAAGGGAATAAAGATGTGTAGCGATTTTTGTAAGTTGCTGAGGGGGGGGGGATTTACGTCGGTTTATCTCACACAGTAATTTAGCTGAATCAGACATTTTAGAACTTTGTTTGGCGACATCGTAAATGGTGCCGCCCGTTCGCGTTTTGTCTTTGTTGGACTTGACGCGCGGGACTTTTTTTGGGGTGAGCGAAATAAAATTACATAATAGCAAATGAAAAAAATGACAGAAATCTACGAGCGTCCCGAGTTGGACATTGTGCTCGTCAATGTTGAGTTGGGCTTTGTCGGCACAAACTATGGTAGTGGCTGGGACGATACGGTCGATCCCTATGAGCCTGTAACACCTCCGGGTGGTGAGGATCTGTTCCCCGAGGACTAATAACTAACACAATTAATAACTAATCAAACAAACAACACTATGAAAAGATTTTTCTTAGGCATTGTTGCTATGGCAGCGATGTTCGTAGGTTGCCAGAACGATCCCGCAGGGATCAAGGAGGCTCTGAACGAGCCCGAGTTCAAGGCGACTTTTGACACCGAGGAGACTCGCGTTTATCTCGGTGAAGACAACTACTATCGATGGGAGGCTGGCGACAAGGTGTCGGTTTTCGCATTCGACGATCGTAACCGTATGTATGAGGCTGAGGATTCGGACGTAATTCTGACCGATCTGAACTTCGTTAGCAAGCCCGATGCTCCTACCGGTAGCCCGACTCCTTCGGTTTGGGATCGCCACTACGCTGTATTCCCTTACAGCACGGCTAACCACTTGGCATTCGTTAATGGTGCATTCTACTCGGTAGTTGCACAGTTGGAGGCTGAGCAGGTACACGATGCAAGCAAGGCTGGTCTGGACTACGCAATTATGACCTCGACCATTCCTTCGATGGACAAGGTTTTCCACTTCAAGAATTCGTGCGCGTTGATTAAGGTTAATGTTCGCACCACCGCTGATTGGGCTGATGAGTTCTATCTGAATTCGATCAAGGTTGAGTCGAAGAACAATTATCTGGCTGGTCGCGTTGTTGTTGACGCAGGTAACGACGATTTCACCGCAAAGGTTGTTGAAGATAACAACGCAACCAAGTCGATCACTCTGAGCGGTTGCGAGGAGGTTGGTAAGATGACCCCCGAGTACAAGACTTTCATTATCGCTATCCCCGCAGGTACCTATGCAGCAGACGATCTGACTCTGAGCTTCGACTGCTCGAACGACGCATTTGATTGCAACGTTACCGTTCCCACAGGTTATGAGGTTGCACGTAGCAAGTATATGGAGTTCAACGTAACTCTCGATCTGAAATTCGACGGCACTTTCGATTGGTATGAGGAGATCGAGGAGGGCACCAAGACCACTATCTTAATCAAGAACTCGATGAAGACCCCGAAGGCTCTGATCGCAGATATTGTGAACTGCAACAATCAGGGTTTCCCCTATCAGACCGCATTTGACTATATTTTCGAAACCCCTGCTCGTGATGTAACCGAGTTTGTAATCAATGGTCACGGTCTTCCCCATTATGATCCGTCGGCATCTAACATTAAGGGTAACACGATTACTTTCTGGGCTGAGCCTAACGAGGAGAGTGGTTTCCCCACTTACATTATCAACAACTTCGTGACTTTGTCGGGCGGTATCAAGGGTGTAACCCCCGCAAAAGTAACCGTAAATAATCTTAATATTGAAGGTAAGTTCCGTTGCAACACTATGGGTGTTTATATTGGCAACGCAGGTGCTACGGGTGCTGTTGAGGGCGAATCGTCAGAGCAGACTAACTTTAACACTGAGTGGAATGAAGTAACCGTTATCGATGGTAAGATTATTCCCTATCTGGGCAAGAATTCTGCTGTTGCAGGTGGTATTGGTGCAGCTGTAATGTGCTATGGTACTGCTGTCCTGAATAACTGCCAGGTAACCGGTACTGTTGCATCGGACGACGTTGCTACCCGTGAGGACTTGGTTGGTATTCCTATTTACGACTTGGCCGGCGACAATAGCGCTAAGGTAACTATCAACGGCGGTAAGGTTGGCAATATCTATGGTTGGGAGCATTCGAAATACACCTTCAAGGGTGGTGCTGAGATTGGCTCGATTACAACTATTGCTCTCTATATCGCGAAGAAGGATAATGGTGTTATCGTTGAGGACGCTACCGTTGGTACTTTGTACGCTCGTGGTAATGGCTCGTACACCTCGAAGGATACTTATGCAACCAAGATTGAGGTTAAGGCTGGCGCAACCGTTAATACTCTGAAATTCGGTCAGCCCTTTACCAACTTCTCGCGCGTAACTATCGAGGAGGGTGCAACTGTTGGCACCGTAATTCTCGAAGGTCAGGGCACCGATGGCGCTGACTTGGAGATGACGCTCGACGAGTTCAAGGCTAACTACTTGAATAAATAATTTATACTCATACTTCACACATTTAGTTTTCTTCAAGCGCAAGTCCCTCGCCACAAGGGCGGGGGACTGCAAACAAAACTTTATAAAGAGTTTTCGATTAACTATCGGAACTAAATAGTTAACACTACTCATAAGTTTGAATTTTTGAAGAGTGCCCTCCGTCGTGATGACGTGGGGCACTTGTTTTTTCGTGGGGGGCGATTTTGGTCGATTCGAAATTTTTTGTTACATTTGACAAAATAATTTAGCGAAACCCCTTTTTATGGCTGTTTTTGAAGTTCACGGTGGTCGAACCCTTAGTGGCGAAATCACCCCGCAAGGTGCTAAAAATGAGGCACTGCAAATACTTTGCGCGACGCTCCTGACCGAAGAGAAGATCATCGTCAAGAACGTGCCGCAGATCCTCGACGTGCAACAACTGATCGAACTCTTGAAGTGTATGGGCTCCGAGGTCGAGCAACTTGCCGAGGATACATACTCGTTCCAAGCAAAAAACATAGATCTCGAATACCTCAAATCGGACGACTATCGTCGTCGTGCGGCGCGTCTGCGTGGCTCGGTGATGTTGATCGGTCCGCTGCTCGCTCGCTTTGGCGTCGGCTACATTCCCAAACCCGGTGGCGACAAGATCGGTCGTCGTCGCCTCGACACCCACTTTATCGGCTTCCAGAAGCTCGGCGCCAAGTTCAATTTCGACGCGGGCGAGGAGTTCTTTGCGGTCGAGGCCGAGCGCTTGCAGGGGTGCTATATGTTGCTCGACGAGGCCTCGGTAACGGGTACCGCCAATATCGTGATGGCGGCTGTGCTGGCTAAGGGCAAGACCACGATCTACAACGCTGCGTGCGAGCCATATCTGCAACAGCTCTGCAAGATGCTCAACCGTATGGGCGCAAAGATCTCGGGCATTGCATCGAATCTGCTTGTGATTGAGGGCGTTGAGGCATTGGGCGGAACCGAGCATACGATGTTGCCCGATATGATCGAGGTTGGTAGTTTTATCGGTCTGGCAGCGATGACCAAGTCGGAAATCACGATCAAAAATGTGTCGTACGAGAATCTCGGAATCATTCCCGCGCAGTTCCGTCGAATGGGTATCGCAATGGAGCAGCGTGGCGACGACCTCTATATTCCCAAGCAGGATCACTACCGTATTGAGAGCTTTATCGACGGCTCGATTATGACCATTGCCGACGCTCCGTGGCCGGGTCTGACGCCCGACCTGCTGTCGGTATTTTTGGTTGTGGCGACGCAGGCGCGTGGCGAGGTGCTGATCCACCAGAAGATGTTCGAATCGCGTCTGTTCTTCGTTGATAAACTGATCGATATGGGAGCCAAGATCATCTTGTGCGACCCCCACCGTGCGACGGTCATCGGTCTGGATCACGACCACCGTCTGCGTCCAACACGAATGTCGTCGCCCGATATTCGTGCGGGAGTGGCGCTGCTGATTGCCGCCCTCAATGCCGATGGTCGCAGCATTATCCAGAACATCGAGCAGATCGACCGCGGTTACAAGGATATCGACGGTCGTCTGAACGCTCTCGGCGCCAAGATTATCCGCCGCGACGAGTAGCCGACGGGCCGATTATGACCTATTCTGCGTAACGTATCTGCCACTCAGTAAGTGTGTTGGCGTCAGTATAAAAACAGCCCCTAACGAGTGTTCGTTAGGGACTGTTTGTGCGATAGTCTTGCTGCGGCCTACTTTGCGTAGCTGACCGAGCGTGTTTCGCGGATTACGGTGATCTTCACCTGACCGGGATAGGTCATCTCGTCCTGAATCTTCTTTGCGATATCGTGCGAGAGCTGATCCGACTCCTGATCCGAGAGCTTGTCGGCGCCAACAATCACGCGCAGCTCGCGACCTGCCTGAATTGCGTAGGTCTTCATCACACCGGGGTACGACAGAGCGATATCCTCCATCTCCTTCAAACGCTTGATGTACGACTCCACAACCTCGCGGCGAGCACCGGGACGTGCGCCCGAAATCGCGTCGCAAACCTGCACAATCGGAGCGTAGAGCGAGGTCATCTCAGCCTCGTCGTGGTGCGCACCGATGGCGTTGCAAACGTCGGGTTTCTCCTTATATTTCTCGGCCAACTTCATACCGATAATTGCGTGCGGCAGTTCGGGTTCATCATCGGGTACCTTGCCGATATCGTGCAACAGACCTGCGCGGCGAGCCAACTTCGGGTTCAGACCCAACTCGGCAGCCATAATACCCGCCATATTGGCCGTTTCGCGCGAGTGCTGCAACAGATTCTGACCATACGACGAGCGGTACTTCATCTTACCGATCAGACGGATCAATTCGGGGTGCAGACCGTGAATACCCAGGTCGATTGTGGTGCGCTTACCCACCTCGACGATCTCCTCCTCGATCTGCTTCTGTACCTTCGCAACAACCTCCTCGATACGTGCGGGGTGGATACGACCGTCGGTAACCAGCTGATGCAGAGCCAGTCGTGCGATTTCGCGGCGAACGGGATCGAAACCCGACAGAATGATTGCCTCGGGGGTGTCATCGACGATGATCTCGATGCCCGTAGCGGCCTCCAATGCGCGAATGTTACGACCCTCGCGGCCGATGATACGACCCTTCACTTCGTCGCTATCGATGTTGAAAACCGTTACCGAGTTCTCGATTGCGGTCTCGGTAGCAACGCGCTGAATCGTCTGAACGACAATGCGTTTTGCCTCCTTGTTAGCGCTCATCTTAGCCTCCTCGATGGTCTCGTTGATGTAGGTCATCGCGTCGGCCTTAGCCTCGGACTTCATATTCTCGATCAGAATATTCTTGGCCTCCTCGCTGCTCATACCGCTGATCTGCTCCAAGCGTGCGTTCTGCTCGCGCATCATACGCTCGACATCTTCCTTCTTGCGATCGAGTGCTGCGAGTTGGTTTTCGAGCTGCTCCTTCAATCGGTTCGACTCGTTGTGCTTACGTTCGAGATCCTTCTGCTGCTCCTTGATCGAGTTCTCATTTTGGCGGATAGCCTGCTCACGCTCTTTGAGTTTAGCGTTGCGCTCATTGACCTGACGGTCGTAGTCGCTTTTGAGCTGAATGAACTTCTCCTTTGCTTGAAGAATCTTCTCCTTCTTTATCATTTCGCCCTCAGCCTCAGCCTCTTTGATGGCTGCCTCGCGGCGCGTGCGGATTGTGTTCTTGGTAACGAAATTTGTAACCAAGATGTAGCAACCTACGGCAACCACAGCGGCCAGAGCGGCGATCAGTATTACGATACTTGTGCTCATTGTTATTTTTTTGTGTTTATTGGTTTAAGTATTTGTTTTATAGTTTGTTGCAAAAAAAAAAGTCCCGCATAGAGATTCCTAATCTTGTTTGACGAATCTGCAAAGATAAGTCAGGTGTGAGGGCTCCGACAAAATCCGATCGCAAACGTCCAACGGTATCCTCAGATACACCGAGCCGAAGCGCGGTTAAGGCCTGTTTTTGAAAGGCCGAGTTATCCTCAATGTAAAAAGTGTTCAGTTTCGCAAAGCTTATAAGGAATCTATGCGGGATATTCCAATTTTGTGTCGTATGTTCAAAGAACTTGTTGGGCGTTTGTGTTAATTCTCAACGCATTACCCATCTAATATATCACCTCGTCGCCATCGCAATTTGACTACGCACTCCGCCTTTGGAGGTTACGTAATCGCGTTGTCAAACCCTAATCGAGTTGATTCAAATATTGATCCAACTTCGAGTCGAGTTCGGCCAGCTGCTCCACTTGTTCGTCGCCGAGCGAGCGGCTGAGGCGCGTTTCAATAAAGTCGAAACTGATCTGCAAAGCGGCCAACGCCAAGCAGTCTTCGCGCTTGAAATCCTTGAACTTAGCCCTCTCAATGCGGCTAAATCGTTCGTTGATTTCGCGTTCGGCCAAGCGATACAACTCCTCCTGACGCGCATCGACGCTCAGTGGGTACTGCTTACCGGCAATTTTCAGCGTTATCGATTGTTTCGACATCTTCGTTTATTCGTTATTTGTTCAGTAGGGCAATGCAACGGTCGATCTCCCGCATAAGACGATTGACGCGCGCTTTTGCCTGCTTTTTATTAGCCGCATTACCTGCCAGACCCTCGCTCAGTTCGAGCATTGAGATACGGCGCTCGGCCTCGGCCAATTTGTTCGTAAGTTCCCGATTTTTAGCCACGAGCTTATCGCGCTCGGCCTGCAACTCTGCGGCCTGTCGTTTGAGGCGATCGTGCTGCTCGATGAGTCGCGCAACCTTCTTCTCGATGCCTTCGATAATGCTTTTGTTTGCCATTTTTCGGGTATATATTTAGCTTTTCAACCTCAAAGGTAGTAAATTTTGCTGAAACTTACAAATTTCGTTCGCTCTTATTTTGCGACCACGCTCGCGTAGAGGTCATACTCTTCGGCGCCCGTGATCTCGACCGTGTAGATCTTGCCGCGTCTGAGTTGGCGTTCCGAGGCGGGAATCAAGATCTCTTGATCGACCTCGGGCGAGTCGTAGCGACCGCGAGCAACGTACCAATCGCCTTGGCGCGAATCGACAATCACCTGCTCGCACTGACCCACACGATCCTGATTCTTTTCGAGCGAAATGCGATTTTGCAGAGCCATAATACGATCGACGCGCTCCTGCTTAACCTCCTCAGGTACATTGTCTTGCAGCTCACGAGCCGAGAACGTGCCCTCCTCCTCCGAGTAGGGGAAGACGCCCAGACGCTCGAATCGGACCTTCTCGACAAACTCCATCAACTCCTCGAAATCCTCCTCCGTCTCGTCGGGATAACCCACCAAAAGTGTGGTGCGCAGAGCCAAATCGGGCACCGCCGCGCGCAGACGCTCGATGAGCGCGTATGCGTCGGCCTTCGTGTGGCGACGCTTCATCAACGTCAGCTGGTGATCCGAGATGTGCTGGAACGGAATATCGAGGTAGGGGCAGATCTTCTTCTCGCGTGCCATCACCTCGATCACGTCCTGCGGAAAGTCGGTAGGGTAGGCGTAGTGCAGTCGAATCCACTCGATGCCTTCGATCTTGCACAACTTTTCGAGCAACTCGGCCAAAGCACGACGACCATACAGATCGCGACCGTAATAGGTTGTATCTTGGGCGATTACGATCAACTCACGCACGCCCTGCGCTGCCAATCGCTCCGCCTCCTCGACGCAACGCTCCATCGGTACCGAGCGGTGTGGACCGCGAATCAGCGGAATGGCGCAGTAGCCGCAATGCCAATTACAGCCCTCGGCAATTTTCAGGTATGCGTAGTGTTTCGGGGTCGAGGTCAGACGCTCGGTCGAGGTGTCGGGGTCGCCCGCAGCGCACAGCACACGTGCAATGCCCTGCATATCGCGCGCACCGAAATAGTCATCGACTTCGGGAATCTCGGCACGCAACTCGTCGGCGTAACGCTCACTGAGGCAGCCGATTACAAACAATCGTTCGATCAATCCCTGCTCTTTTGCGGCGGCGAAACGCAGAATCGTGTCGATCGACTCCTGCTTGGCGTCGCCGATAAATCCGCACGTATTGATCACCACGACTTTGGCGTCGGTGCGGTTGCTGTCGAAGACAATCTGGTATCCCGCCGCAGCGAGTTGGGCTGCGAGGTGCTCCGAATCGACCGTATTTTTCGAACAACCGAGCGTTACTACGTTAATTTTTTTCATCGCTTTTTACCTTCCCCAAAAACATCTTTTGTAAATAGGCCATCGGCAACTCTATATCAAAATAGGCATCTTGCTGTTCGAGTTGCTGCTCGTTCGTTGCGGGATCGGTTGTTGCACTTTTTATCGTGTAAGTAATTCGATCCATTATGGTAGTTCCACTTGCAACGCCTTGTGTGACGATTGAATTTGCCCCAAGCAGACTGAACAAAATCTCATACTCATCGCTGATGTGAACGACTTTGTAAGGTTGATCGAATGTACCATCACCCGTCAGCGTTATCACCTCTCTTATTAACAGGTAGCGAATACGGTATTTTTTTGCAACTTCTTCGGGCAAATTGAGTTTGTGAGCCAACATACCCGCCTCACCAAGCAACCGTAATGATGTGGGAGACTTTGCCAATTTTTGGCAACATTCATTATAAGCAGCCTCAAAATCTGATGTTTCAGGCGTTATGACACCTGAGATGTGTCCTCCTGCAAAATCATCACGAAAGGCTTGTCCATAATAAAGTACAAAGATATCGGACAACTCAAACTTCCCATCTAAGTTTTCAAAACGAGCAACCAATGCGTTGTACTGCTCATCGTTGCGAGCGACCTGACCGAAAACTGCATAATCAAGTTTCCCATTTGCGCCTGCAAGTGCAAGCAAACTATCTCCCTCGATTACATTGGCCCATCGTGCTTGTTTAGGCTCCGTTGCAATGCTATCTGCCGTCGGTTGTTGAGCAAAAAGTGCACTCGTCGTAAAAATGACTACGCAGGCTGTAATTAGAATTCGGCTCATAACTTTTACTTGCTTAATGATACTATTTATCCCCAAACAGAGCGTCGACAAACTCGCGGCGGTCGAAAATTTTCAGTTGGTCGATACCCTCGCCAATGCCGATGTAGCGCACCGGAACGTGGAACTGATCGCTAATGCCGATCACAACGCCACCCTTTGCCGTGCCGTCCAACTTGGTGATTGCCAGCGATGTAACCTTTGTCGCCTGAGTAAACTGACGAGCCTGCTCAAAGGCGTTCTGGCCCGTCGAGCCGTCCAGCACGAGCATCACTTCGTGCGGAGCGTCGGGGATCACCTTTGCCATCACGTTGCGGATTTTGGTCAGCTCGTTCATCAGACCGATCTTGTTGTGCAGACGACCTGCGGTGTCGATCAGCACCACGTCTGCACCGTTTGCCTTTGCCGATTTGAGCGTATCGAAGGCCACAGAAGCGGGATCCGAGCCCATCTCTTGGCGAATCATTGTCGCTCCGGCACGCTCGGCCCACACGCCCAGCTGGTCGATCGCCGCCGCGCGGAAGGTATCCGCCGCACCGATGTAGACCTTCTTGCCCGCCTTGCGGAGCTGTGCAGCGAGCTTGCCGATGGTAGTGGTTTTGCCTGCGCCATTGACGCCCACGACCATTACAACATAGGGCTCTCCCTCCTTTGCGTCGAGCCCGAAAGTAGAGTCGTTGCCGTGATTCTCTTCGAGCAGCAGAGCGATCTCGTCGCGCAGAATCAATTGAAGCTCAGCGGCATTCATATACTTGTCGCGAGCCACGCGCTCCTCGATACGGCGAATGATTTTTACGGTTGTTTCGACGCCCACGTCCGAGGTGATCAGGATCTCCTCCAACTCATCGAGCATATCGTCATCGACCTTCGAGCGACCCGCCACGGCGCGTGCCAACTTGCTGAACAGACCCTGCTTGGTCTTTTCGAGTCCTGCGTTAAGTTCTTCGCGCTCGGCGGCTGCGGTTTCGGGTGCCGCGGCCTGCTCTTCGGCCTTTTTCTTCTTGAAAAAATCGAATAATCCCATAGTTTTCAGTCAATAGATTTTTGCAAAGATACGAAATTGTTTTCAAACCACCATTATATATAAGGTAAAAGCCACCCGCGCAGGTGGCTTTCGATTGTGTTGTCGGACGTTTTACTTGATTATCAATTCGTCGAGAGCGACTTTTGGGACGTAGTGCGTGCCCTCACGGCGATAGTATCGGTGGTCGTCTGCGGACGCGATTTGGGTCAGTTCGATTCGGTCGGCTCCACGTCCAATCGCCACAATGAGCAGAGGGTCGTAAGGCAACTCCAACGCCTCCTTCACCGCCTCACGATTGAATGCTGCAATGCAGAGCCCGTTCAACCCTATCTCGGTGGCTTGCAGCAACATAGACTGTACCGAGATGCCCAGATCAATGCTTACCTCGCGCGTTTCGGGCACGGTCGCGCAGATGACTATGTAGGCGTTCGGCTCGGTGCCCGCAGTGGGCAGATGTAGCTCGGGTAGCGCACCACCCATACGCACGTGCGGCAGCACCTTCGCCGCCTCGTCCGAGAGCACCGCACGGAAACGCAGAACCTGTTGATTGCGAGCCGATGGAGTGCGCGTATTGACCTCGATAATGCGTCGCAGTTGATCCTCGCGCACGATGAACGTCGGATCGTAGGCGCGGTGGCTGCGATTTCGGGTCAGCAGGTGCGTGAGCGAGTGCCCACGTCGGGGTGCAGTACCCGCGTCGCGACGAGCCATATACTCTTCCATCTTTTTGCCTAAGTAATTGTCTGCCATATCGTTATTCGTTTTTAAGTCGGATTACTACAAGCTCGCTTTGGGTGCCGATTCGGAACGGAGGACCCCACAGCGACAGACCACTCGAAACGTAGATGTGTGCCTGCGACCAACGTCGATAGCCGTGGCTCTGTTCGTACATTCGATCGGTGAGCAGATTGAGTGGCCACACCTGCCCACGGTGGGTATGTCCGCTGATTTGCAGGTCGATACCGAGCGAGTCAGCCTCCGCCAAGTGGTAGGGTTGGTGGTCGATAACGACCATCGGGCGTGTCGTATCGGCCTTGGCGATGAGCGCACTCAGCGACTCTCGACGTCGATTCGCACGGTCGTCGCGGCAGATCAACTGCACCCCATTAGGCAGCACCGCCACCGAGTCGCGCAACAACCGTACGGGCGTCGAGCGCAGATACTCCTCGATACGCTCTATCCCGCTGATATACTCGTGGTTACCTGCCGCCATATAGATCGGAGCCTCGATTCGTGCCAACTCTTCGCCCATCGAATCTCGCACAACGGGCAGCACCGAGTTGTCGATCAAATCGCCTGCAACGAGCACAACATCAGGCTTTTGAGCGTTGATCATATCTACATAGCGACGCAACTTTTTGCGCCCCGTACCCTCGCCCAAATGGACGTCGCTCACCGCCACAATTCGCATTTGTCCGCCCTCAATCGGTCGGTCGATCGTGAGGTCCAGCTCGACCACGCGCGGGTGTCGATAGTTCCAATATCCATATACGAGCAACGCGCTGACCGCCACGAATGCGACCCAAAAACCGCACTTGAACGACGGCATTGCCCAATGCGCCAAGTCGGTAACAATCAGCGCAATAACCATATAAAGCGTAAAGACCAACCAGATCGAACCGAGGTTGAACATCGCGCGACTGAGCGTCGCGGGCAGAGCGATGTTTCGCATTCCGATAGCGACAAATAGCGCCAGCGCCGCCGCCCAAAACAGCACGCCGAACAGCACGCGCACCCACGTAGGTGCACCGCCAAGCTGCTGCAATGCACGCACGAAAATGTAGATGTTGCCACCCACATACGCCGCCATCATCGCCAAAAACATCAGCTTCATATCGGTTTGCGTATCAATGGTTTATGCCAGCAGAGCGTCGGCCAGAGCCTCCATTGCGGGCAGATCGGTGCTCTTCATTCGCGAGCGGATCGTAACCATCGGCTCGACGATCTCCAAATCCTTCATCTCGCCCAACATCGCGCGCATAACGCGACCTGCCGACGGCGCCCACGAACCATTTTCGACGATCGCAACGCGACGCTTCTGGAAACTCTTGATCTGCAAATGGTGCAGGAAGTCGTACATCGGTGGGAATACGCCCGAGTCATACGACGATGCTGCCACCACGAGCTTGCTCATTCGGAACGCATCTTCCACAGCCTCAGCCATATCGTCGCGGCTCAGATCTGCCACCGAGACCTTCGGAGCACCCTTTGCACGCAGTATCTCGGCCAACTTTCCGGCAGCTGCGGCCGTACCTCCGTGAATCGACGCGAAGGCAATGAAAACGCCCTCAGTCTCAGGCTTATACTTGCTCCACGTGTCGTACAGACCGATGTAGTAATCGAGATTTTCGGTCAGTATCGGACCGTGCAGCGGGCAGATCATCTCGACGTCGAGCGCTGCCAATTTTTTGAGCAGCGTCTGCACGGGCACGCCATACTTTCCGCAGATGTTGAAGTAGTAGCGACGCGCCTCGCAAGCCCACTCTTCGTCGTGCGACAACGCCCCGAACTTACCGAAGGCGTCGGCCGAAAAGACCACCTTCGACAGCTCATCGTACGACACCATCACCTCGGGCCAATGCACCATTGGTGCCATCATAAAGTGCAGAGTGTGAGCGCCTAACGAGAGCGTATCGCCCTCCTTGACGGCGATCGTGCGGGGTGTGAAATCGACACCCTCGAAGAATTGCGGCATCATCTGCACGGCGCGTGCCGAGGCAACGATCATCATCTCGGGATAGTCGTCCATCAGTGCCACGATGTCGCCCACGTGGTCGGGCTCCATATGGTGCACGATGAGGTAGTCGGGCGTGCGACCTTCGAGTGCCGAGCGCAGATTCTCGCGCCACTCGCCGTACTTGCGCGAATCGACCGTATCCATCACCGCAATTTTCTTGTCGAGAATGAGATACGAGTTGTACGAAATGCCGTTGGGAATGATGTATTGGCTCTCGAACAGATCCAAATCGAGGTCATCGACGCCGATGTATTTGATGTCTTCGTGTATTTTCATAGCGTAAAATTTTTCCTTTTTAACGTACAAATATACAAAATTGTTGCGTGTAATCATTGCCCGCCCGCAAAAAACGCCCCAATCCTTGTCGGAAAGGGGCGCGGGGCGAAAAAATTGCTGTATAGGGGGAAATCGCTTGCTTGCTGAGAGTGAGTTAGTTGAGTCGTTCGCTGCTCTCGCCACGCTCGATCGAACGGCTGCGGAACTTTACGCCGCTCTTGAAGTTGTAGCGCAACGAAAAGACGAATCGCGGTGTGTGGTTCTGGTCGTTCATCAGCGTGCGACGGCGGAACTCGGTCTGCTTGGCTAAAATCACGTTCTCCTGCTGGAAGAGGTTATCGACCGTGGCGCTGACCGTAAAGCGATCCTTCGCGAAACTCTTCTTGACCGACACGCCGAAATCGGTGATCCAATTCTCGACGTAGAGGTTGCCCTGCATAATGGGCGACATACACGAGAACGAGCTCTCGATGAAGAAACCCTTGGGCAGTGTTGCGGCGAGGGCAGCGCGACCCTGACCGATCCACTTGCGCTCGACTGCCGAGCCTGCTGTAATGCGCTGGTTGATACTCATACCTCCGAGCGAAGTGTTGAGCGACAGCCATTTAGTGATTTGGAACGGCAGATTGACATTAAGCCAGAAGTTCCAATTCGAGTTCATATTGTCGTGGCGGTAGAACATCATATTGGGATCCGTCGGGTCGATATAGGCGATCTGTGCGATGTAGTTCTCCTGCAACAGAGCAGTGAACGAAACGGTGTATTTGTAGCCGAAGATGGCCGTCATCGTGAAGTTATTGTTATAGACGGGTTTAAGGTATGGGTTACCCGTAACGTATGAGTACTGAGTCAGTTGCGCGCGGTAGGGCGACAAGTGCCAGAACGACGGGCGACCAATGGTGCGGGCGTAGGTCGCAACGAGCGAGGTCGATTGCTTCTCATTGAGCGGAACGCTGATGTTGGCGTGCGGAAAGAGGCTGAGGTACTCGCGCTTGGTGTAGGTCGATTTGTCGCCCTCGCCCTTGGTGCGGGGTGCCGAGTGGGTATATTCGAGGCGCAGACCCGCATTGACACCCACCTTGCCAAACTTAGTGTTGATGATGGCGTAGGCTGCGGCGATATTCTCCGTGAAGTTGATGTCGATCGTCTGACCATCGTGGACGTTCCACGCGCCACCCGACAAGTATTCGTACAGCAGATCGTTGTTCATCTCGTTGCGCGTATATTTTGCGCCTACGTGAAGCGAGGTCTTTGCGTTGAAATTCTTCTCCAAAGCGGCTGATAGTGAGTAGATTCGGTAGTCGGTACCAACTATGCTGCGGTAGGTCGAATCGGTCGCAACGCCTGTCGACAAAGCGCGGTTCGAGTAGTCGTCGTTGTCGCTATTGATCTGCGAATAGAAGTCGCCAATCAACTTGAAGGTCGAGCCGAGTGTGTCGAGCTTGGCGATGTAGTTGGCCGATGCCGACCAGACGTTGCGCTTTTCGTAGCCTGAGTACTGACTGCTGTTTTCGACCGACGAGCCGTTGGTGAAGGTCGAGGTCGAGGTGGTGCGATTGCGCGTGGTCGAGCCTTGATAGTAACCTTCGGCACCAATGCTGTGGCGATCGTTCACCTCATAGACCGCACCGAGCGAGGCGTTACCTCGGTGGTTACGCAGGCTATCCATCGAATAACCCGAGAGCGTGTTCGACGAGGTGAGATACTCGGTGCTCTCGATCGCCTCGCCCAGATAGTTGTCGTAGGTGTAATTTGCAGAGGCATTGACCGTTACACGTCCACGGTGATAGCTGACACGAGCCGACGGAACAACGTAGATGGGGTTGTATTTGCTGGTCATCACGCGGGTTTGTACCGAACCCGTAACGCCGTCGCGACGCGGTTTGCGCATCGTGATCTTGATGATACCGCCCGACGAATTGGCGTCGTAGTCGGCACCCGATACGGGGATTACCTCGATCTTCTGCACGTCCTCGGCATTGAGCGAGCGGAGGTAGGCTGCCAGGTCGTCGCCCGTGAGGTTCAACATTCGATCATTGACCATAATGCGTGTGCCCGACGCGCCATTGATCGAGATCTTGTCGCCTTGAATCCACACTCCCGGGGCAGTGCGGAGAATCTCCATACCGTCCTTGCCGATCGCCACGGCGCGGTTGTTGGCCACATCGACCACAAAGCGGTCGGCCTCGCGGGTAATCAGTCGAGCCGTAACGACAACCTCACCGACCGAGTTCGTGGCGGGCGCGATTGCGATGTCGCCCAAGTCGGTCGATGAGGTGAGGTTGATGGGCTGATAGTAGGGCTGGTAGCCTACGTACTGCACCGTCAGGATCGCCTCGCCCTCGATGGTCGAGAGCTCGAAGCGACCCTTCGAGTCGGTGGCGATGCCCGTGCGCTGGGTCGAGTCGGGGGCGAGGACAACGACCGTTGCGAACTCAACGGGCTGGTTGTTCTCATCGACTACGCGACCGCGCAGCGAGTGGTTGTTCTGGCGAGCTGCCATAGCCGATGAGACGGCGAGTGTCAATGCGATGAGCAAAAGTGTAAAAAAACGTTTCATAGAGGGTAATTTTTTTGTTGTTATTGTTGTTTGTATCCGTTTGTTCTTGGTATTGTTTTTAATTCTACGACACAAAGATATGAAAATAATATGGTATTTTGCAATACATAGAACAAGAAAAATGCAAATATTTTAAAACTTTTTTCGATACCTATATTTATAAATGCGGGGTGGGGCGTCCGAGAATGGGGGAAACGCGGGCTGTGAGTGCCCGATTTTTGTGAGTCGAGCGCCCAAACGTCAATAAAAAAAGGTCGCCCAACGAATGCGGGGCGACCTCAGTGATTTGTGCTATCAGTTACTTTTGGCGTGTGCGGTAGTGGGCGCGGAACTTGCCCTTGCCGAAACCGAGCAACTTGCTGCGCAACAGATTGCGACGCAGAGGCGACAGACGGTCGGTGAAGACCTTACCCTCCAAGTGGTCGTACTCGTGCTGGATCACGCGGGCAGCATAGCCATCGAACTCCTCATCGTGCTCGACGAAATCCTCGTCGAAGTAGCGGATACGGATCGCCACGGGGCGCGAAACGTCCTCGTGCAGCCCGGGCAGACTCAGGCAACCCTCATTGAAGAGCTCCTCCTCCTCCGAACGCTCATAGATCTCGGGGTTGATGAACGCCTTGCGGAAACCCTCCAAACGCGGATCGTCCTCGGCCCACGGCGAGCAATCGATCACAAAGAGCTTCAATGCCTTGCCGATCTGCGGTGCTGCCAATCCGACACCCTCAGCCTCGTACATCGTCGAAAACATATCCTCGACCAACTTTTTCAGATCGGGATAGTCCGCCGGCACCTCCTTGCACTGCTCACGCAGCACCTGAGCACCATATATTACGATAGGATAGATCATAGTTTTATACTCCTTCTGTTTTGTTTTTATTTACATTCCTCTCAGTTCCAGACTCTGCATATAGTCCTGCAAGATGATTGTTGCCGAGATGCGATCGACCAACGCTTTATCGCGGCGAGCCATACGCCCAATGCCACTTTCGAGCATCGTGCGATGGGCAAGTACCGAGGTGAAACGCTCGTCGTAGAGCACCACCTCCACCTGCGGGAACTCCTTTCGCAATCGGTTCACGAAGGGCTCAATCGCACGCCACGACTCCGACATCGCACCGTTGGTCTGCTTGGGTTGCCCCACCACAATAGTCGAAACGTCGTTCTTCGACAGATATTGTTTCAAGTAATCCATCAAAGTGTGGGTCGCCACCGTATCGAGCGCCCCCGCGATGATTCGCAACGGGTCGCTCACGGCCAATCCCGTGCGTTTCAATCCGTAGTCTATTGCGAGTATGCGCCCCATCTTCCTAAGCCAAAGCCCTCGCTGCCAATCCGATAAGATACCCTACGGCATAGGCCGCAGCTAAAAACGCCACGATCCTTACCACGATACCCAAAATGCGCTTGGTCTTCTCCATTCCGAATGTGTTTTTCTTCGATAGTGTGTCGGCGTTTATGCCTCCTGCAACTTCTTGAAGAGCTTGCGGAACGAGCACTCCTCATCGACCATTGCGTGCAACTTGTCGATCGCTACGCGCTCCTGAGTCATCGAGTCGCGGTGGCGAACCGTAACCGTTCCGTCCTCCAAAGTCTGACCATCGACCGTAACGCAGAACGGAGTACCGATTGCGTCCTGACGACGGTAGCGCTTGCCGACCGAGTCCTTCTCGTCGTAAACCACGTTGAAGTCATACTTCAACTCATCGACGATCTTCTGAGCCACCTCAGGCATACCGTCTTTCTTCACCAGCGGCAGAACGGCAACCTTCACCGGTGCCAGCGCAGCGGGGAAGCGCAACACAACGCGCGAGTCGCCACCTTCGAGCTTCTCCTCGGTGTAGGCAGCCGACAGCACCTGCAAGATCATACGATCGACACCGATCGAGGTCTCAACAACGTACGGTACGTAGCTCTCGCCCGTCTCGGGGTCGAAATATTGAATCTTGCGACCCGAGAACTTCTGGTGGTTGCCCAAGTCGAAGTCGGTACGCGAGTGGATACCCTCAACCTCCTTGAAACCGAACGGGAAGTTATACTCGACGTCGGTCGCAGCGTTAGCGTAGTGAGCCAGCTTATCGTGATCGTGGAAGCGGTAGTTCTCGTCGCCAAAGCCCAGCGCACGGTGCCAAGCCATACGGGTATTCTTCCACTTGTTCCACCACATCATCTCCTCGCCCGGACGAACGAAGAACTGCATCTCCATCTGCTCGAACTCGCGCATACGGAAGATGAACTGACGTGCAACGATCTCGTTACGGAACGCCTTACCGATCTGAGCAATACCGAACGGCAGCTTCATACGACCCGTCTTCTGCACATTGAGGAAGTTCACGAAGATACCCTGAGCCGTCTCGGGACGCAGATAGATGGTGTTGGCACCCTCAGCCACCGAACCGATCTGGGTCGAGAACATCAGGTTGAACTGACGCACCTCGGTCCAGTTGCGAGTACCCGAAATGGGGCATACGATCTCGCAGTCGAGGATAATCTGACGCAACTCTTCGAGGTTGGTGTCGTTCAGAGCCTCGGTGAAGCGCTTGTGAATCTCATCGCGGCGTGCAGCGATATCCAGCACGCGGGGCGAAGTTGCGCGATACTGCTCCTCGTCGAATGCCTCGCCAAAACGCTTGCGAGCCTTATCGACCTCCTTTTGAATCTTCTCGTCCTGCTTAGCCAGCCAATCCTCGATCAGCACATCGGCACGATAGCGCTTCTTCGAGTCGCGGTTGTCGATCAGCGGGTCGTTGAAAGCGCCCACGTGGCCCGAAGCCTCCCACGTGCGGGGGTGCATAAAGATTGCAGCGTCGATACCGACGATATTTTCGTGGAGCTTAACCATCGAATCCCACCAGTAACGCTTGATGTTGTTTTTGAGCTCAACACCATTCTGACCGTAGTCATAAACGGCACTCAGACCGTCGTAGATCTCACTCGACTGGAATACGAAACCGTACTCTTTGCAGTGAGCGACCAACTTTTTGAAAAGTTCTTCCTGTGTCATATTTTGATATAGTTTTTTGTATTATTCTTGGTTACAACCCGCAAATTTAGCGATAATTAGCGAGATACGAAACCCCGCAGCCCGAAAATCGAATCCAAAATGCAAATTTCGGCTCGTTCGAGCGCAAAATGCAAGAAGATTTACGTGTTGTATGATTCAAAAATATTAATTATTTCTATAAGAAGGTTGTGTAACTGTGGAAACTTCCATCTGCCACACTATTTCCTTTTCTGCCGTAAGTAATTTGCTTTTATTCACCTACTTCAACATAAAAACTGGCCGAGCACAAGCCATCATTGCACGAGAGCATAGCCGAATGGGGGTTCTTTATCCTATCTCACCATTTATTCTTCGCTTAACAACCGAAAATGCCTTTTGGTAGAGTGCCGAATCGGGCATTGTTGTCAGCATCTCCTTGAAGCGGCTCATCGGCACGGCAAAGGTCAGTTCATTTTTCGGAACAAGTGGTCGTGCCGAAGGGTCGAACATACCGAGGAAACAGCTGCGACCACCCCTGCGATTCTCCGTTGTGGCAAACGAAATGATTGCTGCACAGCCCGATGCGAACTTCGTTACAACGGCATTCTCGGCATTGTTATCATAAAAGGCCCAAGTGCAAAGCCCCGACAGCATATCGGGCGTAGCGAAGAATACAACCGCCTCAACGCCCTCCCAACTCTCTAATTTATCTACACTTACAAAGTTAAGATAGGGCTTGTCGGTAATCTCTATTTCGAGGCTCTCGACATAGTCCCGCACCTGTTCGGGTGTCTGTTTGTAATGCTCCGTTTCTGATACAAAGAGTGGTACTCGCTCGGGCATCGGACGAAAGGCGGTGTATAGCCCTCCACCTCCGCACTGCACATTTTCGGCGGTGAGCGTCAGCGCATTGCCATCGCACACCTTGCGAATTGCGCCAATCATACAACGAGGCACACGGCTCTCGGCATTTACGGCTGTGTCGCCATACCAAAAGGCGATAGGCATTGGTGCAGCCTCGCCAAACGCCTCACGAAACTTCTCGATAAATTGTTGTGGAGTCATAACGGTTCTATTTTCCCCCAAAGGTAACGTTTTTTTCGACACAGCGTTTAACGGACAACAAAATAGTTTTCTGCCCAAATTCGGAGTTTCTATAAATTTTTGCTTATCTTTGTAATGGCTTATGGCTTTTGCCGTTGAGCCGTACATATTTGATTGGATATTTTTTGACGATTCTTCTTCATCAAAACTTGGCAGTTTTAGACTCATTAGAAGAACGGCAACAAAATGTCCCGTTAGGTTGTATATCCATACTACCGATTGGCTCGGTATGTGCGATATATTTCCTGCGTGGGCGTTTGTGTTGCTTATTCTAATGAGTGGGCAGCCAAGGCCTTGATGAGGGATAAGTAAATGCAGCGCCTGCGCTTTTTTATGGACTTATCCGGAAATAAGGACTTGCTCGATAGACGATTGGTGGCATTCTTCGCTTCGCGGAAAGCAACGCCACACGACACGCAATTGGCGCTGCAATGGGCCGAATCAATTTGCCAAACCGACAAAGTCGTCATCAGCGGCTTTCACTCCCCACTCGAAAAAGAAGTTCTGAACTACCTGCTCGAACGACATCACCCCGTGATTTTCGCACTCGGCCGAGCACTTTATAAGAAGGTCCCGTCATACCTACAAACGGCTTTTGACGAGGGGAATCTGCTGTTTATTTCGTTCCGTGGCTACACGCGCCATAGCTGGAATTCTGCCCAACAACGCAACTGGGGCGCCGCCGACCTCGCTGCCGAGGTCTATTTCACCCAGTTCGATAACACCAGCTCCCTCAGCACCCTGCATTTCACGCTTGATAGGTATAGCGATAAGGCGGTGCATATCCTGCGGTGATTTACCACAGGTGTGTGGGGAGCGGTTGTTACCCCTAAATGCAGAAAACAAAAAAGGCTTAGATTTCTCTAAGCCTTCTTCGTTTGAGCGGAAAACGAGAGTCTGTCCATCTGCTCTCCACTCTGTATATCAAGCACTTGCCTTTGCCCAGTACTATACTCCCAATTCGAGGGACACTTGGGAGGTTTCAGGGTATCGTTTTCGAGTCCGACTTTTGCCATACAAACTTCAGAACTACAGTTGCTTACGACAAATTTACGAATAATTTTTGAATTGACAAAATCGATGAGAGATGGCCTCTATTTGTAGCCACCTCTCTACGGTTTACTGAACATTAGCGCTCGCCTTCGCTTTGCTATTTCGTTTGTGGGCAATTAGGTTTTGTAGCATCTCCTCACTACTCTTAATTGTGTGAGCTCGCAAGCATCGCTTAATCTCCGCAATCTGGTAGTAATACTTGTTGCCGATAGTGCTGTAAGTGATTTTGCCGGCACTGCGTAGGCGTTGCAGGGTTTTGTCGCAGATGCAGAGATACTCGCATACTGCCTGCCCATCAACCCAATCATCGTCGAGGGAGCTTTGCTGCTCTAACTTGGCTTTGCGGATGAACTCGTCCATTGCATCAATTTTGCTAATCAGCTGCTGAAAGGCGCTGTGTTCGATAGTTAATACTTCCATAGTTCTTGGTTTTATTGGTTAAACATAAATGTATATCTGTGCGATTGAGGTCGCTTCATTGTAAGAGTAGGGACTTGCGTCCGAAAAGGTTGGACAACGACAAAAAAAGCAGAGGGGTTGCCTCTGCTTGGTATCGGCTATGATGATATTATAGGTATTGTGTGGTTGTCCTCGTTTTATTCCTGAACTTCTGTTCAGAAAAGCGATAACCAGTTTTGTTTGCAAAATCGTTTCACTTTAATTTGTGTATCGTGTTGATGTGTCGAGTGTTACAAATGTTTGTACTGTACTTTTCCCAAAGAGGATAGTCCTTTGGGGGTCGCCTGCTTTTTTTATAAAAGAAAAATCTGAATTACAGCGATTTGTCCAGAATTGCAAAATGTTATTTCTAATAGCATCATTTATTCCCCTATAAGCATATCAAATATACTGATTGCAGGGAAACAAGCCGACTTTTTTTAGTATGACTATCCTAGAAAAGGTCGATTATCACCATCGTTAAGGATGGGCTTTTTAGTGTATAGCATTTTACTTCTCAAAATATCTCTGCGAAGATATTTATTTTATAATTATAATGTCTCCCGTTTAATTTTCGCAATTATTTCGTATCTTTGGTAGTCAAATGTACACACTCAAATGTGTTAATTAAGCAAGAACTGAGTTTATATGATTCAATGTAATTAACTGTATAACAAAAAAATCATCAAAATGAGTGAAAACATAATAAGAACTATTGGGCATCATACTTGTAAGTACTGTCATCCTGCCTATGCTAAAGCAAAAGCACCATTCAAAAGCGACCCTAATAATGGAGACGCATACTTGGGACAGGGTTTTTATTTTTGGGATGATAATATTGAATATGCTCGTCATTGGGGACGGGTACATTACGACAATCATTATACCATATTAGGATACGATTTTGAATTGTCTGGAGATCAGTTCCTTGATTTAGTAGGTTCTCGAAAAGATATATCATATTTTCACAGATTATATGATGATATTAGAAAACGAGAACAATGTAAAGATTTTGGAATAAGTAAATGTATTCAGATTTTACAAATAGTTGAGAAAGAAGCACCTGGAGTTTTTCCTATAAAAATTATTCGAGCTGCAGATTACAACATTAATAAAAAAGGCGGCACTGTTTTTGTTGCAGGAAAACGAGGATTTACACGATTAAATCCATGTTACATAATTTGCTTTTTTGATAGAAATGATATACCTTTGCAGAGTGCTATTATTGTGGATAGTGTAGAATGAAGTTTATATGAGAGACATTGATTACTCACTACGATTATTGAATGATTTCTTTTCATCTATATCTGAATCGGATTTAGATGAGATTGTTAGTGCTATTAAAGGATCTTCTTCAACGGATATAACAATAGAGGAATACTTCTCTCAACTTCAGCGTAATATTTTAGAACCAGATAGTTTTGAAATTATAGATCATGTTTATAGACGTTTAGAAGATATAGAAGCTCCGAGTATAATGAACGGCATTGAAATAGGAAATCCTGTTGATATTATATACTCTTCTGATATAAATAACAGTTATGCTATCGCTGCTTAATTGATTTAAGTTATGAAAAAGCCGCAAGTACAAAACGCAATATCCTTAGAATCCTTTCGTATATTGAAATCAGATTTTAATGTTACGGAAGATATTGATGGGTCAATATTGGAAAACTTAAAAATAGAATTTAAATTTGCAACTGGTTTTTCTCATGAACAATCGAAACGGTTCGTTGTGAAATTTATAATTTCTATTCAACATAATGATGATTCCGCTTTTAAGTTAAATGTAGAATCGCAGACAACATTCACCACCCAAAAGGATATAACCGAGGAGTTTAAATCGTCTGGTTTTGCAAACATTAATGCTCCAGCTATTGCATTTCCTTTTTTAAGAAGTTTTATTCAGACTCTATGCGTAAATGCTGGAATACCACCAATTATTCTTCCATCATTTAATTTTGCAGAAGCAGTCGATGCAGAGTCTAAATAACCCTATGTTGTACATCAATTAAAACATCCTTGCAGATATTGTAAGGATGTTTTTATCTAAAATATTTAAAATTATTACGATTGTTTGGTCAAGAACACTTTTCCACTTTCCCTGCTATACGATACCACTTGTTGTTTTCACAATCTACACCATTGGGCAAATGCAAGTATTTATCAACGCCACCTTGTTTTGGGCTGAAATCGGGCGAAATAAATGACAAAAAGAGTAGAACCACTGACTAAAAGTCTTTATCGTAGAAACAACAAAGGTTCTCATTTTGAGTACCTTTGATAATATTTTGTTGTCACTATTTATCACGTTTCACTTGCCGATGCAACACATTTACACTATTGATTGAAAGCGTTTTTAGCCTTTTAATCGGTACAACTCGCATTTTTACAATGACACGGAAAATACTCACAAATTCATCGTGTTGAAAATCAGCGATTTCGATATACGTGTTGTACCGCGCTTTTCAAACTCATTTTCAAGTTTCGGTAGAAACCAAATTGAAGTGATTCGTATTCAGCCTCTTACCGCATTTGCGTTCCAAATGATTTCTAATGCAAAGGTACGATTTTTCTCGTGTATTATCGCCAACTGATGTCAGCTAAATACAAGTCGTCTATTTTGTTGTATTTCGATTGTTAATGAAATGCTTTTGTCCTTCTTCTATTATTTGATTAATTTGCTCCTTTCTTTTTGTTTCAAGATAACCAAATAAGTTCTCTGGACTCATGTTTTGAGCTAATTGCAGGAATGACTCCTCCTGATTATTGACATGCGCCCATAGGGAAATGAATATTTCTAAACAATCTTTAAAAATCTCACATTTTGGAAGAAGATTATATATATATTCAATCCTAACATTTCTATCAGGGTGGGAGTAATATCCATCTAAACTATGATTTAGAAATAATCCTGATGATTGTAGGCATAATGCCCCTAAATGTGAAACAATATTATCTTCTTTTTTTACTAATGTATTATAAGCATCTATATCTGCACGTTTTTCTTGTTCTATTTGTGTATATTGCGTCTCCTGTTCTTTGTCGTTGTTAATTATGTGAGAATATTCATGAAGCAGAAGCATTCTAATTGCATACTCCGTTATCCACATAGCAACATATATCTTTAAATTGCAGTTTCTAATTTTGCATCCTTGCATATCTAGGATATCATTAATTAACTTTTCGGATATATTGTTTCCTTTTTCGTTTTCTCTAAGTAAAGATAATTTAGTTTGTAAGAATTCACGGCATTCAGCTAAAACTACAGTCTTAATTTCTCCGGTTAGATTATATTCTCCTGATAAAGCAATCTTGTTGTGAGACTCCTGTTTAAATAACCCTGCTTCAGTCAGAAGATTTGCGCAGATGAAACATGTAATCCAAATCTTTTGACAAAATATATCTGATACAGAAATAATACGATCATCATTATTGCCATCATAGCCATGAATAAATGAATTTATTTTCTGTGCTTGAGCAGAACCGAGTCCTGGATCAATAAAAATTCCGGCTTTGAGTTTTCCTTCAAAAGAGAAATAATCCTTTTTAACCATTTCGTCATACACTCGCTTTATCGTTTCTGACATTATATTATCTCGTTTCATATTATTCTATTTAAATTTGATATTATTCGGTAATGACAAACTATTTTTACTATTTATTACTTCTTCGGAAACGATGCAAGCGTTCTTGGTATGATTGTTTATACATGCGATTTCAACAGAAAATCAGCAATAATTAGCAATGATTTTTATTGACTAATAAGCATTATAATACTTTACTTTGCAAAATATTCAGTCTTCAACCAGTAGGCATAAATCGGGTCTTGGAACGAGATTTCTCCTGCTTTGTTATCCAAAATATCATTCTTGATAAGAGCTGCTTTTGAGCGAGCTACAGATGTCGGAGATGATATTTGGTAGCGGTGCATCACATCGGTAGAACAGATTGCCTTTTCGCCTGCAATAAGTGCCTTAAGGTAGTTCAGTTGTTGCGTTGTCAAAGTCTCGGTAATCGTTACAAACAACAAACTCAACTGCTCTACCAATGCAGCGTGTGCCTCACGCACTATTTCAACCGTACAGATATCCTTTGTTCTTAACCACGACTGCTGTGCCAACTGCTGTGCGTAGTAAGGGTGATTATCGACAAGTTCAACAATCAGGTTGGCTGCTTCTTCATTTATTTTCTTGCCTGTATCCTCAAAGCGGCTATTGAAGAACTCTACAAGATAAGGTGTG